>NZ_JBFABG010000035.1:0-1068 GCF_040640215.1 Actinosynnema sp. NPDC023587 | reverse complement strand
CGACCCCGGCAAGATCGGTGGTCAGGACGAGTTGTTCAAGCGTCCGAAGGTGGACGACATCGGTGAGATCGCGGTGGCGATCGAAGAGGGCTTCCACAACTACAACAACAACCTCGGCGCGACGAACAACTTCTCCAGCACCATCGCGCTGTCGAACGTGCAGCCTTCGCCGTACATCACCGACTTGGTCGAGGGCAAGTTCGTGATCAAGATCGACGGCGATCTGATGGAGTCGATCAAGGTCACCTCGGCGGAGCCGCAGGTCATCGAGTGGAAGGTGAACAAGGCGGCGGTGTGGTCGGACGGGAAGCCGATCGACTGCGACGACTTCCACCTCAAGTGGCTGGCGGCGACGAGCAAGGCCACGACCAAGGGCGAGGACGGGTCGGAGGCGTCGATCTTCGACACCTCGCCGACGGGGTATGAGAACATCGAGAAGCTGGAGTGCTCCGACGAGGACAAGACGATCACCACGTCGTTCTTCAAGGACAAGCCCTTCGCGGACTACCGGGCGTTGTTCTCGCAGGTGGGCAGTGACAGCCTGTTGCCGGCGCACGTGCTGGAGGAGAAGTCCGGTGTCTCCGACGTCACCAAGGTGACGCCGGCGCAGAACGACGAGACGGTCAAGAAGGTCGCGGAGTTCTACACCAAGGGCTGGTTGGGGTTCGACGCCTCGGTGGCGCTCTCGGGTGGTCCGTACCTGATCGAGTCCTCTGATCTGAAGGACCAGACGGTCCTGGTGCGCAACCCGAAGTGGTGGGGGGAGAAGCCCTCGGCGTCGAAGGTGGTGCTCAAGACCAACACCGACGCGCAGTCCGCGGCGCAGCAGTTGCAGAACAAGGAGGTCGTGGTCATCGCCCCGCAGGCGGACCCGGCCGTGGCGCAGCAGTTGCGCGGCGATTCCGCGTTCGAGGTCTACGCGGCCGGTGGGCAGACCTACGAGCACGTGGACTTCAACATGGCGCGTCCGCTGTTCAAGGACAACAAGGAACTGCGGTTGGCGATCGCGCAGTGCTTCGACCGTGAGGACCTGGTCGAGAAGCTGGTCAAGGACGTGGACCAGAACGC
>NZ_JBFABG010000034.1:0-1082 GCF_040640215.1 Actinosynnema sp. NPDC023587 | reverse complement strand
TGTAGTGACTAATTAGGTTGTTGACGGCGTGTCGGGTTGAAGACGGGAGGACCTCCGGGCGGAGTGGATGTGTCTGACGCATCCCATCGGCACACGGAGGTCCTCACGTGCACAGTAATGCCCGTACCACGATCCATGCCCGCAGGCTGATCGTGTCCCGCCGCGCGGCCGGGTGGTCACCGGCCCGTATCGCCGAGCAGCTCGGGATCTCCCGGGCCACAGTGCACAAGTGGTTGGCCCGGCACCGGAGTGAAGGCGACGCCGGCCTGGTCGACCGCGACTCACGCCCACACCACAGCCCCCGCCGCACTCCGGCCGAGGTCGAGGACCGCATCCTGGCCGCCCGACGGGCGGTGCGGCGGGGTCCGGTGCACCTGTCCGGTCTGCTCGGGCTGCCCGCCTCCACGATCGGCCGGGTCCTGCGCCGACGCGGGGTCCCGCCGCTGTCCGCGACCGACCCGATCACCGGCACGCCCGTGCGGCGCCGGCACACCGGCGTCCGCTACGAACGCCGCCACCCCGGCGACCTGCTGCACGTCGACGTCAAGAAACTCGGCCGGATACCCGAGGGCGGCGGATGGCGGCTGCACGGCCGCACCGAACGTGCCAGGGGCCGGGGCATCGGCTACGACTACCTGCACGTCGCGGTCGACGACCGCACCCGCCTGGCCTACGTCGAGGCCCACCCCGACGAGAAGGACCCCACCTGCGCCGGGTTCCTGCACCGCGCGGCCCTCTGGTTCCGCGACCACGGCGTCACCGTGCTGCGGGTGCTCACCGACAACGCCAAGGTCTACCGCCGCGGCACGAACTGGATCGCGGTCTGCGTCGCGCTGGGCATCCGCCGCCGCTTCACAAAACCCGGCTGCCCCTGGACCAACGGCAAGGCCGAACGCTTCAACCGCACCCTGCAACACGAGTTCGCCTACGCCCGCCCCTGGACCTCCAACCCACAACGCCTGACCGCCCTGCCCGACTGGGTCGCGCACTACAACACCCGACGAGCCCACAGCGCCCTCGGCGGCCAGCCACCCATCACCCGACTGACCACCTAAGTGTCAACAACGTCACGAGTCAGTACA
>NZ_JBFABG010000033.1:1543-3133 GCF_040640215.1 Actinosynnema sp. NPDC023587 | reverse complement strand
TGCGGGGTGGTGTCTGGTTGTTCTTTGAGAACTGCACAGTGGATGCGAGCATCTTTGTGGCAAGTTGTTAAGGGCACACGGTGGATGCCTTGGCACCAGGAGCCGATGAAGGACGTAGGAGACTGCGATAAGCCTTGGGGAGTTGTCAACCGAGCTGTGATCCAAGGATGTCCGAATGGGGAAACCCGGCCTCAGTCATGTGGGGTCACCCGCGCCTGAACACATAGGGCGTGTGGAGGGAACGCGGGGAAGTGAAACATCTCAGTACCCGCAGGAAGAGAAAACAACCGTGATTCCGTGAGTAGTGGCGAGCGAAAGCGGAAGAGGCTAAACCGTATTCGTGTGATACCCGGCAGGGGTTGCGTGTGCGGGGTCGTGGGACCTACTGGCCAGTTCTGCCGGATTGGCAAGGAGTCAGAAAACACTGTGGTTAGCGGAACGTGTCTGGAAAGCGCGGCCGTAGAGGGTGAGAGTCCCGTACGTGAAAACCCGGTGTCTCTTTGTAGTGTTCCCAAGTAGCAGCGTACTCGTGAAATTCGCTGTGAATCTGGCGGGACCACCCGCTAAGCCTGAATACTCCCTGGTGACCGATAGCGGACTAGTACCGTGAGGGAAAGGTGAAAAGTACCCCGGGAGGGGAGTGAAATAGTACCTGAAACCGTGTGCCTACAATCCGTCGGAGCCTTTAGGGGTGACGGCGTGCCTTTTGAAGAATGAGCCTGCGAGTTAGTGCTGCGTGGCGAGGTTAACCCGTGTGGGGTAGCCGTAGCGAAAGCGAGTCCGAACAGGGCGGTGTAGTCGCGTGGTCTAGACCCGAAGCGGAGTGATCTAGCCATGGCCAGGGTGAAGCGTGGGTAAGACCGCGTGGAGGCCCGAACCCACCAGGGTTGAAAACCTGGGGGATGAGCTGTGGTTAGGGGTGAAAGGCCAATCAAACTCCGTGATAGCTGGTTCTCCCCGAAATGCATTTAGGTGCAGCGTCGTGTGTTTCGTGCCGGAGGTAGAGCACTGGATGGTCTAGGGGGCCCACAAGCTTACCGAAATCAACCAAACTCCGAATGCCGGTACGTGAGAGCGCGGCAGTGAGACTGCGGGGGATAAGCTTCGTAGTCGAGAGGGAAACAGCCCAGAACACCGGCTAAGGCCCCTAAGTGTGTGCTAAGTGGGAAAGGATGTGGGGTCGCTCAGACAACCAGGAGGTTGGCTTAGAAGCAGCCACCCTTTAAAGAGTGCGTAATAGCTCACTGGTCAAGTGGTCCTGCGCCGACAATGTAGCGGGGCTTAAGCACACCGCCGAAGCCGTGTCATTCAGATTATGTCTGGATGGGTAGGGGAGCGTCGTTCAGCCATCGAAGCGCCGGAGTGATCCAGGTGTGGAGGCTGGACGAGTGAGAATGCAGGCATGAGTAGCGAAAGCAGAGTGAGAAACTCTGCCGCCGGATGACCAAGGGTTCCTGGGCCAGGCTAATCCGCCCAGGGTAAGTCGGGACCTAAGGCGAGGCCGACAGGCGTAGTCGATGGACAACGGGTTGATATTCCCGTACCCGTGTGAACGCGCCCATGGCGAACCTTGTGATACTAACCGCCCAA
>NZ_JBFABG010000033.1:0-1451 GCF_040640215.1 Actinosynnema sp. NPDC023587 | reverse complement strand
CGTGCTGCGTGAAGGCTGAGACGTGATGCATAGCCGATTGAGGCGAAGTAGAGTGATCCCATGCTGTCGAGAAAAGCCTCTAGTGAGTGTTCATGCGGCCCGTACCCCAAACCGACACAGGTGGTCAGGTAGAGAATACCGAGGCGATCGGGCGAACTGTGGTTAAGGAACTCGGCAAAATGCCCCCGTAACTTCGGGAGAAGGGGGGCCGGGGGATTTGAAGCCCCTTGCGGGCTAGGATTTCTCGGCCGCAGAGACCAGCGAGAAGCGACTGTTTACTAAAAACACAGGTCCGTGCGAAGTCGCAAGACGATGTATACGGACTGACGCCTGCCCGGTGCTGGAACGTTAAGGGGACCGGTTAGCTCTTCGGGGCGAGGCTGAGAACTTAAGCGCCAGTAAACGGCGGTGGTAACTATAACCATCCTAAGGTAGCGAAATTCCTTGTCGGGTAAGTTCCGACCTGCACGAATGGCGTAACGACTTCTCGACTGTCTCAACCACAGGCCCGGCGAAATTGCACTACGAGTAAAGATGCTCGTTACGCGCGGCAGGACGGAAAGACCCCGGGACCTTTACTATAGCTTGGTATTGGTGTTCGGTTCGGCTTGTGTAGGATAGGTGGGAGACTGTGAAGCGTCGACGCCAGTCGGTGTGGAGTCGTCGTTGAAATACCACTCTGGTCGTACTGGATGTCTAACCTCGGTCCGTGATCCGGATCAGGGACAGTGCCTGGTGGGTAGTTTAACTGGGGCGGTTGCCTCCCAAAGAGTAACGGAGGCGCTCAAAGGTCCCCTCAGCCTGGTTGGCAATCAGGTGTCGAGTGCAAGTGCACAAGGGGGCTTGACTGTGAGACCGACAGGTCGAGCAGGGACGAAAGTCGGAACTAGTGATCCGGCCATGGCTTGTGGAAGCGTGGTCGCTCAACGGATAAAAGGTACCCCGGGGATAACAGGCTGATCTTGCCCAAGAGTCCATATCGACGGCATGGTTTGGCACCTCGATGTCGGCTCGTCGCATCCTGGGGCTGGAGTAGGTCCCAAGGGTTGGGCTGTTCGCCCATTAAAGCGGTACGCGAGCTGGGTTTAGAACGTCGTGAGACAGTTCGGTCCCTATCCGCCGCGCGCGTAGGATACTTGCGGAAGGCTGTCCCTAGTACGAGAGGACCGGGACGGACGGACCTCTGGTGTGCCAGTTGTCCTGCCAAGGGCATTGCTGGTTGGCTACGTTCGGAAGGGATAACCGCTGAAAGCATCTAAGCGGGAAGCCTGTTCCTAGATGAGGTATCCCACCCTTCGTGGGTTAAGGCCCCCAACAGACCATTGGGTTGATAGGCCGGAGATGGAAGGCCGGTAACGGCTGGAGTTGACCGGTACTAATAGGCCGAGGACTTGCTCACAAACATGCTACGCATCCACTGTGCGGTTCTGAAAGAACCGAACCGGACCACC
>NZ_JBFABG010000032.1:0-8227 GCF_040640215.1 Actinosynnema sp. NPDC023587 | reverse complement strand
CGACCGCCGCCGGGAGAGGTAGGTCTCGACGCTGGCGAGCAGGACCTCGCCCATGGCGCTCTCCGCCTCCACCGGTTCGACGTAGCGGGTGTGGAAGTACTTCCCCAGTTCGGGTTCGTTCGCCACGGCCCATTGCAGCGCTATGCGCCGGCGGTTCACGATCCCGCGGTGGCCGAACAGGACGGCTACCTTGAGCAGTTGCGTGGCCTCGGCGAAACTCGCGCGCAACTGCGACAGGCCGGCCGGGCCGGCCAGCCCGACCGCGATGTCGTCGGTCAGCGCGCCGATGACGGGGCGGGAGAGCACGGCCGCCACGTCACCGCCGTAGGGGGCGATCAGGGTCGTGCCCTGCGCACCGGCCGCGCGTTCCAGCACTCGGGCCAGCTCGACCGGGTCGGTGCCGGCGGACCGGGCCCGCAGCACCCAGTAGTCGTGCTCGGTGGTGAGCCCGAACCCGGCCCCCGCCACTGCCACCTGGTCGGTGGTCATCGTGCCTTCCAGCAGGCAGGCAAGCAGGGTCGTCCGCCGCTGCTCCTCGCGACGGGTGAGATCGAGTTCGGCTTCGCGGTAACCGGCGAGGAGCACGTTGCCGTAGTGGTCGCCCAGTTGCCAGATCCGCTGGATACCGACGAGCACGGCGTCGGTGGAAATGCCGTGGTTCCGGGCGATTCGGAGAAACTCGTCGCGCAGCAACGCGATACCTCTTCGGTGGGCGGCCAGCACGTCGGTGAGGGGTATGCGTTGCAGCGCCCGGCGTCGCCCGGTCTCCCGCTCGTCCTCCGCCACATCGCCCGGGAGGTCCTCCTCGCCGTGGAAGGCGGCGACCACGCGGACGACGTTGCGGCGCGCGGACGGCCGGAGTTCCGACGGGGGAACCACGCGGTACTGGCCGATCCCGCCGATCACCCGCAACTGCGCGGCCACCAGCTCCTCGGTCTGCTGTTGCAGGCGTGCGGCCACCGGAGCGAGTTCGGCTTCGAGGGGCTCGGGCACTGCGTGCTCCTTCACCTCGGTTTCGGACCGCGCGTGCGGTGGTGATCAGGGTTTCCACTCAGCGGTCACCTCGACGTAGTTCTCGCCACGGACGTTTTGGTTGGTATTACCCACTACTACGAGTTTGGTTGGTAACCCAAACTATGTCAAGTGGGATCACGGCATGAGATCCGATCATGCGTTCGACGACGCCCTGGCCCGGACGTCCTTCCGGGTGATGGCCGTACTCAGTTGATGAGTCTGCTCAGGGTGCGGTGCGGCGCAGTCTGCGGGTGTCGAGGTCGTGTCCTGCGGCGGGGTGTTGTTGGTCCTCGGGTGGTGGTTGGTCGCGGGCCTGGTGGGGTCGGTGGCGGTTGCGGTGGTTTTCGTAGGGCGTGAGGATCTGATGTGCGTGGCTCTCGCCCGGGATCGGGAGGTGGTCGAGGAGTTCGCGTCGGAGGGTGCCGATGCCCCGTTCGCAGTGGGCGTTTCCCCGAGGTGCCCATGGCGCATTGGTGATGACGCACAGGTGGTCGGCCAGGAAGGCTGCGTCGAACGCCCGGCCGTACTCGCGGTCGCGGAGGAGGAAGCGCGAGGACTCCAGACGCGTTCCGAGGTCGACAGCGAGGTTCCTGGCCTGTTGCATGGTCCATGCTCGGGTCGGGTGGGTGGTGACGTCGGTGACGTGCAGGCGGCGGGTGCCGTGTTCAAGGAACAGGAGCGCGTAGAACCGCCTGCCAAGCACGGTGTCGAGGTGGAGGAAGTCCGCCGCGAGGAGGCTTTAGGCCTGGGCGGCGGGGGACACTGACGGTACGGACAGCGGCTTCCGGGCAACCTTGTACAGCAAAGCCGGGATCACCCGGACAGCTCCCAACATCGCAAGTGCCCGCTCTACCGGCAATAATGACTTTGCGAGCGGCACAAGGTCCCGTGACCGACGCTGTACGCGCCGGGTTCCCTCCAGGATCGCGTCGACGAGTTCGAACGGGACCACCCGCGTCAGTTCCCCCAGGTGCCCGGGAGCGAACCGGCCCGCGGCCACGGTGACCGTGCGGGTGATGGCCGTCAGCGCAGGCGGCAGGACACAATGAGAGGGCAACGGAGCTCCTTGGGACAAGCTGTCCTGGTCGACTGCCTGTACCGACGAGCTCCGCTGCCCTGCGTCGTGACTACTGCAGCTCGGCCGCGTGACCAGCGAAAACGTTAACTACTCGGCCTGGGGGCACCTGCCGGTGTGGGCGGGTGGAGCACGAGGGTTCCGCGAGGCAACGCGGCAAAACGGGTCGCGGACGGTGGCACCGAGTTCCTCCCGCCGTTCGGCGGGGAAGTGGGCGTCGGCGTCGTCCGCCCGGATCGGGTACGGATCGCAGGGGAACCCGTGATGCGGGAGCGGACCGGTCACTCTTGCGTTGTCGTCCCCTCGCTCCCGTCCGAACCTGCGTGTGGCCCCCGTCGGCCTCGGGTCCTCGTCGGCCCCAGGCCGCCCGTAGGCACCTTCCGCGGCGGCCGTCCGGGGCCGTGTGCTCGCGGTGCAGCGCGAGCACGACCTCACCCCGATGGCACCGACTACCCCTGCTGGACAGAGCGCCGCCATTCCCTCGTGAATCCGCCGGCGCAATCGCTCAAGCCGAGACCGGTGCCTGGCGCGCTACGCCTCGATGACGACGGGGATGACGACGGGTCGGCGGCGGTGGGTGCGGAAGGCCCAGTTCTGCACCTCGCGCGCGATGAGCCGTTCGAGTTCCTCGAAGTCGGTGACGTTGCGCTCGGCCGCGCCGGCGAGGGCCTTCTCGATGGCGGCTGTCGTGGGGACGAAGGTCGAGGTGTCGTGCTCGAAGCCGTGGGCGATGAAGTCCGGGGGTTCGGCGAGGCGGCGGGAGTCGGCGTCGACGATGGCGACGACGGTGATGACGCCTTCCTCGCCCAGGGTGCGGCGTTGGGCCAGCGAGGCTTCGGTGACGCCGCCGACGGTCTGGCCGTCGACGTAGACGTTGTGGATCTCGACCCTGCCGGTGATGCGCGCCCGGCCGTCCTGGAGGTCGACGACGTGGCCGTTGGCGGCGATCGGCACGCGGTCGCGGTGCACGCCGGTCTTGACGGCGAGTTCGGCGTTGGCGCGCAGGTGCCGTGCCTCGCCGTGCACGGGCAGCACGTTGGCCGGTTGGACGATGTTGTAGCAGTAGACGAGTTCGCCGGCGCTGGCGTGGCCGGACACGTGCACCTTGGCGTTGCCCTTGTGCACGACGTTCGCGCCGCGGTCGATCAGGCCGTTGATGACCCGGTAGATGGCGTTCTCGTTGCCGGGGATCAGCGAGCTGGCCAGCAGGACGGTGTCGCCCTCCTCGACCTGGATCGAGTGGTCGCCGCCGGCCATGCGGGACAGCGCGGCCATCGGTTCGCCCTGCGAGCCGGTGCAGATCAGCGTCACCTGGCGGGGTGGCAGCCGGTCCATGCGCTTGATGTCGACCACGAGGCCGTCGGGAACCTTGAGGTAGCCGAGTTCGGTGGCCACGCCCATGTTGCGGACCATCGAGCGGCCGACGAAGGCGACCTTGCGGCCGTGGGTGTGGGCGGCGTCGAGGACCTGCTGGATGCGGTGCACGTGGCTGGCGAAGCTGGACACGATGACGCGGCGCGGGGTGGTGCGGAACACCTCGTCGATCGCCGGGGCGAGGTCGCGCTCGGCGGTGGTGAAGCCGGGCACGTCGGCGTTGGTGGAGTCGACCAGGAACAGGTCGACCCCCTCCTCGCCGAGGCGGGCGAAGCCGCGCAGGTCGGTCATGCGCCCGTCGAGCGGGAACTGGTCCATCTTGAAGTCGCCGGTGTGCAGCACGAGCCCGGCGGCGGTGCGGATCGCGACGGCCAGACTGTCGGGGATGGAGTGGTTGACCGCCAGGAACTCCAGGTCGAACGGTCCTCGGGAGAGCCGCCGTCCTTCCTGGACCTCCACCGTCACCGGGGTGATGCGGTGTTCGACGAGCTTGGCCGTCAACAGGGCCAGGGTCAGGCGTGAGCCGACGATGGGGATGTCGGGGCGTTCGCGCAGCAGGTAGGGGACCCCGCCGATGTGGTCCTCGTGGCCGTGGGTGAGCACGACCGCGACCACGTCGGACACCCGGTCCCGGAAGTGGCTCCAGTCCGGGAGGATCACGTCCACCCCGGGTTGGTGCTCCTCCGGGAACAGCACGCCGCAGTCCACGATGAGCAGCTTGCCCTCGTGTTCGAACACGGTCATGTTCCGGCCGATCTCGCCGAGCCCGCCCAGGGCGATGACGCGCAGCGCGTCGGGGGCGAGGGTCGGCGGAGGGGCGGAGGTTCGAGCCATGGTCACACTCTCACGTTACGTGAGAGTGCGACCATGGCGAAATTGACCCGGTCCTGGGCGCTCAGTCGCCGGGCAGGTGGGCCCGCAGAGCGCCGGCGAAGTCCTCGGCGATCCGCAGGTGGGCACGCAGTCCTCGCAGCGCTCCTCGGCTGCGGCGTGGAACGCCGCGAGGCGGTCGAGGTGCTTGTCGCGGTCGTCGGTGGCGGAGAGGGTGTCGAGGAACGCGAGCAGTTCGCGCATCTCCTCCAGTTGGAAGCCCAGCGGCTTCATGCGCTTGATCACCTGGAGGCGGTCGACGTCGGGTTCGGGGTACAGGCGGAACCCGCCCTGGCTCCGGTCGCTGGGCACGACCAGGCCGACTTCCTCGTAGTAGCGGATCGTGCGCAGCGACAGGCCGGTCCGCTCGGCCACCTCGCCGATCTGCATGTGCCCGCCCACGAGGTCCCTTCCGACGTCGAATGTGATTCGGCCATTGTGGAACCCGGTGCGGGCGCTGCGGCCGTCCACGTCGCCGCACAACCACAGCCAGTGGAGCGCTCGGGCGGCCTGCTCGGGCGTGAGGTAGCCGGAAATGACGTAGGCGGACAGGCCGGTGGCCGCGCCGAACAGCGCCACCCCCCGTCAGGTGCGGATCGGCGTGCGCGGGCATCCTGGGCGGTGGAGATCAGGCCGGTGAGTTCGGGGTGGATCCGGTCGGGGCCGGCGGTGTGCGGGTCGGCGGCCAAGGCGGGGGCGGTGAGGGCGAGCGCGGCGTGCACGCGGTACAGGTCCGCTGGCCGGGTCGTGGGGCAGTAGCTCGCGCAGGATCAGCCGGGTGCGGCGTACCGCATCGGCGGTCTCGACGGTCTCGGCCAGGCGGTCGCGCAGTCGGCGCGTCATGGCCGCGCGCATGCGCACCAGTCCGCCGTGCGGCAGCTTCTCCTTGGTAGGGAAGTAGTACTGGACCAGGTTGGGCGACACTCCCGTGGCTCGTGACCGGCCCGTTCGACGGCGAGGTGCCGACCGACCTCACCCACCTGCTACGCCCCGACCCGGGCCGCCGGGACTGTGGCGGTACCGGGGTCGGCTCATCAGGCTGATGGACGGCTGGGTCACCGAACGTCTCGCGATGTGGGCACGGGCCCGTATCGCGAGCTGAACGCCCCGCGAGCCCGCCATGTCGTACTCGTCTCGCGACACCCGCCGCAACGCGACCGCGACTCGGAAGCCTGGACGGCGCTGCCAGACCGGGCCACTGCTCACAACGCCGAGCTTGGCGCGCTGAACAGCGCCGGGTCCCCTGTCCAAACATCCGCCCATCGGCAGAAGCGGACGTTTCGAACGGGTGGCTCGCGGTAGTAGCGGACGTTCGGCGGGGGTCTTGCCTACTGGCCGTAGGAGAGGCGGAGGTCGGCGAACAGCAGGTGGTTGAGTCGCCGCCGGAGGTGTCCGGTCTTGCTCGGGTCTGGGGGTTCGGTGGGAGTGAGCAGGGTGAACCTCAGCAGGGTTCCCGCGTTTCCGGAGCCCGTGAGCGTGAAGTGCACCTGGTCGTCGGGTCGGCTCGGCCACAGCGATGACCACACGACCCGGCCTGGTTTCTCCGCGTCCAGGATCCCGGGGTCGACCTCGTCGGGGAGCAGGTCGAGCCACGGTCGGGATCCTGGCCTGCGGGGTTCTGCGAGCGACTGCCAGACGGCATGCGGCGGCGGAGGCAGTACACGCGCCCGTGAACCGATTTCGATCACCCCGGCAGGATAGGCGGATCTTCCCTGGTCCACCGTCCGATCGTTGACACGGGCGGACGTCGTACACCGCTCCGTCAGCGGCATGAGCGGATGTTCGCCTGATGGCGAACACTCGCTTGGCCCATCCAACAGTCGGAGTCGGGTGATCGGGCCGGAGCATTGGCGAACGTGACCGAGGCAGTCGCCATGTGTCGTTGACTGGTCGAGATGGACGAAGCCGCCTGCCTGCCCTACCGGCTGTCGAACCAACTGCAGGTGGGGACGCGCTGCTCCACTCGGTCGGGGCGTGGAGTAGTGGTCGGACTTCGCGCGGGCAGGTCACGCGGTCGCCCTATGCGCCTGGCCTGGAAGCCAGGGCGATGGCGTCTCGTCGTGCGATCGGCCTGTGGTGTCGCGTCGCTGGGCCAGATCATGACGACGATCGCGATCACGATGGTCGCGCCGACGAACATGCCCCAGAGGGCGTACGTGAGCCGGTCCGGTGGTCGGCGTGTGGTGGCGTGGAGTGCGAGGTCGGCCGCGTTTCCATGGCGTCGATGTTCTCGGCGAGTGTTTCGACGCGTCCATCAGGCGTTTGGTCGCCGCGTCCACTGCGGCGAGGTGGCCGCGGTCGGGTGTGTGGGAGTTCATGGTGTGCAGGGCGCTGTGGATCGACCGGCTCGTGTCGGCGAGGTCGTTCGAGTAGACCCGAGGGTCGAACCGTGGTCCTCCAATGGAGCGAGGGCGTGGCGCAGGCTCGCGATCTGCTCGGGCAGTTCGTCGACGGCTCTGGTGAGCATGCCGACGTAGTCGGGCACTTCGGCGAGTCGCCTCGACGACAAGTACAGCATCTCGGCGCTGTCGGGAAGATGCCCGAGTGCCCGGGAGGAGTCGCGCAGCGTCGCGGCCGAGGCAGGGAGGTGTTCGAGCACTGCGCGGACTCGGCTAGCGAGGCCACGGCGTCGAGGTCGATGTAGGGCCGGTCGACGGTCTCCTCGCCGAGTTCTTCGAGCCGCCCAATCGCGTCGAGGACTTCGGTCCTGGTCTCCTTGACCACCCTGACCACGGCGGCTTGGAGCACGCCCTCCAGGTTGTCGTCGGTCAGGAGACTCAGGTCTGCCTCCAGTCCGGTCTCGCGCGGTCTTCCATTCGACCAGGTCCTCGACCTCGAAATCGTCGCCTGTCGGTTTGCGGTCGACCTGCTTGTGGTGGAAGAGGCAGAGCAGGAGGTTCGGGAAGGCCTTGCGTGCCTCGGAGGTCATCGAGTCGTCCCAGCGCGGACCACCCTTCGACGCCGCGCGGATAGGGGCGATCTCCATTTTGATGATGGTCGTTGGCCAGCTTCCAGGTCTGCACCAGGTGCGGTTTGAGTTCGAAAGCCCGCCAGATCCGGGAGATCGCAGTCTGGGACATGCCCGTGGCCCGTGCCATCGACCGGGTCGACCAGTGCGAGTCTTTGTTCGGCGGCACTTGTTCGAGTGTGGTCACCATAAGCCGTTCGGCCTGTGTATCGACCCTAGGGCCAGGATGTGGTCGAGGAGTTCGCGTCGGATGGTGCCGATGACCCGTTCGCAGTGGGCGTTCATCCGGGGTGCCTGCGCGGGGCTGACCCTCTACGCCGTCCTGTGCCAACTCCAACGATTACTCGCCACCTGAACCGGCCGCTGCCACACCTGTCGACAACCCGTCAAGACCACAAACAGCCACCGGAAATCCCAGGCTGACACCACCTGACAAAGCTTTACTGGCCGGTTTGCCCAAACCGCCGTGGCCGGCGGCTCATGTCGCCGTCAACGAGCACGCCGTGCGGTGCGCGACGGCTGTGCCATGGAAGGACGCCGACCGGTGGCGCGAGATGGCGGCGCAGTTGCGCCCGATACTTCGCCCTGCGCAGACGGACGGCCTGGGTCTACAGCTTCCACCGCACAGGCCCGCCATTCACGTGCTCACGGTCGACGCCATCACCCACGAGCACCGGGACGGTCCCCATTCCACCACGATCTGGGCCTGGCCCGCCGCACTGCTGGACCGGGCCGTGGTTGACGCCCTCGTCCGTGGGCAGACCGGTGCGCTGACCGGACAGGCCGCTGTCAGAGCCGGCTCAGAGAATCCGGATCTGTTCCAGCTTCACCCCGCCGGGGTGGTTCGGCCAGGTCATCGTGGTCCACTTCCCGATCGGCGACGCCGGTTGCCACTGCCCGTCCCCGAACCACTGGACGCGGTTGTT
>NZ_JBFABG010000031.1:0-13705 GCF_040640215.1 Actinosynnema sp. NPDC023587 | reverse complement strand
TCGCCATGTCCGGACACCGACCCGCCGACCGCTGCCGGTTTGTGACCGACATTCCTTGCGTACCAACACATCCAGACCAGGATGAAAAAGGCTCAATGTCGATCCGGTCGCCCCGGCGTATTTGTTCGCTATAAATCCATTTCGCGCGGCGGACCGGTAGGCGCATTTCCGACTTTTCCGCCCACGGACCTGCGACGACCCCCGGGGCAACCGCCTCGGGGGTCGTCGGCCATGCGGAGTTAACAGCTTGAGCAGCACCCGCAGCCGGGTCCGGTGCAGCCGCCGCAGCAGCCGCAGCTACCAGCCGCCGGAACCTGTTCCGTGGTCGTGATCTCTACCGCCATCATGGCCTCCCGTGATCGCGTGGGCATCCAGTTAGTGGCACGGTATGACGGCCCCTACGGTGCGCCCTACCGCCGAGCGTGGGAAGGGTCGTCACCCGATCGCGGAACATTTGTCATCAGGATGTCGCACTACGTGGCCGCATTTCAGCCGGTCAGCTCATCCAATGCGCGTTGCGCCTCCGCCAACTCCGCCCGGAGTTGTTCGACGCGGGCCAAGTGGCGTTCCCGAGCGGCACTCAAAACCGTCTCCACCGCTTCGTCGACTTCCGGCAGCAGCAGCTTCGCGGCCTGGGCGACCGCCGAGGCCGCGACGGGGGCGTTCTTGAGCACCCGCTTCGCGCCGGTCTGCACGTCGACGGTCCACTCCCCCTCGGCGGTGGAGGTCAGGGTCACCGTCACCTCGGCGGGCTTGGGCTGCTTGCGGCCGGCGGCGCGCGCCGGGGGCGCGGCCGGGGCGGGCGCGGGCTTGGGTGCGGGCTTCGGGGGCGCGGGCTTCGGCTCCGGGCTGTAGATGTGCTCGACCGGGGTCGGCGCGGGCGCGGCGGGCTCCGGCTCCGGGGGAGCCGGCGGGGTCTTGCGGCGCGGCGCGGGCTTCTCCAAGGTGAGTTCCGCCGGCGAGAACGACAGCTCGTCCTTCTCACCGGTCGGCCGCACCTGGATGTAGTCGCCCTCGGGCGGGTCGGTGAACGCCAGCACCTTCGCCGATCTGCCCGCCTCCACGCCGACCGCCGCCGAGGTGAACCACACCGCGGGCGGGCGGCCCGCGGCGAGTTCCCCGCGCAGGTGGTCGAGGTCCTCGGCCGACAAGGAACTCTGCTTCGCCTTCGCCATCGGGCACCTCCACTGCCGATCATGTTCCGTCGCGTGCAGCTTGCCCTACGGCACCGACAATTCCGCGGGCCGGCGAACGCGGCACCCGCTGCGGGCCCGGCGGGTGGCGAGCGCCGGCACGACCGCGCGACGACCTCAACCATCCACTGTGGACTGTGAGCGGCAGTCGACCGACGCGCGCACGCAGGCCCGCAGGACCACCGGCGACAGCTCCCGACAACCCGAACGAGACGACCGCCGGGCCATTTACCGTCCACAGTGGACCCTGCGAAGATGAGAGCGATCTCACGCCTCGCCGGCACCGGGCGGCGGACTCCCCCGATCCCGCCCCGCCCTCCCCGGAGGTCAGTCCTCGACGCGGAGGCGGTACTCGCAGCCGTACTCGACGGCGTACTGGAGGTCGTAGTGGTGCACGATCTTCGGCCCGCCGTGGAGGTGGACGTGGGTGAGCGTCGGCTTGGGGGCCTCGGGGGGCGTGCTCACCGAGTCGACCCGCCCGTCCAGGGGACCGCCGACGAACCGCACCACGTACGCACCCGCCATGGCTGACCTCCCTCGCTCCAGCGTCGCCGTCCATGGTACGAGAGGTGCAGTCGGATCGCGGCCGAACCGCTGCGACAACTAGCCGGTTGGCCCAAACCAGTGTTCCGCCAGGTCGTCCGAGGTGGTCGAGCCGGTGGGGACCTCGCGCAGGTACCAGGCGAGGTCGGAGCAGACGTGCAGGAGCGCGTAGGCCGTGACCCGGCGGGGGTCGACGGCACGGCCGTCCCCGGCGCGCAACGCGGTGTTGGCGTTCCGGTCACCCCGGGTGAGGAAGACGCCGGGGGCGACGAGCTCGCACTCGCGGGCGGCGCGCACGGCAGGTTCGAAGTCGACCAGGCCGGTGCCGTGCAGGCGCGTCATGTGGACCTAGCCCCAGTCGCCGAACTCGCCCGAGCCGAGCACCTCGGGCGAGGGCACCGGCAACCGCCCGGAGACGCTGACAGCGAGCCGTCGGCGAACCGCTCGACGGTGCCGTCGAGGCCGAGGGTGCGGCAGAGCGCGACGAACGGAGATCACCGCCCGCACGGTTCCGGTCGTCGGATGCGGCCGACAGGTCGGGTGCGATGGACCTCGGGCAGTCAGTCGGTATCGAGGACCCCGACCGGGCGGCGCGCGGCGGTCGGCAGTGGACGGTGCGACCACCGGTGCACCCGCGCCAGGTACAGGCCGCGCGCGACCGGCCCCACGACCACCGCCGCGACGTCCGCGAACCCCGGCCGGACGCCGAGGCGCAGCATCGACCGCAGGTGGGCGACGGTCGTCCGGTGCCCGTCACTGCCCCACTCGAAGCGCCGCCAACGGCGGGCGGGCGCAGCGCCCGGGGACCGCGCCACCTCCACGGCGAACGCCAGCCGCGCCCGGCGCACCCGCACCGTGGCGGCCGGGTCTTCGAGGTCGAACTTGCGGTTGGCCGGGTCGTCGCAGAAGCGGTGCGCCAACCTCAGGTCTTCGGCACCGGACCCGGCGCGGGTCGCCACCGGCGCGGCCGGGTGCCCCACGGGCCACTCCAGGTCGGCTTTCAAGCCGCACCACCGGCAGAGCAGACCGTCGCGCTCCGCGAGGGCCAGTACCCGCCGACGGGCCACCGGGAGGCGTGGCAGAAGGGGAAGCGGTGCCGCGACACGGATGACGAACTCCATACCCCGAACGCTACAAGCGCCGGCCGCCGATCGGCCGCGATCTCCGCCCACGGGGCGGAAAGTTCGGTGGAGGTGATCGGTCCGACCGATCACTTCGGCGGTCCGCACGGCCCACCCCTACCGCTCGTCCCCGCCGATCGGCCGGTCCCCGCACACACCGTTTCAAGCCGTACCTCTTTGGTGGACCGACGGCGGCGCGGTGTCGAGTGGACACAGCCCCGGTGAAGCGGCTCCGGGACCGTGCGCTTCACGGGGTGGCGGAACGACGTACTGAACACGTTCAAGAAGCATCTGGACCAGTGGGGCAATCCGCAAGTGCGCCAAGTCAGCCCCGTCCGGTCCACTGAGGACAGCGGTCGAGTTGTGAGCCTGACTCGCTTTACGGTAAGGATTTCGGCTCGGAACCCAGTCTCGGACCGCTATGCCGAGGGCAGTTCCTGGTGGCTCCCCGCGCGGCACTACAGTCGGCTTCGCCAACCGCCGGTGCACCTGCGAGGTCGACTCGTGGCCGATCATGTCGTCGACAGGGTTCGAAGCCCGGTGTTCATCGAGCTGTGCCTGATCATGCGGGACTTCTTCGGCGATGCCGTCCCGGTCCGACAACTCGCCGACCTGACCGACGAGGACCTCTACGAGCACATCGTCTTCGCGGGATCGCTCCAGCATTCCCGGCACGAGTTCGTCGCACGTCCCACGCCGGAACTCGACGGCACCGCCGCCGCCGTCTTGCGACGGCTGTCGACCGGCGTACTCGGCGACACGTCATTGCGATCGCCCCAAGCGCGGTTCACGAAGGACGCGACACCTCGCCCGGTCCACGTGACCGATGGGTCCGCGCGCACCGACAAACCGGTCGGGGCACTGTGGACCTCGTCCTTCCTCCCCGGCGGCACCAGCATGTGGCAATGGGGAGAAGGGGCGGAGTTCGGCCCCGGCAGGCGACTGTTCACCACCACGTTCGACCCGACCGGCGTCCGGCTGTTCACCATCGACTCACCCGCCGACTACGAGCACCTGGTCCGCCGATACCCGCACTCGTCCGAGGGGCGCGCCCGGGTGCACTGGAGCCGTGCCGCCGAAGACCTTGACGCGGTGCACCTGACCGTGACAGGCCTCCTCACCGCACAACACGTACCGGTCAGGACCCCGCACGGCACCGCGCTCCTGACCGACTGGGATGCCGAGTCCACCGCCTGGCTGCACCTGCCGGCCGACCTCAGGATGACCCCGACGCCGCCGTGAGCACCCTCGTGACCTAGTTCCGTTTCCGCGACGGCTGCACGCGCGGCGGCTCGCCGGGCATCTTCGGGTAGTCCGGCGGGTAGGGCAGTTCACCTCGTTCGTCGGACGCGTACCAGTCGAGCAGGGTCTCCAGGCCGAACGCCTCCGCGTCCAGGTCGGCGTGCGGGTCGCCGTGTTCGGCCAGGTAGTCCGGCACGGTCAGCACGTCGAAGTCGTCCGGGTCCACTGTGGACAGCCGGTCCCAGGTCACCGGGGTCGAGACGGTCGCTCGCGGGGTGCCCCGGACGGACCAGGCCGAGGCGATCGTGCGGTCCCGGGCGGCCTGGTTGTAGTCCAGGAAGACCTTCGCGCCGCGTTCTTCCTTCCACCACGACGTGGTGGCCAGGTCCGGCGCTCGGCGCTCGACCTCGCGGGCCAGGGCGATCACGGCGTGCCGGACGTCGATGAAGTCCCATTCCGGCCGGATGCGCACGGCCACGTGGACGCCGCGTCCGCCGGAGGTCTTCGGGTAGCCCGTCAGGCCCAGTTCGCCCAGCACCTCGCGCAGGACGAGCGCCACCGCCACCGCGTCGCCGAAGTCCGTGCCGGGTTGCGGGTCCAGGTCGACGCGCAGTTCGTCCGGGTGGTCGGTGTCGGGCCGGCGGACCGGCCACGGGTGGAAGTCGAAGGTGCCGAGGTTCGCGGCCCACGCCAGCACGGCGGGCTCGGTCGGGCACACCTCGTCGGCCGGCCTGCCGGACGGGAACGCGATGCGCGCGGTCTGCACCCAGTCGGGCGCGCCCTTGGGCAACCGCTTCTGGTAGAACGCCTCGCCGGTCACCCCGTCGACGTACCGCTTGAGGGTCGTGGGCCGGTCCCGCAGCACGGCCAGCAGCGGCTCGGCGACCGCGATGTAGTACTCCACCACCTGGCGCTTGGTGATGCCGCGCTCCGGGAAGTACACCTTGTCCGGGTTCGACACCCGGACCTCGCGCTCGCCGACGGTCAGCTCCACAGCCTTCGCAGCCACGCGGCGAGCCTAACCCGCGTCGACCTGCGGCGCTCGAAGATCGGCGGGGACGCGCAGGGCCAGGCCGTCGACGAACGCGGCCAGCGCCAGTTCGAAGCTGTCGTGGTCGAGTTCCTCCGCGACGGACGGCAGCGGCTCGGCCCGGCCCGGGTCCGGGTGGAGGGCCTGGTCCCCGGAGAAGCCGCTGGAGAACGAGCTCAGCGCCGCGCCCAGGACGAGGTACACCAGGGACGCGGCGATCATGGTGGCCTCGCGGCGGCCCCAGCCGGCGGCGACCAGACCGCCGCGCACGACGTCGAGCCTGCGCGAGGACGTCTCGCGGTGCGCCGGGCCGTACGCCAGGAACGGCACGATGTTCGGGTGCTCGGCCAGCGCGGCCCGGTAGGAGCGGGCGCACGTGGTGAGGCCGTGCCGCCAGTCCCCCTCGGCGAAGCCGGAGACGTCGACCTCCTCCAGGATTCCGGCAGCCAGGTCGTGCAGCAGGTCGTCCTTGGTGGCCACGTGCCCGTACAGCGACGCCGCCCGCACGCCGAGCTCGGCGGCCAGCTTGCGCATCGACAGCCCGGCCAGCCCGTCCCGGTCGACGAGGGCGAGGGCGGCGGTCCGGATGCCCGAGGCGCTCAGGATCGGGGTCCTGGGCATGGGTGACTCCTCTTGCCTCGGGTTCGGGTGCGCGCCTACGTTGGAAAACTAACACCGTTCGCCGAGGAGGTCACCGGGGGTGGCGCGGCGACTTCCGGTGGTCCGGCCGGTGGTCGCGGTGCGCGGCACCGACCGGCAGCGCCGCCGGTGGCTCCCGGTCCGGGGGCCGGAGAGGGAGGGGCGTCATGGACTTCGCGCTCGACGAGGAGCAGAGGGAGATCCGCGACTGGGTGCGCACCTTCGTGCGCAAGGAGATCGTGCCGCTGGAGCCCGAGGTGCTGCGCCGCGAACGCGCGGGCGAGCCGGGGTTGCGCCGGGACGAGCTCACCGGGTTGCAGGACAAGGCCAAGGCCGCCGGGTTCTTCGGCGTGCTCACGCCTCGGGAGTACGGCGGGATGGGGCTCGGCGCGGTGATGACCGCGCTGGTCGAGCAGGAGCTGGGGCGCAGCTTCGTGCCGTTCCGGTTCGGCGGGTACGCCGACAACATCCTGTTCCACGGCAACGAGGAGCAGCGCCGGCGCTACCTGCTGCCGACCATCTCCGGCGAGCGGGTGTCGTGCTTCGCGATCACCGAGCCGGGCGCGGGCTCGGACGCCAAGGCCATCCGCACCTCCGCCCGGCTGGAGGGCGGCGAGTGGGTGATCAACGGCGAGAAGACGTTCATCACGCAGGGCCACGAGGCCGACTTCGTGATGGTGTTCGCGGTGACGGACAAGGAGAAGGGCGCGGACGGCGGGGTCACCTGCTTCCTGGTCGACCGGGACCGGGGCTGGCGGTCCGAGCCCATCTCGACCATGGGCCAGTGGGGTCCGGCGGCGCTGGTGTTCGACGACGTGCGGGTGCCACCGGAGAGCGTGCTGGGCGAGGTCGGGCAGGGGTTCCGGCTGGCCATGCAGTGGATCGGGCAGGGCCGCTACCTGCTGCCCGCGCGGGCGCTCGGGGCGTGCGAGCGGCTGGTGGAGATGGCCGTGGAGCAGGCCCGGAACCGGGTGGCGTTCGGCCGGCCGATCGCCGAGTACCAGGCCATCCAGTGGATGTTGGCGGACTCGGCGGTGGAGATCGAGGC
Source organism: Actinosynnema sp. NPDC023587 (assembly GCF_040640215.1). Taxonomy (NCBI): domain Bacteria; kingdom Bacillati; phylum Actinomycetota; class Actinomycetes; order Pseudonocardiales; family Pseudonocardiaceae; genus Actinosynnema; species Actinosynnema sp. NPDC023587. The sequence continues at coordinate 6,889 of NZ_JBFABG010000031.1, read as the reverse complement.
GCTGCGCTGGCTGGTGCTGCACGCCGCGTGGCTGGTCGACCAGGGGGCCGACTCCCGCCAGGCGCAGAGCATCGCCAAGCTGTACGGCGGGATCAAGGCCAACGAGATCGTGGACCGGGTGCTCCAGGTCCACGGCGGCATGGGCTACACGCGGGAGCTGCCGATCGAGCGCTGGTACCGCGAGCTCCGGCTCCTGCGGATCTACGAGGGCACCGACGAGATCCAGCGCCGGACGATCGCGCGGAACCTGCTGAAGGGGCACGCGAAGGTCACCGGGACGCTGGGCTGAACGAGGCCGGCCGACACCCGGACGCGCCACTCCGATGAGGGTAGGGCTGCCCCCACCCGGCCCTCGGGTGCGCACCCCAGGGACTCTCCGTGGTCCGCCGGCCACGATGAGTGCATGCGATCACGAACCGCGGTCTTCGAGTCGGACCTGACCCGAGAGCGCGTCCGGACCGACGCCGGCACGTTCGACACCATCGCGACCGGACCGGCGACCGGGCGCAAGGTGCTGCTGCTGCACGGGGTGCCGGAGTGCGGCATCGAGTGGCGGCACCAGTTGCGCGCCCTCGCGGCGCACGGCTACCGCGCGGTCGCGCCGGACCTGCGCGGCTACTCGCCGGGCGTGCGACCGCGCGAGGTGGCGGCCTACCGGCTGGAGCACGCGGTGCGGGACGTGCGCGACATCGCGGACGCGTTGGGGTGGAAGCGGTTCGACCTGGTGGGGCACGACTGGGGCGCGATCGTGGCGTGGATCGCCGCGGCCCGGTACCCGCTGCGGATCCGGACGCTGACCGCGGTGTCCGCGCCGCACCCCGGCGCGCTGGCGCACGCCCTGCGCACCGACCCGGACCAGCAGCGGCGGTGGTCGTGCCTGGACCACCTGCGCACGCCGGGCGTGGCGGAGCGGGAGCTGTTGGCGGACGACGCGGCGCAGCTCCGGGCGGGCTGGCCGGCGGCGATCCCGCCGGAGCGGGTGAACCAGTACGTGCGCAGGCTCAGCGAGCCGGGCGCGTTGACGGCGGCCCTGAACTGGTACCGCGCCAACGACTTCAGCGGCGTGTTCCGGCCGGTGTCGGTGCCCACCCGCTTCCTGTGGGGCGAGGACGACCGGGTCGTGGGGCCCGAGGCGGCGCAGGACACCGGGCGCTGGGCGACCGGGCCGTACTGGTTCGAGGTGATCCCGGGTGCGGGCCACTTCGTGCCGGAGGAGGCCGCCGAGGAGACCACCCTGCACCTGCTGGACCACCTGGCGACGTACTGAGCGCGGCGGGTCCGGCGCGCACCGGGCGCGGCGGTCAGCCGGCGTCGGCCTCGGCTCCGAGCAGGCCGGTGAGCATCTGCGAGCAGACCCGGGCCAGGTGCTTGCGCATCACCTCGGAGGCCCTGGCCGGGTCGGCGGCGGCGACGGCCGCGACGAGGGCGTCGTGGTCGTCCAGCGACGCCCGCTGGTGCGGCGGGTCGTCGCGCAGGCCGCTGCGCAGCAGGACCACCCGCTGCTGCACCAGCCGCACCTGCTCGGCGATCCGCGGCGAGCGGGCGGCGTCCAGGAGGGCCTGGTGGAAGGCCAGGTCCAGTTGGTAGGGAAAGCGCTCGCCCGCCTGGTAGGAGCGCCGCGACTCGGCGCAGACCGCGCGCAGCCGGGCCACGTCCGCCTCGGTCCGGCGGGTGGCCGCGAGTTCGGCCGCCGCGCACTCCAGCGCGGCGCGGAGCTCGAACAGGGCCCGCACGTCGGCAGCGGTCGCGGTCGGCACGTGCGCGCCCCGGTGCGGCACCAGGACGAGCACGCCCTCGGACGCCAGGTGCCGGATCGCCTCGCGCAGCGGACCCCGGCTGATGCCCAGGCGGGCGGCCACCTCGACCTCGTTGACCCGCGCCCCGGACGGGATCTCGCCGGTCAGCACCAGCTCGCGGAGCACGTCCACGGCCTGACCGGCCAGGCTGAGGTGCAGGGGAGGTGTCACCGACGTCTCCTACCATGATCGGCCCTCATGTTGTTAACTGTCGACAGTTGGCAGTTCACCGGATCGAGGGACGGACGAGGGGGCGCACGATGGCGCACGAACTGGTCGCCGAGGTGTGGCGGGGCGATTTCCTGGAGTCGGTGCACCACGGGTCGGTCGTCGCGCTGGGCCCCGGCGGCGATGCGGAACTCCTGGTCGGCCAGCCGGAGCAGGTCACCTACCCGCGTTCGTCCAACAAGCCCGTGCAGGTGCTGGCCATGCTGCGCCACGGCCTGGCCCTGGACGGCGAGCTGCTCGCGCTGGCCTGCGCCAGCCACTCCGGCGAGGACTTCCACGTCGCCGGCGCGACCCGCATCCTCGCCGACGCCGGCCTGACCCCGGACGCGCTGCGGTGCACGCCGGACCTGCCGGTCGGGGAAGCGGCGCTGCGCGCGCACCTCGCCGCCGGCCGCGACAAGGCCCCCGTCTACATGAACTGCTCCGGCAAGCACGCCGCGATGCTCGCCACCTGCGTGGTCAACGACTGGCCGACCGGCAGCTACCTCGACCCGGCCCACCCGCTGCACTCCGCGATCCGGGAGACCCTGGAGGAGCTGGCCGGCGAGCGCGTCGGTGCCGAGGGCGTGGACGGCTGCGGCGCTCCCCTGTTCGGCATCTCCCTGGTCGGGCTGGCCCGCGCGTTCGCCCGGTTGACCACCTCCGGCGACGAGCCGGAACGCCGGATCGCGCACGCCATGAGCACCCACCCGGAGTGGGTCGGCGGCACTGGCCGGGACGTGACGGCGCTCATGCGCGCGATCCCCGGCGCGGTCGCCAAGGACGGGGCCGAGGGCGTCTACGCGATCGCGCTGCCCACCGGCGAGGCCGTGGCGTGCAAGATCGCCGACGGGTCGAGCCGGGCGCGGGCGGTCGTGCTGGTGGCGGCGCTGCGCCGGCTGGGCGTGGCCGCGCCCGAGGAGCTGGCGACGTTCCCGGTGCTCGGGCACGGCCGTCCGGTCGGCGCGGTCCGCCCGGCCGCCGTGCTCCGGGGCTGAACGGCCGCAGTCCCGGGGGAACCGCCCGGGTCCGGGGAGAAGTCCGTTCCGCCTGGTCTCCCGGGGTTGAAGCGGCCATTACCCTGGGTGCATGGCCAGTTCGCATGCCGCCGACATCCCGGAGGAGGACCGGCCGCCCCGCCGGGCCGAGGACCGGACGCCGAGCGTGGAAGACGAGCTCATCGGTCTGGACCCGCACGACCCGGAGACCAGGGCGTTCGCCGACCACCTGGACCGGATGCAGCGCCAGTCGCCCGGGTTCACCGTCGAGGGCTACCTGGCGGGCGTGGAGAACTTCGCCGACTCCGCCAACCGGGCCGGTGGGCTGCGCAGGCTCACCGCCGTGGCGGTGGTGGTGCTGATCCTGCTGGGCGTGGTGATCAGCGTGTGGTTCGGGCTCGGCGAGATCCTCTCCACGTTCTTCGATTAACGTGGAGGTATGGAACCTGTCCTCGGTGCCACCCCGAAGGTGGTCCGCTCCGACCTCGAATGGCGGGAGATCCTCTCGCCCAAGGAGTACGCCGTCCTGCGCGACGCGGGCACCGAGCCCGCCTGGACCGGCGAGTACACCGACACCAAGGCCCAGGGCGTCTACTCCTGCCGCGCCTGCGGGGCCGAGCTGTTCCGCAGCGACACCAAGTTCGACTCGCACTGCGGCTGGCCCTCGTTCTTCTCCCCGCTCGCCGCGGACTCGGTGATCCTCCGGGAAGACCGGGCCATGGGCACGGTGCGCACGGAGGTGCTCTGCGCCGCCTGCCACAGCCACCTCGGGCACGTGTTCGAGGGTGAGGGCTACACCACACCCACCGACCAGCGGTACTGCATCAACAGCGTCAGCTTGCGTCTGGTCGAGAACCCCGGCGATCCGACAGACTGAAGGCGCTGCTCCGAATGACGAGTTCGTCGACACCAGGAGGAAACATGCGCATCTTCAAGGGCACCGACGGTGAGGGTTCCGGCGGCGTGGACGGCGCATCGTCGTCCTGACGGGGGATGAGGGGCAACCCTAAGGCTTGCTCAAACCCTCTTGCCGGGGTGTGGCCTGACGCACACGATTGCCCCCAGGCGCGGACCGCGAGTCCGCCGGGGCCCGCAGGGGGTGGACCGTGGAGCGACCGTGGGGTTTGTCAGGCCCGGAATTCCTTGAGCTGTACTGGATCGCGCTGGCCGTCACCGCGGTCTGGGCGATCGCCGTCCGAGTGCGCCTGCGGGGGACGCGGGGAGGCGACCCCGCAGGCGTGCTCGGGCCCTACGAGGTCGCGTTCCTCACCGGCGGCCCGCGCCGGGTGGTGGAAACCTCCGTCGCGTCGCTGATCGCGGCCAAGGCGCTGCGCCCGGCCCGCAACGGCTCGGTGAGCGTGGTCGGCACCCCCACCGCGCACGACCCGGTGGACCAGGCCGTCATCGCCGACGCCACCCGCTACCGCTACCGCACCCTCACGCTGCTGATCACCTCCGTGTCCGACCAGGGCGTGGCCGGCGTCATCGGCGACAGCCTGGTGGACCGGGGCTACCTGGTGCCGCCGCGAGTGGCGAAGCGCCTGGTGGGCCGCAGCGCGCTGCCGATGGTGCTGCTGTTCGTGATCGGCGTGGTGCGCTGGGTGAACGGGCTGGTGATCGGCGCGCCGGTCGGCTGGCTGACGCTGCAACTCGTGCTCACCGGCGTGCTGATCTGGCTGTTCCGCAAGTCGAGGTACGTGACCCTCACCGCGTTGGGCAACAGCGCGGTGGGCCGGGCTCGCGCAGGCGGGCACCCCTGGGGTGGAGGGGTGGCCGGCCAGGCCGACGAGGTCTGGTCCGTCGCTCTCGGCGGGTTCAACGCGCACCCGAACATCCCGCTGCGCGCCGCGGCGCGATCCCGCCCGCCCAGCCGCGTGGCACGGGCCGGCGCGAGTGGTGCCGGGGGCGGGTTCATCGCCACCGGGTCGTCGTGCGGCGGTGGTTCGTCCTCGTCGTGCGGCAGCAGCGGGTCGTCGTGCGGCGGTGGCGGCGGCGGGTGTGGTGGTGGAGGAGGCGGCGGTTAGCCGGCTCGCGGCTCCTAGGCTGGGCGACATGGCGTTCCTGTGGTGGTACGGCCCGGTTCTGGTGCTCTCGGTCCTGCTCGGCCTGTGGCTGAAGCGGGTCACCGGCTCCGCACCGGCCCGACCGCTCACGTTCGAGGAGGTCGGTTTCCTCGGCGGCGGCCCGGTCCGGGCGGCCGAGGTGGCGGTGGCGGGGCTGGTCGCGGACAACCGGGCCCGGCTGTCCGGTGGGGCGGTGAGCGCGGTGCCCGCACCGGCACCCGGTGCGACGACGGCACTTCAGGACGTGCTGCTGGCCCGCCTGGACCGACCGCGCGAGCTGGACGGGCTGCTCGTGGAGGTCTCGACCAGCGGGCCCGCGCGGCGGATCGGCCGGGGTCTGGTCGCGGCGGGACTGCTGGTGTCGCCGCGCCGCAGGCTCGTCCGGGCGGTGCTCGCCGAGCTGCCCGTGCTCGCCGTCCTGGTGGTGGGGGTGGCCACCGCCCCGGCCGGCTGGCTGGTCGCCGCCGTGCCGTCGGTGACCGGGCTGGTGGCGGTGCTGCTGGTGCTGGGTCCGCCGCCGGTGCGCACCCGGCACGGCGCGCGGGCGTACGAGGAGGCCACGGCGGGGCTCGCCCCGGTCGACCCGGCCGAGGTGACCGCGCGCTACGGCCTCGTGCGCCCCGCCGCCGCCGCACCGCCGGAGCCCGGGGAGCGCCGCGCGGACACCGCCGTGTTCGACGGCGAGACGGCGGAACCGATCGCCTACGTCGAAGCGTCCGAGCAGGCGGTTCCCCGACGCAGGCGGCCGGCGGTCGTCGTCGAGCCGCAGCGCTGGCGGAAGCGCAACGGGTTGCTCGTGGCGGGCGGCTGGCTCGCCGGCGGGTGGTTGGCCTCGCAGTGGCTGGAAGGGGACGACGGTGGCGACTTCGTGGACACCGACTTCGGCGGGTTCGGCGGCTGATCTCCGCCCCGAGGAGGAGGCATTCCTGGCCGGCGGGCCGGGACGGGCCGCCGAGGTGGCGGTGGTGTCGCTGGTCGAGTCGGGCGCGGTGCGGATCTCGCGCGCGGGCTTGGTGAGCGCCGTGCACGCGCCGCACCGCTCGTGGACGCCGTTGCAGGCTTCCGCGCTCCAGTCGCTGCCTCGGAAGCTGGGCGAGGTCATCACGTGGACCGCGCGCGGTGCCGAGGCGGACGGGTTGCGGTCGCACCTGGTCGAACGCGGTTTCGTGCGGCCCTCGGCACGGCGTTCGAAGGTGCTGACGGCGCGCCGGGTGCTGGTCTTCGGCGGGATCGCGATCGTGGCACTGGGCATCGGCGACGTGCTGGAGTTCGGGACGATCGCGGCGGCGCTGTTCTGCACCGTCCTGCTCGCCGTCCTGGTCGGGCGCGCCGCGCGACCGCTGACCGCGTCCGGACGGGCGGCGGTGAAGCGGCTCGGCGGCGTGGCGACGACGAACAACCGGCTCGCGATGGTGGCTTTCCACGGGTTGCTCGGCAAGGTCGAGGGACACCTGGTGTGGGAGGTGCTCGGCATGGCACCGGCCGCTGCGGCGACGTTGCAACGGCGGCGGCGTGGCGACAACGCGAACGGGAGCGCGTCGTGCGGCGGCGGGTGCGGCAGTTGTTCCAGCAACAGTTGCGGGAGCGCGTCGGGTACGGACGGCGGCAGCTCCTCGTCGTGCAGCAGCAGCGGATCATCGTGCGGGAGCGGCTGCGGCGGGGGCGGCGGCGACTGATGGCTGCAAAGGCGGGGATGGCAGCGAAAGGTGGGGGCGGGCGCGCCAGCCGCAGCGCTAGCTGTACTGACTCGTGACGTTGTTGACACTTAGGTGGTCAGTCGGGTGATGGGTGGCTGGCCGCCGAGGGCGCTGTGGGCTCGTCGGGT
>NZ_JBFABG010000030.1:0-19325 GCF_040640215.1 Actinosynnema sp. NPDC023587 | reverse complement strand
CGTGGCCGGTCGCCCGCCGCTGGGTGCTGTCGCTGGGGGTGACGCCGGCCCGCCCGCCCCCCGCCGCTCAGTCGTCGTCCTCGCCGGTGGCCTGGAGGTGGGCGATGCGGTGGGCCACCCGCAGCCCGCGCGGACCGAGCACGGGATTGCCGTGACCGTCCACAGTGGTCAGGAAGCGGAACAGCATCGCGTGCCCCTCCAGGCGGGTGAGCAGACCGCCCGCCACGTCGCCGCCGAAGTCCACGAACGAAGCCTGCTCGACCAGGCCGCGCGCGATCCGGCGGCGGGCTCTGAGCGGCACCCACCACGTGGTCACCAGCAGCAGCACCAGACCGAACGACAGCGCCGTCGCCAGCACCGCCTCCCACCCGACGAACCGCAGCGCGAACACCTGCACGACCGCGCCGACCACCAGCAGCACCGCCCCGTACACGGCGGCCCACCCGGCGGTCGCGGCGGCGGGCGGCTCGGCGTTCTCGGTGTCCCACACGCCGTCCACCTGCCGCCAGCGCTGCAACGACCGGCCCAGCCGCAGCGACGCGGTCGCGCCGAACACGATCGCCACCACCGTGCCGACCACCACGAGCGTCGCGTCCACGTCGTAGAGCCGGTAGCGCACCACGGCCCAGATCCCGGCCACGATCAGCGCGACCACCAGCAGCCGCACCAGCAGGCGCGGGCGCAGCCGGATCTTCTTCAGCACCGCCAGCGGCGTCCCGACCGGGGCGGGCAGGCTGCCGATCAGCAGCAGCCCCAGCACGACCAGCACCACCCCGCCGAGGGCGACCATGCCGGTCACCCCCTGCTCGGCGGTCACCTCGGACGCCATCGCGATCCGCGTCCGGTCCACCGCGACCGCCGCCAACGGGATCACCGGCGAGAGCAGCACCAGCCCGTGCAGCAGGGTCCCCGTGCGCAGCGCGGCGTACCCGAAGGCGGCCAGCAGCGTGGCGCTGCCGAACGCCGCCGCCGGGCCCACCGCCCACGGCGGCAGCAGGTCGAACAGCGCCAGCACCAGCAGCGCCCCGCCCAGCGCGAACCCGAGCAGCCCCAGGAACTGCGCCAGCCGGCCGCCCCGGGTGAGCCCGGTGATCGTCCAGTAGGGCAGCAGCGCCGCCCCGCGCAACGTCCGGGTCAGCGGTTTGGCGGGCCCCAGCCCGGAGTTCTCGCTGTCCGCCACGGTGATCGCCACCGCCGCCGCGGTCGCCGCGGTCCGGATCACCTGGTCGCTGGACGCCTCCTGGGACAGCGGCTCGCGCCCGATCCCGGCCCGGTCGAACGCGGCCAGCGCCTCCATCCCGACCTCGACCCGCTGCGCGTCGGTGCGCACCGGCAACCGGGCCAGCAGCACGGCCTGCTCCTCCAGGAACAGCTCGCCGCGCGACCGCCGGTCCGCGCCCTCGCTGCGGTCGGCCAGGATCGACGCGCGCAGCGCGGGCAGCTCCTCGCAGATGATCCGCACGTGCAGCCCCCACGCGGCGAGCTCGGCCAGCGCCTCGCACGTCGGCGGGTGGTCGTCACCCGGGCTGCGGTACAGCGCGGCCAGTTCCGCGACCGCGCGCTCCACCACCGGCTCCAGCGACGCGGGCAGCCCGTCGCCGAACAGCCTGCCCACCAGGTGCCCGACCCGCGCGCGGGCGCGGTCGGCCGGGGACGCCTCCGACGGCGTGAGCCGGTCGATCCGCATCAGCCGCTTCGGTTCGAACACGACCTTGCACAGCATGGACGCGCCGTCCATCCGCCCCCAGATCCAGTCGTTGACCCGCCACGACCGCTTCAGGAACCCGGAGAACCGGCTCAGCGACGCGCCGCCGGCCTTGTCGTCGGGGGTGCTGCTGTACTCGGCGAACGCGTTGCGCGTCTGGAGGCTGATCTGGACCAGGTCCACCACCTGGTCGGTGCCGCCGCGCGAGTCGTCGGCCAGGCAGGTCACCGCGACCTCCAGCGCGAGCGCCCGCGACAGCCACAGGTCGTTGCCCAGCAGCCCGGCCGCGGTCTCGTCGTCGGTGCGCGGCTCGGCCAGCAGCCTGCGCCACGACCGCAGCCCGGCCATCGCCACCCGGTCGTCGTCGAGCACGTCGAGCACGTCCCGCGCGTCGCCGAGGATCGCGGCGATCCGGTCCACCTGCGCCCGCACCCGCTGCCCGACGGAGGCACCCGGCCCGGTGGGCAGCATCCCGGCGGCGAACGCCTCGACCCGGTCCTCCCAGTACTCCTGGTTCAGCGCGCGCACCTCGCCGGTGGTCCACTGGCCGTCGAGCTCGGCCCGCGCCGCCCGCAGCGCGGTGCGCAGGTCGTAGAGGTTGGTCCGGGCCTGCGCCAGCCGCGACGCGCCCGCGAGGTCCTCCGGCACCACCCACACCAGCCGCTTGAGCAGGTCCATCGCGGAGGCCGAGAGCCGCTCGGCCATCCCGATGCCCCACGGCCAGCCGCGCTCCGGCAGCGCCGCGGGCTGCGGCCGGCCGGGCACGTAGGGCAGCCCGCCCCACTGGGCCAGGTAGGCGCGCTGGGCGGCCTCGGCCGAGGCCCGCACCCGCTCGAAGGTCCACCCGGCGGCGTTCGCGCCCGGTACCTCGAACTGGCGGGAGGTGACGTCCCGCGCCGCGTGCCGGATCCGGATGTCCTCGTAGTGGTCGTGCAGCGTCGCCGCGAGCCCGTAGAGCTTCCCGACGACGGACCCGCCCGTGGCCAGCCGGTCGAGCAACGCGCTGCGCCCGCCGCGCCGCGACGCCGCCAGCCGGTTGTGCTCCTCGATGCGCTCGACGTAGGTGCGCCCGCTCTGGCTGGTCAACGCGCTCAGCAGCCGCGCGCCCGTGCCGATCGTGCTGGGCGGCTTGCCGTCGACCGGGGCGGCGGGCACGCCCGCGTCCTCCTTGGCGTGCGGGAAGACCAGGAGCATCACCCGGCGCACCGGCCCTTCGGCGGGCATCCGGTCGATGGCCTCCAACGCCTCCTTGGTCGGCGTGTTGACCAGCACGCCCCCGTCCACCGCGTACCGCGACCGGTTGTCGGTCCCGTTGGCCCACGAGGCGACATCGGCCATGTTGGGCCGCCCGGTGCCGGTCTCCGGACCCACGGGCACGTAAGACGGTTCGAACGCGAACGGGAAGGAGGCCGACGACCGCGCCGCCAACGCCATGCGGTCCACCAGCGTCGGAAGCTGGTCGGCGGTGAAGTCGTCCCGCCCGTTCGGCTCCCGCCGGAACGAGAAGCTGCCCTGGTGGGTCGACTGGACGAGGGCCTGCCCGAGGTCGTCGTGGGTGACGGTCGGCACACCCCCGAGCAGCGTGGTCGTGATCCGCAGGTCCACCGGCCGTTCGTCGGGCCGGGTGGGGGAGAAGTCGGTGGTCAGCCGGTCCAGCGCCTCCCGGAGCCGGGGGAGGAAGAACTCGTCGCCCTTGAGCAGCGACACCGGCGAGCCCCGGAACGGGGTGCGGAGCAACTGCTCCATCCGCCCCTGCTCGGCCCACAGGTCGCGCAGCCGTTCCAGCTTGGCGTTCTCGTTGACCTGCGACAACGCCAACGCGGCCCCGTTGATCCCGCCGGCCGAGGTGCCGGTGATGACATCCGCCCGCGCCGTGCTGCCGACCAGGTCCAGCAGGTCGGCGTACACCCCGTCGCCGCGCGTGAGCCGGTCGAGTTCGAGGACCACGCCCCCCATCCACACGGCGAGGCTGACCCCGCCGTTGAGCACGACGGCGAACCGGATCTGCTCGCGAGGCACGTCGGCCATCACACGCTCCCTCCCCGGACGCGCGGGCGATCTTCCCAGGTACCGGTAAGTCGCCCCCCGGCACCGGCGGGTTACGCCCTGATCGGGTTATCCACCCATCGGCACCAGCCGAGCCCCCGCCCCGGGCGACGCCCGCGGGCTCAGGCGGCGTCGGGTGCCGGGTCGCGCCGGATCAACGGCAGCACCTGCTTGCGCGCCACGACCACGCACAGCAGGAAGGCGAGCACCGAGGCCGCCACCGCCTGCGGCACGATGTAGGCGCGCCCGTCGAACGCCGCCCCCGTGGGCGGCAGCACCACCGCGACCACCGCGCTGGTCACCATCGCGAACAGCCGGAACCGCTTCGCCAGCACCGCCGTCGCCAGCGGCAGCGCCGCCCACAGCACGTACCAGGGCTGCAACACGGGCCCGAGCACCAGCACGGCCCCCAACCCGGCCCCCAGCCCGTTGACCGCCTTGATCCGCCCCTTGAACGCCTTCCACAGCAGCAGCCCGGCGATCACCACGGACACGGCCTGCGTCACCAGCCGCATCAACGCGATCATCGAGTCCGTGTGGTTGCCCAGGTCGAGCAGCAGCCCCAACCCGCCACCCAGGAAGCCCATGGCGGTGGGCGGCGACATCCAGCTCTTCACCGTCCCCGCGACGTTCAGCGTCGAGATCCACCCGAACCCCAACCCGGTGCCCAGGCACGTCCCGACCATCACCACCCCGGACACGACGGCCAGCAGCAGCGCCGCCTTGACCAGGTCGAACAGCGAGCCGCCCAACCGCCGGGCGATCATCACCCCGAGGAAGCCCAGGGCCAGCGCGGCGGGGATCTTCACCGCCGCCCCGAACGTGATCATCGTCGCGCCGAGCGCGATCCACAGCAGCTCTTCCCGCGTCATCGGCGACCCCGGCACCACCGGCATCTTCCGCAGCGCGAGTTCCAGCCCGACCAGCATCAACCCGATCGCCAAGCCCTCGTTGTGCACGCCCACGACCAGGTGGAACAGCACCAGCGGGTTGGCCGCGCCGAGCCACAGCGCGCTCACCGGCGGCACGCCGAAGCGCCGCGCCAGCCGGGGCAGCGCCCACACGATCATCGCCAGGCCGACCAGCACGAGCAGCCGGTGCAGGAAGATGCCCGGCAGGACGCTGTCACCGGTCACCATCGAGATGACGCGCCCCATGGCCAGGAACAGCGGCCCGTAGGGCGCGGGTGTCTCACGCCAGATGTTCGGCACGTTGGTGGTCAACGGGTGGTCCACGCCGAGCGCGCTCTGGGGGCCGAGCTCGTACGGGTCCTGCCCGTTCGCGGCGATCTGCGACTGCGCCAGGTAGCTGTAGACGTCCCGGCTGAACATCGGCAGGACGAACACCAGCGGGGTGATCCACATCAGCAGCGTGCGGTCGAGCTGGCTGCGCGACACCAGCCGGGGCCGACCCGGGCGGGCGAACCGGCCCAGCCACAGCCACGCCGACACGATCAGGAAGACCCCGGTCCACACGACGGCCATCGAGGCGGTCGACATCCGGGGGAACAGCCCCAGCACCGGCGTGCCCGGCAGGGGGCTGAACACCGGCGCGGCCCCCGCGCCCAGCGAGCCGACGAACATGAGCAGCGCGCCGACGGTGCCCCACCGGCGGATGATGTCGAGCTGCCGCCGTTCGGGGGCGTCCAGCGGCGCTGCCTCGCCAATCCCGTCCCGGTCCGCCATCACCAATCCGCCCGCCGTCACGCCCGAAGGGTAGCGACCGGCCTGCGCGCGTGAGTCGGGTCACCCGATCCGGGCCGATCTTTGCGAGCGCCGGCGAAATAGGCAACACTGGTGTTGTGAAAAACGTCGGGACCGACTCGACCGCTGTGCCCGCCGGGCACGACGGCCGTACTCGGCACGCCGTCGCACGCCTGCTGCTGGAGCAGGGCCCGATCGCCGCGGCCTCGGTCGCGGAGGAGCTGGGCCTGTCCCCGACAGCGGTGCGCAGGCACATCGACGTGCTGGTGGCCGACGGTGAGGCGGTCAGCCGGGAAGCCTCCCACCGGGGTCAGCGCGGCCGGGGTCGCCCGGCCAAGTTCTTCCTGCTGACCGAGCAGGGCCGGGCCCGCTTCGGGCACGCCTACGACGACCTCGCCGTGGCCGCGCTCCGGTTCCTCGCCGAACAGGGCGGGGAGGAGGCGGTGCGCGCCTTCGCCGAACGCCGGGTCGCCGCACTCGTCGACCAGCACCGCGCGGCCATCGTGGCGCAACCGGACCCCGCCGAGCGGGCCAAGGCCCTCGCGGTCGCGTTGACCAGGGAGGGCTACGCTGCTTCGGCGCGACACGTGGGGGCGGGCGAGCAGCTCTGCCAGCACCTGTGCCCGGTCGCGCACGTGGCCGCCGAGTTCCCGCAGTTGTGCGAGTCCGAGACGGCGGCGTTCGCCGACCTGCTCGGCACGCACGTGCAGCGGCTGGCGACGATCGCCCGCGGCGACGCCGTGTGCACCACCCACATCCCGAACCCACCCCCGATCACCGTCGGCGAGACCGACCCACGACCTTCAGATGGAGGGGAGCCCGCATGACTGCCGCTGCCGAGCAGCGCACCACCACCACAGCCCCGCTCACCCAGGAAGAGACCCTGGCGAGCATCGGCAACTACGAGTTCGGCTGGTCGGACTCGGACGTGGCAGGCGCGAGCGCCCGTCGTGGCCTGAGCGAGGACGTCGTTCGGGACATCTCGGCCAAGAAGAGCGAACCCGAGTGGATGCTGGAGTTCCGGCTCAAGGCGCTGGGGCTGTTCGACCGCAAGCCGATGCCGACCTGGGGCTCCGACCTCTCGGCGATCGACTTCGACAACATCAAGTACTTCGTCCGGTCGACCGAGAAGCAGGCCGCGACCTGGGAAGACCTCCCGGACGAGATCAAGAACACCTACGACCGGCTGGGCATCCCGGAGGCGGAGAAGCAGCGCCTGGTCTCCGGTGTCGCCGCCCAGTACGAGTCCGAGGTGGTCTACCACAAGATCAACGAGGAGCTGGAGAAGCAGGGTGTCATCTTCCTCGACACCGACACGGGGCTCAGGGAGCACCCGGAGCTCTTCCAGGAGTACTTCGGCTCGGTCATCCCCTCGGGTGACAACAAGTTCTCCGCGCTGAACTCGGCGGTGTGGTCGGGCGGTTCGTTCATCTACGTGCCGCCGGGCGTGCACGTGGAGATCCCGCTCCAGGCCTACTTCCGGATCAACACCGAGAACATGGGCCAGTTCGAGCGGACCCTGATCATCGTCGACGAGGGTGCCTACGTGCACTACGTCGAGGGCTGCACCGCCCCGATCTACTCCTCCGACTCGCTGCACTCCGCGGTCGTGGAGATCGTGGTGAAGAAGGGCGGGCGCTGCCGCTACACGACCATCCAGAACTGGTCGAACAACGTCTACAACCTGGTCACCAAGCGCGCCAAGGCCGAAGCGGGCGCGACCATGGAGTGGGTCGACGGCAACATCGGCTCCAAGGTCACCATGAAGTACCCGGCCGTGTTCCTGATGGGCGAGTACGCCAAGGGCGAGGTCCTCTCGATCGCGTTCGCGGGCGAGGGCCAGCACCAGGACGCCGGCGCGAAGATGGTCCACATGGCACCGCACACGTCGTCCACGATCGTGTCGAAGTCGGTGGCGCGCGGCGGCGGCCGGACCTCCTACCGGGGTCTGGTGCAGGTCAACAAGCGCGCGCACCACTCGAAGTCCACGGTGAAGTGCGACGCCCTGCTGGTCGACAACATCAGCCGGTCCGACACCTACCCGTACGTCGACGTCCGCGAGGACGACGTGTCGATGGGTCACGAGGCCACGGTCTCGAAGGTGTCCGAGGACCAGCTCTTCTACCTGATGTCCCGAGGCCTCAACGAGGACGAGGCCATGGCGATGATCGTGCGCGGGTTCGTCGAGCCCATCGCGCGCGAACTCCCCATGGAGTACGCCCTCGAACTGAACCGCCTGATCGAACTTCAGATGGAAGGGGCCGTCGGCTGACATGGCCGTCACCACTCAAGAGCAGCAACACGGCCTGACGGCCCACTCCCACGGTGCGGGGGCCCCGATCTCGTCGCGCGCGGACCACTTCGCGTCGTTCGACGTGGACGCGTTCGAGGTGCCCGGTGGCCGCGAGGAGATCTGGCGCTTCACGCCGATGAAGCGCCTGGCCGGCCTGCACAGCGGCGCGCCCGCCACGGGCACCGCCGCGGTCGAGGTCAAGGCCGCCGAGGGCGTCCGGGTCGAATCCGTCGCCCGGGGCGACGAGCGCCTGGGCACCGCCGGCACCCCCGCCGACCGCATCGCGGCGCAGGCGTGGAACTCGTTCACCGAGGCCACGGTCGTCACGCTGCCGAAGGACACCAAGGTCGAGCCGACCACCATCACGGTGACCGGCGCGGGCCGGGGCGAGGTCGCCTACGGCCACGTCCAGGTCCGGGCCGAGCAGTTCGCCGAGGCCGTCGTGGTGATCGACCACCGAGGCTCCGGCGCGTACGCGGACAACCTGGAGTTCGTCGTCGCCGACGGCGCGCACCTCACCGTCGTGGCCATCCAGGACTGGGCCGACGACGCGGTGCACGTCTCCGCGCACCACGCGAAGCTGGGCCGCGACGCCACGTTCAAGCACACCGTCATCACCCTGGGCGGCGACCTCGTCCGGCTCACCCCGGTGGTCACCTACACCGGGCGCGGCGGCGACGCCGAGCTGCTGGGCCTGTACTTCGCCGACGCGGGCCAGCACCTGGAGCACCGCACGTTCGTCGACCACGCGGTGTCCAACTGCCGCAGCAACGTCGTCTACAAGGGCGCGTTGCAGGGCGAGGGCGCGCACACCGTGTGGATCGGCGACGTGCTGATCCGCGCGGCGGCCGAGGGCACCGAGACCTTCGAGCTCAACCGCAACCTGGTGCTCACCGACGGCGCGCGCGCCGACTCGGTGCCGAACCTGGAGATCGAGACCGGCGAGATCGAGGGCGCGGGCCACGCCAGCGCCACCGGCCGGTTCGACGACGAGCAGCTCTTCTACCTCCAGGCCCGGGGCATCCCGGAGGAGCAGGCCCGCCGACTGGTCGTGCGCGGCTTCTTCCACGAGATCCTGCTCAAGATCGCCGTCCCCGAGGTGCGCGAGCGCCTGGAAGCCGCGATCGAGGCGGAGCTGGAAGCGGTGGGCGTGTGATCAGGGTGTGCTCGCTGACCGACCTGGACGACCGCAAGCCGGTCGCGTTCCAGGTCGGTGACGAGTACACCCCGGTCCTGCTCGTCCGCGACGGCGGGGCCGTCCACGCGCTGCGCGACCTCTGCACCCACGCGGAGGTCGCGCTGTCCGAGGGCGACGTGACCCGCCAGGGCGTCGAGTGCTGGTTGCACGGGTCGTGCTTCGACCTGCGCACCGGCCGCCCGTCGTCCCCGCCCGCGACGGAACCGGTCGACGTCTTCGCCGTCGACCTCCGTGACGGCGACGTCTACGTGGACGTCACCGCCACCCTGAACGCCACCACGAACTGACTTACGAGCGCCCCACCCGGCGCACACCAGGAGAACTGAGCACCACATGGCCACTCTGGAGATCAAGGACCTGCACGTCTCGGTGACCACCGACGAGGCGGCCAAGGAGATCCTCAAGGGCGTCGACCTGACCATCAGGGCCGGCGAGACGCACGCGATCATGGGCCCGAACGGCTCGGGCAAGTCCACCCTGTCCTACGCCATCGCCGGGCACCCCAAGTACCAGATCACCTCCGGCACGGTGACGCTGGACGGCGAGGACGTGCTGGAGATGAGCGTGGACGAGCGCGCCCGCGCGGGCCTCTTCCTCGCGATGCAGTACCCGGTCGAGGTCCCCGGCGTCTCGATGTCGAACTTCCTGCGCACCGCCGCCACCGCCGTGCGCGGCGAGGCCCCGAACCTGCGGCACTGGGTGAAGGAGGTCAAGGCGGCGATGTCCGACCTGGACATCGACCCGGCCTTCGCCGAGCGCTCGGTCAACGAGGGCTTCTCCGGCGGCGAGAAGAAGCGCCACGAGATCCTCCAGCTCGGGTTGCTCCGGCCGAAGATCGCCATCCTGGACGAGACCGACTCCGGCCTGGACGTCGACGCGCTGCGCGTGGTGTCCGAGGGCGTCAACAAGTTCAAGGAGTCCGGCGAGGTGGGGGTCATGCTGATCACCCACTACACCCGCATCCTGAAGTACATCGAGCCCGACTTCGTGCACGTGTTCGCGAACGGCCGGATCGTCGAGTCCGGCGGGCGCGAGCTCGCCAACCAGCTCGAAGAGCACGGTTACGTGAAGTACGCCGGGGTCCAGGAAGCCGCCAAGGTCGGCTGACGCCGTCCTGGCAGTGGACTTCGTTCCGAGACTAGAAGAGGAGGCGTCGGGGCTGTGACCACCACCGCTGCTCCACTGGACGTCGCTACCGTGCGTGCGGACTTCCCGATCCTGGGCCGCACCGTGCGGGAAGGCAAGCGGCTGGTGTACCTGGACTCCGGCGCGACCTCGCAACGGCCGCGACAGGTGCTCGACGCCGAGCGGGCGTTCCTGGAAACGGCCAACGCCGCCGTGCACCGCGGTGCGCACCAGCTCGCCGAGGAGGCGACCGACGCCTACGAGGGCGCGCGGGCGAAGATCGCCGCGTTCGTCGGCGTCGACTTCGACGAGATCGTGTTCACCAAGAACGCCACCGAGGGCGTGAACCTCGTCGCGTACGCGATGGGCAACGCCTCGGTCTCCGGCCCCGAGGCCGCGCGGTTCCGGATCGGCCCCGGCGACGAGATCGTCGTGACCGAGATGGAGCACCACGCGAACCTGGTGCCGTGGCAGCAGTTGGCGCAGCGCACCGGCGCGACCCTGCGCTGGTTCGGCGTGACCGACGAGGGCAGGCTCGACCTGTCCGACGTGGACTCGCTGATCACCGCGCGCACCAAGGTCGTCGCGTTCACCCACCAGTCCAACGTGCTCGGCACGGTCAACCCGGTCCGGTTCCTCGCGGACAAGGCCCGCGCGGTCGGCGCGCTCACCGTGCTGGACGCGTGCCAGTCGGTGCCGCACGGCCCGGTCGACTTCCGGGCGCTGGGCGTGGACTTCGCGGTGTTCTCCGGCCACAAGATGCTCGGCCCGTCCGGCGTCGGCGTCCTCTACGGGCGCAGTGAGCTGCTGGAGACCCTGCCGCCGTTCCTCACCGGCGGGTCGATGATCGAGATGGTGCAGATGGCTGCCTCCACGTTCGCCCCGCCGCCGCAGCGCTTCGAGGCCGGCGTGCCGATGACCTCGCAGGCGGTGGCGCTCGGCGCGGCCGTGGACTACCTGGGCGAACTCGGCATGGACCGGATCGCCGCGCACGAGCACGTGCTCACCGAGGCGGCCCTGAGCGGCCTCGCGGAGATCCCCGGCGTCCGGGTCGTGGGGCCGCTCGACACGGAGGACCGCGGCGGCGCGGTGTCGTTCGTGGTCGACGGCATCCACGCCCACGACGTCGGCCAGGTGCTCGACAGCCTCGGTGTCGCGGTCCGCGTGGGTCACCACTGCGCGTGGCCGCTGCACCGGCGGATGAACGCCGCCGCCACCGTGCGCGCGAGTTTCTACTTGTACAACACGCTGGACGAAGTGCAAGCCCTGGTGGACGGCGTGCGCGAAGCCCAGAAGTTCTTCGGGGTGGCGTAGATGCAGCTTCAGCAGATGTACCAGGAGATCATCCTGGACCACTACAAGAACCCGCACGGCCGCGGCCTGCGCGACCCGTTCGACGCCGAGTCGCACCAGATCAACCCGACCTGCGGTGACGAGGTCACGCTCCGGGTGAAGCTGGACGGCGAGGTGGTCACGGACGTGTCCTACGACGGCCAGGGCTGCTCCATCAGCCAAGCGTCCACCTCGGTGTTGACCGACCTGGTGGTGGGCAAGCCGGTGGGGGAGGCGTTCAAGAAGTTGGACGCCTTCGTAGAGCTCATGCAGGGTCGGGGCAAGGTCGAGCCCGACGAGGACGTGTTGGAAGACGGAATCGCCTTCGCCGGTGTGGCGAAGTACCCGGCCAGGGTGAAGTGCGCCCTGCTGGGGTGGATGGCTTTCAAGGACGCGGTGGCCCGGAGCGAAGGAGCAACGGCATGACGCCCCCAGAAGAGACCACGACGGAAGACGTGGTCCGCGGCGTGGAGGGGATGCCCGAACCGTCCGCGCCGAAGGCCGACCTGCCCAGCGTGGACGACCTCGAAGAGGCCATGCGCGACGTGGTCGACCCCGAGCTCGGCATCAACGTGGTCGACCTCGGTTTGGTCTACGACATCCGCGTCGACGAGGACAACGTCGCGCTGATCGACATGACCCTGACGTCGGCGGCGTGCCCGCTGACGGACGTCATCGAGGACCAGACCCGCACCGCCCTGACCGGCGGTCCGGGCGGCGGCATCGTCGACGACTTCCGCATCAACTGGGTCTGGATGCCCCCGTGGGGCCCGGAGAAGATCACCGACGACGGCCGCGAGCAGCTCCGCGCCCTCGGCTTCACGGTGTAGCAAGTCCCGGAGCGAGTACCCCCGACAGCGGTCGCCACCCCGATGGCGACCGCTGTCGGCGTTCCCGGCCGTGCTCACCCGAGCCCCGCAGCCCCGGCGTTCATCAGCCGCAACGCCTCGGTGCCCTCGCTGAGCAACCGTTCCAGCGCTTCCGGCGTGAACAGCATCTCGACGGACCCGTCGCCGAAGGTGAACTGCACGGCGTCCACGTGCAACTCGCTCTTGATCGGCGAACTCCCGTCCACCATCGCCCACTGCTGCGCCACAACCCCTTGCACCGAACCCGCCACGTCCCGGCCCTCCTCTGATCGCTATCGTCCTGTTCGCAGGACAGGACGAGCGTAGCGGGGTCCGGGCAGAATTCCGCTCCTCGAACGGGTGAAAACCCGCGCCGAACATTCGATGGGAGCCTGGGCATGACGGACGGACCGCCGGATCCGGTGATCGCGAGGTTCCAGTGCGGCGAGCTCGCGAGACGGCTGCGCCTGGCGGCCAAGCTCGATCACACCGAAGCCGAGGGCCTGCTCAGAGCGCTCACCGCCAGCTTCTACTCGACCAAGCTGACCAAGATCGAGAACGGTGCGATGCCGCCGTCGCCCGCCGACGTCGAGGCGATGGTCAGCCTCTACCTGCCGACCGTCGAACAATCCGACGACCTCCGAAATTTGTCGAAGGACGCCCGCCGCCGAGCCCGCCCCGGCGCGACGCCCAACCCGAGAGCGCGGCAGTACCTGTCCCTGGAACGCCTCGCCGCCGAGATCCGCATGGTCTACAACGAGATCCCGGGCCTGCTCCAGACCCGCGAGTACGCGCACGCGGCCCTGTCCGCCTCACCCGTCGTCGCAGCCTCGACGGTCGACGGCCTGGCCGCCGAACGCGCCGAGCGAAGCCACCAGATCATCCGCCCGGACGGCGCGCGCACGTGGATCGTCCTGGGCGAAGAAGCCCTGCACCGCGCGAGCGGCGGCCCGGACATCCTGCGCCGCCAACTGGAACGTCTCCACGACATCGCCGTGCTGCCCAACGTCAGATTCCGCGTGGTGCCGATCTCAGCGGGCATCGTCGCCGGGCTCGGCGCGCCGTTCACCCTCCTGCACATCGCAGGCGGGAAGTCGATGGCGTTCGTGGCTACTGCGGTCCGAGGTGACTACGTCAAAGCTGTTGAACCGTTCATGGCGGTGTTCGGGAACGCCTGGGACGAGTCGGCCTCGGAGAGGGTGTCGATCGGGATACTGGAGGCCAGGATTGCCGACCTCGCCAACAGTTAGGAGCGGCAAGCATGTTGAGGTGGCGTAAGAGCAGCTTCACGAACACCGGCAACGACCCTCAGTGCGTCGAGCTCGCCTGCCCAAGCGCCGATCGGCGTGCGGTGCGGGACAGCAAGCAGCCTGACGGTCCGATGCTGAGCTTCCCGGCGCGCGCGTTCCACGCCTTCCTCACCGAACGCCGGAAGTAGCGTCGTATCCGGAACCACGGCCGTTGGACTCACTGACAGTTAGGAGCGGCAAGCATGTTGCGGTGGCGCAAGAGCAGCTACACGAGCGCGGGTACCGATCCTCAGTGCGTCGAGCTCGCCTGTCCAAGCGCCGATCGGCGTGCGGTGCGGGACAGCAAGTGGCCCGCCGGTCCGACGTTGAGCTTTCCGGCGCGCGCGTTCCACGCCTTCCTCACCGAACGCCGGAAGTAGCGACAATCGGGGCAGCCCGAGGGCTGCCCCGACCCCCACCACGTCAGTCCACACCGATGAGAACGTCGAGAGCGACCCGAGCACCAACCGCGTCCACACCCCCGGGACGAGATCAGGTCTGCGCCACCAGCATCTCCACCACGTCACCGAGCTCGCCCCGGCGCGCGAACGCCCGCCGCTGCCGGGCCGCCCCGCCCCCGTCCACCAGCAGCCGCCCCACCCCGTCGTCCACCAGCGCCTCGTCCCCGCTCGCCCGCAACGCCGGCCGGACCCAGTCCACCAGCGCCCGCACCAGATCCGCCGCCGCCACCAACCGCCCGCTGCGCGGCTCGACCCCGGCCCCCTCGACCCCGTCCCGGGCCGAGCGCCACAACGCCGTCCGCAACACCAGCTCCGACACCGGGAACGCGGCCACCCCCGACGCCCCGACCGCCGCGATGCCCCGCACCAGCGCCGCGACCAGCACGGCTTCCTCGACGGTCGCCGCCACGTCGCACACCCGCAGCTCCACGGTCGGGTGGTTGGCGGACAGCCGCACGTCCCAATAGACCATGCCGGTGTCCATGGCCGCCCCGGATGTCCGCAACGTGCGCGTGCCCAGGTGGTAATCCTCTGCGGACGCGAACCACGGCGGCGCGCCGGCCGACGGCCACGGGCTCCACGACAGGTACCGCCAGCTCGCGTACCCGGTGTCGCGCCCCTCCGAGAACGGCGAGTTCGCGCTGATCGACAGCAGCACCGGCAACCACTGCCGCAGGTGGTTGGAGATCTGCACCCCGGTTTCCTCGTCGGGAATCCCGACGTGCACGTGGCACCCGCAGATGGTCAGCGCGTCGACCAGCGACCCGTACCGCTGCGAGATGTCGCGGTAGCGCTGCCGGTCGGTCAGCGGCGGTGGTCGAATCCCGCCCAGCACGGGCGTCCCGGTGGCCACGATCCGCGCGCCGTGCCCCTTCGCCAGGTCGCCGAGCGCACGACGGGACAGCACGAGCTGGTCGCGCACCTCGTCCATGGAACGGCACACCGCGGTCGCGCTCTCCACCTGGTACCGGGTCATCTCGGACTGGAGGTCCAGCACCCCGTCCGCGCCACCGAGCACCTCGGCGGCCACCGGCGACAGCTCGCCGGTAGTCGCGTCGACCAGCAGGAATTCTTCTTCCACGCCGACCGACAACGCGGTGTCGAACTCGGCTCGCGGGCGCGGCAGCGCGCTGATGTCGACTTCGCTCACCAGGGGCCTCCCTGCGGTGGGTAGTCATCCTGATGCTATGAGTGATCAGCACAGGTGCACATGCATCGTTGCGGTGAACTTGCCGGTCCGGCTAGCTGACCGCCAAATGCGCACCGCCACGCAGCACGTCCACGTGCTCGCTGCCCGGACGGCCCAGCACCCAGCTGGTGCCGCGCAACGACTTCGCGTGCTCCTTCACCGGGGCCAGCAGCCGGGAGACCTCCCGGTAGGAACCCACCGATCCCGCCGCGCACACGAGCGTGGCCAGTGACAGGGTCACCGCGTGCCCCTCGGCGTCGAACGGCGTGTCGAGCACGCCCGCCGCGTAGGGCACGATCTCGTTCAACCCCGCGACGACCAGGAAGTCGTCGCCGCCGACGTGCCCCACCTGGATGCCGGGATACGCCGAAGCACCTTCCGACAGCGTACGCCCCAACGCCCTGATCAGGTCGTCACCGGCCGCGAAGCCCACCGAGTCGTTCACCCGTTTGAACGCGTCGACGTCCAGCCACCCCACGGCGAAGATCTCGCCGGCGAGAATCCGCCGGTCGACCTCGCGGGCGATCGAGTCGCTGCCGGGCAACCGGGTCAACGGGCTCAGCGCCGCCGCCTGCTCGACCTTCATCTCCGCGATGCCGCGCACGACGTCCGCCACCCGCACCACGCCCAAACACCGGTCGTCGCCGTCCACGACCACCAGGTCGTCGTTGGTGCGCTCCCGGTTGGTGTGCGCGACCACGTCCAGCATCTCCATCGCGGTGGACCCGGCCCCGATCAGGCGTGGCTCGTCGGCCAGCCGCGCCGCCTCCCGCTTGGCGTGCAGCGCGTGCCCGAACGGACCGGTCACCGCGAGCAGGAACCGGTTGCGGTCCACCGTCCACGTCGGCCGGCCGTCCTCGTCCACCAGCACGACACCGGTCACCGCGGGCTGGTTGGCCAGCACGTCCCGCACCTCCTCCGAGGTCGCCGACTCGGGCAGGGTCGTCGCCGGGTGCAGGAAGTCGGTCACCTTCGGGCCGGCCTTGCGGTGCAGCGGTTTCGTCGTGGTCTTGGCCGCCGACTCCGGGTCGTTGACCTCGCTGAGCACGGTCGAGATGGTCGCGTTCACCTTCGGCCGGCGCTGCGCGGCGGCCAGCAGGTTCCCCTGCGCCAGCCGCACGCCCAGCCGGCGCAGCGCCGCGAGCTGGGGTTCGTTCTCCACGCCCTCGGCGACGAGCAGCGAACCGGTCGCCTCGCACAGGTGCTGCAAACCCTGCACCAGCGCGACCCGCGCCGGGTCGTCGACCAGTTTCTCGACCACCTCGCGGTCCAGTTTCACCACATCGGGCTGCACCTCGGCCAACAGCGACAGCGGTGCGTCACCCTCACCGACACCATCCAGGCCGAACTTGAACCCGTCCGAGCGCAACCGGTCCAGGGCCTTGACCAGCCGGTGACGTGGCGCGCGCGAGTACGGCGTGCTGACCTCGATCACCAGGTCGGCCGGCGGGCGGCGGGTGTCGCGCAGCGCCGCGTACAGCGGAGCCAGGTGCTCCGGCTTGTCCGCGATCG
This sequence comes from Actinosynnema sp. NPDC023587, assembly GCF_040640215.1. Classification (NCBI taxonomy): domain Bacteria; kingdom Bacillati; phylum Actinomycetota; class Actinomycetes; order Pseudonocardiales; family Pseudonocardiaceae; genus Actinosynnema; species Actinosynnema sp. NPDC023587. The sequence continues at coordinate 2,624 of NZ_JBFABG010000030.1, read as the reverse complement.
TCATCGCGAGCAGGTTGACGTGCAGCGGGAGGGTGAAGTCGTGATCGGCCGCGCTGCGGATCGCACGGCAGGCGAGGGCCACGTCGGTGTTCGCCAGGTACCCCGCGCGGAACGCCATGCGGAGCAGATCCCGCACGCTGCCGTCGTGCGGGCGGGCCAGTGCCTCGACCGCGACAACCCCTCCGGTGTTGAGGTTGAACAGCGGCTGGAAGGCGAAGCGAACGTCATCCAGCAGAGCGGGCACGTCACCAGATCATGCCGGGTCGATCTTGACTTGCCCAGAGCGTTCACCCGGAGTTCGCACAGCCTTGGCCGATTGCACGGACAATGCCAGCCGCGCCCGCATCCGCCACCCCGCCGTTCGGAACAGGACGGCCATCGCGCCGACCGTTCCCCGCAGGTCGGCGCGGTCGCACAGGTACATTCGTTGCTGATTCTCCGGCAATCGGAAGAACAGGTCGAAAAATTCCGGGACCTCGTCGGGTGGCATGTCCAGCAGCGCGGCCAGGCCGTACCGGCGCAGGGCGTGCACCGCCCGAGCCCGCGCCGGCCACACCACCCGGTCCACCGCGACGCCGTCCGCGATCGCCCGCGCCACCTCCGGCGCGAGCCGCAGCGCCGAGGCCACGCTGTACCCGGTGGCCGGGTGCACCAGCCCCGCCGCCGCGCCGAACGCACCGGGCCGAGGTCGCGCGGCCAGCGGAATCCGCACCCGCTCCTCGGCTTGGGGGAGTGGAATCCCCTGTGCCGCAAGGCGTGCGTGCAACCTCAACCGCAGCTCGGCCAACGGCAGCCCCGGCCGGCGCGCCAGCGACGTCTCCTCCAGCAGCACCCCGCCACCCGGCAGCGGGATCGCGTACAGGAACGTCGGGTCGGCCGAACCCGCGTCCGGCGGTCTGCGCCAGTCCATGACCAACGCCTCGTCCTCGCCCACGAACGGCAACGCCTGCTCGGCCGACACCACCACGCCCACCGCGTGCTGGGCGGCCCGCCCCGACGCACCCGTCGCGTCCACCACCGTGCCCGCCCGCAGCAGCCGCCCGTCGCGCAACACCACGTGCCCACGACCTCGTTCGGCGACCAGGCCCCGCACCACCCGCACGTCGTCCGGCAGCCGTCGCAACCGCTCGTTGTCCAGCACGGCGTACCCGCGCGCGATCCGGTGCTCGGAGAGCGCGAACACCCGCGCCGACGACGTCGACACCGCGACCGGCGCGCCTGCCGGCAACTCGTCCGCCCACGCCGCGTACGTCGCCCGCCACGGGCGCTCCGGGTGCGGATCGACCAACGACGTGACCAGCCCCCGCGCCGAACACGCCGACGCCAACGCCCTACCCGCCGGACCCCCGCCGACGACCACCACGTCCACCACGTCCACTAACGACCGTCCGGCGGGTCTTGCCGCGCCCCGTTGCCCAACAACAACGGCCGGTACGCCTCCACGACGTCGGTCAACTGCGCGCACGTGCGCTCGATCGCCCGCCGCGCCTCGTTCCGCTCCGAGATGACCGCGCTCAACACCAACGTCGTCAACGCCACCGTCCCGTTGAACGCCTGCAACGTCACCATCCGGCTCACCAGGTCCAAGCTCGCGAACGGCCCGATACCCGCCGCCGCCCCACGCGCGGCCATCACCGTGGCGATCAACGCGCACGGGGCCGCGCCCACGTGCTGGAACCGCAGCGCACCCCAGATGGCGAACGGGAACACGACGTACAACAGCCGCAACGGGCTGCTCGCGGCGATCAGCATCACGCCGGTGGTGGACACGATCAGCGCCACGCCCTCCCACACGCGCGCGGAGCTGACGGGGAAGCGCAGCCCGCGCACTGCCAAGACCAGCGGTACGAGGATCAGCACCCCCATCGCATCGCCCGTCCACCACACCGACCACGTCGGCCAGAACTGCGCCCCGTCCACCGCGCCCGACAACACCAGAGCGCCGGTACCGGCCGTGGCGCTGACCGCCATGCCCACGAACGCGCCCAGGAAGACGAACGTCAGCGCGTCCCGCGTGCGGTCGATCTCCGTCCGGAAGCCGGAGTGCTTGAGCAGGAGGAAGGCGACCACCGGACCCAGCGTGTTGCCGACGCTGATCAGGAACGCCGAGCTGCTGTCGCCCAGCGTCGCGTTCACGAAGAACGCCGCGACGGCGATCCCCGGCCACATCCGGACCCCGCCGAGCATCAGCGCCAACAGCGCGACACCGGACGGCGGCCACAACGGGGTCACCTGGTCGTTGACCAACGCCTGGAGCAGACCCAGGCGAGCGCCCGCGTAGTAGCAGGCGGCGACCACGGCGAGGTGGATGCCGTACCTGACCCAAGGGCGCAGTCGCGGGGAGAGCAGCACCCGGACAGCATCCTCCGACTTGGCCCCGCGCACCACGTCTAGCTGCGGAAATGTCCTGACCGACCCCCCGATTTCACTGTCCAGGGGCGCTCGTGTAAGTTTCTCCATGCCAGCGCGGAACGGGCCGGGAAACACCGGAACGGAGCGCCGGAGACAAGCAAACTGAATGCGAAGCGAGTTTGTCGCGGAGCGGAGAAGCCGAAACCGGCCGATTTGACACCGCGAAAACGAACGAGCTAAGCTTCCAGCAACACAAACGGAAACACCAGCCC
>NZ_JBFABG010000029.1:0-32937 GCF_040640215.1 Actinosynnema sp. NPDC023587 | reverse complement strand
GGTACTGCACTCGTGAGGGTGTGGGAGAGTAGGACGCCGCCGAACATTTCGTTCCTTCAGGGGCACCCGGTCATCCGGGTGCCCCTGAAGGCTTTTGTGCGTTGGGGGTTCGTGCGTCGGGAAGGGTCAGGCCAGGTCTGCGAGGATGGCTTCGGCCAGCAGCGTGCCGGACAGCCAGGCCGTTTCGACCTTGGGCGTTCCCCACGCGTCGCCGGCGATTCCCACCCGTTCCGGGCCGTAGTGGAACGGGGCGTGGCCGGGCTCTGCGGGGCGCGCGAACGTCCAGCGGTGCACGTTCACCGAGAGCGCGGCGGGCAGGTCCAGGAGCTCGCGGACGGCGGACTCGACGTCCTCGGCCGCTGCGGCGGCGTCGGCCACGAACTGGTCGGCGAACTCGGTAGTCGTGTGCGCGACCAAGACCGGGGCGTCGTCCCCGCGTCGGCTCCCGTCGTCGAACACCGTCGTCAGCACGGGGTGTTCGTTCACGAACGCCCCGGCGAAGTCCCACCCGCGCCGGTCGAACGCCAGGGTCGCCACGAGGGACGACAACCACGCCCGGTTCAGGGCCGCCCGCGCGGTGCGGTTCAGGCCGGGGTGGACCAGCCGCACGGCCTGCGGCCCCGGCATCGCCAGCACCACGGCGTCGGCGGGCACGCCGTCGACGCGCGGACCGGGGTCCACCCACTCTGCGGCGTGACCGGTCCTGAGGTCCAGTCCGGCCGCCAGGTCCTCGACCAGCGACCGCAACCCACCGGGCGCGGCCCAGCGCTCGGGCCCGGTCGTCGTGCTCCACCCGGACGGCGAGTGCACGGCCATCGTCGACGTCCACGGGCGCGCCAAACCCGCGTCCCGCCACCGGCCGACGACGGCGGCGAACCGGGGCGACGACACGGTGAGGTACCCGGCACCGATGTCCGCGCGCCGGCCGTCGTACCGCTTGGTCGCCATCCGTCCGCCGCAGACGTGCGACCGTTCGAGGACGCGCACCGTCACTCCGGCGTCGACCAGCGCGCGTGCGCAAGCCACTCCGGCGATACCCGCACCGACCACCGTCACCTGCACGAACCCATCCTCTCAGAGCCGGTCACCGCGATGGGTGCCCGTACCGCTGTCCGAGCGATCCGGTCGGGCCGACCGGGTGACGTGAGGTCCAGACCTCTTGCCGGTCCCTAGCGTGGGGCGCGTGAACAGTCCCGGTGGGTACGTTGCGGGTGCGGGGGAGGCCGTGGTGCGCCGGCAACCGCGCAGGAGAAGGGGAAGACACACGAGGGCGAGGCCGCCCGGCACCTCGCCCCTGTGGATCTCCGCGCTGTTGGGCCTCGTCCTGCTGGTGGCCCTGCTCCTCCTGCTGTCGACCTACCTCTGACGGGCCGCGGCCCTAGCGGGACTGGAGCGCGTCGACGGCCACGGCCTGCGCGATCACCAGGCGGCGGTCGACGGACGGGTCCTGGATGCGGATCAGGTACTGGTCGCGCAACCACGTCTTCTTGTCCACGCTGAACACCGGCACGCCGTCGCGCACGAAGTCGAAGTGGTAGCGGAACGGGAACGGCAGGTCGTTGATCAACGGCAGGAAGCCCCAGATCCGGCGCAGCACCGCGATGCCCTGGTTGCGCTCGCGGCCCGTGGTGGTGCCCGAGCCGGGTTGCTCGACGTGCCAGGTGGAGTTCACCAGGGACTTGCCGAAGTCCTTGCGGAACAGGCCGATCGGCTGCCCGTCACCCGTGAGCACGTCGTAGCCGCTGCCGAGGTCGATCACCTTGCGGGCCTTGAACCCGGCGAGGACGTGGTGCTTGTCCGCGTCGGTGAAGATCGTCACCTGCTCCTTGAACGCCATCCGCTTCTGCTCGACGAACGCGATCAGCGGGCCGGGCGCGCCGTTGCCGTCGTCCGCGAACGCCTCGTAGCGGTTCACCATCATGGTGATCTTCTGGTGCAGGTGCAGTGTGTCCAGGGACTGGATGTCCATGGCCCCCTCATTCGACTGGCCGGAGGTCTCCGGTCGGGAAGCGCCGCTCGTTGCGGTCGATCTTGGCGAACGCGGCCTCGACGAGGTCGACGTCCAGCTTGTCCGCGAGGCGCACCAGGTAGTGCACCACGTCGGCGAGCTCGTCGCGGACGTTCCAGGCAAGTTCCTCGTCCTCCATGGCCTTCGCCGCTTCCTCGGGCGTGAGCCACTGGAACAGGTCGGTCAGCTCGCCCACCTCGCCGGACAACGCCATCACCAGGTTCTTGGGCGTGTGGTAGGTGTCCCAGTCGCGTGCGGCGGCGAACCGGCGGAGCGCGTCGCGGAGTTCTTCCAGGCCGTTGGTCATGCCCGCAGGGCTACCACACGGTGGTCGCTGGGCCGGACACCGCGTACCCGTTTGAAGGCGGTGCTGAAGGCGAAGCCGTCCCGGTAGCCGACGGCGCGGGCCACCGAGTGGACGGTGGCGTCGGGTTTCGCCAGCAGGTCGGCGGCGACGGACATGCGCCACTCGGTGAGGTAGGTGAGCGGCGGCACACCGACCTGCGCGGTGAACCTCTTCGCCAGCACGGCGCGGGAGACCCGGGCCCGCTCGGCGAGTTCGACGACCGTCCACGTGCGCCCCGGCTCGTCGTGGATCGCGCGCAGCGCCGGGCCCACGACCGGGTCGCCCAGCGCCCGGTACCAGGCGGGCGGGTTGGCCTCGGGCCGGTCGAACCACTCGCGCAGCGCGAACACCAGCAGCAGGTCCAGCATCCGGTCGAGCACGCTCTCCTGCCCCGGCCGGTCCTTCGCGATCTCCTCGGACAGCAGGTCGATCGTGCCGCACGGCCCGCACGGCACGACGAACGCCCGTGGCAGGGCGTTGAGCAGCCGGTCGGACACGCTGCCCTCGACCTCGTAGCTGCCGGTGACGACGAGCGTCGTGCCCTCCGCGCCGAACCGGTAGGTGCGGGTGCCGCTCACCCACTCGTCGCAGCCGGGCAGGCCGGTGTCGAGCTGGAGCGGTGTGGCCGGGTCGTCGGCGAGGATGAACGGCAGCGGTCCGCGGACCAGGCCGATGTCCCCGGCGCGCAGCCGCATCGGCTGGTGGCCTTCGGCGATCAGCCAGCCGTCGCCGTGCGAGGTCATCACAGCGGTGAGCGGGGCGGGTCCGGGGTAGCGCACGGACCAGGGCGGTGACGCGAAGGCGCGGCACATCAGCGCGCTTTGCGCGCGCACCCCGCGCAGCAGGTCGGTGAGAGCGTCCACAAGACGATTGAACATGCGATCGGGCGTCTGGGCCATGTTCCGCCCGGCACGATCTTGGTTGGCTGGTGCCATGACGATCCTGGTTCTCGGCGCGACCGGCAAGACCGGCCGCCGCGTCACCGCCGCCCTCGGCCCCGCCGCCCGCCCCGCCTCCCGCTCCTCGGAGCTGCGCTTCGACTGGTCCGACGACTCCACCTGGGACGCCGCCCTGGCCGGTGCGACGGCCGTCTACCTGGTGCCGCCCGCGACGAACCTGGACGCCACCGAGGTGGCCGCGTTCGTGCCGCGCGCCGTCGCGGCGGGCGTGACCCGCATCGTGCTGCTGTCGGCGCGCGGCATCGACCCGGACGACGGTCGGGAGGCGGCCGTGCGGGCGTCCACCGCGGACTGGACGATCCTGCGCCCGACGTGGTTCCACCAGAACTTCACCGAGGACTTCCTGCTGCCGATGGTGCTGGGCAACGAGGTGACGTTGCCGCTGGGGCCGGGCGGGCACCCGTTCATCGACGTGCGGGACATCGCCGACGTGGCCGTGGCCGCGCTCACGCGGGACGGCCACGCCGGCGAGGTGTACGAGCTCTCGGGCCCGGAGGCCCTCTCGTTCCCGGACGCGGTCGCGCGGGTGGCCGAGGCCACCGGCCGGGACATCACGCTGGTCGACGTGCCGGGTGCGGCGATCACCGAGGCGTTGCGGGCGGGTGGTTTCTCCACCGAGTACGCGACCGTCCTCGGGTACGCGCTGGAGGCGATCCGGGACGGTCACGACGCCGAGCTGTCCACGGGCGTCCAGGAGGTCCTGGGTCGCGAGCCGCGCCCGTTCGCGGACTACGTCAAGGACGCGGCGTCGTCGGGCGCGTGGGCGTAGCCAGCACCAGCAGGTGCTCTTCGTCCGGCTGGCCCGCGCGGTCGGGGGTGAAGACGGCGCGGTGCGTCTCGACGACGTCCAGCCCGGCCTGTTCCACGTGCCGGAGCAGGTCGGGCGAGGCGAAGCTGGTGACGTGGACGGTGTGCCCGAGGAACGGCACTTCGAGCCCTTCGACGTCCATCGGGACGGTGATCAGCGCGACCACCCCGTCGGGCTTGAGCCAGCGCGCGATGTCGGCCAGCACCTTCACGGTGTCGGCCCGGGACATCTGGAGGAACGGGAAGAAGGCGCACACGGCGTCCCACGACCCGTCGGCGGAATCCCACTCCCGGATGTCGGCGTGCACGAAGTCGGCGTCCGGCACCTGCTCCCGGGCGATCGCGACCATCTCGGCGGAGACGTCGACCCCCATCACCCGGTGCCCGGCCGCGGTGAGGTCGGCGGCCACCGGCTTCCCCGTGCCACTGCCGATGTCCAGCACCCGGGCGCTCTCGGGCAACCGGTCGAGCAACAACCGCACGCCGGTGTCCACCACGGGCGGCCGTCCGAACGCCTCCTCGTAGCCACGGCCAACGGCGTCGAACAACTCGGCGGCGGTGAGCGGTCGGTCCACTTTCGGTACCTCCAGGGTCGAACCGGTCCGGCCGGGATCACGCTCGGCCCGGAGGTTCCAGTCCACCACACGACCGGTCGCGGGAGTGATCGCCCCGGCCAGCGCTTCCTCGCCGACGGCCGGGGCGTGGCCGTCGGGGGTTCAGCGGTCCCGCCACACCTGGAGCATGTGCGCGCGCCGGGAATCAGCCGCCGGTTCCCGGACGAACGTGCCGTCGTCGGCGAGGAAGATGCAGTCGATCCCCACGCGGTGGAGGTAGGCCAGGCTGTCGGGGGCCGGCCTGCCCGGGAACAGCCCGGCGAGTCGGGTGACGGGGTCCGGGCTGTGCCCGGCGTAGTCCAGCAGCTGCGCCACCGCCTCCCGCACCTTCCCGTGCGTGGCGAGGCTCTTCGCCTCGATGATCTCCACCTCGGTACCGTCATGCCGGTAGAGGTCGGCCCTCAGCTTGCTGTCGGTCCGGAACGCCCTCAGCTGCTCGGGTGCGCAGAACCGTTGGTAGAGCTGGACGAGGCCGGACTCGACGCGATCGGTCACGGTGGTCGAGGCCTCGGTGACCCGGGTGATCCGGTCGACGTGCGCCAGTTCGACCGGGGTGGTCCACGATCCGCGCACGGCATCGATGTGCTGTTCGACCATCTCCTCCAGAGCCGCGTCCGCGACGCCCGTCGTGATGCCGAATTCGAGGAGGACCTTGTCCACGTCGTGTGCGCGGAGGAACCGTTGGCCGGGCAGGTCGTAGTTGGCCTTGTAGCCGCACAGCGTCACCAAGTCGACCTTGGGGCGTTCGATCGGGCGCACGTTGAGCAGGCTGTAGACGTGGAGGAAGCTCTCCTCGTCGCCCTCGTTGCGCCACAGCTCGTCGGCGAACGCCTGGTTGACGAAGCGGTAGCCGACCTCCCCGCACGCCTTGACCTTCTTGTCGCCGGTGAGCAGGACGACGTCACCGCGCTTGAGCTCGGCCATCATGGCGCTGTGCCCCGCTGTCGCGCCCCAGAAGTGCGCCACGCCCGAGGGGTGCAGGGTCGACAGGCCGTTTCGCTGCTCTTCGGTCAGGAGCGCGCCGCGCTCCTCGTCGGCGAAGGACACCCATCCTTCGATCGTGTCGTGGAAGTGTCGCCTGGCGCTGGCTTTTCCGTAGCTCGGCGCGACGAGGATGTTGGGGGACATCGTGCTCCTGAGACGGCACTGGGGTGTCAACCGGCTGATCTTATCGGTGTCCGCGCGGAATAACAGGCGTGTTGCCACCGGCCAGCGAGGACGAGCTGTGCCGTTTCCGGCTCGGCGGTGGCCTATCCGGTCACCGGGCCGGTGGGGTGGTGCGGAAGAGGGTGCGGCCTGCGGTGAACGCCACGCCTCCCAACACGATCGCGGTGGCGAGGAGCAGGAGGTAGATCCAGTCCGCCGGGAGGAGGGCTCGGTCCTGCGGCCCGAAGCGGGTGGCATCGAGGCGGGCTCCTGCCGCGAACAGGGCCGACAGGCAGGTGCACACCCACAGCACCGCCAGCCCCCGGCGCGCTTTGCGGGCACCGGCCAGGTCCAGGTGCTCGCCCCGGACGTGTGCGCGGGCGTTTGCCAGGACGACACCCGACAGGAGCAACGGGAGGGTGCTCATCACCCCGAGGGGCCATGCGATGGCGTTGAGGGCGTTGCCGTAGGTGCTCAGGCTGAGCCCGACGGCGACCAGCAACGCCGCCAGCACCACCGCCGCTGCGATGAGCACCGCGCCGAGCCGGGTGCAGGACGCGCGCAACTCCCGCGCCCCCGGCTCGGAGATCCACCGCACCGCCGGTCCGTTCACGACCCGGACCGACCGCACGGTGCACTCGCGGATGTTGGTGCGCGCAGGCCCTCGCGGCTCGCCGCCCCGTGCCGGATCGTGCGGTTCCAACTGTGTGGTGGTTCCGAGCGCGAGGCCCCGCCCACATCTGCTCCTTGCCGTCGTGTTCGAGGGTCGAACGTGCTCAGCCCGTGGCGGACAGCAGTTCCGACACCGAGTGGGCCAACCGCTGGTGGTCGGCCGGGCTCAGCGTCGACCAGTCCCGGCCGTCACCGGACGGGCGGCGGGTGAACTGCCAGCGCCCCTCCGCGTTGTCGTAGAACGACACCGCGTACGGACCGCGGGTCCGTGGCCCGGGTTTGCCGTTGCGGAGCGGGCGGACGGTTGTGCCGAACTGGCCCATCCGCGTCACGCCGCTCAGCACGGACGCGACCTTCTGGGCATCGGGGCGCGGGACACCGTTGTCCCGCAACGCCATTTCCATCCTGGACACCGATTCGCCCGCCACCGACGCGGCCTTGTCCAGGTCTGCCGCGGGCACGCTGATCGACCGTGACCGGGGTGCCGGGTGCGGTGGCAGCAGCGACACCACCGCGCCGGCGAGTCCCGCCTCGTCAACGCGGTGCAGCACAAGGCTGTCGGAGGTCAACACCGCGAGCACGGCGTGACCGCGCCGGGCCGCCGCCACCGCGCGGACCCGAGGGCCGTCGTCCAGCCGCAACCGGGCGTCGACCTCCCGTTCGGGGCGGGACAACAGGTCCAGCCACCCCGCCAGCCTCGGGTCCAGCTCGCCGCGCTCGACGAGGCCCCGTGCGGCCAGGCCGCGCCAGGCGTCGGCCAGCAGCGCCCGGCGCTCGTCGGTGGTCCCGCCGTGCGAGGGGATCGTCAGGATCGTGGGGTACTCGCCCAGGTTCAGGCGCTCCCAGCACAGGTCGAACTCCAGCCGGGACAACGCGAAGCTCACCTGCGGTCGTCCCCGATCACGGGAGGAGCCACGCTCGGCAGGCTCTCCTCGCCCCACACGTCCGCCAGCTCCTCCAGGTACGGCGCGGCCTTGTGCTCGATGTCGTCCTCGCCCTGACCGCGCTGCGGAGCGCCCGCGAGACCACCGGCCATCGGCGGTGCCCCTGCCGCACCGCGCGCCGGCCCTGCGGTGGTGCCGGCGGTGCGGTTGGCCGGGGAATCCGGTGCGACGCCCGAGGAGTTGCCGTGGCCGAACGGTTGGGCACCGGGCTGTCCGGGTGCGCCGGCACCGGGCTGGCCGGGTAGGCCGGGCAGGCCACCGCCGAAGCGAGGCGTGCCACCGTTCGGTGGACCGCCGGTCGGTGACCCGCTCGGCGCTCGGAGATCGCGGCCGTACCGGGCCGCGTCGGCCGGCGGGAGCGGGCCGGGCCGGTGGGCCGGGCGGTCCAGACGGGTGGGCGGGATCGGCCGGCCCGGCGGGTTCGGGTTGGGCCGGAAGAACGGGGGGTGGACCGGAGGCGAGCCCGGAGGCGGGGTGGGGCTCGGGCTCGGCGTCGGTGAGGGCGTCGGGCGGGGAGCGACGTCGGCCGGCGGCTGCGCGACCGACGTCTGCGTGTTGTCGCCCGTCGAGACCGCCGGCGGCGGTGCCACCGGGGGGTGGGCGGGCTCTCGTCGTGCGGTGGAGGTCGAGTCGACGGACCTCGTGTCGGAGAACTGCGGCGTGTACTTCTCGTGCGCCTGGGACTGCTCGAACGTCGGCTCGGAGACCTGGGCGACCACCTGCGGCGGCGGCACGAATTCGCCGAGCGCGTCGACGGCGGACGCCGCGTCGTTGCGGTAGCCCTGCATCACCCGCACGGCCTCGCGCTTGGCCTCGTTGGCCGCCTGCTCCTGGATGTCCTGGTCGGTCTGCCCGCCGACCAGGTGCTTGAACCCCGCGGGGATACCCAGGAAGTCGTCGTTGGCGGTGGACGTCACCTGCACCGGTTCGGGCATTGCGGTCTTCGTGCTGCCGTAGTACGAGGTCTGCGCGGAGAACGCGTGGTGCGTCGTGACACCGGCGACGCGCAGGTCCTCGGCCCACTGGACCAGCGGTGCCGAACTCCCGCTGAACCGCTCGCCCGCCGCGCCGACCCAGACCGCTTTCGCGTCGCGGATCGCCGATTCCAGGTTCGCCTTGGCGTCGCCCACGACAGCCCGGAAGTTGTTCCACGCGTCGTCCACGGTGCGCACCGCGGAGTGGCCCGGACCGCCGTGGATCTTGTCGTAGAGCTGCCGGTGCGATTGGGCGTCGAAGTTGTGCTCGCGGATGCCCATCAGCGGTCTCCTCTCACTTCAACAGGTTCTGCATCGCGGCTTCGGCCAGTTCGCGCGCGCGGTCGCACGGCTTGGGAAACCGCTCCGGCTTGTCAGTGGCGAGGGAGAACCCGGCAGCCAGGTACTGGCCGGCTGCGGTGTCGACCAGCACGTCGCACCGGTGCGGGTTGGACGGGATGGTCAACGTGATCGCCTTGAACCCCGAGATCGGATCGACCGCCGTCGGTTGTCCCGCACGTTTGCCGTCGGTCCAGACCTCGATGCCGTCCGCGGTGACCGGCACCAGCATGTTGGCCGCGCCGGTCACCGTCCACTGGCAGCCCGTGGCGTTGAGCGTGGGCACTTCCAGCGGTTCACCCTCGCGGTCGATGCTGAAGCCCGTCAACTGCACCGGCGTCAGCAGTTCGCAGGGCTTCTTCCCGTCGAGCTTCACCTCGCGAGGCCGGTCGGCGGACGGCGAGGGCTCAAGTGTCGTGGTTGTCGGTGCCGCCGTCGATCCGGGACGTGCTCGGCCGCCCTCGTCGGCACACGCACCGAGTGCGAGTACCGAGGCAACGGTCAGCACCACGGGCAGAGATCGTCGCATCGCGGTCAGAGACCCCTGTTCTGCCGGAGCATCGCATCGGTGTTGACGTCCTCGACCAGCTGATAGGTCCTCGCCGCGCTGTCGAGTTGATCAATGTTGCGATTGAGTTCGACGAGGAACTGCCTGGTGACGTCGACTGCGCTGGTGGCGTTGGCGACGAAGGTGCCTGCCGCGTCCTTCGACACCTCGTCGTCCGCGACCGCTGCTTGGCCGATGAGGCTCCACTCCTCCCTGGCGAGGAAGCCGTGCACCTGATTCCGCACCTCTTCGTACCGGGCTTTGAGCGCCAAGATCTGCTCCGGTGCGACCTGCATGGTCACCGGAGCGGCGGCCGGAGCGCCCGCTCCGCCGCCACCGCCCGTCAAGAACGGCATGAGACCCCTCCTCCTGCCTGATCACGTTGCGCCTACCGGGTGTGGCTGAGCGTGTCGGTGTCGACGCATGCGTCAGCCCCGTGTCCGATGACGCCGTGGTTCAGTCCGCCTGTGGGTGCAGTATTCCGGTCGGCGGCCGAGGGGATCGGACGTTGATCAATCCTCCTGGGGAATTCACCCTGATGACGTAGCCAGCAATATGAGCAGTCTTCGTTTTCCATCCGGGTAGTACTCGATCAGGTGATGCACAGGATGGTCACCCACGCGATGGAGCATGCCTATTCCCCGTGGTTGCTCCTGGGCACTGGTTGTTGTGACGACAGCTCAAGAACCCCAGACCTGGATCGCGCGGACCACGAACGGGGCGTCGGGGACGTAGGTGCCCTTGCCCGGGTAGGTCGTGAACTCCGCTTCGGTCGAGCAGGTGGCTCCCTGGTAGACCGACGTGTCGCGGGTCAGGTGGTTCACGAACGAGCGGGCCACCAGGTCGGTCAGGGGGATGCACTCGTCCGGGTTGGCGGACTCCAGGTCCAGGCGTTGGACCGTGCCCGTGTAGTTCGTCCCCGACCACGCGCAGAACTCGCCTCGGTCGCAGATCTCCGCCGGTTGTCGGGCGGTCGCGGTGCCGGTGGGGATCAGGACTGTCGTGGTGATCGTCAGGGCGGTCAACAGGCTCTTCGTCATCATCACCGGGCACCTCCAGACGCATTGTGGGGTGGCCGGTCCCGGTCGGCTACTTGAGGCCCAGCCGGGCTTTCAGGGCCTGCGCGTCGCGGGGTGCCATGACCTTGGCGTCGTTGTCGAAGTACGCGTAGACGTCGTGGGTGCGCGCCCAACCCCGGATCTTGGCGGCCCAGCGGTCCAGGGACTCGTCGGTGTAGCCGCTGGTGTAGAGCTCCTCGTCGCCGTGCAGGCGGAGGTAGGCGAAATCCGCCGTGACGGCCTCCAGTTCGATGAACGTGTGCGCGGTGTCTGCGATGACGAGGGCTATCCCGTGCTCCTCCAGCAACGGCAGGAACGCCGGGTCGCGAAAGGACTCGTGGCGGACCTCCAGCGCGTGCCGCAGCGGCCTGTCCTCGTGGGACCGGGGGAGTGCGGCGAAGAAATCCGTGAGGAGGTCGGGGTCGAACCGGAGGGTGGGCGGGAGTTGCCACAGGAACGGGCCCAGTTTCGGGCCCAGGGCGAGCATTCCGGAATTCAGGAATCGGCTCAGCGCGTCGTGGGGGTCGCGCAGGCGTTTCATGTGCGTGATGAAACGGCTTCCTTTGATCGCGAAGACGAAATCCTCCGGGGTCTGCGCGGACCACGCCTGGAAGTTCGTCGGCTTCTGGAGGGCGTAGAACGTGCCGTTGACCTCCACCGAGTTCAGCCGGGCCGCCAAGTGCTCCAGCTCACGCCTGTGCGGCAGGCCCTTCGGGTAGAACACGCCGCGCCACGGGGCGTAGGTCCAACCGCTGGTGCCGATGCGGATCACAGAACCATTGACCTCCACCGGGGGTCGGGGTGCAAGTTTGTCCCCCATGGACACCAGCACCACCGACGCCTACCTGGAACGGATCGGCGCGACGCGCTCCAGCACGCTGCACGAGCTGCACGAGCGGCACCTGGCCGCCGTGCCGTTCGAGAACCTCTCCATCCACCTCGGGGAGGTCGTCACGCTCACCGAGGACTGGCTGGTCGACAAGGTCGTCCGCCGCCGGCGGGGCGGGTTCTGCTACGAGCTCAACGGGGCGTTCGCCGCGCTGCTGGCCGCGCTCGGGCACCCGGTGGAGCTGCTGTCCGCCAAGGTGTTCGCCAACGGCGTGTTCGGGCCGCCGTTCGACCACCTGGCGCTGCGGGTGGGGGACCTCCTCGTGGACGTCGGCTTCGGGCGGTTCAGCCTGCGGCCGTTGGACCTGGCCGACCGGGGTGACCAGGTCGACGCGGCGGGGGTGTTCCGGCTGGTCGACACGCCCGAGGGCGATCTCGACGTGCTGCACGACGGGGTCGTGCAGTACCGGCTGGAGTCGCGGCCCCGCGCGCTGGAGGAGTTCCGGGCCACGTGCTGGTACCACCAGACGTGGCCCGGGTCGCCGTTCCGGCGCGGGGCCACCTGCTCGCTCGCCACGCCGGGTGGGCGGGTCACCGTGGCGGGCGACAGGCTGATCGTCACCGAGGGCGGCGAGCGGTGGGAACGCGAGCTGGACGACGACGGGATCATCGCGGCGCACGCCGAGCACTTCGGGATCGTGCTGGACCGCGTGCCGAGGTTGTGAGGCGCGCTCGGCGGTGCCGGGCGGTCACGCGGTGAGGATCTCGGCCAGCGCCCGGGCGTCGTGCGGGGCCGCGCCGTGCATCGTGTTGTCGAAGTAGACGAACACGTCGCGGTCCGCCGACCAGGTCCGGATCCGGTCCGCCCACCGGCGCAGCGCCCCGTCCGTGTACTCGCTCACGTAGAGCTCGCGGTCGCCGTGCAGGCGGACGTAGGCGAAGTCCGCGGTCGGCTCCTGGGGTTCCGGGAAGCGCCCCGCCGACTCGGCCGCGACGAGCGCCACGCCGTGCCGGGTGAGCAGCTCGGTGACCTCGGGGACCAGGAACGTGGGGTGGCGGATCTCCAGGGCGTGCCGGACGGGCGGGCCGGGGAGGTGGTCGAGGAACGAGGTCAGCCGGTCGCGCTGGTAGGGCAGGGTCGGCGGTAGCTGCCAGAGGACCGGACCGAGCTTGTCGCGCAGCTCCAGCACGCCGGAGTCGAAGAACTCGTCCACCGCCTCGTCGGTGTCGCGCAATCGGCGGAAGTGCGTGATCTCCTTGTGGGCCTTGACCGCGAACACGAAGTCGTCGGGCGTGCGGTCGTACCACGAGTGGTAGTGGTCGGGTTTGTGCAGGCCGTAGAACGGGCTGTTGAGCTCGACGGTGTTCAGCATCCGCGAGAGGAACTCCAGCTCTAGACGCTGCTGGAGGCCGCGTGGGTAGAAGTCGCCACGCCAGTGCGGGTACCGCCAGCCCGAGGTGCCGATTCGGATATCACCCATGGTGGTCAAGTGGTGCCCTTCCAGGTGACCGGTGAAACGTGTAGCACCGCTGTAGCACAGTAGGTAGGATTGTGCCATGGGTGTCGCATCGATAGGTCAGCGCGAGCTCCGCAACGACAACGCCGAGATCATGCGGCGGGTCGAGGCGGGGGAGAGCTTCGTGGTGACCCGCAACGGCCGGCCGGTGGCCGACCTGGTGCCGCACGTCGTGGGTGAGCGCCCCCGGCGCACGCTCGCCGAGACCCAGGCCGGGTTCCGCCGCCTGCCCCGGCTCGACCTCGACCGCTGGGCCGCCGACCGCGGCACCGACGACGAGGTCTTCGGCGCGGACGACCCGGCCGAGGACCCGTGGCGGGGGTGATCCGGCGGGTCCTGCTGGACACCGGCGTGCTGATCCGGCTGGAGGAGATCGACTTCGGCGACCTGGCCGGTGCCGAACCGGCGATCAGCGCGGTGACCGTGGCCGAACTGGCGTACGGCCTGGACGTGGACGACCCGGTCGAGCGCTTCGCCCGCACCGAGCGCTACTACGCGGCCCTGGACCAGTTCGAGGTGCTGCCCTTCACCCTGGCGGCGGCCAAGGTCTACGGCACCCTGGCCGCCCTGGTCCGCCGTTCCGGCCGCAGTCCCCGCCCCCGCCGGATGGACCTCCAGATCGCCGCCACCGCAGCGGCCCACGGCCTGCCGGTGCTCACCACCAACCTCCGCGACTTCACCGGACTGGAGCGGGTGGTCGAGGTCATCGGCGTGTGACCGGACCGCGTCACGGGGGTGCGGATCTATCGGACCCGGGCAGCGGGACCAGGTCGCCCGAATGGCCGGGACCGCCCGAACGGTCGGGACCGGTGGAACGGCCGGGGCGACGACGTTGTGCGCGCGTAGTGGCGCGACCGCTCCGGCGACGCCGGACGCCACCGGAGCGGTCGCTTTCGAGCTCGGCCCATCGGCGGGGCCGAGCGGTCCTGCGGGCGCGCGCGGCGGCACTAGAACCCCGCCCCGTCCAGCGCGCCGGACACCACGCGGTCGACCCGCACCTGCCTCGGGTCGCGGGCGAGGGCGGCGGTGCAGGGGCACTGGGCCAGGTCGTTGCCGCACAGGTAGACGCCGAGCACGCGCAGGCTGCGGGCGGTCTGGCGCAGGCGCGCCGCTCCTCTGAGGCGGACCTGGCCGTAGACGGCCTTGGCCAGTTGGTAGGGGGCTCCCGGGCCCAGGTCGACGCACGCCTGGCTGTCCAGCTCCTCGGCCACGTGCGCCAGCGGGCGGCACCCGCACGCCTTCGCGGACCGCACCAGCCGCTGGTCCAGGCGCGCGACGAGCCTGCGCGCGACCTCGTCCCGCCACGCGCGGTCGGCGCGGAGGTAGGCGACGAGTTCCTCCACGCGCACCGGGTCCGGGAGGGGACGTCGGGCGCGGGCTCGTCGGCGGTGCGGGGTCATGGCCCCAAGATCGGTCACGACCCGCCGGTATGAGCTTTGCTCACCCGGGTGCGCGAGCGAGAGCACACGCTCGCACTACCGGCCGGTGACGCAGCGCGCCCGGTCTCCCTGGGCGGGAAACCGGGCGCGCCGGGGAAAGCACCGGTCAGGCGGGTACGGAGGCCACGCCCGGCGCGAGGAACCGCCGGCCCGTCACCTTTTCGGAGATACCCGTCCGGTCCAGGTACGGGGTGATGCCGCCCAGCCAGAACGGCCAGCCCGCGCCGAGGATCAGGCACAGGTCGATGTCCTGCGCCTCGGCCACCACGCCTTCGTCCAGCATCAGCCGGATCTCCTCGGCCAACGCCTCCAGCGCGCGCGCCTTGACCTCGTCGCCGGTCAGCGGCGCGTCGCCGAACCGCCACAGCGCCTGGACCTCGGGGTCCACCGTCTGCTTGCCGGTGCTGTCCCACTGCCACACGGCGTTCTTGCCCGCCGCGACGAACGCCTTCATGTTCTCCGACACGCCGAACCGGTCGGGGAACGCGCCGTGCATGGTCTCCGCGACGTGCAGCGCGACCGGCGCGCCGACCAGTTGCAGGAGCACCAGCGGCGACATCGGCAGGCCGAGCGGTTCGGTCGCCTTGTCGGCCACCTCGAACGGCGTGCCCTCGTCGACGGACTTGACGACCTCGCCCATGAACCGGGTCAACAGCCGGTTGACCACGAACGCCGGGGCGTCCTTGACCAGCACGGACGACTTCTTGAGCTGCTTGCCCACGGCGAACGCGGTGGCCAGCGTGGCGTCGTCGGTCCGTTCGGCGCGCACGATCTCCAGCAGCGGCATGACCGCCACCGGGTTGAAGAAGTGGAAGCCCACGACCCGCTCGGGGTGCTTGAGCCCGGCCGCCAGGTCGGTGATGGACAGCGACGAGGTGTTGGTGGCCAGCACCGCCTCGGGCGAGACGAACTCCTCGACCTCGGCGAACACCTCCCGCTTGACGGCCAGGTCCTCGAACACGGCCTCGATCACGAAGTCCGCGTCGGCGAACGCCGCCTTGTCCAGCGACCCGGTCACCAGCGCCTTGAGCCGGTTCGCCTGGTCGGGCGACACCCGGCGCTTGGCCAGCAGCTTGTCGACCTCGCCGTGCACGTAGCCGACGCCCTTGTCCACCCGCGCCTGGTCGACGTCGGTGAGCACCACCGGCACTTCCAGCCGCCGCGCGAACAGCAGCGCCATCTGCGAGGCCATCAGGCCCGCGCCGACGACGCCGACCTTGGTGACCTTGCGCGCCAACGACTTGTCCGGTGCGCCCGCCGGCCGCTTGGCCCGCTTCTGCACCAGGTTGAACGAGTACAGCCCGGCCCGCAGCTCGTCGCTCATCACGACGTCGGCCAACGCCTCGGTCTCGGCCGCATAGCCCGCGTCGAGATCGTCGGCGCGCGCCAGTTCCAGCAGCTCCAGCGCCTTCAACGCACCGGGCGCGGCACCCTTGGTCCTGGCGTCCACGATCGCGCGGGCGCGGGCCACGGCCGCGTCCCACGCCTCGCCGCGGTCGATCTCCCGGCGGGTCGGCGTGACGTCGCCGCGCACCACCGAGGCCAGCCACCGCAGCGACTGCTCCAGGTAGTCCGCCGAGTCGAGGAGCACGTCCGCGATGCCCAGGTCCAACGCCTGCGCGGGCTTGAGCATCCTGTTCTGGTTCAACGAGTTCTCGAAGATCACGGTGACCGCGTCGTGCGCGCCGATCAGGTTCGGCAGCAACTGCGTGCCGCCCCAGCCGGGGAACAGGCCGAGGAAGACCTCGGGCAGCGCGATGGCCGCCGCGTTGGACGCGAGCGTCCGGTAGTGGCAGGACAGCGCCAGCTCCAGGCCGCCGCCCAGGACCGCGCCGTTGACGAAGGCGAAGGTCGGGGTGGTCGACTCGGTGAACCGGCGGAACACGTCGTGGCCGAGCTGACCGATGGCCAGCGCCTGCTCGCGGCGCGACGCGTGCTCCACGGCGGTCAGGTCCGCGCCCACGGCGAAGACGAACGGCTTGCCGGTGACCGCGATCGCGGCCGGCGACGCCGCGACGGCCTCGTCGAACGCCGCGTTCAGGCTCACCAGCGACTGCGGGCCGAAGGTGGACGGACGGGTGTGGTCGTGCCCGTTGTCCAGGGTGATCAGGGCGACCTGCCCGGTCACGCCGGGCACGGTGACCAGCCGCGTGCGCGCGACCGTCACCACCTCGTCGGGGAAGAGGGCCTTGGCCTCGTCCGCGGTCAGCGCGGTCACTTGACGTCTCCGTTCCAGTGCGGGTTCTCCCAGATGACCGTGCCGCCCATGCCGATGCCGATGCACATGGTGGTGATGCCGTACCGCACGTCGGGGCGCTCGGCGAACTGGCGGGAGAGCTGGGTCATCAGGCGCACGCCGGACGAGGCGAGCGGGTGGCCGGTGGCGATCGCGCCGCCCCACCGGTTGACCCTCGGGTCGTCGTCGGCGATGCCGAAGTGGTCGAGGAAGGCGAGCACCTGCACGGCGAACGCCTCGTTGATCTCGAACAGGCCGATGTCGTCGATGGTCAGGCCGGCGCGCTTGAGCGCCTTCTCCGTCGCGGGCACCGGGCCGATGCCCATGACCTCGGGCTCGACGCCCAGGAACGAGTAGCCGACCAGGCGCATGCCGACCGGCAGGCCGAGTTCGGCCGCGGTCCGCTCCTCGGCCAGGATGCAGCCGGTCGCGCCGTCGTTCAGGCCCGCCGCGTTGCCCGCGGTGACCCGGCCGTGCGGGCGGAACGGCGTCTTGAGCTTCGCGAGGTCCTCGACGGTGGTGCCGGGGCGCGGCGGCTCGTCGGCGGTGGCCAGGCCCCAGCCGTGCTCGGCGGACCGGGTCGCGACCGGCACGAGCTCCGGGCCGATGCTGCCGTTCCGCACCGCGTCCGCGTACCTGGCCTGGGACGCCGCCGCGAAGGCGTCGGCGCGCTCCTTGGTGATGGCGGGGAACCGGTCGTGCAGGTTCTCCGCCGTCGAGCCCATGACCAGCGCCGAGGGGTCCACGATCCGGTCGGACAGGAACCGCGGGTTGGGGTCGACGCCCTCGCCCATCGGGTGCCGGCCCATGTGCTCGACCCCGCCCGCGATCACCACGTCGTACGCGCCGAACGCGATGCCGCTCGCGGCCGTGGTCACGGCGGTCATCGCGCCCGCGCACATGCGGTCGACGGAGTAGCCGGGCACGGACTTGGGCAGGCCCGCCAGCAGCGCGGCGGTGCGGCCGATGGTGAGGCCCTGGTCGCCGATCTGGGTGGTGGCGGCGATGGCGACCTCGTCCACCCGCTCCGGCGGCAGCTCGGGGTGCCGCCGCAGCAGTTCGCGGATCACCTTGACCACCAGGTCGTCGGCACGGGTCTCCGCGAAGATCCCCTTGGGTCCGGCCTTGCCGAACGGCGTGCGCACGCCGTCGACGAAGACCACGTTCCGAACGCGTGCCGGCGCTGCTGGTGCGGCCACGGCGTCTCCTCCACTTGTGGTGACGTTTCGCTCCACCGGTCGGGGACGCGACTCCTACCGATCGGTAACCCAACTCTAGCCCATGTTACTCATCGGTAACCACCGTGGCCGCCCTGTCGGGTGCGTCACAGAATGCCCTGATGACCAGGAACAGCGCGAACCCGAACGGCGAGAGGACGATCGTGCCCAGCAGCAGGGGCCCCATCACCAGCGGGTGCAGGCCCAGCCGCCGGCCCTCCCGGTACATCCAGGCACCGATCAGCAGGTCCCACGCGATCACCTGCGCCCACACCGCCGACGCGCCCCACGCCGTGCCCAGGAACTCCCTCAGCGCGTCCAGGTCCGGACTGCTCATGGTGGCCCACAGCTCCGGGAGGTGCCCGGCGACCAGCACCGAGTACACCACCAGCGGCGGCACGGCGATCAGCGGCGAGGACGTGATCCGGGCCGTGCCCGACCACGTCGGCGCGAAGACCATCAGGCCCCAGAACGGGACGGTGAGCCAGAACGTGATCTCGAACAGGAACCCGGTCATGCGGCCACGACCTCCTTGGCGGCCCCGGTCGTCACGGGCCGCTCGCGCAGCGCCCACCACGTCGCCACGCCCGTCCAGGCGGCCAGGCCCAGCAGGGCGAGCAGGGTCGCGCCGTCCGGGCGGAGCAGCGGTTGGCCGCGCAGGGCCTGCCACAGCACCAGCGTCACCAGGCCCGCGTAGGACAGCGTCAGCGCCCAGACCAGCCTCGGGTTCGCGCGCCGGCCGAACGCCACGGTCAGCAGCGGGATCACCTGGAGGGCGTGGATGCCGACGAAGTGCGGCACCCGCAGGTCGCCACCGGCCGTGCTCCAACCGGTGACCGGCAGGTACGGGCCGCCGTCGGGCAGGCCGACGGTGTGCGCGCCGATGATGCCCTCCACGTCGGTCGGGCCCGACATCAGCGCGCCCAGGGCGAGTCCGACCAGGCCGAGCAGCAGGCCCAGGCGGATCGCCAGGCCGGCCACGCGGTCGGTGAACTTCGAGCGGAGCAGCGCGACGGCGATCAGCGCGTGCATGAGCCACACGACCGCGATGGTCACCCCCATGGCGTCGAAGAGCATCGCGTCCAACGGCGTGAGGGCGTTGAAGTGGCTCTGCCTGCCGCGCACCACCTGGCCCACGACGACGACCATCTCGGCGGTGCCGCCGACCGCCACCACCGTGCCCGCCCACCACGCGGTGCGCCGCAGCCGGGTGGTGAAGGTGAGCATCCACGCCAGGGTGGCCCCGTAGAGCGCGAGGGAGACGCCGAACTTGAACGGCTTGAACCAGATCGGCGACCCCACCAGAATGCGGTCGTCCACGACCAGGCCCGCCAGCGAGACGAGGGTGATGGCTGACATCAGCAGGGTGAACACCATCAGCGGCGGGTGCTGCCGGAGGAAGCGGGGCACGGGCGTCTCCTAGAGATAGATAGCAACACTTTCTACTATCGGATAGCTACAGTATCTATGCTGAGAGACGTCTCAGGAAGAAGGCCATGCGCATCGCTGAGTTGAGCCGCCGGACCGGCGTGCCCGTGCCGACGATCAAGTACTACCTGCGCGAAGGGCTGCTCCCGGCCGGGGAGCTGACCAGCCCCAACCAGGCCAGGTACGGCGAAACCCACCTGCACCGGCTGCGCCTGGTGCGGGCGCTGGTCGAGGTCGGCGGGTTGTCCATCGCGGCCGTGCGGGGCGTGCTGGGCGCGCTGGAGGACCCGGAGAGGTCCCTGCACCGGGCGATGGGCACGGTGGAGACCGCCATCGTCGGGGCCGGCGCGGCCTCCGACGACGAGGTCGCGCACGAGCAGGCGCGCCGGTTCGTCGACCGGCAGGGGTGGGGCTACCGGCCCGACTCGCACGCGTTCCGGTCGCTGGTGGCCGTGCTGGCGAGCGCGCGGGACATCGGGTTGGACTCGTTCCCCGGCCAGCTCGACGGCTACGCGCGGGTGTGCGGGAAGCTCGCCGAGCAGGACCTCGACTACGTGATGACCGCCGCCACCAAGGACGCGGCCATGGAGATCGTCGCGGTCGGCACCGTGCTGGGGGACGCGGCGCTGGCCGCCGTGCGCCGGCTCGCGCGCCGGGAGCTCTCCGCCGTGCGCGCGCGGGCCGAACGCGAAGAAGCCCGCCCCGGGGAGGGCGGGCAGGACTGCGCGGAGCCGGGGGACTGAACCCCGCGGGCCGCCCGGTCACCGGGCGGCCCGCGCGGCTCAGCTCGTCGTCGGCCGCGCCGCCGCGAGGGCGGTGGCCAGCGGCTCGGCGGTCAGTTCGACCTGCCAGTTGCGGGCCCCGCCGTCGCGGAGCACCGCCGCGACGCCCTCGGGCGAGATGTCGGCCGGCGGCTGCCAGCACGTCCGGCGCACCAGGTCCGGCAGGAGGAGGTTCTCCACCGGCAGGGTGTTCGCCTCGGCCACGGCGGTCAGCGCCGTGCGCACGGCGGTCAGGC
The DNA here is from genome assembly GCF_040640215.1 of Actinosynnema sp. NPDC023587. Classification (NCBI taxonomy): domain Bacteria; kingdom Bacillati; phylum Actinomycetota; class Actinomycetes; order Pseudonocardiales; family Pseudonocardiaceae; genus Actinosynnema; species Actinosynnema sp. NPDC023587. Next base: position 12,840 of record NZ_JBFABG010000029.1, on the reverse strand, counting down.
GGGCCGCAGCGGCGGGGTCCTTGTCCGACCACCGGTTCGCCGGCGGCGGTCCGTCGTGCTGCTGGGAGGACTCCGGCAGCTCGTTGCGGGGCAGGGCGGCGGCGCGTTGCAGCGCGCCCAGCCACACGGCCACCATGCGGCGCTGCGCCCGGCCCCGGAACACCGGGAGGGCCAGCAGACCCGCTTCGTCGGGCGGGTTGCGGACGGCGGCCTCGACCAGCGCGCTGTCCGGCAGCACCCGGCCGGGTGCGATGTCGCGTTCGCGGGCCAGCGCGTCCCGGGTCTCCCAGAGGGAGCGCACGGCGGCGAGCTGGCGCGGACTGCGGATGCGGTGGATGCCCGAGGTGCGCCGCCACGGCTCGGCCCTCGGTCTGGGCAGCGGAGCCGTGCGGGCCGCCTCGAACTCCTCCAGGGCCCATTCGAGCTTGCCCTGGTCCTTGAGCTCCTGCTCCAGGACGTCGCGCAGCTCGACGAGCAGCTCGACGTCCAGGGCGGCGTAGTTCAGCCAGTCTGCGGGAAGGGGCCGGCGCGACCAGTCGGCCGCACCGTGCCCCTTCTCCAGCCGATAACCGAGCAATCGCTCGACGAGCGTGCCCAGCGCCACCCGCTCGAAACCGGCGAGCCTGCCCGCCAGCTCGGTGTCGAACAGCACGGCCGGACGCAGATCGAGTTCGGCGAGGCACGGCAGGTCCTGGGACGCCGCGTGCAACACCCACTCGGTTCCGTCCAGCGCCGCGACCAGCGGGTCGAGCCGACCGCCCAGGGCGATCGGGTCGACCAGCACGGTCCCGGCACCTTCCCGGCGCAGTTGCACCAGGTAAGCGCGCTGCGAGTAGCGGTATCCCGAGGCTCGCTCGGTGTCCACCGCAACCGGACCGGTCGCTCCGGCGAGCGCGTCAGCGGCTCGCCGGAGCGCCTGAGCGTCGGCCACCACCGGCGGAACCCCATCAGCGGGTTCCGTCAGCGGGACCGGGTCGACCCCGGTTGGTTCGGTTGGCTCGTCGGAGGGTACGTCCACGGCGGAAGACCCTACGACGAACGCACCACTCGCGGGTGTGTTCGGCTCGTTCAGTGTGGCGACCCGGTCAGCGGATCACGCCGGCACGCATGGCCAGCGCGACCATCTGAGCCCGATCCCCGGTGCCCAGCTTGCGCCCGATCCGCGACAGGTGAGACTTCACCGTCAACGCGGAAAGGCTGAGCGCTTCGCCGATTTCCTTGTTGCTCTGGCCATCGGCGACCAACTGGAGGACCTCGACCTCACGTGCGGAGAGTTCCCGCGGCGTGTTGTCGGTGCCCGGCACGCGAGTGCCCGCGGCGAGCACGGGCGCGACGCTCGGATCTGCGTAGACGCCGCCGTCGAGAACCCTGCGCACCCCGTCGGTGACCACCATTGGCGAGGCGGACTTCAGGAGGTACGCCTGAGCGCCCGCCTGGAAGGCCGACCTGACCGCGTAGGGGTCGTCGGAGGATGCGAGGACCACGATGCGGGGCCAGCCCTGGGCACGGAGTTCCGTGACCAGGTCGATGCCGGTGCCATCCGGCAGACCCAGATCGAGGATCGCGAGATCGCACGGTCCGGTTGCGAGTGCCCGCGCCCGAGCCTCCGCGACCGAAGCCGCTTCATGCACTGTCCCGGCTCCCATCTGGGTGAGCCGAGCCGATATCGCCTCCCTCAGCAGTGGGTGGTCGTCGACCACCAGCACTGAAAAAAGCTCCTCCCGCGGGTGCGGGACCATGTTCGCCGGCAACGAGCCGGCTGGCGTGGTACGAACGGCCTGACCTAAGCCGACGGCAGCCACGTCACTACCTCCCTGGAGTCGGTCGTGCCCCCCGACCGGCACCGGGACTTTCGTCCAATCAGCCGCGCCACTGATCGACCGAAAGTGGTGTCGTCTGGGGCAGCGTAGCCGCCCAAGCGGGTCTACGGGACGATCAATCGGGTATCTATCCCGAATGAGTTGTCACTGATGGCCCCTGTTGTCACACGATCGGCTGACAACTGGATAGGGGCCGTAACGCGAGTTCCTCTCATGACGACACATAGGAGTTGCCGGTGGCGAGCACCACACCGCGAGGCCGGGCCGAGGATCTGCTGGCCCGCGTGCCCCTCGTCGATGGCCACAACGACCTTCCCTGGGCCCTCCGCGAGCTCGCCGACAAGTCCCAAATCGGTGAAAAGTCAACGCCCTCCACCGGGTCTTCAGGTGCCCGACAGGTGGACCTCCGGGTGCTCCAACCCGCCCTCCAGACCGACTTTTTGCGGTCTCGGCAGGGTCGGTTGGGGATGCAGTTCTGGTCCGTGTGGGTTCCGTGCTCCCTCGCGGGCGACGCGGCCGTCACCGCCGTGCTGGAACAGGTGGAGTTGGTCCGGGAGCTGTGCGAGCGCTACCCCGACGTCCTCGGCTTCGCCACGACCGCCGACGAGGCGGCGGAGGTGTTCCGCTCCGGCCGGACGGCCTCCCTGCTGGGTGCCGAGGGCGGGCACAGCATCAACTCGTCGCTGGGGGTGCTGCGGTCGCTGCGCCGCCTCGGCGTCCGTTATATGACGCTCACTCACAACGAGAACACCCCGTGGGCCGATTCGGCCACCGACACCCCCGAGCACGGCGGGCTCACGCCGTTCGGCGTCGAGGTCGTGCGGGAGATGAACCGGGTCGGGATGATCGTCGACCTGTCGCACGTCGCCGAGACCACCATGAACGACGCGCTGGACGCGTCCGGCCGACCGGTGCTGTTCACCCACTCGTCCTGCCGGGCGGTCACCGCCCACCCGCGCAACGTGCCCGACGCCGTCCTGGAGCGGCTCGCGGGCAACGGCGGCGTGTGCATGGTGACCTTCGTGCCCGCGTTCGTCTCGCCCGCGCACCGGGAGTGGGACGAGCGGATGAAGGAGGCCATGGCGGCGGTCGGGCTGCGGCACAACGACCTGGAGGCGCGCGAGCGGTTCCAGCGGACGTGGGACGTCCCGCCGCCGGCGGTGACGCTGGACGACGTCGTGGCGCACGTCGAGCACGCGCGCGAAGTCGCCGGGATCGACCACATCGGGCTCGGCGGCGACTACGACGGGGTGCCCTCGCAGCCCGAGGGGCTGGAGGACGTCTCCACCTACCCGAACCTCGTCGGGGCGCTGCTGGAGCGCGGGTGGAGCGAGGACGACTGCACGAAGCTCGCCGGTGCCAACGCGCTGCGCGTGCTCCGGGACAACGACGGCTGAGCGCGGGGGCACGCGACCGGGTGGACTCCGCCCGTCCGGTCGCGCCGCAGCCGGCCGGCGGTTAGCGCAGTGTGCTCACGCCGACCGGCGGCAGACCCACGGCCGTGGCCATGACCTCGTAGAACGCCGTGCCGTGCGCGGCCAGTTCGGCGTCGCGCGCGGTCCACGACGCGCGCAGCTCCAGGTCGTCGGTGCGGGCCGGGCCCGCGATGTCGCCGAACCGCGCGGACGACGTCTGGGTCACCGTGCCGCCCAGCGCCAGGAACCCCGCGCCGGCCAGCTCCAGCGCCTCCACCAGCCACGACCACCCCACCTCGGGGAGCAGCGGGTCGGCGGCCAGCTCCGGGTCCAGCTCCACCCGCACGTACGCGACCAGCCGGAACACCCCGGCCCACGCCTCGACGCCGTCCGGGTCGTGCAGCAGCACCAACCGCCCGGTGGACAGCTCGTCCGACGGGCCGGTCGCCTCGGCGGTCAGCGCGAACGCCCACGGTGCCAAGCGCTGGGGCGGGCGCACCTCGGTCGGCTCCAGCTCGGCTCGGGTGCGCACCGACTTGAGCGTCGCCACCGCCCGCCGGAACAGTTCGGGCTCCGCCGCCAGTCCGCTCACACCACGGACTGTATGCCCCTGAACCCCGTTAAGTGAGCGCGGCGCGCCGGGACCGGGCACCGGGCGGCCGGCTGGGCGTGGGAGCATTGCCCCCGAGATGAGCGACAACACCACCGCACCTCTGCTGGTCGCCGCGCGCGGCGGCGTCCCGGCGCGCACCCCGGTCTGGTTCATGCGGCAGGCGGGGCGGTCCCTGCCGGAGTACCGCAGGCTGCGCGAAGGCACCTCGATGCTGGACGCGTGCCTGGACCCGGAGATGGTCTGCGAGATCACGCTCCAGCCCGTCCGCCGGCACGACGTCGACGGCGCGATCCTGTTCTCCGACATCGTGGTGCCGCTCAAGGCGGCCGGTGTCGACCTCGACATCGTGCCCGGCACCGGACCGGTCGTGGCCAACCCGATCGCCGGCCGCGCCGACGTCGAGGCGCTGCCCGTGCTGGAGGCCGAGCAGGTCCGGCCGGTCGCGGACGCGATCGCGCTGCTGAACGCCGAGCTCGGCGACGTGCCGCTGATCGGGTTCGCGGGCGCGCCGTTCACGCTGGCCTCGTACCTGGTCGAGGGCGGGCCGAGCAAGAACCACGAGCGCACCAAGGCGCTCATGCACGCCGACCCGGAGCTGTGGCACCTGCTGCTGGGCAAGATCGCCGACCTCACCGCCGAGTTCCTGCGGGTGCAGGTGGCGGCCGGCGTCCAGGCGGTGCAGCTCTTCGACTCGTGGGCGGGCGCGCTGTCCGAGCGCGACTACCGCGAGTTCGTGCTCCCGCACTCCACCCGCGTGCTGGAGACCGTCACCACCGTTCCGCGCATCCACTTCGGCGTGGGCACCGGCGAGCTGCTGCCCGCGATGCGCGAGGCGGGCGCGGACGTGGTGGGCGTCGACTGGCGGACCCCGCTGGACGTGGCCGTGCGCCGGCTGGAGGCCGCCGCGCCGCACCTGCCGAAGCCGGTGGTGCAGGGCAACCTGGACCCGGCGCTGCTGTTCGCGGGCGACGCCGCGCTGCGGCGCGAGATCGACCGGATCGTCGGGGAGGGCCGGGCGGCGGCCGGGCACATCTTCAACCTCGGCCACGGGGTGCTGCCGGGCACCGACCCGGACGTGATCACCCGCGCCGTCGAATGGGTGCACCGGGAACGATGAGAGCGCTCCACGTCGCGGTGGTCGGTGGCGGGATCTCCGGTCTGGTCGCCGCGCACCGGTTGCGCTGCCTGCTCGGCGGGCAGGCCCGCATCACCGTCCTGGAGCAGACCTCGCGGCTGGGCGGCAAGCTGCGCACCGGCGAGGTCGGCGGCCTGGCCTACGACGTGGGCGCGGAAGCGTTCCTGCACCGCCGCCCGGAAGCGGCCGAACTGGTCGCCGAACTGGGCCTGGCCGACCGGCTCGTGCACCCGACCGGGGTGCCCGCGACGATCCGGGCCGGCGGCCGGGTGCGACCGGTGCCCGCGCACACCCTGCTCGGCGTGCCGGCGTCGGTCGAGGCGGTCCGGCAGGTGCTCAGCGCCGACGGGCTGCGGCGGGTCGCTGCCGAGCCGGCGCTCCCGCCGATCGAGCTCGCCGGCGCGGACGTCGCGGTGGGCGCGCTGCTGCGCGAGCGGTTCGGGCCCGAGGTCGGCGACCGGCTGGTCGGGCCGCTGCTGGGCGGCGTCTACGCGGGCCGCCCGGACGCGCTGGGCCTGCGCGCCACCATGCCGCGGCTCGCGACCGCGCTGGACTCCGGCATCGGCTCGCTGCTCGCCGCCGCCGCGACCGCGATGCCCGCACCGCCGCAGCCGCACGGCCGCCGGCCACCGGTGTTCGGCACCCTGACCGGCGGCCTGTCGCTGCTGGTCGAGCGCCTGGCCGAGGTCGCCGCCGCAGAGGTCCGGCTGGGCCTGCCGGTGCGCGCGCTGGTCCGCCGCGACCACGGCTGGCGGCTGGAGATCGGCTCGGCGTCCTCGCCCGCGCACCTGGACGTGGACGGCGTGGTGCTGGCCGTGCCCGCGCCGGCCGCGCGCAAGCTGCTGGCCGACGTGGTGCCCGCCGCCGCCGAGGAGCTGGGCAAGGTCGAGGTGGCGTCGATGGCCGTGGTGGCGCTCGCGCTGCCGCCGGGCACCGCGCTGCCGGAGCGCTCCGGCGTGCTGCTGGCCGAGGGCGAGCGCTTCGCGGACGGCACGCCGTTCACCGCGAAGGCGTTCACCTTCTCCAGCCGCAAGTGGGCGCACCTGGCGGGGGGACCGGTGCTGGTGCGCGGCAGCGTGGGCCGGCACGGCGAGGTCGAGTCGCTGCGCCGCGACGACGAGGACCTGGTGGCGGCGGTCCGGGCGGACCTGGCCGAGCTGACCGGCGTGACGGCCGCGCCGGTCGACACCGCGGTGACCCGCTGGGGCGGCGGCCTGCCGCAGTACGGCGTGGGCCACCTCGACCTGGTGCGGGGCGTCGAGGACGCGGTGGCCGGTGCACCCGGCCTGGCGGTCGCGGGCGCGACCCTGCACGGCGTGGGCGTCCCGGCGTGCATCGCCACCGGCGACGCGGCGGCGGCCCGTGTCGCCGCACACGTGCTCGGCCGGGTGCGGGAACCCGGGTGGGAAGGTCCCGGGTGAGAGGATGAGGACATGGCCCGCTTGAACTACACCGATCTCAACGACACCATCCGCTACACGATGTGGTCCGTGTTCCGGGTCGAACCCGGCCGGCTGCCCGATGACCGAGGCCCGGCCGCCGCCGAGGCCCAGGAGTACCTCGACGGCCTGGCGGCCAAGGGCGTCGTGGTGCGCGGCGTGTACGACGTGGCGGGGCTGCGGGCCGACGCCGACTTCATGATCTGGTGGCACTCCGAGGAGATCGAGCAGGTCCAGGCCGCCTACACCGGGTTCCGGCGGACGGCGCTGGGCCGCGCGTCCGTGCCGGTGTGGAGCCAGGTCGCGCTGCACCGGCCGGCGGAGTTCAACCGCAGCCACATCCCGGCGTTCCTGGCGGGCGAGGAGCCGCGCAAGTTCATCTGCGTGTACCCGTTCGTCCGGTCCTACGAGTGGTACCTGCTGCCCGACGAGGACCGCCGCAAGATGCTCGCCGACCACGGCAAGGAAGCCCGCGACTACCCGGACGTGCGGGCGAACACCGTGGCGTCGTTCGCGCTGGGCGACTACGAGTGGATCCTGGCGTTCGAGGCGGACGAGCTGCACCGGATCGTGGACCTGATGCGCCACCTGCGCGGCACCGAGGCCCGCCTGCACGTGCGCGAAGAGATCCCGTTCTACACCGGGACCCGGGTCCCGGCGTCGGAGCTGGTCACCAACCTGCCGTGACGGGGGGAGGGGGCGTCCCGCGCGGGACGCCCCCTCCGCTCACCTCCGGATCTTGTAGGCGCGGATCACGGTGTGCTCGAACGTGTTGCCCCTGCTGTCCGAACCCTTGACCCGCAGCGACGCGAAGCCGCCCGCGGCACCGTTGCGCACCAGCGCGGTGCGCCCGGCCACCGGGACCTCCTTCCACGTCTTGCCGTCGTCGAAGGAGACCTCGACGTCCAGGTCGCGGACCTTGCCGTTGGGGCCGCCCTGCTGCTGGCGCACCTCCAGCGGCACCCGGAGCACCCGGTTCGCGGGCGCGCTGCCCGCGTCGTCCAGCTCCGGCGCGAACTTGGCGACGGTCAGCGCGAGCGGCGTGAACGCGGTGCCCGGCACGGTGTCCGAGCGGAACGTCCACGTGCCCGCCACCCTGGTGGAGAGCTCCGTCGCCCCCGCGAGCGGGACCGCCTCGACGTCCACCTTGAAGTCGCCCTTGCCCGGCGGGACCTTGAACAGCCCGTTCGAGGTGCCGGTGAGCTCGCCGATCTTGACGTTGTCGCGGTAGAGGGTGATGCGGGCCGAGGCGACGTCGTAGTCGCCGTCGTGGCCGTCGTCGTCGCTCCACAGCGGAACGCCGAACCCGATGTCGTCACCGCGCCGGGCCGCGTACAGCCCGTCCGGCGTGTTCAGGCCGGGGGAGAGCACGGGCCCGAAGTACCGCTGCTCGTAGTCGCGACCCGCGCGGTAGGTCAGCCGGTCGGAGCGCTGCCGTCCTTCGAGCCGGTCGGTGGCGTCGACCTGGAACACGATCCAGTTCCACACCAGGCCCTTGGCCAGGACGTAGTCGACCGCCCGCCCGTCCGGGCCGAACGGGGTCAGCAGGGTGCCGCCGGAGCCGCCCTCGGGGGCCGTGGGGATGCCGCCGTAGGTGTAGGTCCGGCCCTGCGCGGTCCGGAACACCCGCTGGTCCAGCTTCGCCAGTTCGCGCTTGGCGGGCGCGCGGGTGAAACCGGTCGGGGCTTTGCCGCGCTCGACCCAGGCCAGCCGGTAGTTGACCGGGGTGCCGCCGACCGACGGGCCCTCGCCGTGCGCGTGGATGTTGGTGCTGAAGTCCTCGTCGGCCACCGCCTGGCCGAGGTGGGCCACCGACACCGGGCCGAACCCGCCGTAGAGCAGGTAGCCGACGCTGCCCCGCGACTGACCGCCGTGCGACCGGCTGAAGCTGATGTCGCCGTTCTTCTCGACGGTGGCCGGGTCGGGGTAGGTGATCCGCACCGGCTTGGCCTGGCGGGCGTCCACGGCGACCGTGGTCCCGCCGGCCACGTCGAGCAGCGGTTGAACGACCAGGGCGACCTTGGTGTCGTTCGTCCGCACGCTGTTGAACAGGAAGTACTTGCCCTTGGGCACCCTGATCGTGGCCACGCCCGCGACCGACTGCGGGAACGCGATGAAGTCGTTGTCCAGGCCGAAGAGCAGGCTGAAGCCGAGGTCGCCGGGCTTGCCGTCGGCGTCGGTGTAGTTCAGCACCAGGTCGTGCGCCTCCGCCTCGCGGCCGAGGCCGAGCGCGGTGCGCAGGCCGTTGGAGGCGACGACCGCGCCCGTGTACGTGCCGTCGAGCGTGCCCGCGCGGGCGTCACCGGTGACCGAGACCGTGGCGGTGCCGGCCGCCGGGACGGTGACGGCGGTCGAGGCGAGGGTGAACACGCCGGCGGGGGCGGGCTTGCCGTCCGGGCCGGTCGACTCCACCGTCAGGTCCAGGGTGACCGGGGAGGTGCCGGTGTTGCGGTAGGTCAGCTCCCGGGTGACCGGCACGTCGTCGTCGTGCGGCCACGGCTGGAGCCCGAAGCCGAGGCTGACCGGGTCGGTGGTGACCGAGGTGGTCAGCGCCTTGGCCACGTCGACGCGGCCGGAGCCCTGGTCGAACGCGCCCAACCCGGGGTTGTGCTTCGCGGACGCGGTGAGCGCCGCCTTGAGCTGCGCGCCGGTCCAGTCCGGGTGCTGCTGCGCCAGGACGGCCGCCGCGCCCGCGACGTGCGGGGTGGCCATCGAGGTGCCGGACATCGCCACGTGCGTGTCGTCGACCGGGGTGCCGATGACACCGGTCGAGGACTTGGCGGCGGCGATGTCGACGCCGGGCGCGGTGATGTCGGGCTTGAGGCCGCCGTCGCCGGCGCGCGGGCCCTTGCTGGAGAACGGGGCGAGGTCGTCGTCCCGCTCGACCGCGCCGACGCTGAGCGCGGCGTCGGCGGTGCCGGGCGAGGAGACCGAGCCGGCCCGGCCGGAGTTGCCCGCGGCGACCACGAACAGGGTGCCCTTCTCGGCGGACAGCCGGTTGATCGCCGCCTCCAGCGGGTCGACCTCCGGGGTGTCGCCGCCGCCCAGGCTCAGGTTGACGACGTCCGCGCCCTGGTCGGCGGCCCACTGGATGCCTTCCAGAATCCCGGACTCGGTGCAGCCGGCCAGCATGCAGACCTTGCCGTCGAGGATCTGGGCGTCCGGTGCGACGCCCCGGTACGCGGCGTGCCGGCTCGCGATGGTGGCCGCGACGTGCGTGCCGTGGCCGACCCGGTCGGTGTTGTCGGGCTCCTCGGTGAAGTTGGCCCTGCCGGTGACGACGCCCGCGAGGTCGGGGTGCGCGGCGTCGACGCCGGTGTCCAGGACGGCGACCTTCACGCCCTTGCCGGTGAACCCGGCGTTCCAGGCGGTGGGCGCGCCGATCTGCGCGGCGCTGCGGTCCAGGCTGGTCTTGCGGAGCCCGTCCAGCCACACCTTGCCCACGCCCGGGTCGGCGACCAGGGCGTCGAACAGGCCGGTGATCCCGACCTTGGGCGCGCGGGCGGCGAACGCGCCGGCGGCGGGCAGGTCGCGGGTGACCTGGAGGCCGGACGCGGCGCGCAGCCGGGAACCGTCGCCGGTCACGATGAGCGGCACGTCGGCGCGCCGCGCGTCGTCGTAGCCGGCTTCGGCGAGGCCGGTCACGTCGAACAGCCGGGGGTCGAGCCGGCCCCCGGCGAGCGGACCCAGGGCGTCGGCCGGGACGACGTGCAGCCGCCCGTCCCGCCGGAAGGTCTGGAACCGGGTGTTCTCGCGGCCCTCGCCCCGGACGACCGAGTCCAGGCGATCCCCCTGGAACAGGACCCGGTCGCCGGTGACGAGGGTGACGGACGTGGACTTGGCGGCGGTGGTGACAGGTGGTGCGCCGGCTTCCGGCGGGACGGGGGCGGCGGTGGCCGCACCGGTCCCGGAGACGAGTAAGCCGACCGCCAACGCGGCGGTTCCCCATGCGCCGCGTCTTCCGGATCTCAACACAGATACCTCCCGAATCTGGTTGTGCGCGCTGTGGAGCGCGCGTCGGGAGGCCGACCGACACCCGGTGTCGGCGGTTAACCGGAAGTGACGAAGCCCCCCAACAACTTCGACGCTATCCACCCCTCAGGGTGAGATCAGCGTCTCATTGAGGGATGTTTAGCCCCCGGATCGGCCCCTTCCGGGGTGACGCACGGTGGGTGATTGGTCCGGAAGAGTGTGCGGGGAACCGGGCATTTCCCGACACGGCCGATCTTGTGCGCGCGGATCGCGGAGGGCGTCGCGGCGTTCCCGCGCCGGTCGGACGTGGTTGATCGGAGCGAGACGGACCCGGCGACACCGGGGTCGGCGGCCCGCGCGACGCCATCCGAGACGGACGCCGCCACGTCCCGTCGCCGTCCACGTCCCGTCGCCGTCGACCGACACGGCCCGGGTTCAGGCCGGTGTCCCGGGCTACTGCTGGACCACCGACCCGTCCGGGCCGACCTTGAGGGCCAGCAGCGGGTCCCCCGGCTCGCAGTGCGCGCCGTTGGGGTAGACCCGCTCCGGGGTGGCCGTCAGCTCCCGGTCCACCACCACCGCGCCGGCGTCGTCCACGAGCTTGAGCCGCACGGTGACCTGCTTGTCGGGCAGGTCCGGGACCGCCGCGTGGCCCATCCGCCAGCCGCTCGGCACGGCGCTCGGGCCGCACGCGGCAGCCGTCTCGTCGCTCGCGCACGAGCCGGGGGTGAGCGGGTTCCTCGCGACCAGGTTCAGCGGCGGTGCGACGCACCGGCCGTCCCAGCACACCTCGATCGTGCCGGTCCGCGCGGTGTCGAGCTGGACGTCCAGCTCCACGCCCTCCGGTCCGGCCATCAGCGTGCAGCCCAGCCGGGGTTCGCCCGAGCAGGCCGTGACGAGGAGCAGCGCGGGTAGCAGTGGTCTCCACACACCGTGCAGACGGAGCGGACCGGCGATCAGGTTGCCCGCTGCCACCACCGCCGCTTCTTCGGCGCGGTCAGCTCGCCGCGCCGCGCGGCCCACTCGGCGAACGCGGCGGCGTCCTCCCGGAACCGGCTGCCGGTGCGGCGCGGGTGCGCGCGGGCGTACTCGTCGAACGACGGTCGGAACCGCTCGCCCAGCTCGGTCACCACGTCCGGACCGAGCATCGCCACGATGCCGCGCCGCTTGGTCAGCAGCGCCCGCGCCTCCACCCGCAGCCGGTCCCGGTCGAACCCCTCCGGCGGCGGACCGCCGGCCATCAGCGCGTGCAGCAGCTCGGCCTGCGCCGCCGCCAGTCGGTCCCGCTGCGGCTGCGTCACGCCAGCACCGCCCGGATCGCGGCCAGCTCACCGGCCAGTTCCGCGTCCGCCGGGTAGTCGTCGTCCCGTTCCAGCAGCACACCCGGCGGGTCGATCCGCTCGCGCAACTGCCGGAGCACGTCGAGGACCTCCGGCAGGACGGCGTGCGCGTGCGTGTCGTGGTAGACGCCGTGGTGCTCCTCACCGCCCGCGACGTGCACGTACGCCAAGCGCTCCAACGGGATCTCGTCCAGGAAGCGGCCCACGTCGGTGCCCACGTTGCGTGCGTTGGCGTAGAGGTTCGCCACGTCCACCAGGAGCAGGCAGTCGGTGCGCTCGACCAGGTCGGCCAGGAACTGGCCCTCGGTCAGCTCGCCGTCCGGCCACTCCAGCAGCGCCGCGACGTTCTCCAGCGCGAGCGGCACCGGAAGATCCGCCTGCGCGGCCTTCACGTTGGCCACCAGCACGTCCAGCGCGTCCCGGGTGCGCGGCAGCGGCATCAGGTGACCCGAGTCGAGGCCGCCCGCGCGCACGAAGCACACGTGATCGCTGACGAACGGCGCGTCGAGGGCCTCGGCGAGCGCGCCGAGGTGCGCGACCCGGGCGGCGTCCACCGGCTCCGCGCCGCCCAGCGACAGCGACACGGCGTGCGGCAGGACCGGCAGGCCGCGTTCGCGCAGCAGCAGCACGGATTCCGGCAGTCGGCCGACGTGCAGGTTCTCCGCGACAACCTCGACGAAGTCGACGTCGAGCTGCTCCACCGTGAGGTCGATCTCCGGCCGCCAGCCGATCCCGACACCGAGTTTCATGCGAGCCACCCCATCACACCCGTCCGGGCCGCGACCACGGCCACCGCTCCACCACACCCGCCCGCCAGGCACCAAACGCAACCCGTGTCGCGTTACGACCAGGACCAAACGCAACACGTGTCGCGTTACGACCAAGGCCAAACGCAACACGTGTCGCGTTAGAGGCAGCCCGAGACGCGGACCTGTCGTACGGGCCAACCTCGAACCGCGCCGCCTCTGTCTTCCGCTGCCGCCTTTCGCTGCCATCCCCGCTGCTGCGTCCGCTAGCTGTAGTGACTAATTAGGTTGTTGACGGCGTGTCGGGTTGAAGACGGGAGGACCTCCGGGCGGAGTGGATGTGTCTGACGCATCCCATCG
>NZ_JBFABG010000028.1:0-46805 GCF_040640215.1 Actinosynnema sp. NPDC023587 | reverse complement strand
GTTGTCCAGTCAATCTCAAAGGAAACCTCTTGACGAGGTTCATAAATTTACTGGCTATTCGGCACGCTGTTGAGTTCTCAAAGAACACGCGCTCATCGTCACTCGTCGTTCTCACGACGCGATCGGAGGCTTGTGCGTTCAGAAAGCTTGTTGTCTGAAACTAGACGCCCTGGTCACAACGGCCATCTACCGGCCTCGACTGGGTCTTCCCGTTTCTCAGGTCACCCACTCTACCACACTGGGCGGGAGCTTGGTTCGTGACCCGTTGTCGCACTCCGTTCCGGCTGTTTCCCGGCCCGTTCCGCGCTGACATGGAGAAAGTTACACGCACCTGACGTAGAGGTCAAATCGGGGGCGCAGCGCGACTGCACAGGCTGAAACCGCAGGTCAGCAGCCCGTGCAGCACTCGCCACCACGCTATCCGACCCGGTCTGCGCGCAACAGTGTGACCGCGATCACAGTTGGACCCGCACGCCGGCCGTATTCCGCTTGCCCCGGCGCACCACCAGCCAAGACCCGTGCAGCAGGTCGTCCTTGGTCGGCACCCACGACTCGTCGACGACCTTCGTGTTGTTCACGTACGCGCCGCCCTCCTTGACCGTGCGCCGCGCCGCGCCGTTGCTGTCCGCCAGCCCGGAGCTCACCAGCAGCTCGACGACGGTCGGGGCGTCCGCCAGGCGCACCTCGCCGGTGGGGGCCTCGGCCATCGCGGCCTCCAGCGTCGACAGGTCGAGCTCGCGCAGCTCGCCGCGCCCGAACAGGGCCTGGCTGGCGGTGATCACCTGCTGCGTCTCGCGCTCGCCGTGCACGAGGTTGGTGAACTCCTCGGCCAGCTTCTTCTGCGCGGCGCGCAGGTGCGGGGTCTCCGTCGTCTGGCGCTCCAGCTCGGCGATCTCCTCCTGGGTGAGGAAGGTGAACAGCCGGAGGTACCGCAGCACGTCGGCGTCGCCCACGTTCACGAAGTACTGGTACCAGGCGTAGGGCGAGGTCATCTCCGGGTCCAGCCACACGTTGCCGCCGCCGGTGGACTTGCCGAACTTGCGCCCCTCGGCGTCGGTGACCAGCGGTGCCGTCAGGGCGTGCACGGACTTGCCGTCGACCTTGCGGACCAGGTCGACGCCGCCGACGATGTTGCCCCACTGGTCGGAGCCGCCCACCTGCAAGCGCGTGCCGTACTCGCGGTTGAGCTGGAGGTAGTCGTGCGACTGGAGCAGCAGGTAGCTGAACTCCGTGTACGACATGCCGTCGCCTTCGAGCCGCCGCTTGACCGTCTCGCGGGCGAGCATGACGTTGATCGAGAAGTGCTTGCCGACGTCGCGCAGGAACTCCAGCACCGACACGTCGCCGGTCCAGTCGAGGTTGTTGACCACGATCGCGCCGGTGTCGCTGTCGTCGAACTCGACGAAGCGCTCCAACTGGCCCCGGATGCGCCCGGCCCACTCGGCGACGGTGTCCAGCGTGTTGAGGGACCGCTCGGCGCTGTCGCGGGGGTCGCCGATCATGCCGGTCGCGCCGCCCGCCAGGACGATCGGCCGGTGCCCGGCGCGCTGGAAGCGGCGCAGCATGAGCAGCGGCACGAGGTTGCCGGCGTGCAGGCTGGGCGCGGTCGGGTCGAACCCGGCGTAGAGGGTGAGCGGGCCGGCGTCGAGATCCTTCCGCAGGGCGTCGAGGTCGGTGGATTGCGCGATCAGGCCGCGCCAGGACAGCTCGTCGAGGATGTGCTCACTCACCGGGTCATTCTCCCCCACCAGGTCAAAGCGGTTTGAGCGGGCGGGGTCGGCGGGTAGTCGGGGCGTGCTCGACGTGTGGGGGGATACCTAGCTGAGAGGACTCGGCCGATGACGTACCCCGATCGCGATCCGCGTGCGGTCCACCGTCCCACGGAGGTCTTACGCCCGGTGGGTGAGCCGGTCCGCGAGCCGTTGCGGGAGCCGGTCCGCGAGCCGCTGCGCGAAGAGGTCGTGGAGCGCGGCGACAGCCGCGTGCGCGCGGTGAGGGTCGTGTGCGCGGTGATCGACGTGATCTGCTGGGTGTTCGCCGTGGTGCTGGCGGTGCACATCTTCCTGGTGGTGGCGGGGGCCAACGCGGGGAACGGGTTCGCGCAGTTGATCGAGTCGTGGTCGGCGGGTGTGTCGCTGGGTCTGCGGGGTCTGTTCACGCCGGCGAACGACGGGCTGCGGACGTTCCTGAACGACGGGCTCGCCGCGGTGCTGTGGTTGGTGATCGGCGCGTTGCTGACCAACCTGATCACCCGGATCGCGCTGCCGGCCGGTGAACGGAGGGTCTGGTACCGCAGGACCGTGCGCTAGCGCTACCCAGGGTCACCACAAGATTCACTCGGGTGAGGAAAATTCGCCCCGGTGGCCAATTGTCGTGAGGGCGCGTGGCGGCCAGGTTGGGCGGGTGGCCAGCGACTTGCAGAAGCGGAAGGGTGCCATCGTGTTCAGCGCGATGGACGCCGACGACGACGGTTTCCTGGAGCGGGCGGACTTCGAGGCGCTCACCGCCCGCTGGGTCGCGATCCGCGGCGACAGCGGCGAGGCCCGCTTGCGGGAGCTGATGATGGGCTGGTGGGAGGCGCTGCTCGCGGCGTCCGACCAGGACCGGGACGAGAAGGTCACGTTCGACGAGCTGCTGTCGGTGATCGACAACCTGGGCACCATGCTGGACCTGGTGGTGGCCACGGCCGAGTCGATGTTCGAGGCGGTGGACGAGGACGGCGACGGCGAGATCTCGGCCGGGGAGTTCAGCCGGATGATCCGCGCCTGGACGGGTGCGGAGAGCTCGACCGGCGACGTCTTCGCCCGGCTCGACGTCAACGGGGACGGGCACATCTCGAAGGGCGAGTTCGCCCGGCACTGGGTGGAGTTCTGGGCCGGTGACGACGAGGACGCGCCGGGCTCCCACGTGTTCGGCGAGGTGTAGGACCACCGACCACCCCACCCGGTCGACGCCGGGTGCCGCCCCGGTGCGCGGCGGTCGTGTTCTCCCCGTGCGCTCGGGGAGAACACGACGTCAGCGGACGCGGGTGCGCCGGGTGCCCCGGCGGTAGGTGCTGACGGCGGGCGAGTCGATCCAGAACCGCCACGGCACGTCCACGGCCACCGCGACGCCCACGCGCGGCCCGGTGCGGATCTCGGTGGCCGGGTCGCCCGCGAACAGCCGCACGGACGCGCTCTCGGCGGTGAGGTCGGTGCCGTTGTGCTCGCGGTCCAGGCCGAGCACGCCGGTGAGCCGGGCGGGGCCCTTGGCGAGCTCGGCGGTGCTGCGGGCGGCCGGGCGGCGCATCTGGGCGAGGTCTTCGCCCTTCACCACCTCGCCCGCGCGCAGCAGCACGGCACCGGGCACGCCGTCGGTCAGCGACACGACGTTGGCGCAGAAGTGCATGCCGTACACGAAGTAGACGTACAGGCGTCCGGCCGGCCCGAACATCACGTCGTTGCGCGGGGTGCGACCGCGGTAGCAGTGCGAGGCCGGGTCGTCGCCGCCCCGGTACGCCTCGACTTCCACGATCCGCACGCCGACCACGCCGTCCGGGGTGGTGCTCTCGATGACCGCGCCGAGCAGGAGCCGCGCCGCGACGACGGGGTCGACGGCGAGCTCCTGCTCGGTGAGCTGCCTAACCACGACGGGCCAGGGCCGCCTTGTCGCGCAGCCGTTCGAGCTGTTCGGCGACCCGGTCGGGTGCGGTGCCGCCGTGCGCGTCGCGGGAGGCGATCGAGCCCTCGACGGTGAGCACGTCGCGCACCTCGGGGGTGAGGTGCGGCGAGATGCCCGCGAACTCGGCGTCGGTGAGCTCGTCGAGGCCGACGCCGCGCGCCTCGGCGGTCTGGACGCACTCCCCCGCGGCTTCGTGCGCGACGCGGAACGGCACGCCCTGGCGGACCAGCCACTCGGCGATGTCGGTGGCCAGGGTGAACCCGGCGGGCGCGACCTCGGCCATCCGCGCGGTGTCGAAGCGCGTGGTGGCGATCATGCCGGTGAGCGCGGGCAGCAGGAGTTCGAGCTGCTCGACGGAGTCGAACAGGGGTTCTTTGTCCTCCTGGAGGTCCCGGTTGTAGGCCAGCGGCTGGGCCTTGAGGGTGGCCAGCAGGCCGGTGAGGTTGCCGATGAGCCGGCCGGACTTGCCGCGGGTCAGCTCGGCGACGTCCGGGTTCTTCTTCTGCGGCATGATCGAGCTGCCGGTGGCCCACGCGTCGTCCAGGACCGCGAAGTGGAACTCGGCGGTGGTCCAGATGATCACCTCTTCGGCGATCCGGGACAGGTCCACGCCGATCATGGCCAGCACGAACGCGATCTCGGCGGCGAAGTCGCGGGACGCGGTGCCGTCGATGGAGTTCTCCACCGGGGCGTCGAAGCCGAGTTCGGCGGCGACGGCGGCGGGGTCGAGGCCGAGCGACGAGCCGGCCAGCGCGCCGGAGCCGTAGGGGGAGATCGCGGCCCGCTTGTCCCAGTCCTTGAGGCGGTCGACGTCGCGCAGCAGCGCCTGGCCGTGGGCCAGGAGGTGGTGGGCGAGCAGCACGGGTTGCGCGGACTGGAGGTGGGTGCGGCCGGGCATGACGGCGGTCGGGTGCGCCGCGGCCTGCCCGGCGAGGGCTTCCACGACGTCCAGGACGCCTTCGGACACGCGGTGGGCGGCGTCGCGCAGCCACATCCGGAACAGGGTGGCGACCTGGTCGTTGCGGGACCGGCCGGCGCGGAGCTTGCCGCCGAGGTCGGGTCCGGCGCGCTCGATGAGGCCGCGTTCCAGTGCGGTGTGCACGTCCTCGTCGGCCAGGGTCGGGGTGAACGACCCGGATTCGACGTCGGCGTGCAGGGTGTCCAGCGCCGCGAGCATCCGCTCCAGCTCGTCGGCCGTCAGCAGGCCCGCGCGGTTGAGCACGCGGGCGTGCGCGCGGGAGCCCCTGATGTCGTAAGGCGCGAGTCGCCAGTCGAAGTGCGTGGACGCCGACAGCAGTGCCATGGCGTCCGCGGGCCCGCTGGCGAACCGCCCGCCCCAAAGTGAACTCACTTGCTCTGATCCCTCTTCGCTGCGATCTTGCTCGACAGGCCCCACAACCGCACGAAGCCCTTGGTGACAGTCTGGTGCAACGGGCTGCCGGTCCGCGCACCGGCCGGTCCGGGGTGGTGCGCGGCGACGGCCGGGTCAGTCACCGCCGTCCTCCTGGCCG
The DNA here is from genome assembly GCF_040640215.1 of Actinosynnema sp. NPDC023587. Lineage (NCBI taxonomy): Bacteria > Bacillati > Actinomycetota > Actinomycetes > Pseudonocardiales > Pseudonocardiaceae > Actinosynnema > Actinosynnema sp. NPDC023587. The sequence goes on along the minus strand of NZ_JBFABG010000028.1, from coordinate 41,634 downwards.
GCGGCCAGCGCGCTCACCCGGGCGGCGAGTTCCGCGCCGGTGAGCGGTTCGCGCGCGACCACCAGGATGGTGTCGTCGCCGGCGATGGTGCCCACGATGTCGTTCAGCGCGGCCCGGTCGAGGGCGCTGGCCAGGAACTGGGCCGCACCGGGCGGGGTGCGCAGCACGGCGAGGTTGCCCGACGAGTCGACCGAGACGAGCAGTTCGGCGAGCACGCGCACCAGCCGGGACGTGCCGCCCTGGACGCCCCGCACCGGGCTGCCGTCCTCGGGGATCACGTAGACCGGCGCGCCGCCGTCCGCACCGCGCAGCTTGACCGCGCCGAGTTCGTCCAGGTCCCGCGACAGGGTGGCCTGGGTGACCTCGATGCCTTCGACGGCCAGCGTCTTCGCCAACTCCGACTGGCTGCGGATGGCGCGTTGGCTGACCAGTTCGACGATGCGGGCCTGCCGCGCGGTGCGGGTCACCGCGCCTGCTCCAACAACCACACGAGCAGGGCCTTCTGGGCGTGCAGGCGGTTTTCCGCCTCGTCCCACACGGCGCTGTGCGGCCCGTCGAGCACCTCGTCGGTGATCTCCCAGCCCCGGTGGGCGGGCAGGCAGTGCAGGACGGTGGTCCGGACGCCGGTGGAGGCGACGAGGTCGGCGTTGACCTGGTACGGCCGGAACGGGCCGACCCGGTCGCGGCCGTCGTTCTCCTGGCCCATGGACGTCCACGTGTCGGTGACCAGCACGTGCGAGCCGTCGACGGCGGCCCTCGGGTCGCTGATCACCTCGACGCTGCCGCCGGTCTCGGCGGCGCGCGCGCGGGCGTCGTCGAGCACCCACGGCTGGGGCGCGAAGTTCACCGGGGCGGCGATCCGGACGTGCATCCCGGCGGTGGTGCCGCCGAGCAGGATCGAGTTCGACATGTTGTTCGCGCCGTCGCCGAGGTAGGTGACGGTGAGGCCGGCGAGGGTGCCGTGCACGCGGCGGATGGTCTGGAGGTCGGCGAGCACCTGGCACGGGTGGAACTCGTCGGTCAGCGCGTTGATCACCGGGATGCGCGACACCGAGGCCATCGCCTCCATGCGCTTCTGCGCGAAGGTCCGCCACACCACCGCGTCGACGTACCCGGACAGGATGCGGGAGGTGTCCTCGATGGTCTCCTCGCGGCCGAGCTGCATGGAGCGGCCGTCTATGATCACCGGGTTGCCGCCGAGCTGGGCGATGCCGACCTCGAACGACAGCCGGGTGCGGGTGGAGTTCTTCTCGAAGATCACCGCGACGGACTTCGGCCCGGCCAGCGGTTTCGCGCCGAGCGGGTCGGCCTTGAACCGGTCGGCCAGGTCGAGCACCTCGGCCTGCTCGGCCGGGCCCAGGTCGTCGTCGCGCAGGAAGTGCCGCACCATCAGGACTCCTCGCTCAGGAACGACGGCAGGTCGGCCACCAGCCGGTGCGCGTCAACTTCGTCCAGGACCAGCGGCGGGGCGAGCCGCAGCACGTCGGGCTGGACCGGGTTGACCAGGTAGCCGGCCCGCTGCGCGGCTGCCGCCGCCTTCGCCGAGACCGCCTCGCGCAGCGTGATGCCGAGCAGCAGGCCGGCTCCGCGCACCCCGGAGATCAGCGGGTGGCCGAGCGCCTCGACGCCGGCCGCGATCTCCTTGCCCACGGCGGCGGTGTGCTCCAGAAGGCCGTCCGCGGCGATGGTGTCCAGCACCGCGAGGCCCGCCGCGCAGCACACCGCGTTGCCGCCGAACGTGGTCCCGTGGTGGCCGGGGCCGAACAGGTCCTTGGCCGGGCCGAACGCGAGGCACGCGCCCAGCGGCAGGCCGCCGCCCAGGCCCTTGGCCAGGGTGACGACGTCGGGCACGATCCCGACCTGCTGGTAGCCGAACCAGGAGCCGAGCCGGCCGACGCCGGTCTGCACCTCGTCCAGGACCAGCAGCGCGCCGTGCCGCGCGGTGATCTCGCGGGCCGCCTGGAGGTAGCCCGCCGGCGGGACCACGACGCCCTGCTCACCCTGGATGGGTTCCACCACGAACGCCGCGGTCTCGTCGTCGATCGCGGCCTCCAGCGCGGCGACGTCGCCGAACGGGATGTGCGAGACGCCCGGCACCAGCGGTTCGAACGGGGTGCGCTTGGCGGGCTGGCCGGTGAGCGTCAGCGCGCCCATGGTGCGGCCGTGGAAGCCGCCCTCGGTGGCGACGACCTTGGTGCGGCCGGTGCGCCGGCTGAGCTTGAACGCGGTCTCGTTGGCCTCCGCGCCGGAGTTGCAGAACAGCACCCGGCCGTCGCCGTCCGCGCCGGCCAGGTCGAGCAGCCGCTCGGCGAGGTCCAGCGACGGCTGGTTGATGTAGAGGTTGGAGGTGTGGGCGAGCGTGCCGATCTGCGCGGTGACCGCCGCGACGACCGCCGGGTGGGCGTGGCCCAGGGCGTTGACCGCGAGCCCGGTCAGCAGGTCGAGGTACCGGTTGCCGTCGGCGTCCCAGACGTAGGCCCCCTCGCCGCGGACCAGCGTCAGACCGGGGGTGCCGTAGTTGTCCATCATCGCGGCCTGCCACCGCTGCCGGTCGTTCATGACTCCCCCATCCGTTCGGTCACCATCGTTCCGACGCCGGCGGAGGTGAAGACCTCCAGCAGCACCGAGTGCGCGAGCCTGCCGTCGATCACGTGCGCTTCGGGCACGCCGCCGCGCACGGCGCGCAGGCACGCTTCCATCTTCGGGACCATGCCGCTGTCCAGGCGCGGCAGCATCCGCTCCAGGTCGTCCGCCGCGATCCGGTGCAGCAGCGACGACTTGTCCGGCCAGTCCGCGTACAGGCCCTCCACGTCGGTGAGGACCACCAGCTTCTCCGCGTTCAGCGCCACGGCGACGGCGGAGGCGGCGGTGTCGGCGTTGACGTTGTGCACCACGCCGGCCGCGTCGGGCGCGACCGTGGACACGACGGGGATGCGGCCCGCGCGCACGATGTCCAGCACCGCGTCCGGGTTCACCCGGACGATATCGCCGACCAGGCCGAGGTCGACCGGCTCGCCGTCCACGACCGTGCCCCGGCGCTCGGCGGTGAGCAGGTGCGCGTCCTCGCCGGACAGGCCGACGGCGAACGGGCCGTGCTCGTTGATCAGGCCGACCAGCTCCCGCTGCACCTGGCCGACCAGGACCATCCGGACGACGTCCATCGCCTCGGGCGTGGTGACCCGCAGGCCGCCGCGGAACTCGCTGCGGATGCCCAGCCTGGCCAGCATCGCGGCGATCTGCGGGCCGCCGCCGTGCACCACGACCGGGTGCAGGCCGGCGAGCTTGAGGAAGACCACGTCCTGCGCGAACGCCCGCTTGAGCGCGTCGTCCACCATCGCGTTGCCGCCGTACTTCACGACGACCGTCGCGCCCCGGAAGCGCTGCAACCAGGGCAGCGCCTCGATCAGGACCTCGGCCTTGTCCCGCGCGTCCAGCCCGCTCATGAGCTGTAGGCGCTGTTCTCTTCGACGTAGGCGTGGGACAGGTCGGTGGTGAGCACGGTCGCCTCGCCGTCGCCGAGGCCGAGCGCGATCACGATGGCGACGTCGCGGCCGGACAGGTCGGCTTCGGCGCGGTCGGCGGCCTTGTGGCCGGCGTCGAACAGGGTGACGCCGTTGATGGCGATGCCGAGCCGGTGCTGGTCCACGGCGGCCGGGGAGCGGCCGACGGCCATGGCGATCCGGCCCCAGTTCGGGTCCGAGCCGAACAGGGCGGTTTTGACCAGGTTGTCCTCGGCGACGGTCCGGGCGACGGTGACCGCGTCCTGCTCGGACGCCGCGCCGGTGACCGTGATGGAGATTTCCTTGGTCACGCCCTCGGCGTCGGACTGGAGCTGCTTGACCAGGTCGCCCGCGACGGCGGTCAGGACCTCGGCGAAGTCCTCGGCGGTGGGTGCGACGCCGGACGCGCCGGAGGCCAGCAGCAGCACGGTGTCGTTGGTGGACGTGCCGCCGTCGACGTCGAGGCGGTCGTAGGTGCGCGCGGTGGTGGCGCGCAGCACGAGGTCGAGCGTGTCGCCGTCGACCACCGCGTCGGTGGTGATGACGCTGAGCATGGTGGCCATGTTCGGGGCGAGCATGCCCGCGCCCTTGACGAAGCCGCCGACGGACCAGCCGTCCGGGTGGGCGGCCCAGGACTGCTTGGGGTGGCTGTCGGTGGTCATCACGGCCGTGGCGGCGGCCAGGCCGCCGAGGTCGGTGGCGGCCAGCGCGGCGGCGGCCACCTCGACGCCGGCCTTCAGCCGGTCCATCGGCAGGCGTTCGCCGATCAGGCCGGTGGAGCACACCGCGACCTCGATCGCGCCGACGCCGAGCACCTCGGCGACCTTCTCCGCGGTGGCGTGGGTGTCCTGGAAGCCCTCGGGGCCGGTGCACGCGTTCGCGCCGCCCGAGTTGAGCACCACGGCGGTGAGCTTGCGCTCCTTGAGCACCTGCTGGGACCACAGCACGGGCGCGGCCTTCACCTGGTTCGTGGTGAACACGCCGGCGGCGGCCTGGCCCGGCCCCTCGTTGACGACCAGCGCCAGGTCGGGCGCGCCGGAGTCCTTGATGCCGGCGGCGACGCCCGCGGCCTTGAAGCCCTTCGGTCCGGTCACGCCGCGGTCGCGGGTGGGGCGCTGCGCCGTCCCGGTCGCGGGTGCGGTGCCGTTCACGGTGGTCACGGGGCTACTCCAACAGTGGACAGGCCGGTGGTCTCCGGCAGACCGAGTGCGAGGTTCATGCACTGCACCGCGGCACCCGCGGTGCCCTTCGCCAGGTTGTCCACCGCGGCGACGACCACCAGTCGGTCGAGGTCGGCGTCCACGGTGACCTGGAGCTGCACGGCGTTCGAGCCGAGCACCGCGCCCGTGGTCGGCCAGTGGCCTTCCGGCAGCAGGTGCACGAACGGCTCGTCGGCGTACGCCTTCTCGTAGGCGGCGCGGACGTCCGCGAGCGGGGTGGCCGTGATCAGCGTGGCCGAGCAGGTGGCCAGGATGCCGCGCGGCAGCGGCGCGAGGACCGGCGTGAACGAGACCTTGACGTGCTCGCCGGCCACCGCCGACAGGTTCTGGGTGATCTCGGGGGTGTGCCGGTGGGTGCCGCCGACGCCGTAGGCGCTCAGCGAGCCCATCACCTCGGAGCCGAGCAGGTTCGACTTGGGGGACTTGCCCGCGCCGGACGTGCCGGACACCGCGACCACGGTCACCTCGGGTTCGACCAGGCCCATCGCGGGCGCGAGGGCGAGGGACGACACGGTCGGGTAGCAGCCGGGGACGGCGACCCGCTTCGCGGTGGTGAGCACCTCGCGCAGGCCGGGGAGCTCGGGCAGGCCGTAGGGCCAGCTCCCGGCGTGCGCGCCGCCGTACCAGCGCTCCCAGGCGGTGGCGTCGGTGAGCCGGTGGTCCGCGCCGCAGTCGATCACCAGGGTGTCGCCGCCGAGCCGGGCGGCGATCTCGGCCGAGTGGCCGTGCGGCAGGGCGAGGAACACGACGTCGTGCCCCGCGAGGTGCTCGGCCGTGGTCTCGACCAGGGTGCGGTCGGCCAGCGGCAGCAGGTGCGGCTGGTGGGCCAGCAGCGGCGTGCCCGCGTTGCCGCCGGCCGTCAGCGCGCCGATCTCCACGTCCGGGTGACCGAGCAGGAGGCGCAGCAGCTCGCCCCCGGCGTACCCGCTGGCTCCGGCGACCGCGATCCGTACCGTCATGCGGATAAGTATGCACGAGGGTGCATCTTCACTCAAACCTGTTCGACGGCGGCAGCGGGCCGGCGCGCGGCCGTCGTAGTCGAGTTTCCCTCGTCATCGCGCCCAAAACTCCCTCGTGTGGCACTGGCCACTGGACGTACCGCCCACGCCATCCGGCGGTCGGGGATCACCGGGCCTCAGGTGTTCTGCGTGCTCTTGGTGTTTCCCCGCGACCTGTCGCGCGAGCTGCGCCGGCGAGGCGGGCAGCGGACGTACGTGGTGGTGGGCTTCCGGCCGCCGACACCGAGGTCGTGCCCGTCGGCCACTACGGAGGACCGCAACGGCAGGCGACCGCCGCCGAGGCGATCCGGCGGGTCCTCGCGCGCATGCCGGCCAACTACCGGGGGCAGACCTGGCCGAGGACTCGACGAGGACGTGCGCGCGATGGCGGGACGAGCGAGTCCAAGAGGCCGGCTGCTCGGCTAGCCGGGCACGGCGACGGTGATGACCTCCGGGCTGGTCGGCGTGAACGCACCGCCGGCCCAGTCGCCGCGTCGGTCCGCCACCCGCAGGCCCGCGTCGGCCAGGAACGCGTCGAGCCGGTCGACGTCGAGGAAGCGCAGCGTGCTGCGGCTCTCGTCGGACCAGCCCGGCGCGCGGTAGCGCTGGACGAACGTGACCAGGTCGCCCGTCACGTCCAGGACCTCGGTCGCCACCCGCACGGTCCGACCGCCGGCCGGGAGGTCGCGTGAGCGCTCGGGCGTCCACTGCTCCCAGGCGCGGACGGCCGGGTTCCGGGTCTCGAACGCGAACCGGCCGCCGTCGGTGAGCGCGGCGCGGATCGCGCGCAGGGCGGTGCGCACCTCGTCGTCGGTGACGAAGACCTGGAACGCGTGCCCGGTCATCACGACCAGGTCGAACTCGTGGTGCCACGACGCGGTGGCCAGGTCGCCGCACACCCACTCGACGTCGGTGCGCCCACGGGCCTGGGCGAGCATCCCCTCGGCCGGGTCGAGGCCGCACAGGCGTCCGGTGTGGCCGGCGGCGCGGGCGGTGCGCAGCAGCTCACCGGTGCCGCAGCCGACGTCGAGCACCGTGCGGGCGGACATCACCAGCGGCAGGTAGTACGAGAAGTCCCGGCGGCCCGCGCAGAACTCGTCGTAGAGGGCGGCGAGCCCGGGATCGGCGAACAGTCGGTCGACCACCACCGGACTATGGCGCACAGCGGTAGCGCGCGTCGAGCGGATTACTACCGTGGACGGCATGAGAGCGGTGATCTTCGACTGGCGGGGCACGTTGGTGCTCGCGCCCACGTTCCGGGGCTGGGTGGCCGAGGCGCTGCGGCGGCTGGGGCGCGATCCGGCGGCGGTGGACGACCTCGTGCGGCGGTTGGTCGAGAACCGGATCGACGTGCCGGGTGTGGACGCGGACGCGGCGCTGCACCGCGAGACGTACTACCGGGGGTTCACGGCGGCGGGGCTGGACGACGAGTTGGCGGACTCGCTGTACGCGGTGGAGTCGGACCCGGCCTTCACGCCGTTCGCCGTGGACGCGGCGGCGACGTTGACCGCGTTGCGCGACGGTGGCGTCCGGATCGGCGTGCTCAGCGACATCCACTTCGACGTGCGGCCGGCGTTCGCGGGGCTGCCGGTGGACGCGTTCGTGCTGTCGTTCGAGCACGGCGTGGTGAAGCCCGACCCGGCCGTCTTCCGCATCGCGCTGGAGGAGCTCGGCACCGACCCAGCGGAGACCTTGATGGTCGGGGACCGCTCCACCCACGACGGTGCGGCGGTCGAGTGCGGGATGCCGACCCTGCTGGTGCCGCCGCTGCGCGACGTGCGCGACGCGCGTCTGCGCCTGGTCACCCTCCTGGCCGGAGGGGCCACCGGCCGCTAGGAGCGCGACGGGGTCCGGGCCGGCGGACCCGGTGTCCGCCGGCCCGCCGGGATCAGCCGCCGAAGCGGTCCAGCGCGCGGATCTTGTTGGTCACGTCCAGCGCGGCCACCTTGTACGCCTCGGACAGCGTCGGGTAGTTGAACACCGTGTCGACCAGGTAGTCGACCGTGCCGCCGCACGCCATCACGGCCTGTCCGATGTGGACCAGGTCGGTGGCCCCGGTGCCGAACAGGTGCACGCCCAGCAGCTTGCGGTCCACAGTGGACACCAGGAGCTTGAGCATCCCGTAGGCGTCGCCGATGATCTGGCCGCGCGCCAGTTCGCGGTAGCGCGCCAGCCCGACCTCGTAGGGCACCGCCGAGGACGTGAGCTCGGCTTCGGTCGCGCCGCAGTAGGAGATCTCCGGGATGGTGTAGATGCCGATCGGCTGGAGCGCGGCGAGCTCCCGCGCCGTCTCGCCGAACGCGTGGTACGCCGCGAGCCGGCCCTGGTCCATCGACGTGGCGGCCAGCGCGGGGAAGCCGATCACGTCGCCCACCGCGTAGATGTGCTCCACCGGCGTCCGGTAGTGCTCGTCCACCGACAGCCGGCCGCGGTGGTCGGCGGCCAGGCCCGCCGCCGCCAGGTCCAGCTCCTCGGTCGAGCCCTGCCGGCCCGCCGAGTACATCACGGCGGCGGCCGGGATCCGCTTGCCGCTGGCCAGCGTCGTCACCGTGCCGCTGTCCGACACCGCGACGTCGACCACCTTCTCCCCGAACCGGAACGTCACCGCGAGGTCCCGCAGGTGGAACTTCAGCGACTCCACGATCTCCGGGTCGCAGAACTCCAGCATCCGCTCGCGCTGCTCGACCACGGTCACCCGGCTGCCCAGCGCGGCGAACATGGAGGCGTACTCGATGCCGATCACGCCCGCGCCCACCACGACCAGCGAGGACGGGATCTCCTCCAGGGCGAGCACCTCGTCCGAGTCGAGCACCCGCTCCTCGTCGAAGTCGACCTGCGCCGGCCGCGCCGGGTGGGTGCCGGTCGCGATCACGACCTTGGCCGCGCTCACCGTGTGGTTCTCGCCCCGGTGCGTGCCCTGCACGGCCACGGTGTGCGGGTCGAGGAACCGCGCGGTGCCGGTGAGCAGGTCGACCTGGTTGCGGTGCAACTGGGCCCGCACGACCTGGACCTCACGCCCGATCACGTGCTGGGTGCGGGCGAGCAGGTCGGAGATGGTGATGTCCTTCTTGACCCGGTAGTCCGCGCCGTACAGCTCGCGCTGGCTCATGCCGGTGAGGAACATGACCGCTTCGCGCAGCGTCTTCGACGGGATGGTGCCGGTGTTGACGCACACCCCGCCGATCATCTCCGCCCGGTCCACGATGGCGACCCGCTTGCCGAGCTTCGCGCCCGCGATGGCCGCCTTCTGCCCGCCCGGACCGGATCCGATGACGAGCAGGTCGTAGTCGTACTCGCTCATGCCCGGAAGCGTGTCACACCCGTTCGGCCCACGGCCCGCAGCCCGGCCCGCGAGTCAGCCGCGCGCGGCCCTGCCGGTGTAGGTGAGGGGGAAGACCGAGTCCTTGCACGCCGGGGGCACGTCCGGCGAGATCTGCACGACCATCTCGACCTCGACCGCCCCGGCCGGCGGGATGGCGACCGGCTGCGGCATCGGCACGACGCTCAACACCCCGGACGGGCAGTCCACGACCCGGTTGTGCGCGGCGTCCAACGGCTGGCCGGGCACCGCCTGGAGGGTGAGCACCACGATGTCCACGCTGTTGGGGTTGGACAGCCGCACCCGCCGGGCACCTTCGCTGCCCGGGGTGAGCTCGACCGGAGCGCCGGAGATGTCGGTGATCTCGAACGGCTGGAGGTCCGCGACACCGGCTTCGCCGTTGCTGACCGCGTAGGCCATGGCGGGCAGTTCGGGCTCGGGCCAGGTCAGGTGCATGGCGGTCACCACGGCGGCCCCCACCCCCAGGATGGTCATCGCCACCGCGACTTCCATCCGCGGTCCCAAGCTACGCATGAGGCAACCTCGCTACGACTGCGGCAGCAGGCGGTGGGTTCGCCGTTAGCTCCCCGCCGGACCGGCGACCAGACTCGCCCGGCGGTTCATCGCTTCGCCCCTCGGCCCCACGGGCCGCGGCACCAATCTTGAAGAACGTTCACCCTCGGCGCAAGAACCAAGCAGACCCGGAAAAACAGGCCCAAAGACCTCTTGACACGTCACGCTGAGTGCTCTGAAGTGCGCGTTCTCCGTCTGTCGGCCACCGAGAACTTCACTCGGCCGGACCAGTCCCGGGCCCGCACGAGTGCGGACCCGGAACTGTGCGTCAGGCTCTCAGCGCCGCGCCGAACCGCTCGGCGGCCTCCGCGACGGCCGCGTCGCGGGCCGCCGTGGCCTCCTCGACGGTGAGCGTCCGGTCCGGCGCGCGGAACCGCAGCGCGTACGCCAGCGACCGCTTGCCCTCGCCGACCTGGTCACCGGTGAACACGTCGAACAGCCGCAGGTCCTCCAGCAGCTCGCCGCCGCCGGCGCGCAGCGCCCGCGTGACCCGCTCGGCCGCCACTGCGGCGTCCACCACCACGGCCACGTCGAGCAGGACCGGCGGGTACGGGGACACGACCGGCGCGGGCCGGTGGTCGGTCACCGGCAGCGCGTCCAGGTCCAGCTCGAAGGCCACCGCGCGCTTGGGCAGGCCCAGCGCCTCCACCACCTTCGGGTGCAGCTCGCCCGCGTGGCCCACCGGCCAGTCGCCCACCCGCAGCTCGGCGCACCGGCCGGGGTGCCACGGCGGCAGGTCCGAGGCCACGACCGTCAGCTCCACGCCGTAGGCCGCGCCGACCAGCCGCGCGGCCTGCACCGCGTCCGCCCAGTCCGCCGCACGGCCCTTGCCCCACCAGCCGGCCGACTCGCGCTGACCCACCAGGACACCGGCCACGTGCACCGGCTGCCTCGGCAGCGCCGCGTCCAGCGAGGCCACCAGCTCGGCCGAGGGCCGCCGGCCGATCCCGACCTCGGGCACCGGCACCGGCTGCGCGCGCGGCAGGGTCACCTGCGCGACCGCGTACAGCGCGACGTCCTTCGCACCGCGCGCCAGGTTGCGCTGCACCGCCTCCAGCAGCCCCGGCACCAGCGTGGTCGCCAGCGCGTGCTTGTCCGACTCCAGCGGGTTGAGCACGCTCACGGTCCGGCGGCGCACGTCGTCCTCGGCCAGCCCGAGCGAGTCGAACACCGCGGGCGCGAGGAACGGGAACGGCTTGACCTCGACGAACCCGTTCTCGGCGAGCGCCCGGGACACCGTCCGGCGACGTCGCTGCCGCTCGGTCAGGCCGCGACCGGCGGGCACGGGCGGCAGCGTGGACGGGATCGTGTCGTAGCCCTCCAGCCGCAGCACCTCCTCCACCAGGTCGGCGGGCTGGGTGAGGTCCGAGCGCCAGGTCGGCGGCACGGCGGTGACCAGGGTCGCGCCGTCGTCACCGGTGCTCACCTCCACCAGGCACCCGATCTGGCCCAGCCGCCGAGCCGTGACGCCGCGCGCGTACCGCACGCCGGCCACCCGGTCGGGCAGGTCGATCGGCATCGTGACCGGCGTGGGCAGCGCGGGCTTGCCCACGTCCGTGCGGCCGGGCCTGATGCTGCCCTCGGCGAACAGGTGCAGCAGCCGCGCGGCGCGCTCCAGCGCGACCGGGGCCAGCGCCGGGTCCACCGTCCGCTCGAACCGCTTGGCCGCCTCGGAGGGCAGCTTGTGCCGCCGCACGGTCCGCGCGATCGACGCCGGGTCCCAGTTCGCGGCCTCCAGCAGGATGTCCGTGCTGGTGTCGCGGACCTCGGTGGACGCGCCGCCCATCACGCCGGCCAGCGAGATCACGCCGCTGTCGTCGGCGATCACGATGTCGTCCGGGTCCAGCGCGCGCACCGACCCGTCCAGCGTGGTCAGCCGCTCGCCCGCCGCCGCCCGGCGGACCACCAGCCCGCCCCGGACCGCGGACGCGTCGAACGCGTGCAGCGGCTGGCCGAGCTCCAGCATCACGTAGTTGGTGACGTCGACCGGCAGCGAGAGGGACCGGATGCCGGCGAGCATCAGCCGCCGGCGCATCCACCACGGCGTGGGCGCGGTCGGGTCGACGCCCGTCACGCGCCGCGCCACGAACCGGGAGCACCCGGTCGGGTCCTCGACGTGCACGGGCAGCACGTCGCCCTCGCCCTCGGGCACCTCGGCCAGGCCGGGGTCGCCGAACGGCACGTCGAACGCGCACGCGATCTCGCGCGCCAGACCGCGCACGGAGAACGCGTAGCCGCGATCGGGGGTGGGCGCGAGCTCGATGATCGTGTCGCCCAGGCCGAGCAGCTCCACGGCGTCGTCGCCGGGCTGCGCGGTGCCGCTGGGCAGCACCAGGATGCCGGCGTGGTCGTCGCCCAGGCCCAGCTCGCGGGCCGAGCAGATCATGCCCTGGCTGATCCGGCCGTAGGTCTTGCGCTCGGCGATCGCGAAGCCGCCGGGCAGCACCGCGCCGGGCAGCGCCACCACGACGGTGTCGCCCTCGACGAAGTTCCGCGCGCCGCAGATGACGTTGTTGACCTGGTCGGGGCCCACCTCGACCCGGCAGAACCGGATCGGCTTCTTGAACTCCGTCAGCTCCTCGACCTCCACCACGCGGCCCGCGACGAGCGGGCCGGTGACGGTGTCGAGGGTGTGGACGTCCTCGACCTCCAGGCCGATCCGCACGAACGCCTCGGCGATGGCCTCGGGGGTCGGCAGCTCGGGGAACTCGAGGTGCTCGACCAGCCAGGTAACCGGGATACGCACCGGTCAGGCCTCCGTTCCGAATGGCTGGGTGAAGCGGACATCGCCTTCGACCATGTCGCGCATGTCGGGCAGGCCGTTGCGGAACTGGAGGGTCCGCTCCAGCCCCATGCCGAACGCGAACCCGGAGTACACGTCCGGGTCGACGCCGCAGTTTCGCAGCACGTTCGGGTTGACCATGCCGCAGCCGCCCCACTCGACCCAGCCGGGACCGCCCTTCTTCTCCGGGAACCACACGTCGACCTCGGCCGACGGCTCGGTGAAGGGGAAGAAGCTGGGCCGCAACCGGGTCCGGGAGTCCTCGCCGAACACGGCGCGGGCGAACGCGTCGAGCGTGCCCTTGAGGTGGCCCAGGGTCAGCCCCCGGTCCACCGCCAGTCCCTCGACCTGGTGGAACACCGGCGTGTGCGTGGCGTCCAGCTCGTCGGTGCGGAACGTGCGACCGGGGCACACCACGTACACGGGCAGCTCGCGCTCCAGCAGCGTGCGCGCCTGCACGGGGCTGGTGTGCGTGCGCAGGACCAGGCCGGAGCCCTCGGGCGCGACGTAGAACGTGTCCTGCATGCTACGCGCGGGGTGGTCCTTGCCGAAGTTGAGGGCGTCGAAGTTGAACCACTCGACCTCCAGCTCCGGGCCCTCGGCGATCTCGTAGCCCATGGCCACGAAGATGTCCGCGACGCGCTCGGCGACCGTGGAGACCGGGTGCCGCGCGCCGCGCGGGAAGCGGTCCCACGGCAGCGTGACGTCGACGGACTCCTCGCGGAGCACGCGCTCGTCGCGCTCGGCCTGGAGCTCGGTGCGGCGCTCCTCGAACGCGAGCTTGACCGCGTTCTGCGCCTCGTTCACCCGCTTGCCCGTGTCGGCCTTCGCGGCCGGCGGCAGCGCGCCGATCTCGCGGCGGGCCAGCAGCACGGGGGCGCGGTCACCCAGGTGGCCCGGCTTGGCGGCGGCGAGCTCGTCGAGGTCGGACGCCTTCGCGAACGCCTCCCGGGCCTGCTCCACCGCCGTGTCGAGCGCCTCCGGTGAGAGCGCCGCGACCTGCTTGGGGTCGTACGGGTCGTTGGCTCCGGACATGGTTGGTGGACAGCTCCCGTCGCGTGCCTCGTGAGAGCCGCCCCGACCGAGACCCGGAGCGGCGGGTCGATCCTAGGTGATCGGGCCGGGACCCGGCCCACCGCGGCCGTGACTGACCTGTTACCGGTGATCCACCGTGAGGTCGATCTCCGCCGCGCGCCGCCCCCGGACCACCGGCCGTCGGCATCGGCACTGGTCGGAGCGCCGGCTCGGCGGGAGTGTCGGTGGGTGCCGGCACAGTGGGTGACACGAGCCGCCGACCCGGCGGGCGAACCGCCGAAAACCGGGTCCGCCGCCGTCGACGCGCACCTAGAATCGACCGTCCTACGTACCTGACCCGAGGTGAATTCCACTCCCATGGCACACACCTTCGGTGTCGACCTGCGCGGGATCATCGATCTGCTCAGCCACCACCTCTACAGCAGTCCCCGCGTGTACGCGCGTGAGCTGTTGCAGAACGCGGTGGACGCGATCACCGCACGCCGCGCGCTCCACCCGGACGCGCCCGGCGAGGTGGTGATCGAGCCGATCGGTCCCGGCACGGGCGGCACCCTGCGCATCACCGACACCGGCATCGGCCTGACCGAGCGCGAGGTGCACGACCTGCTGTCCACCCTGGGCCGCACCTCCAAGCGCGACGAGCTCGGGTTCGCCCGCCAGGGCTTCCTCGGCCAGTTCGGCGTCGGACTGCTGTCCGCGTTCCTCGTCGCCGAGCGGATCCGGCTGGTGTCGCGGTCCGCGACGGGCGGGCCCGCCGTGCGCTGGACCGCCGACGCGGCCGGCGACTACGAGGTGGAGACCCTCGACGAGGACCTGCCCACGGGCACGACCATCGAACTGGTGCCCCACCGCGACTCCGAGCACTGGCTCGAGCGCGACGTGGTGCGCGCCCTGGTCGTCGAGTACGGCGAGCTGCTGCCCTACCGGGTGACCGTGGCGGGCGAGGTGGTGACCAGCGAGGCGCTGCCGTGGCTGGACGACGCCCTCGGCTACGGGGCCCGGGTGCTGGGCGTGCAGCCGTTCGACGCGATCCCGGTCGAGGTGCCGGCGGTGGGCCTGACGGGCGTCGCGTACGTGCTGCCGCACGGCGTGCACCCCGGCGCGCGCCAGTCGCACCGGGTGTACCTCAAGCGGATGCTCGTCGGCGACTCCATCGAGGGCCTGCTCCCGGAGTGGGCCTACTTCATCCGCTGCGTGGTCGACTCGTCGTCGCTGCGGCCGACCGCCAGCCGCGAGTCGCTCTACCAGGACGAGACGCTGCTCGCGGTGCGCGAGGAGCTGGGCAGGCAGGTGCGGGACTGGCTGGTCCGGTTGGACGCGACCGACCCGGACCGCACGGCCGCCCTGCTCGACGCGCACCACCTGGGCATCAAGTCGCTGGCCCGGGTCGACGACGAGATGCTGCGGCTGGTCGAGCGGTGGTTGCCGTTCGAGACGACCGACGGCGCGCAGTCGCTGCGCCTGTTCAAGCGCAAGCACGGCACGATCTCGTTCGTGCCGGACGTGGACGAGTTCCGCCAGCTCGCGCCGGTCGCGCACGCGCAGGGCATGGGCCTGCTGAACGCGGGCTACGCCTACGACGTGGAGATCATGGACCGGCTGATCGCGCTGGACGGGCCGGGCGCGGCCCGGCGGGTCGCGCCGAACGAGGTGCTGGCCGCCCTCGGCGACCCGGAACCGGCGGTGGAACAGGCCCTGCGGGACCGGCTGGCGCTGGCCAAGGACGTGCTGGAGCGGCACGACTGCGAGGCCGTGCCGCGTGATTTCGACCCCGGTTCACTGCCCGCGCTGCTGGTCACGAACGTGGAGGGCGAGCGCAAGCGGGACGTCGAGCAGGTCGGCGAGCAGGCCGACCCGCTGTGGGCGGAACTGCTCGGCAGCCTGGTCTCGGCCGAGTCCGACGCCTCCCAGCGGTTGGTGCTCAACTGCCGCAACCCGCTGGTGCGGCGGCTGGCCGGGCTGACCGACCCGGCCCTGGTGGAACTGACCGTGGAGTCGCTCTACGTGCACGCGCTGCTCCAGGCGCGGCGGCCGATGCGCCCCAAGGACACCGCCGCGCTGAACCGCTCCTTCCTGGAACTGCTGGACCGCGCCGTCGGAGGCCACGCGTGAGCGAACAGAAGAACGCCGCCGAGCAGCAGTTCGTCGAGGCGTACCACCTGCCCGAGGGCACGGCCCGGCACGAGGCGCTGGAGCGCGCCGCGCGCACCGCCGACTCGGTGGACCACCTGCCGCTGGCCGTGAGCTGCCGGATCGCCCTGCTGCGGTCCGCCTACGACCTGGGCCGCTACGACCTGATGCTGGCCCCGTTCGCGTGGTGCGGCGCGGCCGAGAAGCGCGACCCGACCGCGTTCGACGAGTGGGAGACGCACAGCTACGACTGGGCGCACAAGTGGATCGTGACCGGGTTGATCGCCGACCCGAGGTTCTCGCTCGCCCAGGTCGAGTCGTTCGTGGACCAGCTCGCCACCCGCTACCAGCGGCACGGGTTCTCGCTGCAACCGGTGCACGGGGCGCGTGCCGACCTGGCCGAGCACATCGGCGACGAAGCGGCGTACCGCGAGCACTTCGCGCGGTACCTGGCGATGGACCGCGGCCCGATGAGCGACTGCGAGGCGTGCGTCGTCGAGGAGCAGGCCGGGCACCTGATCCGGCAGGGCCGGTTCGCCGAGGCCGTCGCGCACGCCGAACACCAGTTGGAGAAGGACACCGGCTGCGCCACGCAGCCGCAGGGCATCCTGACCACCCTGACACCCGCGTTCGTGACGCTGGGCGACCTGGAACGGGCGCGGCAGGCGCACACCGTGGCCTACCGGCTGGTCCGCGACGACCGCTACGGCGGCTACCTGGACGACCACCTGGTGTTCTGCGCGACGTCCGGGAACGTGCGGCGCGGCGTGGAGCTGCTCCAGCGGCAGTTGCACCGGGTGCACCACGCCCCTTCGCCGTCGCAGGCGATGCACTTCGCGGCGGGCGGCGCGCTGCTGCTCGGCCGGGTCACCGAACCCGTCGAGTTCGCGGTGCCCCGGGACGGTCGGGTCGAGGTGCTGACCGCGCCGCGGTTGCGGGCGCTGCTGGAAGAGCGGGCGCTGACCCTCGCCGCGCGGTTCGACCAGCGCAACGGCACCGACGCGGTGAGCCGCCGGATCACGGCGAAGCTCGGCGCGGCGGACACCGCGCACGTGCCGCTGGCCGTGCCGGTAGCCCCGACCGCCGCCGAGCCCGAGGAGGAGCCGGTGCTCGCGGCCGACCCGGTCGAGCTGGCGCGGGAGCTGGGCGAGGCGTTCGACCGCGGCGACTTCATCACCGGCATCCGGCTGCTCAGGTCGCTGCCCGCCGACCTGGAACCGCTGCTGCCGGAAAGCCTGGCGGCGGTCGTGGCCGCGCGCCGCGCGCTGGTCGGCAGGCAGTCCCGGGACGTGGCCGGCGTGCGCGCCGAACTGGCCGCCGCGGTCGACCGGCTGGCCGCCGCGGGCGACGCCGACCTGGCCAACCGCTACCGCTGCCGGGGCGCGGTGCTGCTCGCCGAGGAGGAGGGCCCGGAGGCCGGGACGGCGGTGGCGCGCGAGTGCGTCGCCGAGGCCGACCGCGCCGGCGAACCGCACACCCGCGTGCTGTCCCGGCTGCTGCTGGCGGACCTGCTGGCGGACGTGGACGAGTACGAGCAGCAGGGCGAACTGGTCGCGACGGCACTGGCGCTGGCCGAGCGGGAGGTTCCGGACCTCGTGTCCCGGGCGCGCTGCGACCTGGCCCAGCACCGGGCCACGATCGGCGAGCTGGACGAGGCGACCGCGCTGCTCGGGGCGATCCTGGCGGACGACCCGCCGCCGTCGGTCCGGTTCGACGCGCTGCGGCTGCGGCTGAAGGTCGAGACGGTTCGCGGCGACACCGCGGCGCTGGCGACGGCCACCGAGTTCGTGACCGCGTTCAGCACGCCGCGCGGCCCGTGGACCGCCGAGGCGCACCGGCAGCGGGTGTCCTCGATCGAGCGGCTCGGGGTCGAGGAACAGCACCTGGAGGAGCTGCGCACGGCGATCGCGGTCGGTCACGAGCTGGGCGTGCCGGAGGACGTGGCGAAGGCGTGCCACGCGCTGTCCGGCGGCTACCTCAAGTCGAACCGGTTCGTGGAGGCCGCCGAGGCGCTGGAGGAAGCGGTCCGCGTCATCGAGGGCCACGACGTGTCGTACGACTTCGTGGTGCCCGTGCGGTACCGGCTGGCGCAGGCGTGCTCCCGGTTGGACGAGAACGACGCGGCCCGCCGGCACCTGGAGGTGGCGTTGCCACTCGTGCCCGACGACGAGCCGTGGCGGCGCGCGCTGGTGCTCGACGTGCTGGGCGGCGTGCTGCGGCGGCTGGACCAGCCGCTGGACGGCGCACGCGCGTACGCCGAGGCCGCCCGCGCGTGGCAGCGGGTGCCGGACGAGGCCGAGGCCGCCGGGTCGTGGGTCGAGTCGGCGGCGGCGCTGCCGAAGGAGGAGCACGCCGAGACCGTCGCGGCCCTGGTCGCGGCCGAAGAGCTGCTGCCGGCCGTGGAGGACGAGGACCACCGGGTGCACCTGGCCGCGCGGATCGCGGCGATCCGGGCGTTCGTGCACTACCAGGCCGGCGACCACGCGGCGGCGGTGGAGCAGAACGGCGTGGCCGAGGAACTGGCGGCGCGCCTCGACGACGTGGACTGGCAGACGTTCCTGGCCCAGCGGGGCGCGCGCTTCCTGCTGGAGTCCGGCGACCCGCACAACGCCGAGGCCGAAGCCCGCCGGGCGGCGACCCTGGTGAACGACGAGACCCCGCCGCAGATCGTCGGCGACACGGCGAACGTGCTGGAGGAGTCGCTCCGGGCCCAGGACAAGCCCACCGCGGGCGACCCGGTGCTCCGCGCCCTGACCGCCCGCCTGGGGGAATGACCGCCCTCGGTGACCCGTCGGACCGGCGGGTCACCGAACCTCGGCAGCGCCTCGGAAACGTCGCGCGGTGGGCTTTCGCGGCGTCAGCGGGTCGCGCGCTGGGCGCTCGCGGCGTCAGGAGGCGTGCGGTGGTGTGTCGCGCGGTGGCGCTCGCGCCGTCAGCGGGTCGCGACGTCAGCGGGTCGCGCGGTGGTGTATTGCCCCGTCAGCGGGTCGCGCGCTGGGCGCGGGCCGAGGCGTAGAGGCAGACGGCTGCGGCGGTGGCCAGGTTCAGGCTCTCCGCGCCACCGTAGATCGGGACCTTCAGCGACGTGTCCAGGGCGGCCACGACCTCGTCCGGCAGGCCGTGCGCCTCGCTGCCGAACACCCAGGCCGTGGGGCGTTCCAGGTCTCCGCGCAGCTCGGCCGTGACCAGGTCCTCGTCGGCGTAACCGTCCGCCGCGACCAACCTCAACCCGGCCGCGCGGCAGGCCGCGAAGACCTCGTCCGCCGACCGCGAGCGCGAGATCGGCAGGTGGAACACACTGCCGGTGGACGCGCGCACGCACTTGCCGTTGTGCGGGTCCACCGTGTCGCCCGCGAACACCACGGCGTCGGCACCGGCCGCGTCCGCCACCCGGGCGACCGTGCCCGCGTTGCCGGGGTCGGCCACGCCGTGCAGGACCGCCACCAGCCGTGCGCCGGTCAACGACAGCGGCACCTCGATCAGGTCGCACACGGCGACAATGCCCTGCGGCGTCACGGTTTCCGAGAGGGCCACCGCCGCTTTGTCGGTCACACCGCTCACCGGCACACCGGCGTCCACCGCCGCGCGCACCAGCTCCGGGTTGCGGTCGGCGGCGATCGCGGTGACGAACAGCTCGTGCACCCGCCCCCGCCCGGCGGCGGACCAGGACAGTGCTTCCCGCACCGCCTGCGCGCCTTCGGCGAGGAACCGGCCGGCCCGGTCGCGACCGGGGCGGCGGGTCAGGCGTCGAGCGGCAACGACCCGAGGAGTCCGTTCGGTGAACGGAGCACCCTCGGGTCGTGGTGCGACGCTCAGGCCTTGTCCTCGATCGGCACGTTCACGTCGGCGGGCAGTGCGGCCTTCGCGAGCTCGACCAGCGCGCTGAACGCGTTGGGGTCGCTGACGGCCAGCTCGGCCATGATCTTGCGGTCCACCTCGATCTCCGCGAGGCGGAGACCCTGGATGAAGCGGTTGTAGGTCATGCCGTTGGCGCGGACACCGGCGTTGATGCGCTGGATCCACAGCTTCCGGAAGTCGCCCTTGCGCGCACGGCGGTCGCGGTACGCGTAGTTGAGCGAGTGGAGCACCTGCTCCTTGGCCTTGCGGTACAGCCTCGAACGCTGGCCGCGGTAACCGCTGGCGAGCTCAAGGGTGGTACGGCGCTTCTTCTGGGCGTTCACTGCCCTTTTGACGCGTGCCACGGGTCCGTCCTGTCGATCTCGTGGGGCCGGTCAGGGCCCCGGGTGTTCACGGGGGGAGTGAAGCTCAGATTCCGAGCAGCTTCTTCAAGCGCGGCGCGTCGTGCTTGGCGACCTCGGTGGCACCGGAGAGGCGGCGCGTCAGCTTGCTGGACTTCTTCTCCAGCAGGTGGCGTTTGCCGGCCTTCTCCCGCATCAGCTTGCCGCTGCCGGTGACCTTCACTCGCTTGGAGGTCCCGCTGTGGGTCTTGTTCTTCGGCATTTCCGTCCTCGTCTCGTGCAGCCACCGGGATGGGGCGGCCGTGCTTGCCTCCGGGCCCGGGGCCGGGAGGTCACTCCTCGACAGACTCCGCGGTGTCGGCGTCGGCGTCGCCGCCGTCCTGCCTCACCGGGCGGGTCTTCGTGGTCTTGTGCGGGGCCAGCACCATGATCATGTTGCGGCCGTCCTGCTTCGGGTTCGACTCGACGAAGCCCAGCTCCGCGACGTCCTCCGCCAGCCTCTGGAGCAGCCGGTAACCGAGCTCGGGCCGGGACTGCTCACGGCCCCGGAACATGATGGTCACCTTGACCTTGTTCCCGTGCGACAGGAAGCGGGCCACGTGGCCCTTCTTCGTCAAGTAGTCGTGCGGGTCGATCTTCGGGCGGAGCTTCTGCTCCTTGATGACCGTGAGCTGCTGGTTCCGGCGGGACTCGCGGGCCTTCTGCGCGCTCTCGTACTTGAACTTGCCGTAGTCCATGAGCTTGCAGACCGCCGGGCGTGCCTGCGCGGCGACCTCGACGAGGTCGAGGTCCGATTCCTGGGCGAGTCGGAGCGCGTCCTCGATGCGAACGATCCCGACCTGCTCGCCGTTCGGCCCGACCAGACGAACCTCAGGCCCGCGGATGCGGTCGTTGATGCGCGGCTCGGTGCTGGCAGGGAGACCCCGGTTCGAGGGACTTGTCATTCACGTCCTTTGTGATTCGTTGTGCGCCAAAGACAAGAGGCCTCACACCTACCCGGTGTGAGGCCCGCTTCCGACCGATCGCACAACGAAGGGCGCAGTCCACCCGTCGAGGTGACCGGACCCGGCCACCTGAAGCGGTGGGACGCGGGTGGGAGCGGGGCTCCACTTGCCGTCCCCACACGGGTGGGGACTGGTCGCGCGGAGAATACTACCAGACGGCCTTGTCAACCCCCGAACCGGCGACCCGGCCGGGGCAGTTGCGAGAATGGCTCCCGTGACCGACCTGCCTACCGACAACGTCCGCGACCTCTCCGATGTTCCGAGCATCGAGGTGATCAGCAAGGCGTCCATCATGCTGCTCTCCGCGGCGGCCGAACGCCTGGGCCTGGCCGACGAGGACCCCGACACGAGCCCGCTGCGCGACCTGGACGAGGCCCGCCGGCTGATCACCGCGCTGGCCGGCCTGATCACCGCCTCGGCCGAGTACCTCGGACCGCACGCGGGCCCGCTGCGCGACGGCCTCCAGTCCGTCCAGCGCGCGTTCCGCGAGGCGTCGACCGTGCCGGACGAGCCGGGCCAGGGCCCCGGCGAGAAGTACACCGGCCCGGTCTACTGATCCACTCTCCCGACGGCCCGCAGCGGCACGGGCACCTAGCCAACGGGGCGGTATAAGACGAGACGGGGACGCGGCGAGGCAGCGGCCCCGTCATCGTTGCGAACCGCCGTGGCCTGCGGTCGCTGCGGATCGCCGCGACCGCCCCGCGCTGTCGTACCCCTGTGGTTAGCTGTGTGCGAGGGGTGCTCCCAACCGGGGTACGCCTTTCTCGACTTTCCCGGATCACACCCGAAGTGATTGTGGTCGGCGGTCGGGCTGCCTAGGCTTCTCGGCGGTTCGCGCGAACCTCGTCCGCCACCCTGCACCCGCACCTGGGGAGACCCGTCATGGGAGAGTTCGCCGCGCCCTGGAGACGACGCTGGAGACCGCTGACCGGGATCGCCGCCGGCACGGTGCTGGCCCTGGCACTCGCCGCCGCACCGGCCTCCGCGCAGCCCGCCCCAGCACCCTCCACCACAGCACCGCCCGCCACCGCACCACCCAGCACGGCACCACCCAGCACGGCACCACCCAGCACCGCACCACCCGCCTCAACCCAGCCCACCACGGCCCGGCACACCCCAGTCCAGCCCGCCCCGGCGCAGCCCGGCATCGTGGGTGCGAACAGCGCCGACGCGATCCCCGGCCGCTACCTCGTGGTCCTCAAGGCGGCCGACCGCGCCGACGCCGTCGCGAGCCGGGCGGGCGCGCGCATCACCCACCGGTACCGGAGCGCGGTGACCGGGTTCGCCGCGGCGATGAGCGAATCCGCCGCCCGGAAACTGGCCGCCGACCCCGAGGTCGCCCAAGTGGCGCAGGACCGGGTGGTCCGCGCCGCGACCGACCGGGTCGACCCGCCGTCGTGGGGGCTGGACCGGGTCGACCAGCGGGACCTCCCGCTCAACCGCGAGTTCGACGACGCCGAGACCGGCGCGGGTGTGCACGTCTACGTGCTGGACACCGGGATCAGGACGTCGCACCAGGACTTCGGCGGGCGCGCGAGCTTCGACGCGAACACCCTGGACGCCGACGACACCGACTGCAACGGCCACGGCACGCACGTCGCCGGCACGGTCGGCGGCACCGCCCACGGCGTGGCCGGGCAGGTCCGGTTGCACGCGGTGAAGGTGTTGGGGTGCAACGGTTCCGGCACGGTCGCGAGTGTGCTCGCCGGGGTGGACTGGGTGACCGCCAACCACGTCAAGCCGGCCGTCGCGAACATGAGCCTGAGCGCCGGCGCGAACGACCTGATCGACGCGGCCGTGCAGCGCTCGATCGACGCGGGCATCACGTACTCGGTCGCGGCGGGCAACCGCGACGAGGACGCGTGCGGCGCGTCCCCCGCGCGGGTGCCGGACGCGCTGACCGTCGCGGCGTCGGACCACGCGGACCGGCGGGCGGTGTTCTCGAACAAGGGCGCGTGCGCGGACCTCTTCGCGCCGGGCGCGGGCATCCGGTCCGCCTGGCACACCGACGACACGGCCACGATGTACATGGACGGCACGTCGATGGCCGCGCCGCACGTGACCGGCGCGGTGGCGCTGCACCTCTCGGTGCGCCCGACCGACCCGCCGGCGGCGGTGCGCGCGGCGATCTCCTACGCCACCACGCGCGGCCGGGTCGCGGACGCCGCCGGCACGCCGAACCGCCTGCTGTACACCGGGGTGGTCACGGCCGCACCGGCCGGCGCGGACCGGGTGACCCCCGGCGAGTCGCTCCACGCCGGGCAGAGCAGGCGGTCGCCGGACGGCGCGCACCGGCTGACCATGCAGGCCGACGGCAACCTGGTGCTCTACACCGCGTACGGCGAGGCGCTGTGGTCCACCGGCACCGGGGGCGGTGACGCGGTCCGGGCGGTCCTCCAGTCCGACGGGAACTTCGTGCTGTACTCGCCGACCGAGGTGGCCCGCTGGTCCACCCGGACCTGGGGCCGCCCGGCCGACCGGCTGGTCGTGCAGAACGACGGGAACGTCGTGCTCTACGGCCCGTCCGGCGAGGTGTTCTGGCACCGCAGGCGGTGAGCGCGCGCGGCGTCGGGGCTCACCCGACGCCGCGCAGCCCGCACACCGCGAGCTGCCGGGCCGCCAGCGCTTCGACCACCGCGACGTCGCGCCGCCGCCAGCCGTCGGCCGGGTCGGCCTCGAACCGGGCCAGTTCGCGCAGCGGCAACGTGGTGAGGGCCTGGAGCGCGAGCAGGTCGATCCGGCCGATGTCGCGCAGCCGGGCGACGGCGGCGGCCTTGCGGGCGTAGCGGAGCCGCAGCGGCAGCCAGGTGACGAGCAGGAACGCCACCGGCACGGCGACCAGCGCGGCCGCCAGCCACAGGGCCGAGGTCTCGACCGCCTCGACCTGGGTGCGCCCGGCGTCGACCAGGGTGCCGCCCGCGTCGCGGCCCTTGTCCAGGGCCTCGCCGAGCTTCCCGCCGACCAGCGGCACGTCGCGGGCCTTGGCGGCGGCGTCGGCGAACGTGTCGCGCAGCCCGCCGCCCGCGCGGGACAGGTGGTCGCCGGGGGCGCGCAGCGCCAGCACGGTGTCCCGGGCGGCCAGCGCCGCCGTCACCCAGAACCACACCCACACCGCCGCGAGCAGGTCGGCGGTCAACTGTCGCCACAACCGGCCGGGCCGGTCCGCGTACCACTTCATGCCCGAAGCAATACCAGTCGGACCGCCGGATGTGCGGCTCGCCGCGCGCCGGGTTCGGGCGGCGGTCGGCCGGGTGCCGCGCGGCCGACGGCCGGTGCCCGCCGCCGGCGGGGTGCGCGGGCCGGTCGTCGCCGCTGATCACGGCCCGCGAGTCGGGTGTGATGTTGCTCGGTGCCGGGAGGCCCGCCGCGCAGACTAGGGTCGGAAGGCGTGGGGACGACCTTCGGCGATCTGCTGCGCGGGCACCGGCAGCGCGTGAAGCTGACCCAGGAAGAGCTGGCGGGCGGCTCGGGTGTGAGCGTCCGCGCGATCAGCGACATGGAGCGCGGCCGGGCGAAGGGCCCGCAGCGGCGCACGGTCGAGGCGTTGGCCGCGGTGCTGGCGCTGGACCGGGACCAGTCGGACGCCCTGGTGGCCGCCGCCAAGGACGGGCGGGCGCGGCGGCAGGTGGCGGTGGCCCCGTGCGCGCTGCCGCCGGACATCGCGGACCTGACCGGCCGGGAGGGGGCGCTGGCCGTGCTGGCCGACGCGGCCGAGGCGGGTCCGACGTCCGTGGTCGTGGTGCACGGCCCGCCGGGCGCGGGCAAGACGGCGCTGGCGGTGCGCGCCGGGTACCGGCTCGGGTCGCGGTTCGCGGACGGGTGCTTCTTCTTCGACCTGCGCGGCATGGACGCCCGGCCGGTGCACCCGGCCGAGGTGGTGCACCGGATGCTGCTGGCGCTGGGCGTGGAGACCCCGCCGGCCAGCGAGGCGGAGCGGTCCGACCTGTACCGGGAGCTGCTGCGCGAGCGGTCGACGTTGATCGTGCTGGACAACGCCGCCGACGAGGCGCAGGTCCGGCCGCTGCTGGCGACCGGGCTCGGGTCGCTGGTGCTGGTCACGTCGCGGCAGGTGCTGGGCGGGCTGGCGGCCGTCACGAGGCTCGGGCTGGACGTGCTGGAGCACGCCGACTCGGTGGCGCTGCTGGGCGCGATCGCGGGCCGGTCGCGGGTGACGGCGGAGGCGGCGGCGGCGCGGGACGTGGCCAGGCTGTGCGGTCACCTGCCGCTGGCGCTGCGGATCGCGGGCAACCGGTTGGCCAGCCGTCCGAAGTGGACGGTGGCGCACCTGGCCGGGCAGTTGGCCGACGAGCGGCGCAGGCTGACCGCGCTGACCGCGGGCGACCTCCAGGTGCGGACCGCGTTCGAGATGTCCTACCGGCAGCTCGACGGCAAGGCGGCGCTGGTGTTCCGCCGGCTGTCGCTGCTGCCCGGCGCGACCTTCACCGCGGAGCCGGCCGCCGTGGCGGCGGGGCTGGACCGGTACGAGGCCGAGGACACGCTCGAAGAGCTGGTGGACATGAGCCTGCTGGACACCGCCGACACGCCGGGCCGGTACGCGTTCCACGACCTGGTGCGGGTGTTCGCGGGCGAGCGGCTGACCGCCGAGGAGCCCGACCACGACGACACCCGGCGGCGGGTGGTGGTGTGGCTGCTGGAGCGGGCCGCGACGGCGGCGGGGTTCTTCGGGGCCGCCGCCCGCACCGAGCCCGCCGGTGCGCTGCGCGGGCGGGAGGACGCGGACGCGTGGCTGTCGGCCGAGAGCGGCAACTGGGTGGGCGCGCTGCGGTGGGCCGCCGCGCACGGCGTGCACCGCGAGGTGCTCGACCTGGCGACGGCCGTGCACTGGTACTCCGACCAGCGCGGGCACGGCGCGACGTGGGCCGAGGTCTTCACGGCGGGCATCGCGGCGGCGCGGGCGCTGGGCAGCGTGCGCGACGAGGCGGTGCAGCTCAACTTCCTGACCTGGACGTTGTGCGTGCTGCTGCGCAGGCCCCACGAGGCGCTGGCGCTGCACGACGAGGCGTGGCGCGCGGCGGTCGCGGCGGGGGACGTGGTCGAGCAGGGGTGGGCCGTACACTACCGGGCCGCGTCGGAGATGCGGTCGGGTGACCTCGACGCGGCGCGGGAGAGCGCGGGCCGGGCGCGGGAGCTGTTCCACCGCGCCGGGTTCCCGCTGGGTGAGCAGATCTCGGCGTCGTGCCTGGCCCTGGTGCTGCACGGCCTGCGCCGCTACGAGGAGGCGGTGCGGGTGCAGCGGCAGCTCGTGGCCAACGTCCGGTCCGGGCTGCTCGACGTGTCGCCGCTGCTGGCCGACGAGATGCAGGCGAGCCTGCTGGTGCGCACCGCGGAGAGCCTGGTGGAGCTGGGGCGCTGGACGGAGGTCCTGGCGACCGCGACCTCGGCGCTGGAGCACTCGGTGGCCGCCACCGCGCCCGGCAGCACGTGCGACGCCCGCTACCTGCGCGGGTTGGCGCTGCACCGGCTCGGCGACCCGGCCGGGGCGCGGGTGGAGCTGGTGGGGGCGGCGGCCCTCGCCACCGGCCACCGGCACCACCGGGCGGGTGCGGTGTGGGAGGTGCTGGCCGAGGTGCACGACGAGCTCGGCGACCCGGGTGCGGCAGCCGAGTGCCGTTCGCGGGCCGCCGAATCGCGGTCAGCCGATCGGTGATGCGTTCCTGGCCATCGCCGGGTGTTCCTTCCGTGGCGCGCGATTGGGATGTCCCCAGTCAACCGCCGGGTCTGGCCCGGCACCACGCAGAACAACCGGCAGAAGTACGCGGGGTCACCCGGTCAGTCGGTGCCCCGCCCCGAGGTCACGGTCAGTCGCCGACCACGGCGAGCGCGTCGATCTCCACGAGCAGGCCCGCCGGGAGGCCGACGTAGACCGTCGTGCGGGCCGGGAACGGCTGCGCGGTGACGACCTGGCCGTACGCCTCGTTCATCTCGCCGAAGTGGGCGGTGTCGGTCAGGTAGACGCGCAGCATCAGCACGTCGTCGAGCGACGCGCCGCCGGCCTCCAGCACGGCGACGACGTTGGCCAGCGCCTGCTTGGTCTGCTCGGCGACGGTCTCGCCGACGATCGCGCCGCTCGCCGGGTCGAACGCGACCTGGCCCGCGACCTGGAGCACGTTGCCCTTGCGGACCCCCTGCGAGAAGGCGGCGACGGGCGCGGGTGCGTTCGGGGTGCGGATCTCGGTCTTGGGCATGCTCGTTCTCCTGTGTCGGTGGTGACTCGGTCGGGTCGGGTGGATCAGTCGCGCGGGGACCAGCCGCATTCGAGGGACGCGGCCCGCGCGGCGGCGAGCAGGTCGGGCAGGTGGCCCAGCAGGCCGTCGAAGTCGAGCATCACCTTCGGCACGGACATCGACACCGCCGCCACGACTTCGCCGCGTGCGCCCCGGATGGGCACGGCGAGGCAGTGGATGAAGTCCTCGTGCTCGGCGTTGTCCACGGCGTACCCGCGGGCCCGCACCCGTTCCAGCTCTTCCAGGTACGCGGCGGGCGTGGTGATGGTGTTCGCGGTCAGCGGGACGTAGTCGATGGTCGCGGCGACTTCGCGGCGGCGGGCTTCCGGCATGTCCGACAGCAGCACCTTGGCGACGGCCGTGCAGTGCAGCGGCGCGCGCCGGCCGATCCGCGAGTACATGCGCATCGGGTGGGTGCTGTCGTACTTGTCGATGTAGATGACCTCGCCGCCCTCGTAGGACGCCAGGTGCACGGTGTACCCGAAGCGGGCGTTGAGGTCGCGCAGGGCGGGTTCGGCGGCACGGCGCACGTCCCGCTCCTCCAGCGCGCGGTTGGCGAGGTCGAACAACGCCGCACCGAGCCGGTAGTGGTGCACGCCGTCGCGCCGGACGAACCGGTGCGATTCCAGGGTGCGCAGCAACCGCAACGTGGTCGACTTGTGCACCTCGATCACCGCGGACAGCTCGTCGAGCGTCTTGGCACCCTTCGCCAGCTCCCCCATCAGGGTCAACGCCCGGTCCAGGCTCTGACTCATCCCACTCGTCTCCTCAGGTGCGCGGCGGCCCACGTCGCCGGATCGGCGTCCAGCAGCGGCCCGGTCACCCCGGCTGGCAGCGGTTCGCCCACATCCTCGCTGGTGAGCAGGGCCGCAGCCGCCTGGAGGTGCCCGGCGCGCAGCCGGCGGGCCGGTTCCAGGCCGGCCAGGTGCGCGGCCAGGTAGCCGGCGGCGAACCCGTCGCCGGCCCCCACCGGTTCCACGACGTCGACCTTGAGCGCCCGCTGGTAGGTGGACACGTCGTCCTCCACCAGCGTCGCGCCCTGGTCGCCCTGCTTGACCACGATCGTGCGCGGTGCGGGCAGCAGGGCGCGCAGCTTGGCCGGGTCGCCGGTCCCCCACACCGCTTCGGCCTCGTCCGCGCCGGTGAGCACGATGTCCGCCGCGTCGGCCAGGTCCAGCAGCACGGACGGGTCGCGGTCCGACCACAGCGCCGGCCGCCAGTTGAGGTCGAAGGACACGAGGTGCCGGCGCGGGCGGGACAGCGCTTCCCGCACCAGGTCCAGGCAGCTATCGGAGAGCGCGGCGGTGATGCCGCTCAGGTGCAGCAGCCGCACGCCGTCGAGGTCGAGCCGGTCCAGCGCGTCGCGCCCCAGCGCGGACGCGGCCGAACCGCGCCGGTAGTACCGGACGGGGCTGCCCGCCGCGTCCGCTTCCTTCACGTAGAGACCGGTGGGCCGGGTCGGGTCCACCCGCACCCCCGACACGTCGACGCCCGCGCCGCGCACGAAGTCCAGCACGGCACCGCCGAACGCGTCGTCGCCCACCGCGCCCACCCACCGGCTGCGCAGCCCCAGCCGCGCCAGGTGGATGGCCACGTTGGACTCGGCCCCACCGATTGCCCGGGTCCAGGTGCGCACCCCGCGCACCGGACCGGACTCGGCGGGCACCAGCACCACCATGGTCTCGCCCAGGCACACCACGCCGCCCGTTAGGTCGAACCGCATCCGCTCCTCCGAGCCCTTTGATTGACGAGGCGGCAGCCGAATGTTACACAAAGAATCATCACATCGCGCAATAGCCGTTGCGGAAGATGCAACGTGAGGAGCGAGACAGTGGACATCGACCACGACGCCGTGGCCGCGATCCGCGCGGAGCGGGTCGACTGGCGGTTCAAGGGCATGCCCGCGAGCGCGTTCGGCGCGACCGTCGCGGAGGTGGCCGACCGCCGGCCGGACCTGTTCACCGACGGCTTCGTCGGCCCGCTGGTGGTGCTGGACGCCGCCGCGCTGGAGCACAACCTGGTCACCATGGCGCGGTGGTGCGCGGCGCACGGCGTGCTGCTGGCCCCGCACGGCAAGACGACCATGGCCCCCCAGCTCTTCGCCCGCCAGTTGGAGCTCGGCGCGTGGGGCATCACCGCCGCGAACACCAGCCAACTGCGGGTGTACCGGGCGTTCGGGGTGCGCCGGGTGCTGCTGGCCAACCAGCTCGTGGACCCCGCCGGACTCGCCTGGGTGGCCGCCGAACTGGCCGCCGACCCGTCGTTCGAGTTCACCTGCTGGGTCGATTCGGTGGCGGGCGTGGAGCGGATGACCGAAGCGCTCGGCGCGGTGGCGCGGCCGGTGGACGTGTTGGTGGAGCTGGGTGCGCCGGGTGGGCGCACGGGGGCGCGGGACCGGGCGACGGCGGCCGAGGTCGCCCGTGCCGCCGCGCGGAGCCCGGCGCTGCGGGTGGCCGGCGTCGCCGGCTACGAGGGCGCGCTGGCGCACGACGCCTCCCCCGCCGCCCTGTCCACCGTGGACGCCTACCTGGACGACCTGCGCGCGTTCGTCGTGGAGGTCCACGACCTGGTCGAGGTGGCCGAGCCGATCGTCACGGCGGGCGGCAGCGCCTACTTCGACCAGGTCGCGGCGAAGCTGGGCGGGCCGTGGCCCTTCCCGGTGCTGCCCGTGGTGCGCAGCGGCGCGTACGTGACCCACGACGACGGCTTCTACCGGGGCATCTCGCCGTTCGGCCGGGTCGCGGGCGAGCAGCCGTTCCGGTCCGCGCTGCGCGCGTGGGCGCAGGTGACCTCCCGCCCCGAACCCGGTCTGGCGCTGCTGACCATGGGCAAGCGGGACGCGTCCTTCGACGAGGGGCTCCCCGAGCCGCAGGTGGTGCGCGGCCGGGACGGCGTGCACCGGCCCCTGGACGCGACCGTGACCGCGCTCAACGATCAGCACACCTTCCTCGCGCTGCCCGGGGGCGCGGCGGTCGAGGTGGGCGACTGGGTCGGCTTCGGCCTGTCCCACCCCTGCACGGTGTTCGACAAGTGGCAACTGCTTCCGGTGGTCGACGGCACCACCGTGGTGGACCTGGTGCGCACGTACTTCTGAGAAAGGGCGGCGGCGTGGACATCGTCTTCAAGGGCGCGCTCGTGGTGGACGGCACGGGCGCGCCCGGCTACCGGGCGGACGTGGGCGTGCGGGACGGCCGGATCGCGGGCATCGGCGACGTGGGCGGGGGGCGGTCGGTCGACGCGGGCGGCCTGGTGCTCGCGCCCGGTTTCATCGACATGCACTCGCACTCCGACCTCCAGGTGCTCGCGCGGCCCGACCACCTGGCCAAGGTCTCCCAGGGCGTGACGACCGAGGTGCTCGGCCAGGACGGGCTGTCCTACGCGCCCGTGGACGACGCCGTCCTGGCCGCCCTGCGCGGGCAGCTCGCGGGCTGGAACGACGACCCGGCCGGGTTCGACTGGAACTGGCGGTCGGTCGGCGAGTACCTCGACCGGCTGGACCGGGGTATCGCGGTCAACGCCGCCTACCTGGTGCCGCAGGGCACGTTGCGGATGCTGTGCGTCGGCTGGGACGACCGGCCGGCCACCGAGGCGGAGCTGGACCGGATGCGGGCGGTCCTGGCGGACTCGCTGGCGCAGGGCGCGATCGGCCTGTCCTCGGGCCTGACCTACACGCCCGGCATGTACGCGGGCGTGGACGAACTCGTCGCGCTGTGCCGCGTGGTCGGCGAGCTCGGCGGGTACTACAGCCCCCACCACCGCAGCTACGGCGCGGGCGCGCTGGAGGCGTACGCGGAGATGGTGGACGTGTCGCGGGCGTCGGGCTGCCCGCTGCACCTGGCGCACGCCACGATGAACTTCGAGGTGAACCGGGGCCGCGCGGGCGAGCTGCTGACGCTGCTGGACGACGCGATCGCGGACGGCGTGGACATCACCCTGGACACCTACCCGTACCTGCCCGGCGCGACCTACCTGTCCGCGCTGCTGCCGAGCTGGAGCGGCGAGGGCGGCCCGGACGCGACCCTGGCGCGACTGTCCGATCCGGACACCCGCGAGCGGATCAGGGTGGAGATCGAGGAAACCGGCTCGGACGGCTGCCACGGCGTGCCGGTGGACTGGGACGCCATCGAGATCAACGGCGTGCGCAAGGCCGAGCACGCGCACCTGGTCGGGCGCAGCGTGGCCGAGTCGGCGCGGACCGCCGGGCGCGCGCCCGCCGAGCTGTACTTCGACGTGCTGGTCGCCGAACGCCTCGGCACGTCGTGCCTGATGCACGTCGGCCACGAGGAGAACGTGCAGGCGATCATGCGGCACCCGGCGCACACCGGCGGCAGCGACGGGCTGCTGGTCGGCGACCGGCCGCACCCGCGCGCGTGGGGCACGTTCCCGCGCTACCTCGCCCGGTACGTGCGGGACCTGGGCGTGCTGGGGCTGGAGGAGTGCGTCGCGCACCTCACCGGGCGTGCCGCCCGGCGCTTGCGCCTCACCGATCGCGGGCTGGTCCGGGAGGGCTGGGCGGCGGACCTGGTGCTGTTCGACCCCGACGCGGTCAGCGACACCGCGACGTTCGACGAGCCCCGGCAGGTCGCGGCGGGCATCCCGTACGTGCTGGTGAACGGGGTTCCGGTGATCGACGACGGCCGGGCGACCGGCGCGCTGGCCGGCCACTCCCTGCGCAACCCCGGAGGCCGCGCGTGATCGACTGGTTGCAGCACAGCACCGGCGGGCTGCTGACCCTGTCCGGGCTGGCCATCGCCCTGCTGCTGGTGCTGATCATCCGGCTCAGGGTGGAGCCGTTCATCGCGTTGCTGATCGTCGGCCTGACCGTGGCGCTGGCGGCGGGCCTGCCGGTGGAGCAGATCGTCGGCTCGGCGCAGAAGGCGTCCGGGACGCTGCTGGAGAACGGCTTCGGCGGCATCCTCGGGCACGTCGCCGCCATCATCGGGCTGGGCACCCTGCTCGGGTCGATCCTGGAGGCGTCCGGCGGGGCCGAGGTGCTCACCCGCACGCTGCTGCGGGCGTTCGGGGAGAAGCGCGCGCCGCTGGCGATGGGTCTCGCGGGCCTGGTGTTCGGCGTGCCCGTGTTCTTCGACATCGGCATCTTCGTGCTCGCGCCGCTGGTCTACGTGGCGGCCAAGCGCGGCGGCCGGTCGATCGTGCTCTACGCGCTGCCGCTGCTGGCGGGCCTGTCGGTGATGCACGCGTTCATGCCGCCGCACCCCGGCCCGGTCGCGGCGGCGGGGCTGCTGCACGTGTCGCTGGGCTGGATCATCATCATGGCCCTGGCCGTGGCGATCCCGGCGTGGTTCATCGGCGGCGTGCTGTTCTCCGCGTGGGTGGGCAAGAAGATCGTCGTGCCGGTGCCCGAGGAGATGCTCGCGGCGGCCGAGGAGCTGCGCGGCGACCAGTCGCGGCCCGAACCGCCGCTGTCGACGGTGCTCGGGATCATCGCGGTGCCGCTGGTGCTGATCCTGTCCGGCACGTTCGGCAGCATCCTGCTGCCCAAGGGGTCCGCGGTGCTCGGCGTGTTCGCGTTCCTCGGCACGCCGGCCGTGGCGCTGACCATCGCGGTGCTGCTGGCGTTCTGGCTGCTGGGCTACCGGCGCGGGATGACGCGCGAGCAGGTCACCGAGCTGTCGGCGGCGTCGCTGCGGCCGGTCGCGATGATCCTGCTGGTGGTCGGCGCGGGCGGGTTCTTCGGCGCGGTGCTCTCCGCGACCGGCGTCGGGAAGGCGCTGTCGACGTCGCTGGCCGACCTGGGCCTGCCGGTGATCGCGCTGTCCTACGTGATCAGTTGCGCGCTGCGGATCGCCCAGGGCTCGGCCACCGTGGCGATCGTGACCACGACCGGGATCGTCGCGCCGGTCGTCGGCGAGCTCGGCTACTCGCAACCGCAGCTCGCGCTGGTGGTGATGGCGATCGCGTCCGGTTCGATCATCGCCTCGCACGTCAACGACGGCGGGTTCTGGATCGTGTCGCGGTACTTCGGCCTGTCGGTCAAGGAGACCCTCCAGACGTGGACGGTGCTGGAGACCATCCTGTCGGTGGTGGGCTTCGGCGTCGCCGCCCTGCTGAGCCTCGTCGTGTGACGCGCCGGTGCCCGCCGGGGCGTCCCGGCGGGCACCGGCCGTACGGCTTTCCCGGCCGTTCGACGTCCCGGCCGTCCGGCTTCCCCTGCCGTTCGACGTCCCGGCCGCCCGGCTACGCCCGTCGAGCCGCCTGGAAACCGGCGAGGTACACGCGCAGCCCGTGTTGTCCGTGCCGCATCATCAACTCGTGGTTGGCCTTCAGCAGCGGGCGGCTGATCAGCGCGATCCGGCGCAGGAGGGTCTTGCGCACCTCCACCTCCTGCTCGTAGACCAACCGCGTGCCCGCGCCCTCCGACCCGACCCGCCAGCTCGCCGTGCCTTCCAAGTCCCCCACCAGGTCCGCGCGCAGCAGCCCCTGTTCCGGGTCGTTCGCGTTGTGCCAGGTCTCGAAGACGAGGTCGTACGGCAGCAACGACCGGCAGCGCAGCTCGGCGGCCCGGTCCGCGACCTGCCGCGCCTCGCGGACCTCCGGCCACCACCGCGGGTACCCGGCCAGGTCCGCCAGCACGTCGAAGGTCTCGCCGGGCGGGGCATCCACCAGCCAGACGCTGCGGAAGCGGTACGAGTTCAACGCCATGGTCGTAGATCGTCGTCCAGCACGGCGAGGCCCTCCAATGGGCCATCCGGGCGATACTCGGATTCGGGGTGGTGTGGCACTCCTCCCCGCTTCGGGTTCGCCACGGACCGTCACGACCGGAGCGCCCGGCCCGGATGGGTCGGGTCCTGGGTGGGTCGGGCTCCACCTCGGACCGGGCGCTCGTCGAACTCGGGACGGCGGGCGGATCAGCCCGTCGCGGCCTCGGCCGTGCCCACGACCTCGCGCAGGAACTGCCCGGTGTAGCTGTCGGCCACGTCCGCGACGTCCTCGGGCGTGCCCTCGGCGATGACCGTGCCGCCGCCCGAACCGCCCTCCGGCCCCATGTCGACCACCCAGTCGGACGTCTTGATCACGTCCAGGTTGTGCTCGATCACGATCACCGAGTTGCCCTTGTCCACCAGCCCGTTGATCACGCCGAGCAGCTTGCGGATGTCCTCGAAGTGCAGGCCCGTGGTCGGTTCGTCGAGGATGTAGACCGTCTTGCCGGTCGACCGCTTCTGGAGCTCGGAGGCCAGCTTCACGCGCTGCGCCTCACCGCCGGAGAGGGTCGGCGCGGGCTGGCCCAGCCGGACGTAGCCCAGGCCGACGTCGACCAGGGTCCGCAGGTGCCGGTGGATGGAGTTGATCGGCTCGAAGAAGCCCGCGGCCTCCTCGATCGGCATGTCCAGCACCTCGGCGATGGTCCTGCCCTTGTAGTGCACCTCCAGGGTCTCCCGGTTGTACCGGGCCCCCTTGCACACCTCGCACGGGACGTAGACGTCCGGCAGGAAGTTCATCTCGATCTTGATCGTGCCGTCGCCCGCGCACGCCTCGCAGCGACCGCCCTTGACGTTGAACGAGAACCGGCCCGGCTGGTAGCCGCGAACCTTCGCCTCGGTGGTCGACGCGAACAGCTTGCGGATGTTGTCGAACACGCCGGTGTAGGTCGCCGGGTTCGAGCGCGGGGTGCGGCCGATCGGCGACTGGTCGACCTGGACCAGCTTGTCGACCTGCTCCAGGCCCCTGATCCGGGTGTGCCGGCCGGGCACCTGGCGCGCGCCGTTGAGCTTGTTCGCCAGGACGGTTGCCAGGATGTCGTTGACCAGCGTCGACTTCCCGGACCCGGAGACGCCGGTCACCGACACCAGGCAGCCCAGCGGGAACGCCACGTCGATGCCGCGCAGGTTGTGCTCGCGCGCGCCGACCACGGTGAGCTGGCGCTTCTTGTCGACCTTGCGCCGGGTCGCGGGCATCGGGATCTCCCGGCGGCCGGACAGGTACGCGCCGGTGATCGACTTCTCGTTCGCCAGCAGCTCCTGGTACGGGCCGCTGTGCACGACCTCGCCGCCGTGCTCGCCCGCGCCGGGACCGATGTCCACCACCCAGTCCGACGTGCGGATGGTGTCCTCGTCGTGCTCCACGACGATCAGCGTGTTGCCCAGGTCGCGCAGCCGGGTCAGGGTCTCGATCAGCCGGTGGTTGTCGCGCTGGTGCAGGCCGATCGACGGCTCGTCCAGCACGTAGAGCACGCCGACCAGCCCGGACCCGATCTGGGTCGCCAGCCGGATGCGCTGCGCCTCGCCGCCGGACAGCGTGCCCGAGGCGCGGTCCAGGGACAGGTAGTCGAGGCCGACGTCGAGCAGGAAGTGCAGGCGGGCCTGGATCTCCTTGAGCACCGCGCCGGCGATCATCGACTCGCGCTTGGCGAGCTTGAGGCCGTCGAGGAAGTCCGAGCACTCGGCCACCGACATCGCGCACACCTCGGCGATGGACTTGTCGCCCTTGCGCCCGTGGTGCAGCGTGACCGCGAGGATCTCCGGCTTGAGGCGGGTGCCCTGGCACACCGGGCACGGCACCTCCCGCATGTAGCCCTCGTACTTCTCCCGCATCTGGTCGGACTCGGTCTGCTCCTGCCGCCGTTCGAGGAACGGGATGACGCCCTCGAAGTCGGCGTAGTAGGAGCGCTCGCGGCCGTAGCGGTTCTTGTAGCGGACGTTGACCTGCTCGGTCGAGCCGTGCAGGACCGCCTTCTGCGCCTTCGCGGGGAGCTGCCGCCACGGCGTGTCCACCCGGAAGCCGATGGCCAGCCCCAGCGCCTCCAGCAGCCGGCCGAAGTACTCGGCGGTCTGGCCCGACGCCCACGGCGCGATCGCGCCGTCCGCCAGCGACAGCTCGTCGTCCGGGACGACCAGCTCCGGGTCGACCTCCTTGCGCACGCCGATGCCGGTGCAGGTGGGGCACGCGCCGTAGGGCGAGTTGAAGGAGAACGACCGGGGTTCGAGGTCCTCGATCGCCAGCGGGTGGCCGTTCGGGCAGGCCAGGTTCTCGGAGAAGCCGCGGACACGCTCCGGGTCGCCCTCCGGCACGTCCACGAACTCCAGCTCGACCAGGCCGTCGGCCAGCCGCAGCGCGGTCTCCACCGAGTCGGTCAGCCGCTGCTTCGAGCTCGCCTTGACGCTCAGCCGGTCGATGACGACCGCGATGTGGTGCTTCTCCTGCTTCTTGAGCTTGGGCACCTCGGCCAGCGCGTACACCGCGCCGTCGACCTTGGCCCGCGAGTAGCCCTGCGCCTGGAGCGTGGAGAACAGGTCGAGGTACTCGCCCTTGCGACCCCGGATCACCGGCGCGAGCACCTGGAACTTGGTGCCCGCCCTCATCGCCAGGACCTGGTCGACGATCTGCTGCGGGGTCTGCTTGGAGATCGCCTCGCCGCAGGTCGGGCAGTGGGCCTTGCCCGCGCGGGCGTAGAGCAGGCGGAGGTAGTCGTAGACCTCGGTGATGGTGCCCACCGTGGACCGGGGGTTGCGGCTGGTCGACTTCTGGTCGATGGACACCGCGGGCGACAGGCCCTCGATGAAGTCGACGTCCGGCTTGTCCATCTGCCCGAGGAACTGGCGCGCGTACGCCGACAGCGACTCGACGTAGCGCCGCTGGCCCTCGGCGAAGATCGTGTCGAACGCCAGGCTGGACTTGCCCGAGCCGGAGAGCCCGGTGAACACGATGAGGCTGTCCCTCGGCAGGTCGAGGTCCACCCCCCGCAGGTTGTGCTCGCGCGCGCCGCGAACGACAAGGCGGTCAGCCACAACGGTTCCCTTCGGTATTCGACCATCCCCCGAACAGACGTTCGAAAAGCGTACTGGACCACCTCGGCGGGCCTGTCGGGGAGGCGGTCACCAGGCTAGGGGCGACCACCGACAAAAACGGGCGGGCGGGTCCGCGATCGTGCGCCAACGGCTCTACCGGTCGGTAGCGAACAGCCCTACGCTGGAACGATAGGCCATTCGGCCGCAGACGTCGGGGATGAGGTGCTCATGAGCTTCGCTGATGCGACCCGGGTCGGGCCCGCCGAGACCAGCGTACCCGCGCCGCGCGGGCAGTCCGCCGCGGTCCAGGACGCCGTGACGGGGCTCGCGGAGGTGAACCGGGCCACCCTGGAGCTGTACGGGGCGGTCGAGGGGCTGGCACCGGCCGCGCTGCGCGCGCCGAGCCTGCTGCCCGGGTGGAGCCGCGCGCACGTGGTGACCCACCTGGCCCGCAACGCCGACGCCCTGGTCAACCTCCTGACCTGGGCGAAGACCGGTGTGGAGCACCAGATGTACCCGAGCCCGGCGGACCGCGACGCGGACATCGCCGAGGGCGCGACCCGGCTGCCGCAACTGCTGCGGGCCGACCTGGAAGCGGCGTGCCGGCGGTTCGGGATCGCGGCCGGCGAGCTGCCGTCGACCGCGTGGGAGTCCGAGGTCGCGCACCCGGTCAGCGGGCCGTTCCCGGCGCACCGGGTGCCGTGGCTGCGGCTGCGCGAGGTGTGGTTCCACCTGGTCGACCTGGACGCCGGGGTGGAGTTCGAGCACCTCCCCGAGCACCTGCTGGAGGGGTTCGTGGACGGCGCGGTCGAGCAGTACGCCGGGCGGGCCGACGTGCCCGCCGTGCGGCTGGACGTCACCCTGCCGGACGGCCGTCAGCGCAGTTGGGAGCTGACCGCGACCGCCGGGGAGACCGCCGTGGCGGGGTCGGCGGCGACGGCGCTGGGGTGGCTCACCGGCCGGCGCAGCGGGGCGCTGCTGAGCGGGACCGCGCCGGCGCTGCCCAGGTGGCTCTGAGCCGA
This sequence comes from Actinosynnema sp. NPDC023587, assembly GCF_040640215.1. Lineage (NCBI taxonomy): Bacteria > Bacillati > Actinomycetota > Actinomycetes > Pseudonocardiales > Pseudonocardiaceae > Actinosynnema > Actinosynnema sp. NPDC023587. The sequence continues at coordinate 3,861 of NZ_JBFABG010000028.1, read as the reverse complement.
GCTCAACCGGAGCGCGAGCACCCACCGCACCAGGAGCGGGCGCGAACTCGCGGTCAGCGCCCGGTGGGCGGGCCGTTCGACGAACGTCGTCAGCAGCCAGCCGAGCCCGACCGCGACCCCGAGGAACGCGGCCAGCTCCACCCACGGGCCGTGGGGTGCGACGGCGGCCATCACCACGTAGCCGATCTCCTGGTGGACGAGGTAGACGCCGTAGGAGATGCCGGCCAGCCACTTGATCGGGCGGCGCAGCAGCCGCACCGGCCGGACGTCCCAGTCCGGCCCCTTCGCGCAGGCGGCGACGGCGAGCAGCATCACCCCGAGCCCGGCCGTGGACCTGAGGTCGTCGCTGTGGATCGCCTGGGCGGCGAGCGCGGCGACCAGCAGTGCGCCGAGGTGGCTGGTGCCGAGCCGGTCCTTCGACCACAGCCACAGGCCGACGCCCGCCGCGAAGAGCTGCGCGCGGTGGACGCCCAGACCGTCGTAGAAGGTGCGCACCAGGCCGGGGTCCCCGGTCCAGAACCGCAGCACCAGCGGGCCCACGACGAGTGCCCAGAGCAGGACCCGCAGGGAGTTGCCGCGCACCCGGGAGGCCAGCACCGCGCCCGCGACGAACCCGGTCACCTGGACCGGCAGGGTCCAGTAGGAGAAGTCGACCAGGCGGGCGTCGGGGAACCAGTTCTGCACCATGAAGACGTTGACGACCAGGTCCCGCAGTTCGAGCCGGCTCCAGCCCTCGGGGGCGAGCCGGGTCAGCACGAAGTAGGTCAGCACGGCCGCGACGGCGTAGGCCGGGAGCAGGCGGGCGAGCCGGTTGCGCAGGAAGCGGCCGGGTTCGCCCTTGGCCAGCGAAGCGCAGGCGAAGAACGCCGAGATGACGACGAGCGTGCTCGCCCCCATCTCCAGGGAGACGGTGAAGGCGGGCGGGCCGAGTTCCGGGTGCACGGACGGCCCCGCGTGGGTGGCGTGCTGGAAGAGCACGGCAGCCACCGCGAGGACGCGCAGGACATCCCAGTTGATCCGGCGAGGTGTTGGCACGAGAGCGAGTTACCCAGTTCGGAGCGTATTCAAATGGCGTCGTCTGGTGGAGCTTGATCGTTACTGAGCCTATTGGACCAACCTGTGGGGACGCTGAAGGGTGCCGGTTCGGCTACCGTCGGCGCTCGTGGACGTACTAGAGGACTACACGGGCCACGTCGAGCCGAACGGCCCGGCCACCCGCCGCACGCTGGACGAACTGAGCATCACGAAGATCTCCGTGGGCCCGATGGACAACAACGCCTACCTGCTCGTGTGCCGGTCGACGAACGAGGCCCTCCTGATCGACGCCGCCGCCGACCCGACCCGCCTGTCGGACCTCGTGGGCCACGGCCTCGACCGCCCCCGCCTGAAAACGGTGGTGACCACCCACCGCCACCCGGACCACTGGGGCGCGCTGGGAGCGGTGGCGGGCGCGAACGGCTCGAACACCGTCGCCCACGCCCTGGACGCCGAAGTCCTCCCGATCCCCCCGGACCAGTTCGTCGAACACGGTGACGAGGTGCTGGTGGGCAAGGTCACCCTGCACGTGATCCACCTGCGCGGCCACACCCCGGGTTCGATCGCCCTGCTGTACCGGGAGCCGACGGGCCGGGCGCACCTGTTCACGGGCGACTCGCTGTTCCCGGGCGGCCCTGGACGGACGACGAGCCCGGAGGACTTCGCGAGCCTGGTGGACGACCTGGAAGCCCGGGTCTTCGGTGAACTGCCCGACGACACCTGGTTCTACCCGGGCCACGGCGACGACTCCACGCTGGGCGTGGAACGCCCCAAGCTCGGCGAGTGGCGCGAGCGAGGTTGGTGAGCTGAAGCACTTCCCGGACGGGGCCGCCTGACTATCAGGCGGCCCCGTCTGCTGTTGCACCAGCACGACGGGGCCTCGATCGGACGCTGGAGGTCCGACCGTGCGCACATCGTGCCGCAACTCGCGCTCACCGGTGGTGGAACCGTGAGCATCGAGGCGATCAACTGGGCGTTGAACCACGCCCCCATCCCCACCGACCGCAAAGACGCCGCCGCTCTCGCGATCACGCTCATCGCGCTGGCCAACGACGCAGGCCCGGACGGCACCGAAGCGTTCCCGTCGGTGGAACGCATGATCGGTTACACCAGGCTGTCCAGGAGGACCGTTCAGCGCGCCCTGCGGTCACTGGAGGAGTTGGGCCTGATCCGCAAGGGCAACACCCGCGTCCGGGATGCCCGGATCGAACGCGCCGACCAGCGTCCTCAGGTCTACGACTTGGCGCTGTTGGCGAGGTTGTCCACAGCCCGGTCGTCGGGGCGTCAAGATGATACCCCGCTGACCAGCACGGGGCGTCAGCAGCGCACGAACGGGGCGTCAACAGCGACCAAGCGGGGCGTCAGCATGACGCCCGAACCGTCCTTCAACCGTCCAAGTAACCGCCCTTCGCCGAGCGCGCCCGGTGGGCGCTCGACGCTGCCGCCGGAGTGTGGGCAATGCGACGCCCGATCGGGTGACCCTGTCAGTGCACGTGTGATCTGGACCGACGAGGACCACACCTGCTCGACTCCGTGCCCGCGGTGCGCTCCGCAGCGGTTGGCAGGTGTGCGATGAGCCAGCGAGTTCACCGGACCTACCCAAAACTGGGCTTCGAGTCCCACCCGGATAGCCAGCCGTCTCCGGCGGACTGCATGGAAGACCGGACCACCGCCGAGCGTCTATGCAACGCGACGAACTCCTTGTCGAGGCCGGACATGGCACGGCATCGAACCTGGCACCTCACCGACTGCCCTGGCGTGGGCTGCGAGGTGCTGCGATGACCACGGCATTCCCGATGCCCGAACCGGACGACGACGAGGTGCGACGCGTGGTGGCGGAGTTGGAGAGGTACGTCGCCGAGCAGGTCCCGGCGATGCCCGACCCAACTCCGGCTGTCGAGCCGCCGGCCACCAGGCGGGTCCGGGAGTTGCGTGCCGAGGTGGACGAGGCACACGCCCTGCTGGAGTTGCAGGCCGACGCCACGCCACTGCTGCTCGACACCGACCGCGTGCGCCGCTCCCGCAAGCGCGCCGCTGAGGCCGCCCGCTTGCACGCGCTGGCCCAGGACCCGGCCGCACGAGCGTGGCAAGCGGCACGGGTGCGCCTGGCACTCACCGTCGTGGCCCTGGTCGCGCTGGTCGGAGCGCTGGGCTGGTCGACCACAGGCGTGCACCACACCCTGACCCGGTCGATGTCCGAGCGGGGCGCGGCGTGGTGGGGCGCGTGGGCGGTGGGGCCGGTGATCTCGGCGGTGCTGCTGGTGATAGTCGGCGCACGGGCGTACCTGGCGACCCGCGGCCGGACCCTGCGCCACCCTCACCTGGCGGTGGTCGAGTACGGAGCGCTGACGGTGACGCTGACGTTGAACGTGTGGCCGTATCTGCCGTGGGTGTCGGTGCCGTGGTCGCGGTTCGACGCGATGCAACTCCTCGCCCACGCGATCGGCCCACTGGTGGCGGTCGGCGCGGTGGCGGTGCTGCCGGTGATCTGGTCGGCGTTCGCGGACCTCGACCACGGCATCCCAGTAGGCCCTACCGACGCGCAGTACAGGCAAATCGCCCCCGAGACGGGTGCGGCACAGCACGGGGCTACCGACGACCGGATGGCCCTACTCGTGGACCGTGCCCGGCGGTTGATCACCGCCGGACGGTTGCCCGTTAACCCCAATGCCGCGTAGTTAGGGCGGTGTGTCGGGTGTCAAGCCGGTCATGATCGTGATGTGGGTGGTCATGCGGTGGTTGGTGCGGTCGATGGTGCCTTTGGCGCGGTGTTTGGAGATGGCGCGTTTGACCACGCGGGGGCAGGTTCGGCTGCGGCGTGGTGGC
>NZ_JBFABG010000027.1:0-48949 GCF_040640215.1 Actinosynnema sp. NPDC023587 | reverse complement strand
CACCCTCAACACCTGGAACTACCTGCCGCTGATCGGCGTGGAGCTGGACCTGTTCGATCCCGTCGCCCTGGTCGCGCACGGCGTCTGGCCGATCCTCGCCGTGCTGATCGTCAACACGCTGCCCCGGATCTGGGCCGGGTTCGCCGACCTGGACCACGGCGGCCCGGTGGCCGATCCCGAGTTGGTCGAAGCCCTGGAGCTGGTGCGCGGCTGGATGGTCGACAAGCGGCTGCCGCTCAACCCGACCCGCATCCAGATCGAGCGCGAGCTGCGGGCCTGGGTCGCCGTCGGCGGTCGCCTGGTCGCCTGGGGTGACGCGAAGAAGACCGGCCCCGGCACCCGCCTCGCCCAGCGTGTCCACCGCTGCCTCACCGGCCGCACCGAACTGCTCTGACCAGCACAAATCAGGAGGAACGAACCGTGAGCAAGCTGACGACGGCCGAGGAGGCCGTGAACTTCTGGGCCCCGGAAGGCGCTCGGATCGACCGGATGCTGGCCGACCTGGACAACCTGCTGCCGCAGATCGTCGACGGGGCGTCCCCGATCACCGACGAGACCCGCGAGGACGTCGAGGAGGCGCTGACCCAGGCCCGCCTGGCGATGGACACCGTCCTGGGCGCCTACGCCCGCGTGCTGCACCACGAAAAGACGATGGTGCAGCAGTACCAGGCGCACGGGGCGCAGGTGGTGCACCGCAACGGGCAGACCGGCGGCTACCCGCAGCAGGGCCAGCCGCGCTGGCAGTAGCAGCCCCGGACAACGAGTGGATCCGCTGGAAGGAGGTGACCGGTGACCCAGGTAGACGAGCGGCCCCCGACCGGGCCTGCAGACGAGAACCCGAACGGCCGTGGGTTGGTGGCGTCGCGGGCATCGCTGCTGGCCGCCGGGTCGAGCACCGCGGCGACCGCGACCACGGTCGGCCTGCAGTTCGGGCCGACCGGCCTGGTCGTGGCCGGTGCCGTCGCCGCCGGCACCGCGGTCGGGGCGGCGGCGGTGCGGCGGTTCGCGCCGCGCACCGCCGAGCGTCTGGGCCTGCGTCGTCCGACCGGGACGCCGTCCCGGTCGGCGGCGACCGGCGGCAGGGCAGGTCGCCGCTCCGGTGCGGCCGGCGGCGGTGCGCGCCGGGGCGGCGGTCTGCTGGGTGCGAACCGCCGGATCGCCGGTGGCGCTCCTCGGCGCGGTGCCGGAGCGAAACCGGCTGGTCGGCGCGGTCTGGTCGGCGGCCGCCAGGGCGCCGGGTCCAAGCGCGGAGTGCTGGGCCGGGGCGGCAGGCCGAACGGCAAGTCCTCGACCAGGCCGAACGGTCGTGGACTGCTCGGCAAAGGCAGGCCCGGCAAGGGCAGGCCCGGCGCGGGCACCGGTCGCCGCAGCGGCGCGGGCCGTCCGACCGGGACGGCGAAGCGGCCCGGCGGCTCGACGAACGGCAAGAAGAGCCCGTTCGGGCGTGGCCGCAACACGGGGACCAAGCGCGGCAACGGACCGTCCCCCACCGGCAAGACCGGGCGCGGCGGCAACCGCCCCAAGGGGCTGCTCAAGCGCTCGGCGAAGCGGCGCAAGGACAACGGCTCGGGGTGGGAGGAGTACCGGGTCAACGGCAAGAAGGCCCGCATCAGGTGGGACGGGGTCGAGTTCGGCGACATGGCGGACGAGACCACCGGTACCACCACCACCGGCTCCACCGGAGAGCCGGCACCGGCAACAGCAGGCACGAGCTCGGAAGGAACGACGATGCCGAACCCCTTCGACAACCACAACGAGGCGCTGGCCACGGCGACCAGCAACCTCGACATCGAGAACGCCCGCGCGCTGATCGACTGGGTCGACAACGCGCCGGGCGCGGCGGAGACGCAGGCCGCGATGTGGAACGGGCACGCCCACAAGATCCAGGAGCAGATCCTGGTCGCGGGCGAGTTCGCCGAGGCGCTGCACGACTTCGCCGCCACCCAGGCCCGGCAGGCCGAGCGCATCCGCGAGGTCGGTGTGACGTTCCGCCGCGCCCACTCCGAGGAGCTGCGCCGGATCAACGAGCCCAAGCCGGGCGAGGACAAGTGGGACATCAGCAAGAACCGCGCGTAGCCCTCCCGGTGTGCCCGTCCGGCCGCTGATCAGGCCGGACGGGCACACCGGGACTCGAGACCCCGTGAGGAGAGCAGGACCGATGAGCACGCCGACCACCACCAGGCCCGTCACCGAGACGGAGTCCGCCGAGCCGGTCCGCCCGGTCAAGGCGCGACGAGTCCGGCGCAGCCCCGCCGACCCGGCGGCGCCCGCCGTGCCCAGCTCGGAGCGGCCGACGATCTGGGCGCTGATGCGGGGGTTCAACCCCGACCGGCGCTGGTTCCACCCCGCGCAGGCCGCGGTGTGGCTGTACGTGCTGGCCGCCGTGCCGATCTGGGCCGGGTTGCCCGCCTGGACGCTGGCCGTGGTCGGTGTCGCGGGCACCGCGCTCGGTGTGTTCGCCGCGCGCCGCGGCTACCCGGTCCGGCTCTACGGCCAAGCGCAGCGGCGCAACGCCCTGATCCTCACCGTCACCGCCGGGGTGATGGCCACCGCGTGGCTGGTGTTCGCCGCGACCGTGCGGCCGACCAACCTGATCGCCCTGGGCGCCCTGGTGCTCGGCGCGGTCCTGTTCGGCGGCGCGTATGCCCTGATCAGGACCCAGGCCCCGGTGCACAGGGCCGAGGTCGAGCAGCAGCGCGTCGAGCGCCAGGCCGAGGTCGTGGCCGTCCAGGAGCAGGTCGAGCAGCAGCGTGCGTTCAACGAGTGGGAGCAGATCCTCGCCGATGCCAAGCTGCCGGGCCTCACGGTGCGCGAGAAGATCGACACCAAGGCCGGGTTCACGCTGCGGCTGGGCAACCACCCCACCGAGGGCATCAGGTTCAGCGATCTCAAGGAGGCCCGCGAGAAGATCGCCAACACCGCCTCGCACCGGCTGGGCCTGCGGCTGTCCTCGGAGCAGATCCGGCCCGAGGAGACCGACAGCGCCGCGGAGTTCCTGCTGCACGTGGCCACCACGAACTACTTCGCCACGTCGATCCCCTACCCGCTGGACCGGCCGGTGGGCACCATCCGCAAGCCGATCCGGCCCGCGATCTACCAGGACGGCACCGACGTCGAGATCGGGATGCTGGGCGTGCACACCGTGATGGTGGGCGGCACCGGCGGCGGCAAGTCGGTGTTCACCAACAACGTCCTGGCCGACTGCACCCACTGCCTGGACAACCTGGCCTGGATCGCGGCCAGCGACAAGCTCATCCCGCTGATCTACCCGTGGCTGTTCCCGTGGTTCTCCGGGATGACCCGCCGCCCGGTCATCGACCGCGTGGCCGGGGAGGACCCCAAGCGGGTCCTGCGGATGCTCGCCGACGGCTACAAGGTCGCCAAGCTGCGCAACAAGCGCCTGGGCCCGCAGTCGAAGTTCGAACCGACTCCCCAGGACCCGGCGATCAGCATCTTCCTCGAAGAGGCGTCGGACCTGCTGATCGACAACAGCACGGTGACGATCAAGACGTTCGACGGCAAGGAGATGAACGGCTCCCAGCTCGTCAACGCCATCACCCGCGCCGCCCGGTCCGCCGGTGTCAGCCTCTACCTGATCACCCAGTACGGCCTGATGGACGCCCTGGGCGCGCACGGCAGCTTCGCCAAGCGCAACATCACCCAGCGCATCGCGGCCAAGACCTACAGCGCCCACGACGGCCAGGCGACCCTGGTCGGGATGAACGTCGACACCACCAAGCTCAAGAACCACACCATCCTGGTGCAGCCCAGCTCCGACGAGCCGCGCGTCATCCCCGCCAAGGCCTACGAGCTGGACGGCGTCGACCAGATCGCCCCGATCGCCGCCCGCAACACCGCCAACCAGCCGCGACTGCCCGCGTGGTTGCAGGCCGAGCTGGGCCAGGACTACGCCGACCGCTGGAACCCCAAGCACCTGCCCGAGCTGTTCGAGGTGATGAAGGCGCAGGGCTTCGACTGGCCCTCGCTGGAGTTCATCAACGCCGGCGGCGTCGACGACACGTTCGCCGCGCTCATGCAGGACGCCCTGCCGTCCGGCGCGGACGAGAAGGGCCAGGAGCAGCACGACAACGGCCAGGAAGTTCAGCAGGCCGTCGAGACCGCCGATGACGAGAGCACCGGCACCGCCACCGCAGCACCGAGCAAAGAGGAGATCGACAAGATGCGCAGCACGGCCGACCAGAAGATGGATGCCGCGATCGAGAAGTTCCGCCAGTGGGGATCGCTGGGCGAGACCATGACCAAGGTTTTCGAGGTCATCCGCGCCGAGAACGCCCCCGCCTTCGTCCCGGCCGACCGGCTCGCCTTCGTCATCGACCGGGTCGAGGAGAACGGCGACTGGGAGGCCGCCGGCCGCGAGCTGGCCGCCGAGCTGGCGGGCAACCCGTGGAAGCTGGAGACCACCACCCAGGATGGTGCCGAGGGCTGGACCCGCCAGGCGCTGCTCGACCGCATCAAGGTGTACCTGACCGGCGAGGTGGTGGTGCCGGGCCAGCGCCCGGCCGAGGCGACCGCCGAGCCGATGGCCTCGATCCTGGCCGCCCTGGAGGGCCGTGCCGACGACGACATGGTCGGCACCGGCGAGCTGACCGTGCTCATCGGCCGCGTCACCGCCGAGGACGACAAGACGAAGCGCACCGGCGCCGCCATCCGCCTGGGCCGCGAGCTGGGTGCCGCGCCGTGGTTCCTGGAGGCCCAGCGGATCCGCGAGGGCTCGCACTACCGGGTCGGCGAGCTGCGCAAGGCCGCCTCGGACGTGGCCGCGGGCATCGACCGCACCCCGGTCGCCGGCTAGTTCCCGGCATGACCCGAGGGCGGCTCGCCGGTGTCGGTGAGCCGCCCTGCGCACGTCAGGCCCCTACAGGACTCGCCGGACCGGGAGAGCGACCATGTCCAACCCCTTCGTCGGCTACAACGAGGCGCTGGCCACGGCGACCAGCAACCTCGACATCCACAACGCCCGCGCGCTGATCGACTGGGTCGACAACGCCCCCGGCGCAGCCGAGCTGCAGGCCGCGATGTGGACCACCTCCGCCCGCAGGATCTCGGAGAAGATCCTCATCGCGGGCGAGTTCGCCGAGGCACTTCACGACTTCGCCGCCACCCAGGCCCGCCAGGCCGAGCGCATCCGCGAGGTCGGCACCACCTTCCGCCGCGCCCACTCCGCCGAGCTGCGCCGGATCAACGAGCCCAAGCCGGGCGAGGACAAGTGGGACATCAGCAGGAACCCCGCCGCGAGCAGCACGACGGGGTCGACGAAGCCGACGAACCAGAGGTCTCTGCCCACGCTCCCCGAGGGATACGACACCGTGCAGGACGTGTTCGACTACGGCTACTGCAACGCCCTGGCCCTGGCGCTGCACGAACGGACCGGATGGCCGATCCTGGGCCTGCACGCACGCGGGGACGCGCACCCCTTCCACTATCTGGTGCGCCGACCGGACGGCCTGCTGCTCGACGCGCACGGCGCCCGCACGCAGGACGATGTCCTACAGCAGTGGGGAGAGGGCGCACCCGAGGGTTACTACGCGGTCCAGGAGCACACCCAGGACCGGCTCTGGGCGGACGTCCGGCGGGGCGACATGGAAGACCCTGCGGACGTGTGGCCGCTGGCGCAGGCCGTGACCACCAGGCTGGTGGAACTGCCGGTTGATCCGGTGGACGGCGACGCGGCGGCCGCCCAGGCACGGGTCGGGCGGATCGCCAACCCCGTGGTCGCGCGGACGGTGTTCCCTCCTTCCCAACCCCTGGCCGCGCAGCCCTTGGGCGAGGGCTCGATGGCCGATGTCGAGCTGCTCACCTACCCCGCCGGCACCCGACTGGTGCACAAGCTCGACGGCGACAAGTACGGCGAATACGACGACGAACTCTGGTCCGACGACGCCTAGACCAAGCCGGGGTGCGGACACCTCCCAACCCAATTTCATCACCTTGAGTAGCCACAAGGGCGGTTCGTCGATGCTGGCGGACCGCCCTTCGCACTCACCACGACCTGCCACGAACACAGTCCCGACCTGCCACCGGCATCTGCCGCACCTGCAACCTGCCACACCACCGTGACAAGTCCCGGGGCATAACCGACGTACCCGCTCATCTGCGGAAAGACGAGTTCGTGGCAGGTGTGGCAGGTCGTTGCAGGTCCGGGACCTGCCACACCGGGAAAGGCCCCTCTCCCCAGGTCGGCGTCCTCACGGACCCGTTCCCCGGCCGAGTGCCTGCCACCTGCCACGCACTTGCCACGACCTGCGACATCAGAAGAACGGTCACGAGAAGTGCGACCCTTTTCGTTTACGTTCGGTCACCATCGCTCGTGGCTTCGCTGATGATCGACGCGTTCGATTCGTGGCCCGAAGCCGCGGCTTCGGTCTGCTGCCAACGTGCGGTGGCGGTAGCCCGGACACGACGACGGCCGCAGTTCCCAGTGAAGCTGCGGCCGTCGTGTTGTGTGATGCGGTCAGCGGTCGTGGGAACGCAAGACCAGTCGCAGGGCGGCGAACTGGTCCTCGGTGAAGACCAGTCGGCCGGCGTGACGTGCCTTGGTGTCCTGGACCGCGACGAAACGGTGGCCCTGGTGATCGAGCCAACCGATCTCGACGCAGCCGGAGGTCTGCCCTGAGCGGCTGCTCTTGCGGAAGGCGGCGTGCGCGAAGTCGGCAGCGGTCGGATGAGGGACGTGGGTCACGCGGCTTGCTCCTTGATCAACCTGTGGATGAGGTCGGCCGACCGACCTGGGCTCGCCGCAAGGTCCGCGAGCTCGCCGAAGTTCGTGGTGTAGGCGGCGATGTCCGCGTCCTCGTCGTACAGGGTGCTGCGGAGCAGGGTCTCGACGTAGACCAAGCCCGGGTCGTGCACCTCGGGATCGGCGGGGAACCCCATGATCGTGAACGGCCCGTGTTGTCCAGGATGCGCGCCGACCTCGTTGAGCAGGACCTGGAGCGTGACATTGGGATGCTCCGCGGTCCTGGCCAGGTGCTCCAGTTGCGCCCGAAACACCTCGCGGCCGCCGACCGGGCGCAGTGCGGTCTCGCCCAGGACCACGTGCAGCTTGGCCCGGCCGATGACTTCCTGGCGGCGGATGCGCAGCACCGCGCGGTCGCGTACCTGCTGGTCGGTCAGGGTCTTGTCGTAGGCCCTGATCACCGCCTGGGCGTAGTCGGCGGTCTGGAACAGCCCGGTGACCGCCAGTGGATCCCAGAACAGCATGTGCGAGCAGCCCTGTTCCAGACCGATGTACTCGCGGAAGCTGTCCGGGCCCTCCTGGATGACACCGCGGTGCTGGGCTTCCTCCCACCAGCCGCGTTGACGGCTCAGCGATGTCCGCAACCACAGCACCTCCAGCCGGTCGGGCCTCCCGTACAGGTCGGTGATCGTCCGCAGGTCGGTGTAGGACGGCTGGTTGCGTGCGGTCTCCAGATGCCCGATCCGTGAGGTTGCACATCCCAGTGCCTTGGCCACGTCCTTGCGTTCGAGGCGCGGCTCTGTGGCCATCCGCAGTTGGAGCAGCTCCAGTGCGACCAAACGCTGGTTCACCGTGGGGTTCTCGCTCAGTGGCTCGACCACCGTTTGGTCGCCTCTCCTTCTCCCTGTACCCGGACAGCACGCGATCGGCGCACCGTGAGCTGCGCAAACAGTCACGATGTGCCGTGCGACACCACCCTTCCGGGTGCTTCTAAGTAGTCGCTACTAACGTTAGCGTCTACAAGTGCCGGTGAGGGATCGCCCAACCCGGCACAGCCGGGACGGCGGACCTTCGCGGCACGCATGTCTGGACAACACGTGGCGCTCATCCTCCCCCAGACCTTGGGAGGGGGTCCGCCGTCCCGGCCCACCTGGGGGGGCGTCCCCGGTCCAGGCATAACGCCTGAATTCGGACGACCGGGGCCACCACCTCCAAGCCGGAGGACTGGATCGTGTGGCGAACGATGCTCGACCTGGCGTGGCTGATCGTGGGCGCGTTGCTCGCGGGCGGCTGGACCGTGGTCGACCTCGCAAACTCGGCCCGCAAGTCCTCCCCGGGACCTCGGGGACGGTCATGATGAACCTGCTCCAGTACGTCAGGGCCCGCCGTCGTGGCGGGGTGTCGTGTCGGGACGAACGCGGGTTCCGGGTGTCGCTGGTGCCGGTTCCAAGGCCCAACGGCGACGGTATCGACCTGCTCACCGGCGATGGCGCCGCCTACCACCTGCGTCCACTGGAAGTCGGCCGACTGCGCGAGAAGATGCGCGAGGCGCTGCTGGCCTCGGAGAACACCTCCTCCGACGCGCACCACCAGGACTCCGGCCGGGAGGTCCGGTGAACGACGAAGTGATCGAGCACGCCGTCGACCCGTTGCCCTTCGACGCGGAACTGGAACGGCTGCTGGACGAACTACGCGGCACGTACCGGTTCCAGGTGATCTCGGTGCCGTGGTCCGGCGGGGTCGACGCGGGCCTGGCCCGCCACTACAGGCAGGTCTACCTGCAACTCGTCCTGCCGCTGCACAGCGTCTCCACCGTCCACCGGACGGAGGTCGTGGACGACCGCAACGCGCCGTCCCACCTCCTGCACAAGGCCGAGGAGCTTTTCAGCGGCTCGCGCACCGAAGCGGCGCAGTACCTGTTGGACCTGGTCAACACGCACCTGACCCAGGACACCGCGCCCACCGGGCAGGTGGGTTGACGTGGCCGGCGAGTTGGAACGGCGGGTGGAGACCGGCGAGTTGGAGATCCCGCTCGACGACCTGCCGCCCGAGGAGCGCCTCCAGGTGGTGCTGGATGCGCTCGGCGACGTCGGCGCGATCAAACGCCTGATGCAGCACCGCGCCGACAGGGGAGTGCCTCTCCAGGAGAGCAGCCAGTGGAAGCACGGCTCGTCCTGGGATCCAAGTGCGGACGAACCGAAAAGTCGCTGACCAGGAGGGCGCGGTCGCGCAACCGGTGCACACCCCCACCGGTCCGCGCGCCCCCTCCATCCCGGTGGCCCGGCCCGAACCATCTCGCGGGCCGGGCCGCCGCATTGTTTCCGGCGAACCAGTGCTGCGCATTGCCGTGGCGATGTACCCGGAGCTTCCCCCTGGCTCAACTACGCGATCGAGTCGACTCGGCCTGCCCTGGTTGCCGGCCGGGGACCAGCCCGGCGAAGGACGACAGGATCCGGCAGGTCGAGCAGCCGGATCAACCGCCGAATCAACTGGCGGATCACCGACCGGATCACTGATCGGTGGTTGATTCGGCGGTTGATCGCATCACTGATCGGGACCGCTGGTCCACCCTGCACTGCGGAGCGTTTTCCCTGATCAGAAGATGTTTGAGCGAGGACGGACGGTGCTCGCCGACTGCCGCGCAGGGCACTGGGACCTGCCTGTTTGAGGTCCATCTGGGTATGGCGAACCGTGCTGAATCGGCTAGCCTTCGACCTGTCCGGCGTCGGGAACTATCGCGATTGTCTTGCGGAGCGCCTTGGCCGTCGGACAGCACAACGGCCGGGAGACCGCCGCGTGATCCAGGTGTTTGCCCACCTGGTGCGACGACCGTCCCGGCCGCTGGCACGGGTCACCTACCGCTTACGCAGCTGGCCGGCAGCGAAGTGGAGACCGAGACCGAGGAGCCCGGTGGTCATGTAGACCACCGGGCTCCCGTCGGTCAGGACCGGCCCCGTCAGGGACACGGTCTCCAGACCGACAGCCAGGTGTTCACATGCCTGGGAAACTCGTTCTCGGGACCACCATCGCGGCGGTGAACCCTCGGTGTCGCCTTCTCCGTCCAACGGTTGATCGTCCTGCCCTCCCCGGTGGGTGGGCCCCGGTCGGAGCCCTGCCGCCCCCAACCGGATCCGGGTTGGGGGTGACGCCGCGGTGGATCAGGAGACCGGCCTGGAACGCGAAGCCGAACGCCGTGCGCGGGAGCCTATCAACGACACCCGCCAAAACACGGGGGTGCAGATCGCCCATGCTCCTTCCCGTGAGCCGAAACCGGGCTTGATCAGCGGAAACTTTTTCGACCTTTCACGCGTCTACATTGGGAAAACTTCTCAGGCGGATGAAGTCGTGCACCTCGTCGCCCCACCGGTCCCGCGCGGTTCCTCGCGGACGGCACCCGAACCGGTGGCCCTGCGGCGCCGGGGCGGCGTGTTCGCCGTTCGCGACGGCCCCGGGCACCTACCTTCCCGTCGTGCCGAAGAGCAGAGTGCGCAAGCCGAAGAAGAAGCAGCCACGCGGCGACGGACGCCGTCCTGCCAACCGCAGCGCCGTTCACAGCGGCCAGTTCCCCGACCAGACCAAGGTCGCGTTCTCGCGACCACCGTGGGACACGTACCTCTACACGTTGGAGGAACTCGACGCCGGAACGGCACCTCCCGGCGCGGAGAAGTTCATCGCGCAGGTCCCGTTCAGCGTCTCGTGGGGCACCGCCGAGGACCAGAGCTACACGTTGACCAGCTTCGCCAAGTGGATCCAGACGAGTAAGCCCCGCTTCGCGGGCAAGTCGCTGGAGGAGATGTGCGACGTCATGGCCGACCTGGTCGACCAGGGCTTCCTCTTCTGGGATCCGGTGAACCTCCGGGTGCTGCTCACCCTCCCCCGAACCTGATCAAGCTCTGATCTGCTCAAACATTTGGTCAGCGGCGCGTCACACCCGTTTCCCGGTCCGCTGTCAATACCGTATTGACATGCCGTCGCGAACCCCGCTGCAGGTGTCCGAGAGCCGTGCCGCCGAGCTGGTGGCCGCCGTGCTGGACCGCCGTCGCCGCAGCGGCGACCCGGATCTGGTGCGGGCCTCCGACGACGTCCTGGGCGTGGTGCGGCACGTCGCAGGTCACCGGCGGGTGGCCGCTGCGGTGCTGCACGAGGACACCCTGGACGCGCTGGAGCTCCTGGAGTACGCCCGCGTGAGGCTGCCCGCGCTGCCGGGCGCCTACGACGCGCTGGAGTACGAGCTGCTGTCGCGACGACGCGACGCGCAGGTGTCGTTGGCCGACGTCGCCGCGCGCTTGGGCGTGACCCGGCAGGCGGTCGATCTGCGACTGCGCCGCGGCCGCGCCGCATCCAACGGCCTGGCCCGCTCCGAGCTGGCCGACCGCGCCCACGAGACCATCCGACAGGAAGCGGCGCGCTGGCGGCGCGATCGGGCCCTGGCCGTGCGCACGGTCATCGTCGTCTTCGGCCGGCACGTCGACGAGCTGCGCGGCGACGGGCACCTGGTCGACCTGGTCGAGATCCTGCTCGCGCCCGATGACGACCGGCGACCGCCGGCGGTGACCGACCCGGTCACCGAGCAGGACCTGGTGCTGCTGCGCCGCGTGCTCGCGGCGGCGCGGGCCAGTACGGTGTTCGGGGCGCTGGACGGCGACAGCCGGATCAGGGCGGCGACAGAGCAAGGAGACCGGCTGATCAGGGAGTACGACGTGCTGACCGCCGACGTCGAGCGCTTCCGTCGCAGGTGATGCTCGCAGGGTTCGCAAGGATGCGAGGGTTGCGAACAGCCGTCCTCGTTCTGCTTCCCGTTGCCGCCGGCCCGTCGGAGGCTGCCGACGGCGCTATCGTGTCGGCATGGCCTCTCCCGCCGCTCCACTGCCCGAGCCCGGCCGCGCGCCGGACGGCGTCGAGCCTGCTCCGGAGTGGACGGGCGACCGGGACGCCGCTGCGGCATTCGGTTCACCGGAGGCGATCCGCGCGGCCTTGCTGCCCGAGCAGCAAGGCGAGTTCGACGCGGCCTACGACGCGGCGCTTACTGCGGCCCGTCAGACGCTGCGCCTGGACCAGCTCCACCACGTGCTGCGGGTGTGGCGTCGGGTGGCCTGGCTGACCCGGCAGGACCCCGACGCGCAGCGACGCACCTTCACGGCCGCCGCCGAGGTCGCGCGGGCCGGAGAGTCCCGGCCCGGCAGCGTGTCCTGGACCGACCTTCGCGCCGAACTCGGCGTCTGACCAACCGGGCGGTCTGGACTCCTCGTGGCGTACGCGCTCGACATCGACCCCGCCGCGCGCGAGCAGATCCGCGCCCTGCCCGTCGACGCCCTCGCCGAGCTGGTCCAGGCGTTCGAGGTGCTGATCCTCGTGCCCGAGCGCGGTGAACCGCTCAACCCGGCCAACCCCGACGGCGCGGTCCGACAACTGGTCTTCGGCGAGGGCAAGGGCCTGATCACCTACCTGCTGCTGAGCGACCAGGAACGGGTCGACGTGCTGGTGGTGATGTGGGTGTCGTTCGACTCCCCAGGTCCCGACCGGGGCTGACGGGCCGCCTGCGCCGGTGTGCAGGTGTGTCTCTGGTATTCCTGCACATGAGTCTGGGATACCAGCGGATCCCCCTGCACCGGTCTTGGCCTGCCAGTTCCGGGTGTGCAGGGGGTGGCGGTCTAGAAGGACCCCCAAGATGATCCCCAATGTGATCCCCCGTATGCACCCCCAACGGAAGTGCCCATAAAGGCGGATGATCACGGCTTTCCCCTGATCAGGATGCACGAACGCTCGCAGAGTTCGCATCGCTGCGACCCCTGCGAGCGTTCGCGGCTCGCTCACGGTTCTAGTCGTCCTCGTCGTCCTCGTCGTCCCCGCTGCCACTGGCCAGCAGGCTGCCCAGCTGGGCCTTGACGAGGTTGAGTGCCGAGTCGGTGTCGTCGAGGCTGGTCGAGAGCAGGGACGAGTGCTCGGCGGTGGCGGCCTGGAGGTCCTGGAAGCGGCCGTAGAGCTTCTGGATCACGGTGGAGTTGGCGCCGGTGGCCTGGGCCTCGGCGATCTCGCGGGCGAGCTTGTTCAGGTCGTCGGACGCCTTGGTGGTGAACGCGCCGATCACCATCTCGCGCATCTCCTCCTGGTCGGGCAGGGGGACGCGAGTCAGGCTGCTCTTGGCCCCGAACCGGCTGACGAGCGCCCGCAGCGCACCCAGGGTGTCGGCGTGCTGGCGGTGCACGAAGTAGACGCCCCCGGTGGGCCGCACGCGGATCGGGTTGAGGTGCTCGATGTAGTTGCGGACCACGGTGCGCAGTTTGTCGCCGGTCATGAAGGCGCAGCGGTGGCGGTAGAGGTTCTCCACCTCGCCCAGCAGCTCCCTGACCCGGAGCTGCTCGCCCTCCGGGAGCGCGGCGATGGACGTCTGGTCCGGGACGATCCGCAGATCGCCCGCGCCGGCCTCGTCGCGTTCGTTGTCGCGGAGGAACACCAGGTCGGCCATGTGCGGGTCGTAGTCGAGCTGGGTCTGCTCCTCGTCGCGGACCTCGCGCACGACGTGGCGGACGATCTTCTCGCCGTCGCGGCGGACGTGGCGGATCATCAGCGTGGCCTTCGTGCTGAGCATGTTGCGGCGCTGGATGGTGCGCCAGTCCGCGGCCGGGTCGTCCAGGGCGTAGGTCAGGCGCACCCCGTCCGGCCCGGTGACCTTCTCGAAGGCGTCGATCGGCCGCAGCTCGCCGGGCAGGAAGTCCTCGTCCAGACCCAGCTCGGCGAACCAGGTCTTCAGGTTGTTGTGGCTGACCTTGCCGTCGAACACCGAGTACAGGACCAGGTGACCCAGCAGCGGGGTGTCCCCCGACTCCAACGCCGCGGTGTAGGCGTCGAACCCGGCATCGCCGGTCTCGACCTCGGTTCCGGGCTGGTTCATCGTGATCCCTTCTACAAAAACGGACGTTTTTGCTAGCGGCAGCCTAGCGGGTGGGCCGCCGTGACGCGAGTAGATGCTGTTCAGGGAGTGCGAGGGCTGAGAACTGTGCGAGGAGTGCGAGTCTTCGCACCCCTCGCAGGCGCTAGATGGTGCGGAACAGGTCCGCGGTGCTGTCGGGCTTGGTGAGGTCGTCGACGGCCCGCAGGTTGTCGCACAGGGCGTCGAGGACGCCGCCGGACTCGGTGGCCGTCCGGGGTGCGCGCACGGCGATGCCGAAGGTGCGGAAGTCCAGGCGGGCCTTGGCCTCGTTCCAGGCGCGCATCCAGTCCTCGTCGACCTCGCATTCGCCGTCGGTGACCAGGACGATGTCGCCCTTGGCCTTGCCGTCGGCGTTGAACTCGGCTTCCAGGATCTCGACGGCGGCCGACAGCGGCGTCTCGAAGTCGGTGCCACCGGCGAAGAAGTGCTCCCCCAGGTCGATCAGGTCGGTGATGGCGACGGGTCGGCCGGCGGGGAAGCGGATGACGTGCAGTTCGTGGGCGCTGGCGAACAGCACGGCCACGAAGTCCCGGCGCGGGTTGGCGTTGCGGGCCTGGTCGAGCAGGGCCAGGGCGGCGGCTTTGGCCCAGGCTTCGCCGCTGATGCCGTCGCGGCCGCGCAGGGTCATCGACCAGGAGCAGTCGACGCAGGCCACGATGGCGCCCTGGCCGACGTTCTCCTCGCCGCGGGTGTCGTAGAGCATCAGCCCGGCCTCGGCGTACTTGGCGGCGAACACCGCCCGCAGCTCGGGCACGCCGAGCTGGGCGATCTCCGAGGGGATCACCCGCGACAGGTCGTCGCCGAGGGTGATCCCGACGTACTCGCCTGGGGCGTGCTCGACGCGGCGGGCCCGCTGGGCGGTGGCCATCTGCCGGAACCGGCCGATCAGCGCGGCGAACTCCCCGAGGCGGCCGTCGCGCAGCCGTTGCGCCAGGGCGGCGCGCTCGTCGAAGTCCATGCGCTCCAACTGCCCCGGTCCCACACCCCAGGCGGCCATGAGCGCTGCTTCCTCGCGCGCCTGCTCGGCGGCGTCGGCGGCTGCAGCGCGGGCCAGTGCCCGCACGCCGGGCGCGGCGGCGGCCAACGCCTGCTCGGCGCCCCCGGCGGCGTCGGCGGCGGCCTGGTCGGCGGTCTCGGCGGCGGCGATGGCCTGCTCGACGGCGGCGGCGGCCTCGACGGGGACGGTGCCCTCGTCGTCGGCGACGTCGGCGGCCTGGTCCAGCGCGGCGGCCACCGCCGCGGCGGTGTCGGCGGCCTCCTGCTCGGCCTCGGCCTGGGCGCCGGCGGCGTCCTGGGCGTCCTGGGTGCGCTCGAGGATCCGGCGCAGCGCGTCGGCCTGGGCGAGCACGGCCATCGCCGCGGCGACCGGGTCGCCGACGGTCTCCCGGCGCAGCTCCTCCCACTCCGGGGAACCCAGCAGCGAGGTCACCACCTGGTGGTTGACCAGGCGCGCGGGGTCCATCCGGTCCCGCTCGTGCACCTGCGGGGTG
This sequence comes from Actinosynnema sp. NPDC023587, assembly GCF_040640215.1. Classification (NCBI taxonomy): domain Bacteria; kingdom Bacillati; phylum Actinomycetota; class Actinomycetes; order Pseudonocardiales; family Pseudonocardiaceae; genus Actinosynnema; species Actinosynnema sp. NPDC023587. The sequence goes on along the minus strand of NZ_JBFABG010000027.1, from coordinate 33,831 downwards.
GTCTTGTAGGCGGCCAGCCACACGTCGCGCAGCAGGTCGGTGGTGTGGTCGTGGCGCTCGGCGAGCTCGTCGGCCAGCTCGCGCAGCGGCGCGGCCTGGTCGTGGATCTCCCGCCAGCTCATCTGGTCGAACCGGTCGGCGGACACCGCGCCGACCTCCTTCGGCGCGGCCGGGGTCTCGGCCAGGCCCAACCACCGGCCGGCCCGCCGGGCCAGGTCTTTGAGCTTGCTCACCGCACCCATCGTTGTCCCTCCTTTCCGCTGTCGTGCCTGATCAGAGCTGCGCGGAGACCATGCTTGCGTCCACGCCCAGGGCCTCTACGAGCACGCGGGCGTGCACGGCCTTCTGGCGGGCGATCACCCGGTCCACGGTCGCGGTCGGCCGGCCGGCGGCGACGGCCTCCTCGCGCATCTTGGTCAGGCGCTTGCCGGCGCGGGCGAGCTTCTTGTTGGCCTCCTTGATCGCCCACTCGTTGAGCTTCTCGCGGGATTGGCCGGCCTTGGCGTCCAGCTCGGTCTCCAGCTCGTTGACCGCGTCTTCCAGGTCCAGGGCCTCCTTGGCGTCGGGGGAGACCAGGGTTAGCACCTCGCGCTCGACGGTCGGGCGCTGGGTGGGCGAGTCCCACAGCACGGTGGTGAGGATGGCCAGGTCGGTGTCGGCCACCTCGTCGCGGCCGTCCAGCCACGCCGACGCCTGCAACAGCCGCACTGCCTGACGCCACCGGCGGTCGCTGGTGACCAGTTCGGCGCGGCGCAGCGCCACCCGTAGCGTGCAGATCGCGTCGACCACCGCGTCCGGGACCGCGACCGCGGGCACGTCGACCTCGACGGCCTGGCGCAGCTCCTCCAGGGTCACGGTGGTCCGGGTGGTCGCGGCCTTCGTATCGACGGCGGAGCGGACCAGGGCCGCGAAGTTGCTGGGGTCGGCGAGGTAGCCGACCTCGACGCGCACCAGCAGCCGGTCGTAGATCGCCGCCAGGTCCTCGCCGTTGGGCAGTTCGTTGGACGCGGTGATCGCGCTGATCAGCGGGCACTCGATCGGATCGCCCCCGGCTTCCGGGTGGTAGGTCCGCTCGTTGAGGAACGCCAGCATCTCGTTGAGCGCGGCCGAGGAGCACTTGAAGATCTCGTCGACGAACGCGATCTCGCACTGGGTGGCCCGGCCCTCGAACACCTGCCGGTACTCCCCGCGCGACAGGGCGCCGACGTCCACGGGCCCGAACAGCTTCTTCGGGTCGGTGAACTTGCTCAGCAACACCTCCCAGTAGCGCGCGTCGCTGATCCGGGACGTCAGCTCGCGGGCGAGCTGCGACTTCGCCGTTCCGGGCGGCCCGAGAACCAGGGCGTGCTGACCGGCCAGCACGGCGACCACCAGGGCGCGGATGACCTCCTCGCGTTCATAGAACTGCCCGCCCAGCTCCCCGACGATCTGCTGCAGACGCTCTGCCGTGTTCACCGGCAACCCCTCCTTGCTTGTCAAAAACGGCCGTTTTTGTAGTTGGGTGCGAACGTTAGCAGAGCTGCGAACGTTCGCACCCGCGCGGACTGCTAAGTCGCCCGGATGGACTATCATGGCTGGTCATCCTCTGCGAACGTTCGCAGCTCTACAGCGAAGTAGTGGCTGTTCGCAGCGTTAGCCAGCGTGGCCGAGTCGCTGCTTGGTGGCGGCGTGGATCGCTCCGCGGGTGACCTCTGCCTGGGGCTTGGTCTTGTCGCCGACGCGGGTGCGGTCGTAGTCAGCCAGCAGGGCATGGACCCAGTCGTGGGCCAGGTGATGCTCGAACTCCTTCGGCGGCTCGTGGGAGACGATGACCCGGGCCAGTTCGGGGGTGTCGATGAGCAGCCACCAGTCCCAGATCCGCGTGCGGTACTCGTCGATGACCTCGCGCAGCCGGTGGAGGGCCTGGCGCTGTTCGTCGGCGAGCTGGTCGGCGTGCGGTTCTTCCTGCTCCAGGAGCCTCTCCAGGGCCGGCTGCCACAGCGTGTGGTTGGCCGAGAGCCACCGCAACGGCCTGGCCTGGTCGGCCAGGTCCGGCCACCGCTTGCCCACAGCCCACCGGGAGACGCCCAACTCCTGCCCGACGTCGGCCAGCGATTGCCCGGCGCCCAAGGCGAACAGGATGGCCCGCCGCTGTTCGACCGTGAGCAGGTCCTCGACCAGCTTCCCGATCCAGCGCGCCTCCCTCACGATGTGGCGGGAAGGGGCATTGACGGGGGCGATCTTGGCGTTGATCCAGGCACGGAGAGCATGAGCGACTGCGGCGCGGTGCGGCTCGTCCGCCTCCGACGGGATGGCGGTCACCGGGTTGTCGACCGGTTCGATCAGGTAGGGGTCAGAGGTCATTTCACCATCTTGTCATTTGGTGAATTGAATTCACCATAGCCCGACATGGTGACGGCCCAGTGGTACTCCGGGCGGAATCTCGCAGCGTTCGCAGGGCTCGCACCTCTGCGAAGTGTTCCGAGGTCGTGTCGCCCGGTAGCCCTCACGTTGCGCGGGCGGGCGACGAAACTCTCCGCCCGCGGGCCGGCCCCGTCGTCAGCACAGCCAGCGGCACCGGCACCACCGTCACCGAGACCTCTTCCCCAATCAAATTCGAACATGCGTTCGATGATGCCGCTAGTCTTCGCCACATGGACTTGCAGAACATCGGCCGGGGTGCCCGGCCGGACGCCCGCTTGCACCGCCGGGTCGAGCACGCGGTCCAGGTCGGTGTCGTTCCCGCGAGGTGTAAGCGCGGGCTGCACCATCTGCACGGTGACCGGTACACGGCCAGCATCACGGACGGCGAGCTGCGGGTGAGCTGCGCGGCCTGCTTCGCCGAGCCGAACCCGGACCATTCCTGGGTGCTCACGTTCGACGGGCCCGCTCCTGACCGCCTGGTCCTGGACGACGCCCCGTACGCGAGGGCTGAGCCGCACTTCGTGCAGCGACCGGTGTCTGCGCGCTGACCAGGCAAGATTCTCGCGTTTCTGCGAATGCTCTCAGAGCTGCGAACGGTGCTACAGCCTGAACGCACTTGGTATGACCGCTACGGTGCCGACATGGCCGGATGGTTCCGACGTCGTCGCCGCACCCGCCCCGGCAACGGCACGCCGGTCGAGATCGACCAGGCCGCGGTCGACTCGGAGTTGGCGCGGTTGCCCCAGCAGACCTCGCGGGAGGTGGCGCAGGACTGGCTTCGTGGGCTGACCCTGCTGGGCGAGGGTGGCCGCACTCTTCAAGAGACGCTCGACTTGATCACTGAGGTCAACCAGGTCCGCGCGCACGTCCTGGCCCTGGAAGGCCCGCTGTCGGCGCGGGATTCGGCGGTCCTCCTGGCCGGTCTGGAATGGACCGCACGAGCGCGCAGCCGGCAGGCGGGGGTGAACCTGTTGGTCGAGGGCCTGCTCATCGAATGGCTGTGCCAGGCCACCGGCCGGACTCGCACGCACGTCGTCCAGCAGTTGGCTCTGGAGATCGACCGTAGGCTGCCACTGGAACAACCTCACGCAGATGGTGATACGACCGACCCGCGCAGCATGTGACCACCGGCCGTGCGATACGCCGACAAGCGGGTGCGCCGCGGAGTGGGATCGCGCCGAGGCCGTGGTCGGGCTGTGCGGGGGGACTGCCGAATCGCGGTGCGGGTCGATTCGCGGGTCTGGGCCGAACGCGCCGACGAGCAGTCGCGGCTCAGCGGTCTGACGGCCAGCGACTCGTCCGTCCTTCAATCTCGCAGATGTGCGAGAGGTGCGATTGTTAGCAGCTCTACGAACGCTGCGTTCGCAGGGCTGCTGTCTGGCGGGGCGGTGCCTGGGTCATGCTGTCGAGTCTCGATCCGAACGACGCGCCAACCGACGGATGCCGTGCCACGCCGTCCTGGCCATGTCGGCAAACTCGCTGATGATGATGTCGAGGTAGCCGGTGGGCTCCAGCAGCGCGACGGCTTCCTGCCGGGAGATCGGGTGCAGCTCGACATCGCGGTAGGGCGAGGCGTCGCCGCACTCAACCTGGCACGCCGCCATCTTCTCGTCGGCGAGCATCTTCGACGAGATCGCGCTGGCGGTGCTGCCGTGCCGCCTGGTGAGGCTGAGCTGGACAAGGAGCTGCATCTCGCGCTGGTGCTGGCACGCGGTCGACCGGGTCTCGGCGGTCGCGGTGAGGTTCTTCCGAACTGAGGAACTGCCGGTCTCCGGGTTGTCAGCCGGCTGCGCCCGGTGGCGATCAGAGTTCATGTCACCATTCTTCTACTTGGTGATTCAAAGTCACCATACGTCGATACGGTGATAGTGAAGCACCCGTGCCTCGCCGTCCACAGAGGACTGCGAACGTTCGCAACCCTGCTAACCCCAGGTGCCGGTCTATTTCTCCGGAGGCAGGGTCACAGCAAGGAAGTCGTTGATCCACTCCTTGTGGTCCTTGAACCCTCCGTCGGTCACGAGTGAGCTCCGCAGAGACCTCTTCGTCACGGCGGGAGGGATCTTCAACTCTCGTTCGGCCTGGCCGACGATGGCCCCGAAGAGCCTCGGCACCCGGTCAGGCTTGTGGCGAACGAACCAGCCGAGCAGGCGGCCGGTGTTGGGCATGAAGCTGGTGTAGCCGATGTCGATCGCGTAGTCGCGATGGCGGGACAGTTCCCACAGCACCGTGTATTCCAGGGCGTCGGCAAGGGCGTCGAAGGGCACCGTGGAGTCCAGGTGCAGCGCGGCGCTCCAGGCCAGCTGGTCGGCCACCGATCGCACAGCCTGCTCGTTGCGGTGGGGACGGGACCAGCGACGGCGAGACGCGGGCTGATCCCAGAGGGCGCGGAAGACGACGCCGGACAGGCGTTTCCACAGGGTGCGGAGTCCGGGTGCAAGACGGTCTTCGGCGTCGCCGCTGAGCACGGCGACCACGTTCGACGGCTCGCGTCGGCGCCGCTCGACCCAGTCGAGCGCCACCGGACGCGCCCACCGTTTGCGGCCGCCGTCGGTAACCTGCGGCGGCGGCAATTCAGCCTCGTCACGGGCGATGTAGGCACGCAGGGTCGAGGCCGCGATACTGGCTTCCCGGGCGAAGTCGTCGATTCCGAGCAGGGTGCCGTCGGCCAGTTCCGGGGCGTTGAGCGAGACCACGCACCGCTGCGGTGGCAAGGCGTCGGGGTACGCGCTCCGACGTGTCGCCCACAGCGCGAGGTCGTGTCGCCACTGCTCCGCGGCGACCGCGACGTCCGGGTCCAAGTGCAGCACTTTGTGCAGTTGTCCGAGGTCGGCCTGGCAGCCGCTGTCGAGCAGATCCTCCGCAGTGATCGTGGTGGGCTGGCGTACGGGCCGGCGCATGTAGGCCTCGGTGGACAGGCTGAACACCTGTCGGGGGCGGTACCAGGTGTTCCCGTCCCACCAGTAACCGCCGAGCCGGGTGAGCAGCGGCCGGTCGCCGAACCACTCGCTGTGCGCAGACGCGCCGTCGCCGCCTCGGTAGAGCACGACGCTGCGGCCGTGTGCAGGATGGTGGTGCACCACCCAGGAGTAGGAGTGGTTCTTCGGGTCGGTGGTGAACGCCATCCACTCGCCCGTCTCGTCGTCGATGTCGAACCGGCCCCACATGCCGGAATCGGCGTGGCGGCCGATGCCCTCGATCGCCTCCGGGTCCCCCACGGGAATGTGGCTGTCGTCGACGAAGGGCAGATTCGGGATCGGGTGGTCGGTGCGGATCCCGTTGGCGACAGGCTGGTCGTCCCAGGCCACTGGGCAACTCCTCCCCTTGGTCGCTGCAGATGTCTACAGCGCTGGTGCTGCGGAAGACTACAGCACTCTCGCTGTAGTTCGTTACAGCGAGTCGGCACGAATCCGACCTTCTTCTGATACCTGTAAGTATCAGAAGTAGACTGCCGGAGTGACTTCCGATACTGCCGACGCGGCGAACCTTCAGGGGACCGGAACAACTTCCGATATTTCGGACCGTACCGGCGCGGGAGCGGCACCCGGACCGCGTCGCGGTCCGGGTGCGCTGCCGACGGTGGTGCCGGAGGTGTTCGCCGGGCTGTTCGCCGGCTACCGGGAGGCGGTGTCGCGGCCGGGTGGCCCGCTGGACGGGGACACGGTGCGGGCGTACTGCTCGCGGGTACGGCAGTTTCTGGCGTGGCTGGCCGACGCGGTGGAGGCGGGCGCGGTCGACGGCGACCCGTTGACCGATCCGGACGTGCGGAACGGGGCGGTGCGCGACTACCGCACCCACCTGCTCACCGTGGCCAGGCGGAAGCTGTCCACGGTCAACGCGCACCTGACGGCGGTCGACGACCTGTACCGGCACCTCGGGCTCGGCCCGGCGGTGGTGAAGCGGCAGGAGGTGCCCAAGGCCGCCCCCCGCGCCCTGGACGACCGGGCCCGCACCCGCTGGCTACGCGCCGCCCAGCGCGCCGACCCGCGCGGCAAGGCGCTGGCCTACATCGGCTATTACGCCGGACTGCGTGGCGGCGAGGCGGTCGCCTTGGACTTGGACGACGTGCGGATCTCCGCCCGCAAGGGCGTGCTGGTCGTCCGCTACGGCAAAGGCGGCAGGTACCGGGAGGTGCCGCTGCACCCGCACCTGCGCACCGCCCTGGACGCGTGGATCGACGACCGCCCGAAGTGGCGGGGAGCGAAGGAGAGCCCGGCGTTGTTCCTCAATCGGCGCGGCGGCCGGTTGTCCACCCGCGGCGCCTATGACGTGCTCAAAGCGGTCGCTGCGGACGCGAACCTGGAGTTCGGCCGCGACGGCGACCTCACCCCGCACGCGCTGCGCCACACCACCGGCACCAACCTGGTCCGCGACGGGCAGGACATCGTCACCGTCGCCGAGATCCTGGGCCACTCCATCGAAACCGCCCGCCGCTACAGCCTGCCCACCGAGGCCGACAAGCAGGCCGCGATCGAGCGCCTGGCCGTCGACGAGTGATCCGCACCGTGCGGGCCGGCACCACTCCATCCTGTCGCTCACACGGCGATGAACAACTGGGGCAGCGCCTCCAGCTCCTCCCGCACCCGTCGATGGCGTTCCCGACGCGCCCTCTCGGCTTCGGTGGCCGCGGCGTAGCGCTCGTAGAGCAGGTCGGTGGTCGCCTCGAACTCCGCGACCTTGGCGGTGAAGGCCGGCAGTGCCTCGGACAACTGCCGCTCGGCGGCCTGCACACCCGAGACCATCCACGAGGGCACATCCCCGTTGTCGGCGCGTTCCAGCATGGACTTGCGTTTGTACTGCAGGTCCAGCCAGACCTTGGCCGAGGCGTTGGCGGCCTCGGCCAGCACCAGGTCGGTGCGGAATCCGTGGCCGGTGTCGACGTTGATGCCGTCGTACTGGTTGAGCAGCCGTTCCACCGGGGGTTTGCCCTGGAAGTACGGCGTCCTTCCTGTGGTGATCAGGTCGTGCACGCAGGAGGTGACGAACCGGTCGCCGTCCTCCGACCAGAACGTCTGGTAGACCGGGACCACCGTCACGAAGCTGCGGCGCAGGTCCTCGCCGTCCTGCCACACCACGTGCCAGTGTTCCGACATGTTGGCGCACTTGTCCGGGTGGTAGTTCACGACACCCCAGGGCTGACCGGCCAACATGCCCTCGTCGGTCACCACCGGCACCTCGCGCAACTGGCGGAACACCGCGAGGGTCACCTGCTTGCCCGAGACCGTCAGCGTCTTGATCTCGACACTGGCGGTGGTGATCGCGGCGTTGCGAACGGTCAACGGCGGCTTGGACACGTCCAGCCCTTCCTCGAAGTCGACGACCGGTCCACGTTACCGACACACCGTGTCCGCGCCGCCACCCACAGTGCCGCACCCAGTCGATGGGCCCGTCCGGTCACAGCAGGTCGATGCGGCCGAGTTCGGCTGGACTTGCCTGAGAACGCTCGCAACGTTCCTAGTGCTGCGAACAGTGCGAGCGACCATCCTTAATTTCAGACAACACTGACATAATGGAGAAGATTGCAGATCATCTGGTCGCGGCCCGGTAGCGGGTGGCTGCCGGGCCGCGTTCGTTTAATTCGCCAGAACTGCCCATGCTTGGCGACTGCTCACACCAGGTGACCCTCTTGGCGGAGGAGCCGGGCAATCATCTCGGGGGCCATGCCCTGGTCGATGAGGCGGAAGAGCATGGTGTCACCTCGCACCACGACGGCCAGGTGGTGAGGCTGGACTCCGAATTCTCGGAGCAAGCCAGCCAGAGCCGCGTCCTGACCTCGCATTCCCGCCCTCCACCAGACGACGGCCTCGGCGACCTCGAACATCTGCTCGGCCCACTGGCGGGCGATCACGTCGACGCCGAGTTCTCCGGGCCACTGCCGGTAGGCGGCCTCGGCGTAGGCGTCCGCCTTGGACTTCGGACGCCGGGCGTCCGACGGGATCGACCGGAGTTGCGCGTTCCGTCGCTCCTTGTCCCGGTGGGCTTCGCGGAGACGGTCGGCGTTGCTCGCGCTGACCACGGTGTCAGGCGTCCGGGCGAAGACCTGCTGAGCCCGACATAGTTCGCGCATGGCGCGCCAGTCCCGCCCGAGTTCCTCAGCGAGCTCCTGCAAGGTGATGGTGTTGCCCTGGGCAGGCGTTGGTGGTTGCTGCACAGTCCTCCTGTCGTTCGGATCGAACGATTGTGCACCTGCCCACCGACACCAGCGACGATCCTCGAACAGGATCGACTTGCTGGTCTCTACTGCTGTCGCTCGTGGCGGTGTGCGCCGCCCCGCTTCCCCACCACATCGGCTGGCTGTACGGCGACGTCCGGTACCGCTCGCCAGACGGACATCTACATCTCTCGCATTGTTCGCAGAGCTGCTAACTAGCATCGCTGTTTGAGCACTTCAGAAGCGTTTCATTGCCTCGCACTGGACCAACAATCCTGTTCTCAGCGTTCGCAATGCTGCGAAAACTCGCAGTGTTGCGAGTCGCGCCGGTACGCTCCCGGGCCATGCACACCACGGTGGAGCTCAACCAGAAGGGCGGCGTCGGCAAGAGTGGCTTGGCCGCCGGCTCGTCGGGCGCTCTGATTGAGCGCGGCCGCAAGGTGCTAGCGATCGACCTGGACCCACAAGGCCACCTGACCACCGAGGCGCTCGGCCTGCGCGAAGCCCCCTCGGGGCCGGACGCGGTCAACCTGGCCAACGCCCTTACGGGCGACTACCAGGGACCGGTGCGCGACCTGCTGGTGCTGCACTCCACGCACCCGTCCGGCGGCGAGCTGTGGGTGCTGCCCACCACGCTGGACATGTTCCTCGTGGTGCGCTCCCTGTACTCGCGGGTGAAGAAGATGGAGGAGCGGCTGCACTGGCTGCTGGAGGCACTGGTCGAGGAGGTAGCCGCCGCCGCCGGTGAGCGTCCCTTCGACCACGCGGTCGTCGACTGCCCGCCGTCGCTGGACATCCTGACCGACAACGCCCTGGCCGCGGCCGACGCCGTGGTGATCCCCGTCGAGCCGGACCGGACCTCGATCCGGGCGCTGCGGCTGCTGCTGGCCCAGATCCGTGCTGTGGAGAAGGAGTTGCGGATCCCGGAGCGGCGCCTGCTCGGCCTGGTGCCCAGCCGCTACCGGCGCCCGCTCGCTGGCATCGACAAGTACGTCATGGGCGAACTCGAAGCCCTCGCTGCCCGGGGCCTGCCGATCATCGCGCGGTTGCCGCTGGCGGCCAAGGTCAAAGAGGCGTGGCTCAAGGGCGTCCCCGTCACGATCTACGCGCCGGACGCACCGATCTCCGAGCAGTACCGGCGCGTGGGCCTGGTGCTCGACATCGCCGCAGGCCTGGCCGACGTAGAGGAACTGCGGGCGCTGCCCGAACTGCCGTTTGAGGGCAACTTGCAGGAAGAGGTCATCACTTCGTGAGCAGGGACTTCAGGGCCGAGGACCCGCGTGCGGGTCACGACCCACTGGCCGACATCCTCAGCCAGCGCGGCAGCCGCGCCGGGGCTGAGCCGCCGCAGCAGCAGTCGCGACGCGCCCCGGCCAAACGCCGTGCCAACGGCACGACCCGGTCCTGGTACCTGCCGCACACCGTGGCCGACTCCTTGTCGCAGGCGTGCGAGCAGCTCTACTTCGACCTGCGAGGCACCAAGGAGAAGAGCGAGATCCTCGGCGTGCTCATCATGACCGGGGTGGACAACATGGCCAAGGTTCGCAAGAAGCTCGGCCTGCCGCCTGCACCTCCGGCATCCGAGTCGGCCGGTTCACCGGCGTAGGCACCAGTCGATCTGTTCGCAGGGCTCGCAGGGCTCGCACGCCCGCGAACCCTGCGAATAATCGCTGTAGTTGTAGGGTTCTGGTCAGGCGTTATCGGCCAATCTGCGAGCCTTCCGCCAGCTCGTATGCGGTAACCGACCACTACTGCTCGACGTGGTGACGGTTGCGTTCGGTGCTTGGTGGGGCGGCAAGGGAACGCCCGGCACGGTCCCGGTCACCAGGCCCAGGGTCACGATCAGCACGACCGCGCGGATGGTGCGGCCGGTGCTGGCGAGAACGCCCTCCAGGAGGGTCAGCAGGTTCTTCGTCATGCCGCTGAGCCTGGCCCGCCCGACTGGCATTCCGGGTGGCTGTGGAGCTGCACCGGACTGGCAGAACCACAGCATGGCCACGGTGACCTGAACACGCGGACGTGCCGACACGTGGTCGGGGCTTTGCGGGCACGACGCGACGCTAGGCTCCCCGCATGGCTTCTCTCCAGACGTTGGAACGTCGGATTCTGGCCCTTGAGGCGCGTCTCGCCGAGGTCGAAGGCGGCTACGGCGAGACGATCTACCAGCTTCACCGGTCGAGCGTGAAGACCGACCTGCGGCTGGGGAAGCTGCTGAACCACCTCAGCGTCACGGATGTGACCGACGAAGAGGTCGACGCGGTCCTCGAAGAGGAGTGACCCCGCCGCGCTGGCCTCGGGTAACACGGTCTCCCGGCGCCCCGATTCCGGGTTGAAGGGCTCGACACGCTCCGCGCGCTGGAGATGTGTCGAGCCCTTCGACGTGTACTGGAGTCCTGCCTCGCAGCGTTCGCAGAGGTGCTAACGCTGCGAGCCTTCTCAGTCCTTAAGGCTCTGATCAGGAGTTATGGGGACCGGCGTTCGGTCTCGCCCACCGGTACGGGCCGACTCGGCGCATATACTGCCGACAGCAGGTCGGCAGAATCTTCCGACGGGGTTCGCGGCCGCACCGTCGCCATGCCTCGCCCTATTCACCGTGAATAGCCGTTGTCATCAGCTTCCGGCCAGGGACGACGGTCGCGCCGCTGCACGACCTGGGCTCGACGACGGGCCTGGCTTCGCGAGGGTGGTCAAGGTCGAGGGCGCGTCGGCGTAGCCGTCAGTCGAACCTGAGCCGGCAAAGCAGGAACGTGGCACCGAAGAGCAACAAGGGCACGGGGAACACCAGCATCGCCGACAGTTCGCCGTGGTCGAGGTAGTGCCAGCGGATGCCGCTGATCAGCAGCCCGAAGGCGATCGGCACGGCGAGCATCGGCACCCGGATGATCCGTCCCTGCTGCCACCGGCCGTACAAGACGACCGCCGCACCGATGATCAGTGCGGTGTAGACGATCCCGAACGGGATGCCGCCCTCTTCCCACAGCAAGCCGTCGGCGACCGTGAAGCCGGACAGGAACCCGTTGATCAGTGCCGTCACGAGGGTCGCGGCCATCGTGACGGGAATCCATGCCTCGGGTAGGTGGAGGGCGTGGATGGCCAACGACTGCTTCACCGGCGGCTTGGTCGTACTCACTTCGTCCCCCTGCAGGATGGTGAACAGGCGGCGCGCACCTTAGCCACAGCCGCCCGTCACCCGGTTCAGCGACCACCCCGACCGGCCGAGGTGAGAAGGCGCAGCCTCTACGGCCGAGCGTCGTCGGCTTGGTCCGCGCGCTGGTCGTTCAGTTCTGCGGCCAGGAGCCGCAAGGCGGCCGTCCCCACACCCCAGAGCCCTTGCACGCCGAGCGGGCCGGTGTAGGCGTCGATGATCTCCTCGGCGGTGTCGTGCTCGCCGTTGAGGTGGCGCACGACGGCCTGGGCGACGGCCAGGACGTCCGGCGGCAGGTCCTCGTTGACGGGGCGGTCCAGCGCCCACATCCCGGTACGGCCTCCCCATCCGGCACGGGTGACCTCGTCGGCGACCAGTCGGGGGGCGAGCTGGGCTAACAGCCTCATCCGCTCTTCACCGGCCGGGGTGGGCGTGCGGCCGATCCAGTCCCACAGCAACTCGTCGGCCGACTTCTTGTCGACCACGGCCACCGCGGCGATGTGCCGCAGGCGTTCCCCGATCGCATCGTTCGAGGGGTCCGGGGGCGTCGTCATGGCGGAGGGCTCCTTCACCAGGCGGAAACGTGATGCAAAAACGGACGTTTTTGTACTTGGGGAGGGTAGCAGCGAGCGCTAGCAGGGCTGCGAACATTGCGACTGTTCGCAGCTCTATAAGACGTTGATCAGTGAAAACCTGGTTCTACCGGCCTAGTCCCATGCCGCGATGGAGTGACTGGTCGGGGCCTGCGTCGTAGTAGTCGTCGCGGCGCGCGGCAGTGGTGCGGCGGAAGCGGGCGGCACGCTCCCTGGCGGCACGCTGCTCGGCGAGACGTTCCTGAAGCTCGGCAGCGGCGGCCTGGCGGCGCAGGTCGGCCTCGGAGGTGCGCTGGGCGGGCGACATGGCCTCGCGGAGTCCTTGCTCGGCGACCAGGTCGGCACGGCGGATGTCGAGGTCGGCGACCGCGGTCCGGCTGGTGGTGATCCGGCGGTGCAGCTCGTCGACGTCGGTGCGGTCGTTCTGCTCGGCGCGGTCGCGGTCGGCGGGGTAGCTGGCTTCGGCGCGCTGGAGGGCGGCCCGGGCGAGGGACGGGTGGGGGCGGTCGTCACCAAGCTGGGGAAGCAGCTCGCGCAGCGTGCGGGCGTGGTCGGCGGAGCGGGCCTGGGCCTCGCGGGCCTGGGTGTGCAGGTCGGAGGCGTCGCGGAGGATCTGGTCGCGGCGGCCGGGCCGGTACCACGGCACTCGCTCGGCGTCGGTCTCCTTGCGGCGGGCTTGGCGGGCGAGGTCATCGGCTTCGGCGCGGGCGGCGATGCGCTGCTGGGCGGCCTCGTCGGCGCGGGTGTGCAGGTCGAGCTGGCGGCGTAGCTCGGCGAGGCGTTCGTCGAGGGCGACCACGAGGGGACCGTGGCCGGTGGTGACGGCCGGTTCGAGGTCGGCGAGCCGGGCCTGGGCGTGCTCGGCGGCGGCCAGGTGCTCGGCGCGGTCGGCGGCGGCCTCGGCGAGTGCGTCGACGAGCTGCCCGTCGGTGAGCCGGCCGAGCGGGCGGGCCCGCCACGCCTCGCCGAACTTCTGCTCGCGGGCGGCGACGCGCTCCCGGATCTGCTCGCGGGCGGCCTGGGTTTCCTGGCGCAGGGCCTCGGCGCGTTCGGTGCCGAGCTGTTCGAGGAAGGCGGCGCGCTCGGCCAGCACCGCGTCGCGGGTGTCGCTGTCGGACGCGACCGCGATCCGCAGGTTGAGTTCGCGCCAACTGCGTCGTTGCTCGTCGTCCAGCGCCGGCGCGGGCTCGTGGTCCTGCTCGGCGGGGATGGGTTCGCCCTGATCAGCGTCTTGTTCGTGCCGCCAGCGGGTCATCCGCTCGAACACGGCGGTGGGGGAGAGGTCCAAGGGCTGCCGCTCGTCGGGCTCTGGTTCGGTGGCCGGGACCGGCTCGGGCGTGGACGCGGCAGGGGGTTCGTTGGTGAGCCGGTCCAGTGGCGGAGCTTCGCCCAGGTCGACCAGGACGGGGCGGTCGTTGGCGTTCTCGGCGGTGGCGGTGGCGCGTTCGGCCAGGGCGGCGAGGACGCGTTCGGTGAGCTCGGTCTGGTCGCGGGGTGGGCCGTAGAGGGCGTCTTCGCGGAGGCCTTCGATGTCTTGGCGGGCGGCGAACAGCAGGGCCTGGCCGCGGTCGCGGGAGAGGCTGACGTACAGGCCGGGGGCGTCCTGACCGGGGCCGTAGGTGAGCACGGTGCCGGAGTTGCGGGTGCCGTCGGGCCGGTCCCAGGACGCGCTGACGGTCAGGCCCTCGGCCTTGTGGGCGGTCAGGGCGTAGCCGAGGTCGAGGCCGCCGTCGGCGATGTAGGCGGGGGTCAGCACGGCGCTGGACGGCTCGCCGCTCAGGGACGCGCCGGGCGGGAACCAGGCGACCTCGACGCCTTCGGGGCGGTTGCCGGTGCCGTCGTGCAGGGCGGTGACGACGCCGCGGTAGCCGTTGAGGACACCGTCGCCGTCGACCTGTTCGCCGGTGCGGTCGTTGCGCCTGATCAGCACCTGGTCGCCGATGTGGAAGGTGGCGCGGCGGTCGTCGCCGACGTCGTAGGTGGTGCCGGGTCCGGCGAGTTCTCCCTCGGCCAGGCGCACGGCCTGGGCGGTGGTGTTGAGCCTGGCGACCTGCTCGTTGGTGGCGGCGAGCATGAGCACGCCGCGGGCCTCGGTGTGCGGGTCGGGGGCACCGGCGCGGGCGGTCATCCACCGGCTCGCCATCGCCGCCACGGCTTCGTCGGCGGTCTCGGTGGCCACCACGCCGCCGATGCGTTCCCAGGTGCGCAGGGCGTCGAGGTGGTCGCCGTTGCGGAACGCGGCCAGGGCGCGGCGCTCGTCCTCGACGTGCTGGCGGCGGTTCTCGGTCAGGCGCGGCCCGTCCAGGGTGGCGTGCAGGTAGCCGAACATCGAGCCGACGCCGACGCCCCGGAGCTGGCGCGGGTCGCCGACTTCGACGACCTTGGTGCCGGTGCGCAGGGCCTCGGCGTAGAGGGCGGCGCGGTCGCGGTCGCTGGTCAGGTTGGCCTCGTCCAGCACGAGGACGTCGACGCCGTCCAGGCCGTTGCGGTGGCCGATGCGCCAGCGCCACTGGGCCACGGTCCGCGACTCGATGCCGGACTCGGCGGCCAGGTTCTGTGCCGCGACGGCCGCCGTCGCGCCGCCAGCGACGACGTAGCCCTGGGCTTCCCAGGCCAGGCGGGCGGCGCGCATCAGGGTGGTCTTGCCGGTACCCGGTGGGCCTTCGATCCCCTCGAACTGGCGGCCGTTGGTGACCACCTGGTGCAGCACCTGGCGCTGCTCGTCCGACAGCTCGAAGCCCTGGCCGGCCTCGGCGACCGAGGTCGCCATCGCCACGGTGTCGGCGGCGACGACGGCCTTGTCCTGCTCCGGCCTGGACGCGGTGACCGCGGTGATGATGTCGCGTTCGAGGGCGGGGACGTCGGCGGTGGTGAACGCCTGGCCGCTGCGCATCCGCTCGGCACCTGCGAGCTTCTGGCCCTGCAGCGCGTTCGGTCCGTCGATGGCCAGGAACGCCGGATGGGCCAGCACCACAGCGGTGAGCTGTTCGACGTCGCCGATCGCGGCGCCGTTCGGCAACGCCTCGGCGACGGCGACCAGCGCCTCCAGGTGGTCGAACCGGCGCTGGTACGCGGTGAGTCCGGTCTCGGGATGGGTGAGCGCGTCGACCAGTTCGTCGACGTCGATGCCGAACCGGGCCTTGGCGGAGGCGTTGACGTCGGCGTCCACGCGGGCGTGTCCGGCGTTGTAGGCGGCCAGCACGCGCGGCATCCACTCGTCCGGATCGAGGTCGGCGGCCACGGCTTCGGCCCGCCACAGCTGGCGCAGGGTGGCGTCCGAGGCGGCGGTGGACTCCGACTTCGCCGACCGCGACGTCCGGGTCAGCACGCGTGCCTGGGCGGCGGAGACGCCGGTGTTGCCGTCGTAGCCGAGCCTCTTCAACGCGGCCATGACCTGGTCGTGGCGCTTGGAGAACTGGCTGATCGCCGCGTCGGGAACGTGGGACAACGCCCACTGTCCGGTGCGTTCGGAGCGGGTGAACTCGACGCCGTACTCGGCGTGCAGCTCGTGCCGGATCTGGGCTTGGGTGACCGCGTCGATGGCGTGGGTGTGGCGCATGAGGTCGCGGCCGCCGGCGGCGATTCCGCGCCACTTGCCGTCCGGTCCCTGGGCCAGGTTGGCCACGGTGATGTGCACGTGCCAGTGCGGATCGCCCACCTCGGCATCGCCCACGGGGCGGGCGGCGCGGTGGGTCATGACCCAGCCGGCCATGCCCGACGACGGCGCGAACCGGGCCTGCTGGCCGCGCCCCTCGGTGCCGATCCGGACGTACCCGGTGCGTCCCTCCAGCCACCGGAACGTCGTGTCGGTGGCCGTCGCGTAGGCGTCCTCGACCCGGTCGACCAACCCGTCGGGGGAGAACGCGAGGAAGACGCTGGCCCACTTCGGCACGCCGATGCCGACGTCGAAGGCGTAGATGCGGACGCTGTCGCGGCGCTCGACCCGCTCGGTCACCGGCCGTCCAGCGCGGGTGAACTTGGGGTTGCCGTCGTCGTCCAGGACGGGGCGCTGCTCGTACAGCGCGGTACGCGCGTCGGCCAGTTTCTCCGGCGCCCACACCTGCTCCGGATCGAGCCCGGCGACGCGCGCCAGGCGCTCGGCGTCGGTGACCTTCAACGCCGCGCGGGCCGGTCGGCGGGCGACTTCGCGGGCCGCGGTGGCGTAGGCGGCGCGGGCCTTCTTGCCCTCGAACAGCTCCTCCGGGGCCACGTTCAACCGCTGCGCCTCGGCGGTCACGGCGGCCACCAGGGCGCTACTGGGGACCTTCGCCGCGGGCGGCACGGCGACCTTCCCGACGACCAGTTGCTCACCGGTTCCGGGGTGGAATCCGCGCACCAGAGCGCGCGCCATGTCGTACTGATCAGGGGTTAGTTCCGCGCCCGCGACCACGCCCTGGTCCACGAGACCGAACGCGGTCAGGCCCTGACCGACCCAGCGCAGCGGGCGCTCGCGCGCGTCGGCGTGGTAGGCGAACTGCGTGTCGGACACGCAGCCCGCCTGCACCATACCGAGCCTGTAGTCGATCTGAGCGTCGGTGCCGCTGTAGAGCGGCGTCACGTACGCCACGAGTCCCCCGGACTCCGCAACGGCCTCCCCCGGAGCCCGGTGAACGCCCCCGCGTTCACCCGAACAGGCTATGCCGCCGCCGGCGGCAAGTGCATCCGCAAACACCGGCGGGCCCCGCCCGCATCTCCCCGAAGGGGGTGATGCCTGACAGGTAAAGCCCTTGGGGTTGATCTTGTAAGAGGTGCGCTGCGTGGCGCTGATCAGGGCTTTGAGAGCCCTGGCAGGGTGCAGCGTAGCGGTCGTGCCGAGTGTCGGGAACGGCTGGTCTGAGTCAGGCTCGGCGGGTGACTTCCGCTGTGGTCGAGCCTCGCGTGCTGCTGATCGACTTGGAGAACAGCGTCGGCGCGGTGCGGCCGCGACGGCGCGTCCTGCTGGCCCGGGTCGAGGCGTTGTTGGTCGCGGCCGGGCCGGTGCACCACGCGGTCGCCGGGTACGGCGGGGCGGACCTGGCCGACGATCCGACGGCCTCGGCGCTGGCCGAGTTGGGCGTGGCCGCGCTGCGGGTGGCACCGGCGCCGGACGCGGCGGAGGAGGTGCTGCTCGCGCACGCCCGCCGCGTGCACGCCTCGCTCGGGTGCCGGGCGTTCGTCGTCGCCTCGGGCGACCACCGCTTCACCGAGCTGGCCGGGATGGGCCGGCTGGAGGTGGTGGCCTGGGAGGACCAGCCGGTCGCCGTGCGGCTGGAGGACGCGGCACACCGGATCCAGCGCGTTCCCCGAACGAGTGGCACGGCCGCCGAGGCGCGGGAGGCGGCTGACGCGGGGCCGCTCGACGTCGACGCCGCGGCCGGGGCGGCACCGGTATCGGTCGCGGGCGGCGGCGTCCGGACGATGGCGACCGCGCTGTTGGTCGGAATCGGTGTCGGCCTCGGGCAGCGCCTGGTCGACGTGCTGCTGCCCCGACGGCGGTGAACTGGGCCGCCCGCGGGCGGCGTCACCAGGACGCGGGGCCGGTCGACGCGGTGGGGGCCGGGACGGTCGCCGGTTGGGCGGCGATGTTGGGTTGGCCGTACCGGACGACGAGCTGGCGGCGGACTTCCACCGAGTCCCGCTGGCTTACGCAGGGCAGGGCCAGCCAGGACTCCCACCTGATCCCCTCACGGTCGAGGTTCTGCAGGCGGCGGTAGAACTGGCAGGTGTAGCCGATGAACACCGGTGCCCCGCCGTTGCCGAACAACACGAACGCCACCTCGGCGCCGCGGCCGGGGTACTTGCTCTTGTGCAGGCGGTCGAAGCCGGTGTCGCCGCGCCAGGTGCCGTCCTCCCGGACCGGCAGGGTCTCGATCAGCCTGGTCAGGCTCTGCCAGTCGTAGGAGATCTGGGCCAGCCAGCGCCCGCCGTGTCCGGTGACCCCCTCGGCCTTCGACCACGCCCGCACCTGCTCGTAGGCGGCCAGCATCCCGCGCCAGTCGATCCCGCCGGCCCGATGGGCCTGGGCGACCTGGCCGATGAACTCCGCCTCCGCCTCCAGCATCGCCGCGGTGATCCGAGCCCGCTTCTCGCGCAGCTGCTCCACTCGGGCAGCGGCGTTGTCGATCGCCGGCACCCCGGACGTCCACGGCGCGGCGACAGGCGACTCGGTAGTCATGGTGATGAGCATCCGGTCCGGACGCGTCCTCGGACGTGGTGCCACGCCAGCGCGTCACCCGGTCGGCCACCCGTAGACCCCGATCAGCTTCTCCAGGCCGGGCGAGGCTCCCGCCTGCAGCGGGATGATCTGGGCCAGCCCGTCGGCGAAGGACCGCCGGTCCAGGCTGTCGCGGATGCGGCCGAGGCGGGCGTAGGTGGTCAGGCCGAGCAGTCCACCGGCGGCGGCTTCGTGCAGGAACGCGGAGCACTGCTCGACCTTGAGCAGGATCCGGACGTTGGCCGACACCGGGCGCGTGAAGTCGAGTTTGAGCTTGGCCAGCGGGTCGACGCCGTGTGCCGCCAGCACGGTCCAACCGACCGTGACGTGCATCCGCGCGCCGACCGCCTCGATGTCGGCACCCGGCTCGTCGAGCAGGGCGAAGACATCGTGCAGCTCCGGGAAGGCGTCGAACGCGGTGTCGCCGAGCACCAGGGTGAACACCGGGTGCAGTACGCCGTCGTCGCGTACGGGCGGCCCGTCGGGCGTCAACAGCGCGGCGCCCTGGGCGAGCACGCCGTCGGCCAGAAAGTCGCGTAGGTGCCGGTTGATGTCGTCGGACGAGGCGTCGGTCAGCCGGGTCTCCTTGGTGACCTCGGCAGCCTGGCTTCGACGACGTGGGCCAAACAGGGACATCGCACCTCTTACAGGTTTGCGGGGCGACCGGTCGGGCACGCCGGCGTTACACAGCGTCGGCCACCGTAGCGCTGTGCTCAACCGCCGCCGGACCGCGACCGGTGGCGTGGGCGTGCCTGCCGGGAACCGCGGCCGCCCGGACGCGCGAGAATGCCGCCATGCCGGAACGGCCCTACCCGCACGCTCGCGACGACTGCGACTCATGTGCCCGGTTCGACGCTGACATGGCCGTCCGCCACGACCGCATGGACGGCCCTGATCAGCGGCTGTGCCAGCGTTGTGCGGGCCCGGTGCTGGCCCACCTGGTGCTCACCGGGCGCACCGTCACCGTGCGGGCGGTCGAGCTGCCCGACAAGGTCTCGCGCGAGGGCGGACCGGCCGGTGGGCGTCCGGAGCAGGCCACGATGTCGACGGTCGAGGAGGTCGAGCCGCGGCACGTGGAGGGCGTGGGGTGGACGGTCGAGCTGGCCGAACAGGTCCTGCGGGGCGCGCTGCCCAGCGGCTCGGTGTTCCTGCGCGCGCTGGTCGACGAAGGCGGCACGGCGACCGTGGCGCGGCTGCGCGAGCTGACCGGTGAGAAGCGTCTGCACTACATGACCCTGACGTTGAACACCTCCGCGCGTCGGGTGCTCGGCGGCCGCAAGGATGGCAGCGGTGAACGGTTGAGGGTCGCCGTTCCCCGCACCGACCCGGCTTCACCGCGGTCCCAGGCCGTGTACGACTACACGCTGCCCGAGGAGCTGGTGCCGATCCTGGACGCGGCGTTGCGGCGCGTCGGGTCCTGAACCGCCCTGCTCGTCGGTGTCGGCCCCGGCTGGCGTCTGGTTGACGCGCCGCTGCGGCGGCCGTGGACGCGGCGTGGCCCCGGCGGGAAGTCCACCGGGGCCACGTGGTTCGAACGCGCTGATCAGGACGGCGCAGTCACCGGTAGCCGCGCAACTGCTCCTCGAACCCGTCGTCGTCACCGGTGTTGCGGAAGACGGCCGAGGGCGAGGACGCCGGGTCCTCCTCGGCGGATCCGCTGAGCACCCGCCGGCACCAGGCGGCGACGGCGACCGGGGTGGGCAGCATCTCGAACGGGGCGTCGCGGACCTGGTCGAACTGCTCGCCGTACAAGCCGACGGCGCGCTGCCAACCGCGCTCCTCGTGCCAGAGCAGGTAGGTGACCGGCTCGTCGGTCCGGGTCAGCTCGGCCTCGCCGAGGCCGACCACGATCCAGCCGTTGCGGGGGTCGTCGGCGTTGACCATGACGTCGGCCACGGGGATGTTCTCGGCCACGATCGCGTCGGCCACGGCCTGCAAGTAGGGCTCGTGTGCGTCGTAGAAGTCGTCGTCGCTCATCGGGTGCGGGGTTCCTCTCGGGGTGGCGGTGGGCGGAAGGAGCCGGGGTCGTGCCTGATCACAGCGCCTTGCCGTCGAGCCCGAGGCTGACGGCGGCGTGGTGGGCGTCGTTGACCATCCAGCGCACCGAGTCGCGGGCCATGCCGATCGAGCGTGCGGCTCGCTCGGCGTGGGCGCCGGGCAGTGGGTGGTGGACGAGGTGGTTGAGCACGTTCGCGGCGGCGGTGCCGAAGGCGTCGACGGCGGCGAGCAGAGTAGCCACCTCGTCGTCGGTGAGCCGTGCGGGCAGCAGGGTCGGGTCCGAGGCGATGGCGGCTGCTGCGGCGGCGGCGGCCAGCTCGACGACGACGCCGTGCGGCGACGCCGGTTCGGGTGGGGTGGTCATCAAGGGCTCCTGCGCTGATCAAGGCCCTGCCACTACACGTGGCAGTTACCAAAACGGCCGTTTTTGTCTTCGTCGGGTGGCGGGCCGCGCCCGCCGTGGGTGGCGGGCGCGGCGGCCCGGATCAGCGGCGCAGGACGCCGACGGACTCGGCCAGGGCCTCGATGTCGCTGTCGCCGTCGGTGTTGTTGGCGGGCGGCAGGCTGGTGGTAGACATGGGTTTGCTCCTTCAGGGGAGTGTTCGCTGGCCAGCGGGTTCTTTGCCGGAGCCGCTGGCCGGCGGCGTGTTCGGGTCGGTTGGGTCGGTCCTGGCGGACCCCGACGTCCCGGAGTGCTCTTGTTCCGGGACGAGGGGGAGCGTCAGCCCCGCAGGTGGGTGGCGACGGCGTTGACCGCCGTGCCGACCTTGGTGCCGGCGGCCTTCTTGGAGCATCCGGCGGCGCGCAGTTGGTGGTAGGCGATCGCGCGGAGGTTGCCGGCGGCCATCGTCCCGGCGTGGGGTAACACCTGGACGGCCAGTTCGACCAGCAGGTGGGCGCGCAGCTCGGCGTCGTCGGCCTGGGCCAGTTCGCGCAGGATCTGCTCGGCGCCACGGCTCAGGAGAGGGTGCCGAAGGTCGTCCCGGTGGGCGCGTCCCTGGTGGCGCAGTTCGTCGGCGTCGGTGAGCAGCAGGATCACCTGGGCGGTGTCGTAGTGGGCTTGCCGCAGCGGACGGCCGTCGCTGTCGTCGGTCGCGGCCGGGTCCGCGAGCTGCGCCAGGGCGGCGTGGGCCGTGGCCAGGTCGCGCTGCAAGCCGATGCGGATCCGGGGATCGCGGGCACGGCGGCCGCCCAACGCGAGCATGGCCTTCCGCTTGGCCGCGGACGCGGCGTGGTGCTCGCTCCGCGACGGACGGAGCAGGGAAGCGAGCGACTTCCATGACCGGCGCTTGATCACCGCGCCACCGCCGGGTGGACGCGCCGGGCGCCGGGAACGACGAGCTGTTCGGACACTGCTGGCTCCGCTTCCTCGTGGGTGGGGACGTCCGGGCGGGGCACGGGGCGTGCTGTGGAAGGTGCCGGTCGCGCCCCGCCTGGTGCATTTGCTCTTCACCATGCTGTCATTTGGTGACTTGAACTCACCATAGCCTGATCTGGTGAACTGTTCTCACCAATGGTCTAGCGGTCCCGTTCGCACTGTTCGCACACGTCGCACTGTTCGCAACGATGCGACACAACAAGGTCTTGATCAGGGCGAACGCTTAAAAGAACGGAACCTCAACGGGATGACGTAGGAGGTGCACGGCGGCGTAGCCCTCGGTGTGCAGGCCGGACAGGGAGGCGAGCAGGTCGGCGTGCTGGGCCCGCACCACCTCGACGGGGACCTGGCGGGTGGCGGGCCGGTCGAGCTGGCGGGCCAGCGCGGTCTCCAGCGGCGTGTCGACCACGACCGCCACGACCGGGACGTCGTGCTCGGCGGCGAGGTCGAGCACGACCCGGCGGTGCTCGGCGCGCACGCTGGTGGCGTCCAGGACGGTGCTGACGTGCTGGGCGCAGCGTTCGGCGAGTCGGGCGTGGGTCAGGTCGACGGCGGCCGGGGTGACCGACTGGTCGCCCGCGTCGCCGGCCAGCTCGGCCCGGCAGTCGTCGAAGGACAACACCGCGGCGGCCGGGTCCTGCTCGGCCAGGGCGTGGGCGAGGGTGGTCTTGCCGCTGCCGGCCACGCCGATCAGCAGCACGACGACCGGGGCGGGGAGTGCGAGGATCATGCCTGATCACCGCCCTGGTCGGGACCTGCGTCGGCGGCCCCGTCGGCGACGTCGCGGGTGCGGCGCAGCTCGGTGGTGATGCGCTGGTCGTCCCAGCCAGTCCGGAGGTAGTGGGCGCGGGCGACCTCGATGAGCACGCCGCGGTGGGCGCCGCCGCGGGCCTCGACGATGGGGGAGAAGACCTCGTCCAGGGCCAAGACGAAGTGGGCGCGGTCGACCGGCCCGTCCGCCCTGGCGTACATGCCCAGCACCGTCCTGGCGACCGGTCCGGCGTCGGCCAGCAGCTCGTCGTCGGCGGGCGGGGCGTCGGGCAGGGCGAGGTGGACGCCGGCCAGCAGGGTGGCCAGGCGGGCGGCCAGGTCGTCGCCCATCAGCCGGTCGGTGGCGGCGAGGTCGAGCAGGGCCTGGCGCTGCTCGACCGGCCCCTCGGCGAGGGCCAGTTCGGTCAGGGCGCGGGTGGCGACGTAGCGGCCGCGACGATGCCGCACGTAGCCGGCCACACCGCCGAACAGGGCGGTGATCAGCGAGTTCTGGAGGTTCACGCTCGCCACCTCCGGCCGGGGTGAGCGCACGCGAACAGGGTGGTAGACATCTTCTGCTCCTCCTTGCGGGGAGTGGACCCCTGGCCGGCGGCGACTCTTTTGCGGGATGAGCCGTCGGTCAGGGCCTGTGTCGTGGGTGGTCCGGGTGGACCCCAACGCCCCCGTCCCGCGTGACGCGGGTGGGTCGGGAACGAAGGCGAGCACCCGGTGCCACCGCCGCCGAACCGGCGGCAGGTGCCCCTTGATCAGGTCGTTTGGGTCGGCTTACCTGCTCCGGTGAGGGTGTCGATCTGTTCGCGCAGGGCCTGGCGGGTCTTGGTGGCCTCGGTGATCTGGCGGCGCAGGTCGGCCATCTCGGGTTCGACTGCGCCGAGCTGCTTGGTCAGCTCGACGTTCTGCTCGCGCAGTTGCCCGAGCTGTTCGCGCAGCCCTTCGAGCTGGGCTTCGGCCGTGTCGGCGCGGCTGCGTTCGACGTCGACCTGC
The DNA here is from genome assembly GCF_040640215.1 of Actinosynnema sp. NPDC023587. NCBI lineage: Bacteria > Bacillati > Actinomycetota > Actinomycetes > Pseudonocardiales > Pseudonocardiaceae > Actinosynnema > Actinosynnema sp. NPDC023587. Next base: position 10,218 of record NZ_JBFABG010000027.1, on the reverse strand, counting down.
TGGCGCACGGTCTCCAGGCGGTTCACGGCCTCGTCGGCGCGATCCCGTTCGGTGCCGACCTGCGCGGTCAGGGCGTCGATGCGGTCCTGCATCTCCTTGCGCAGGGCCTCGATGGCGGCCTGGTGGTCCGTCGCGGCCTGCTTGGCCTCGGACCGCAGCGTCTCGACCTGCCCGGTCAGCGTGTCCTTCTCGCCGGTGAGGGTCTCGACGTCCTTCTTCGCGGCCTTCAGCTCGGCGTTGGCCTTGGTCAGCTCCCGCTCGGTGGCGGTGTTGGCCTTGCGCAGCGCCTCGTGCCGGTCGGCCAGGTCCTCGTAGCGCTTGATGTAGGCGGTGAGGTTGTTCTTGGCCTCATCGCGCTCGCCCTCGGCCTTGCCCTGGGCGCGCTCGGCTTCGACGACCTTGGCCCAGGCGGCGTTGACCTGCTCGGTCTTCTCCCTCTCGGCGTCGCGGGCCAGGCGCTCGGCGACGAGCTTGGCCTCCCGGTCGAGCTTGGCCTGCTTCTCCGCGTCGGCGCGTTTGCGCTGATCAACCCCGGATTGGGTCTCGGCGGCCTCGGCGCGAGTCAGGGCCTCGCGGCGCTCCTCCTCGGCGGCGGCCACGCGCACCAGGGCGGCCTTGTCCAGGTTCGCGCCGGCGGTGATGAGCGTGTCGAGTCGGTCGCGGACTTCGACCAGCGACGGGTTCAGGCGCTCGGTGGCCTGCTGGTAGGTCGCCAACGGCGCCTCCAGGCCGACCGCCGCGGCGGCGTCCCGTTCGGCCTGCGCCATCTCCTTGCAGCTCTTGCCGTCCGGCGGCCACGTCTTGCCGTCGGTGCAGTACTTCGGCTTCGGCCCACGCTTGTCCGCCGGGACCGGCGGCAGGGGAGCACGGCACGCGCGGTACTGACACAGACGCACGGCAGACGGCGCTTCGTCGCCTTCTGTAGCGTCTGGGGCCTCGTTTTCCTCCGTCATGCCGACCATTATAAGCACAGTTGAGTTACGTTATAACTCATAATTAGTCGTAATTACGAGTGAACGTAATTACGGGAGCGGTTGCGGAGCGTGTCCGGGTGTGGTGCCGGCGCGAGGGGCCGCAGCGTCGCAGACGGGGGCGGGTGCGCTGTCGCCGGGTCGGGTGAAACGCCCTGATCAGGGCCTATGCCCCTGCACGGGCGGGGCGGTGGCGGCGACGGATCGGCGACACGGATGGACCAGGGTGGCGGCCATGAGGCTGCTGTTGCCCGGCCGGTGCGTGCTGCTGATGGGCGCGAGCGGATCCGGGAAGTCGACGTTGGCGAACGCGTTGGCCGCCGGGTCCGGCGCCGTCGTGGTGTCCTACGACCGACACCAGCGCCGCGTGCCGGGCGACACCGGTGTCGAGCCGGTGGGCGACCGGGCGTTGGCCACGGCGCGGGCCGAGCTGGCGGCGTGCTGCGCGGCCGGGACGCCGGTGATCGTGGACGGCACCCATTCCCAGGCGGAACGCCGCATCGCGGCGCGGGCCGTCGCGGTCGCGCACGGCCTGGACACCGTGGTCCTCGTCCTCTTGGTGCCGCTGGAGGCGTGCCTGGACCGGCAGGGGTCGCGGACGCGCCGCGTGCCGGCCGTCGACGTCGCCCGCCAACACGCGGCGGTCACCGCGGCGTTGCCCGGCCTCGCCGACGAGGGGCACGCGGCGGTCGTGCTGCTGACGCCGGGCGCCCTCGACCACGTCCTGGCCGCCGGGGCCAACGACCCCGCCCCTGTCTAAAACGGCCGTTTTAGACAGGGGCGGGTGTGGCGGCCCGTCGCTGGCAGGGCGCTGATCAGCAGGTTCGCAGCATCGCGGCCAGGGCGGCGTGTTCGTCGGCGTCGGCGTGCAGGCCGTAGTGGGCCTTGACGGTGATGGTGGTGGTGGCCACCCGGCACCAAGAGGCGCGGGCCGGGGGGCGCCAGCGGCCGGGGTCGTCGTCGCCCTTGGACCGGTTGGAGCTCGCGCTGACCGCCAGCAGGTTGGCCGGGTCGGTGGCGAAGGCCCGGCGTCGGGCGTCGGTCCAGCTGCGCGCTCCGGAGCGGACGGCCTCGGCCAGGGCCACGACGTGGTCGACGTCGAGCCGGCGCGGGTCGGTGGTCCGGACGTCGTCGTAGGGGCTGATCCAGCACGGTGCGGCCATGTCCGGGCAGCTCGGGCGGCAGGTGGCCGGGTCGGCCAGGACGCCGATGCCGTCACGGGCCAGGACCGTCTCGCGGGTGTCGCAGCCGGTTGCCGGGTCGGTGGTCCAGGTGCCGAACATGTCGCGGTCGTAGTGCGCGCCGGTGTCCTCGGGCCGGGCCTGGCCGAGCCGGGCCAGCAGCACCTCGGGGTCGGTGCTCGCGGCGGCCGGGACGGCGGCGGACAACGCGGTGTCCGCGGCGGCCGGTGCGCCGACGCCAGCCGGGGTCGCGCACGCGGCGGCGAGGGCCAGGACCACGGTGACGGGAACCGTCCGCAGGCCGCTGATCAGGGCGGACGGACGTGGTGACGACGTCGGTGTGGTCATGGTCAGCACTCGTAGCCGAAGCGGGCCGTGACCCAGCGCACCACGTCCTCGACGTCGTCGGCGTAGTCCCCGCCCTCCAGCAGGCCCTCGTCGACCACCGCGTCCAGGACCCTCGTCCACCGACACGACCCGGTCACCGACTGCCTCATCGACCAACTCCACCAGCCGAGCCGCGGACGCCTCGACCATCCCGAACCGACCGACGACCGCGCCGACCATGTCCGCCACGAGCTGCTCCATCGCGCACCTCCACGTTCGTCCAGGTCAGGGCTGACCCGGTTGCACACTCCACGCCAGTCTAGAGTTATGTTGAAATACAACATAACTAGTTTTGTTAATACGATAGAACGTAATTAGTTGATCTTGACTACCCATCTGACCATTTTCGCCGTCTGAGAGCGCCTGTAAGGCGACTTCTCAGGTTCCTCATCAGCTACCCACCGGAGAGCGCTACGCGGTTGACAGGAGGGCTTAGGTTGCCGCCGGTCCGGTGGGGCGCCTCCCGCCGGGGTCACCACGCCTTGTCGATCAGCTGGGCCAGCGCGCCTAGGGGGACGGGGGTGCCGTCGGCGCGGGTGACCTCGGCGGCCAGGCGGGCGAGGTGGTCGTGGTCGACGCTGCTGGTCAGGGTGGCGGCGGTGTTCTCCAGGTGGGCGCGGCGCACGGCGCGGCGCAGTGCGTCGACGTGGTGGCGGTGGGGCCTGGTGGCGCGGGCGAGGTCGACCAGGGCGCGGTGGACGTCTGGGGCGGCCAGCAGCACCAGGCCGGGGTCGACCGGGGCCGGGGTGTCCTCGCCGGGCAGGTGGCCGCCGAGTTTGCGCAGGTCGGCGTCGAGGTTGTCCTGGCGGGTGTTGCGGGCGCGCACCCGGCCCAGGGGAGTGCCGCGGCGGCGCCGGTCGGGGAGGTGTTCGGTAGGGGTCGTGCTGGCCTCCGGTCGAGGGACGTGGTCGCGGACGTCGTCGCCGCGCAGTTCGTGCATCCGCGCCGCCCAGGCCCCGAAGGGCGTGCCCAGCACGGGCGGGGTGTGCAGGCCGGCGATACGCCACCTGTGCAGCCGCTTGTCCAGGAACGCCAGCAGCTCGCCGCGCGGAGCGTCCTTGCCCTCGCCGTCGTGCCAGGGCATCGCCCTGGTGCCGTCGGGTTCGTGGTCCAAGGCGTGCACGATCGCGGTGTTGCACCAGCCGGCCTGGTAGAGCGGGGTGAGCGCGTGGACCAGGTCGCGCACGTGGGTCTGCGGCCAGCGGGCGCGGCTGATCAGCGTCAACGCCGCCGCGTGGATTTGCTCCGGGGTCTCGGGCACGACCCGGCCGGGCCATTCCCGCACGGCGCGCACCCACGACGGCGCGGGTGCCCCGTCGGCGGCGGGCCGGTCGCGGCGCAGGGTGGCCAGCAGTTCGGCGGTGATGATGCGGGCGGCGACGTTGTGGTCGCCGGTGGGGGTGTCCATGTCGTCCTCGTCGGGCATGGTCGGGAAGGCGGGAGCGCGTGTCCGCGCAGGTCAGAGGCGGTTCAGGGGGCGGTGGTCGCGGCTGTAGCGGCGGGCGCGTTCCCACGCCAGCTCGGGGTTCGCGCCGTCGAGCGGCCCCTGGGGCAGCGGTTCCTCGTTGCGCACCAGCACCAGGCGGCGTGGCCGTTCCTGCCCGGCCTGCTCGGCTTCGGCTCGTGCCGCCTCGGCGACCTGCTCGGCCTTCGCCGCCTTCTCGGCCTTGAGCCGGTCCAGCAGCGCGCGCACCGACTCCGGCATTGCGCCGCGCGGCTCGGCGGGCTGTGCGGGCTGCTGATCAGCGACGATGCCGCCGGTGGGCGCGGCCGCGGTGGTGGTGGAGGTCGGGAGGGCGGGCTCGTCGGCGGTCGGCTTGCATCGCTGGACCGCCTGGCGGAACAGGCGGGCGGCCTGCTCGGCGATGCCGGCGGCGCGGCGCTGCACGTCGGCTACGGTCACCGCGGCGGCACCCGTGGGCGCGGCGAGCGCGCCCTGGGCGCCGTAGCGCTCGCGCAGCCGGATCCGCCGCTGCTGCTCGGCGGTGCTGCCGGCGCTGTGACCGGGCAGGATGCGGCCGTGCTCGTCGTGCCAGGCGGCCAGTCGGGCGCGCACCCAGCGGCCGGGCACCACGACCCGGTCGGCGGCCAGGCCGGGCCGGCTGGTCCAGGTCGTGGGGTACCAGCGCAGGGCGTGCACCAGGTCTGCGCAGGTCCAGCCCGCCCGCCAGTACGGCCGGGCCAGGCCGATCAGCTGCTTGACCGCCAGCTTGGCCAGCACCCGGTCGGCGGTCTGCAGGCGCAGCGCCGCCGCCAGCTCCTCGGCCGCCGTGACCGGGGTTCGCTCCAGCCAGTCCAGCTTCAGCGCAGCGAGGATCGCGCTGGTCGAGCCGCCTGCGGCCCAGTACGGCCGCAGCAACGTCCGCAGGCCGCGTCGACCCATCCGACCCAGCTCCGGGGCGGCAGCGATCACCACGGAGGCTGCGGCGAGCATCCCGAAACCGCTGGTAGGGGACTCGACCTCGGGTGCCGCCACCTGCTTGTCGTCAAAGCGGGCGCGAAGCGCCTCATCAGGTCCTGTGGGTTCAGTGAGGGCCGAAGTTGAGTCCGGACGGCGTGAAGTCGCGTCTTCCCGACCATCGCCCAGACCGCAGTCGACGTCGAGCTTGTGGACAACGCGCCTCGCGCGCGAAAGAACCACCAACTCACTCAAGGGGAAAACTTGAAAAGCAAAAGCAGGGGTCCAATTTTTCCCCGCGACACCACTGGCCTGCGGCGATCCGGACGGCAGCAGCAGGCCGTCCAGCACCGCCTGAGCGTGCTCGTCGGACACCGCCAGGACGCCGTCGCCGGGCCCGCCGGCCGGACCGGCGGTGGGGTTCTCGGCGGCGATCCGGGCCGCCGCCGACGCCAGGATCGCCTCGGCCTCGGCGACCACGCGCGTGGCGTCGAGCAGCTCCCGACGCAGCTCGGCGGCCGCGCGCCGGCGGGCCTGGCCACGGGCGGCCGGAACGCGGAGCTGGTACACCGCGCGACGGTTGCCGCTGATCAGGCCCTGCATCGCCATCGGCCGGTGCGCGGGCGTGGACCCGGACTCGACCAGCAGCAGCCACCCGTCGACCTGGAGCTGCCGTAGGTAGTCCGCCACCGACGACCGTCCCCAGCCGGTGACCTTCATCAGTTCGTCCCAGCCCGGCCAGGTCTCGTTGGTCTCCCAGACCGTGTGCACCATCAACTTCCAGAGCATGGCGCCCAGGCGCTCACGCACCTTCTGAGAAAAGGCCTGGTAGGGCGGGTAGACGCGTACGAGCTGGATCCACTCGCCCTGCGTCAACGGCTCGCGCGAACCCCGCGTGCACCGCGGCGGCCGACCTGCCTCCTCGGCCTTGGGCTTGCCGCGGAACGCCTTCCAGCACGGCCCGCACAACACGTTGCGCAGGGGCGTGCGACGTGGCGAACCGGCCGTGCGTTCGCAGACTTCGCAGGTCTCGCAGGCTTCAGGGGACCTTCCCGTGGGGTTCTGATCAGCGGAAACGGGTGAACCGGCCGACACGCCAGACGCTGCTGCTTGGCGTACGCCGGTCCCCAGGCTTATCCTGGGCACGCAACAAGCTCCAATCGAATACGGACATGCGGAAGCCCCGCCTGTCCTGGTGGTTGCAAAACCTCCAAGAGCCAGACGCCGGACGGCGCCTGGTGTGCGAAGAGCCCTCGGGCGCTTCGGTGAAAAGCCCCTGGTCAGGGGGCGCGCAACCCGGTTTGGTCACCGGGACATACGGGAGAGATCGGGTGGGGATCCGGTCCCTCCTCATCGGCAGAGTTGGATGGGGAAGTCCAACTAGCCGGTGCGGGACTGCAGGCGACTCCGTGGGGACGGGGTCGCCTTTCTCGTTGCTAGGTCATGAGGGCTCCCTGCCGAACTCGTGCGGGCAGCGGCGCTTCTTCGACGTGACGCAGGCCGACCGCCACCAAGGCGGCGATCACCTCGCCGATCGAGTGCCGAGTGCTGGCCACCAGCTCGTCCACCGCGTTCCGGATCGGCCGGGGAAGCCGAGTCCAGGTGGTCACAGTGTCCTGCGAGGGGGAAGACGCGAACACGGCCTCGTTGACGTGCCGGAGTCCTGCCGCAGCCAGCGCGGCAACGACTTCGCCGAGCAGGCCGGGGTGAGCGGACACGAGCACGTCGACGTCCGCCCGCACCGGCTGGGGAAGCCTGGTGCGTGCAGAGGCTCGGTCGCCCTTGCTGGGCCGACCGAGTGGCCGCTTCGTGCTCATGCCGAACATCTAACACCGTCCCTGTGGCAGGTAGCCGGCGACACGCCGGTTCTTTCGATCCCCTATACATTGCGCAACTGAGCAAGCCATCTGCGCAGCTCAGGCAGCTTTCGTCTAGTGAAACAGGCCCGCCTGTTGCCACATGTAGAACACCAAATTGCCAGCGTTCTATAACACAGATAACTGCTATCGAAACGACGCCAGCTTGGCGTTGGGGGAGTCCAGGGTGATCACAACGCTGTGGTCCGGCATGTCCGCCGTGACGCTGTAGATGCAGGCCGGGTTCAACCAGCTCAGCGGATCGCCGCCGAGCACGTGGGCCGTCTTCGACAGGCCGGTGCCTGCGGCCGCAGCGAACCAGGAGTCGCCATCTGCCCAGAGCCGCCACGGAAGGCCAGGGACAACTTGGAGAGTGCTTCCCACTCCTTGGCCCGGTGCGTAGTCGACGGCAAGATCCTCGATCTCGTAGGTGCGCTGGTGAGTTCCCACGCCGACGAAGGCCAGGCCCATGCCAAGGTCAACCGGCTGGTTCGGGGTTGTGGGGAGGGTGACTCTGGCTTGCCGCTCGAACAGGGCGGTCGACTTGCTCCTGTGGCCTTCGATCGTGCGCACGTGCTGGAACCCGGCGCGCTCGTAGTAGGTGTGTAGGTCGGTATTGCTGGTCCAGGCGTCTAGGCGAATCCAGGCACGTCCCTCGCGCAGCGCGATCTTGTTGGCGTGTTCCAGCAGGAGGGCTCCAACACCGGTGCCTGTCGCTCGCGGCCAGGTGATCATGCGGTGCACGATGACCGACTCGGCGAGTTCCTGTTCGCTCCATAGGCCCGGGTTGGTCCAGGTGTCGACGGCGATGGTTCCCGCAAGCTCACCCTGCTCATCAACAGCCACATAGGTCTGATCAGCGGCGATGCTCGCGTGCACGCGGTCAGCGAAACCATCGACGGTCAGTCCGACCTGCCACTGGTCCGAGCCTCGATCGGCAAGCCAGGTGATCCGTTCCTGGCGCATGGCCACGATGGTGTCCAAGTCAGCCGGGGTAGCGGATCGAATGTCGAAGCTCATTTGACCTCGCCCTTCACGGTCTGCGCCTGGGTGTTCCGGATGACGACGAGGCCGGCCTCGTCGCCTTGCTCCCACACGATCCGAACGCGCTCACCGAGGCGAACGACGCGCACGACGCGCGTCACGCGGTCAGTCGTCGCCGCAGTGCGGGTCTGCACCAGCAGAGGCGAGCCAACGGTGACCGACAGGTCAGCCGCGTCCTCGGGGCCCGCGCTCTCGTAGGCGATCTCGTCGCTGATGGCGACCTCAACGACGCCCCGGTCACGCAGGCGCCGCATGGTGCCTTCGGCGATGTCGTGTGGGGAGTCGATGCCGGTGTCCTTGGCCAGGTCGAGTGAGAAGTAGCTGGTCTCACGGCTGAAGGGTTCGCCGTCGACGAGTTGGTGCAGGGTGCGGTGGACGACGAGTTCGTCGCGCGCGACGCCCAGGCGGTCGGCGACGTCCGGTGGCGCAATTTCGATCTTCATGTGGAACCGCTTGCTCGGCGCACGCCCGTTGCGGATCGCCGATTCTTCGAAGGTGTCGCGGCCTCGGACCGGGCGGTCGGGCCTTAGCGCGTCGGTGGCGTAGTGGGTGAACCGACTGGTGGAGCGCACGATGGTTCCGCGCTTGCCTTCGAGGTAGCCGGTGTAGAGCAGGCCCTGGGTAGTCAGTTCGCTGATGGCGCGACGGATCGTGATCTGACTGACCTGGAACTCGTCGGCGAGTTCGACTTGGGGTGGTAGGGCGGTTCCCGGCGGGTAGACGCCGTTCGCGATGCGCTCGCGCAGCGTCTCCATGACCACCTCGTATGCGTGCCGAGCCACCTGGTTCCCCTCGTGATCACCTCTTCGAGCCTTGTGCATACACAAGCACCTCCCTTCGCGCTTGACAACCTGGCCGCTTGCTGTTGTTGTGTATGCACAAGCTACACGGGATACAGCACAACGCAAGAGGCCCCATCGGGGGCAACCGATGGGGCCTCAGTACGACCGCCACCTTGGAGAGGGATCGGCCGTGGAACGAATTATCGCAGGTCAAGGAGTACGACGTGCACGTCGTGTGATCAGCACAAAGCCATACCCAATGGACTCCCCCGCCGAGTCCCTGCCGTGGATCGAACCGACGTTCGAAGATCTCGAAGCCCTCACGCTGCACCTTCGCTTGCAGCAGATGGGCTCGGTGCACAGCGGACAACTCGACGCGGCGCTGGACCGGCGCTTGGAGTCCCTGCTGCTGCTGGAAGCCGGGATCGCCGCTGCTGGCGGCTGCCGCGACAGGCGGGCCGTTCGGCGGGCACAACGACTGATCAACCGAACGGTGACCGAGTTCCTACAGGGATGCGCGTCCAGCAAAGCCGCTGATCAGGCGGTTTCGGCATGAGCCCGAGGCACTCGCGCAGCCGCGCGGCGCAGGAGTTCCCGCTGCCGTCGGAGCGTCGGCAGAACCGCCGGGTCGCCCTAATCGCGCTGGGGCTGCTGCTGACGGGCGGCGTCCTGGCGGTGTTGGGCCTGGGCTACGGCGCTCCGTCGCCGGTGCTGCTGGGTGTGGCGGGCGCTGCGTTCGCCGGGGCGGTGCTGGGGCTGTGCGGGCAGCCCGCGACGAGGCCGGTGAACGGGATCGCCGAACCGCAGATCGAGATCGACAAGACCGACGAGAGGGGTGACCAGGCATGAGCGCCACCGGCACCATCAACGGCGTTCGCCCGCCGACCGTGCCCTCCGTGGCGGTGCTGCCGCAGCAGCAGGGCCACGACGAGACGCTGATCAGGGAGAACACCGAAATCCCCGCTACGGCCGACACCGCGCCGGATGCGGCGTTGACCGGCCGGTCCAAGCGGCGTTGGTTCCGGGGCGAGTCCCGGACGGCCGAGCCGAAGCCGACGCGGCGGGTGCGCCGGCTTCGGGCGGAGCAGGCCGAGCGGCAGGACCTGCGGACGATGCAGGACGACTCGGTGTGGGTCGAGGCGGAGTCGCCGCGGGCGATCCGGGAGCGGATGAAGTCCGCCGACGCGGAGCGGCTGCACAAGCAGCAGCGTCACCCCGCCCGGCAGGCGCTCACGGCGGCGCGGTGGCGGCGCAACATCACCCTGACCGCCGGGTTCGGCCTGGTGTTGGCGCTGTCGGTGTCCACGGCGAACGTGCAGGACACGGTCGCCGGCGACGCCGAGCCGGGCAGCGGCCGGTGGTTGTTCGCGTGGACGGTCGAGCCGGCCATCGCGATTCTGCTGCTGAGCCTGTTCGCCTACCAGGCGTTCATGGCCACGCGCGGCGAGGTCGTGGAAGACCCGTGGATCCGGCGCGCGGAGAAGGCGCTGCTGGCCACCACCTTCACCCTCAACACCTGGAACTACCTGCCGCTGATCGGCGTGGAGCTGGACCTGTTCGATCCCGTCGCCCTGGTCGCGCACGGCGTCTGGCCGATCC
>NZ_JBFABG010000026.1:0-49937 GCF_040640215.1 Actinosynnema sp. NPDC023587 | reverse complement strand
CCGCGCACAGCGTCGCGAGACCCGCCACCGCCGGCGTCGCGCCGACCACCCGGTTGCCCCCTGGGGCGGTGGTGCGGCGGGCCGCGCTGTCGACCGGCCGATTCCCGTTGCCGTTCCCGGGACGCTCGTTGACGCGGCCCGTGCCCGGTGTGACGATCCGTTGCGGGGTCAAGGGAACGGCCGCCGACGGCAGCACCTTCCGCACCGCCCGTGCGGCTTGGCCCGAAAGTCTGCGTTCCGGTACCGCCGCGGCATGTCGCGGCGCACAAGGACTTGCTCCTCAGGTCCCCACGAGGGAGGAACGGGCCACATGTACAACGAGCTCGGATACGAGCTGGGTAGCTGGACCCTGGCGCGGATCGAAGACCCGGACAGTCCACTCCAGACTTCCTTCTCCCTGTTGGGGATGGACTGGGACCTGCTCCCCGAGGTGTTCCCGCCGTACACGGACCCGGGGCCCGGCCTGTTCGCCTCCTGGGTGCCCTACCGGGCCGGCGAGCGGTTCCTGGAGATGGGGTGCGGCGCGGGCGTCGCCTCCGTGCTCGCCGCGCAGCGCGGCTGCTCGCCGGTGGTGGCGGTGGACATCAACCCGGCCGCCGCCGAGAACGCGGCGCGCAACGCCGCCCGGCACGGGGTGGCGGACCGGGTGCGCGCGTTGACCAGCGACCTGTTCGAAGCCTTGGACGACAACGACTTGTTCGACGTCGTCTTCTGGAACAGCCCGTTCATCGAAGCGCCGGAGGACCGCGCGTACGCCAAGCAGATCGAGCGCGCGGTGATGGACCCGGGCTACGGCCTGCAACGCCGGTTCTTCCAGGACGCGGGCGCGCACCTGGCCGAGGGCGGGCGGATCCACCTCGGCACCAGCGAGGCGATGGGCAACCCCGAGAAAATGCTGAAGGCGGCGGCCGACGCGGGTTTCCAGGGACGCAAGTTCCGCTCGGAAGCAGTCGCCCTGCCCGCCGCGGACTTCGACCAGACCCCCGTCGTCAAGGCGAACACCGACGAGCACGGGATGATGGCCATGGACTTCACGATGTACGAGTTCCTGCGGTCCTGATCCCGGTTCGCCCGGCAGCGGAGCACGGATCTCTTCGAGAGAGGGAAAGCATTGTCTGTCCAGCTTTTCGACCCGGCCGACCTCCCCGAGCCCTACGGCTGGCGGCAGCTCGCGGTCGGCACCGGGACCCGGATGGTGTTCCTCAGCGGCCAGACCGCGCGCACCCCGAGCGGCGACCTGGTGGGCGCGGGGGACCTGGCGGCGCAGACCGAACAGGCGTACCTCAACGTCGGCCGCGCCCTGGCGGCGGTCGGCGGCACGTTCGACGACGTCGTGCGGCTCAACATCTACGCCGTGGACTGGCAGCTCGCCAAGTGGGACGACGTGACCGCGGGCGTCAAGCGCGCGGCCGAGCGGCTGGGCGCGGACCTCGTCCGGCCCGCGACGCTGATCGGCGTGGCCACGCTCGCCGAGCCCGAGTTCCTGATCGAGGTCGAGGCGACCGCCGTCCTGCCCTGACCTGTCCTGCGCTGACCGGTCCTGGCAGGGGTCGGAACGCGGTCCGCCCCCGCTCCGCCGCACGACCGGCGGAGCGGGGGCGGACCTGTTCCGCGGGGAGTCCGGTCACCAGAGCTCGCGGGTCCGCGCGTAGTACTCGCGGAGCAGCTTCAGCAGGTCGGGGTCGAACCGCGAGGTGAACACCAGCTCGGCCGGCGGCGTGATCTCCGGGTCGATCTCGGCGACCCAGCGCTCGATCGCCGGGCGCAGGTCCATGCCGATCCAGTGGTGCCAGTCGACGGGCAGCGTCCAGTCCTGCTCCGGGCCGATCGCGAACTGCTCGATGAACGTGTTGTCGATGATCTGCTCGCGGGTCATCGTCTGGATCGGCTTGCGGATCGGGTTGAACAGCTCGAAGTCCTCCGCGCCGGGCTCCCCGAGGATGCGCGCGGCCATCTCCTGGGCCACCAGGGGCGACAGGTGCAGGCCGTCGCGGTAGGTGCCGGTCATGATCCACAGCCCGTCGACGCCGCCCGCGCCGAGCATCGGGAAGCCGTCGACCGACACCGGCCGGTTGCCGACCTGGATCTTCTGGATCGGGCTGCCCCACAGGCCCATCCGGATCTGGCGGTGCGCGCACTGGAGCAGGAAGACGAGGTCGCGCATGTCGGCGGCGTCCCTCGGCTGGACCGAGATGACGTTGGTCGCGCCGACGTAGACCTGGCCCTCGCCGCGCGGGACGAGGTGCAGGCCGCAGGCGAACGACCGGTTCGGGGTGCGGATCACGCTGCGCGGCGCGGTGCCGTCGAAGGTCTTCATCAGCACCGACACGCCGTACCCGCTGACCAGCGGGGGCATCCGGTCGCCGCCGGGCAGCTCGTTGAGCAGCCCCTGGGTGCGGGAGCCGGCGGCGAGCGCCACCTGGCCCGCGGTCAGCCGGTCGCCGCTGGTCAGCGTCACGCCGGTGACCTGGTCCCCGGTGTGGTCGACGCGGATCGCCTCGCCGGGCACGGCCGTGCCGCCGGCGGCGACGAACGCGTCGTGCAGCCGGACCAGCAGGGCCGCGGAGTTCACCGCGTGCTCGCCGGGGATGTGGAACGCCCGCAGCGGCCGGGAGATCGGCTCCGCGTCGACCCACTCCAGGTCCAGCGGGTCCACGTCCTCGAACGGCTGGTCGTACCGGGTGAGCTCCTCGCGGATGGCGCGGAAGTTGGTGTCGTCGATCTCGGCCATGCCGATGGTGTTCAGGATGACGGTGGTCCCGTCGGCGGTGAGCAGCTCGTCGGCCGCGCCGTCGCCGAGGCCCGCGAGCCACTCCGGCCACATCCCGGTTGCCTTGATGCCGAGTTCCAGCTTGGTCCGGCCGGCGTCGCTGGCCACCAGCGTGGTCGTGATCTCGCCGAAGCAGCCGAGCATCGCGCCGGACGCGGTCGAGCCGGCGTAGGGGCGGTGCGGCTCGCCGACCACGGCCACGGCCTGCCCTCGGCGGGCCAGCACCAGCCCGAGCGAAAGGCCGAGCACACCGTTGCCGACGATGATCACGTCGAAACTTCCGTTGGGCGCGTCAGTGGCACTCATGCAGGTTTCCGTCCTGTTCGAAGGAAACCGCACGGAGAAATTCGGAATGTCCCACAACAGGGTGCGCTTGCTTTCCGTGCGGCCCTTCGGATACTGGCACCGAACGGCTTTCCGGACAATAATCGTCCCGGAAACGGCAACGCTCCACCGCTGTTCCCGGCACAATGGCCAGGTGGTTCGCCGACCTCTGCGGCCAGGGGGTTGACGGCACTCGGCCGGTGCTGCGCACCAGCACTTCGGCGTTGTTCGCGGTGTCGCCCGCGATCCGTACCGCCGCGCTTCGGAATCACGCAGATCCCGTTTGCCGCCGACCGCCGGCGGTCTCCCCGCCGGGTATCTTCCGGCGGCCGTCGTCACTCGATCGCGTCGGTATTGCCCGCGTCCGGTTTCACCCGCATGTGGATGCGCTCGCCCTGCGGTCCGAGGATGTTGAGCACCTCCACCGGACCCGTTCCGGTGCTGCCGAACCAGTGCGGGAACCGGGTGTCGAACTCGGCCGCCTCGCCCGCTTCCAGCACCAGGTCCTGATCGGCCAGCACGAGTCTTAACCGCCCGGACACGACGTAGAGCCACTCGTAGCCCTCGTGCGTGCAGAGCGTCGGCGTGCTCCGGTCCGGCGGGATGATCGTCTTGAAGGTGTGCAGCGGCCCCGGTTGCCGGCTCAGCGCGAGCACCACGCTGCCGTCCACCCGGCGCGGTGTCGGGCGGATGCGGGGGTCGGACACCTCGGGCCCGCCGATCAGCTCGTCCAGCGGTATCCGGTAGGCCCGGACGATCGGCAACAACAGCTCCAGGCTCGGGCGGCGCTGGCCGACCTCCAGCCGCGACAGCGTGCTCTTGGAGATCCCGGTCTGCTCGGAGAGGGTGGCCAGGCTCAGTCCGCGCTGCGTGCGGAGCCGTTTGAGGCGGGGGCCGACGCCGGCCAGGGCCGACGCGATGTCGTCGAACGGTGCCATGCGGTCATGACACCAGTACGTCCCGAAAACGGCAACTAAGGTTGCTCACCCTGCATCACGCGGGCCAGCATGACGACGGAGGTGATCCCTGAATGACTACGAACGGTGCCAGGGGAATCGAGTACGACGCCGTGGTGATCGGTGCCGGGGCGGCCGGACTCAACGCGGCCCTGCTGCTGGCACGGGCGCGGCGGCGGGTCGCCGTGGTCGACAACGGGCAGCCGCGCAACGCGCCGGCCGCGCACATGCACGGCTTCCTCTCCCGGGACGGGATGCCGCCGGCGGCCTTCCTGGAGGCGGGGCGCGCGGAGGCGGTCGGGTACGGGGCCGTGATGGTCGACGCGGCGGTGGAGACCTCGTTGCCCGCCGACGGCGGCGGGTTCACCGCGCTGCTGGACAACGGCGGGACCCTGCACGCCAGGAGCCTCGTCGTGGCAACGGGTCTGCGCGACGAGCTGCCGGAGATCCCCGGGGTGCACGACCGCTGGGGCCGCGACGTCGTGCACTGCCCCTACTGCCACGGCTACGAGTTCCGCGACCAGGCGATCGGCGTGCTGGGCACCAGTCCCGGCGCGGTGTTCCACGCCCAGATGCTGCGCCAGTGGTCCCCGGACGTCGTGCTGTTCGCGCACACCCTGGACCTGTCGGCCGAGGATCGCGAGCGCTTGGACGCCCGGGGGATCGTGGTCGTCGAGGGGTCGGTCGCGGCCGTGGCGGTGCAGGACGACGCCGTGCGCGGGGTCGAACTGGCCGACGGCAGCAGCGTGCCGCGCTCGGGCGTGTTCGTGGTGCCGCGCATGGTGCCGCGGGACGCCCTGCTGCGCGGACTCGGTTGTGCGGTGGGGGAAGACGGCTGGGTGAGCGTCGACCGCCACGGCCAGACCAGCGTTCCCGGCGTCTGGGCGGCGGGTAACGTGATCGACCCCCGGGCGCAGGTCGTCACCTCGGCCGGGATGGGGTCGGCGGCGGGTTTCGCGCTCAACATCGACTTGGTGCAGCGGGACATCGCCGCCGCGCTGCCCGTGCGCGCCGGGTAGTGGCGGTTCTCCCGGGCCGGGGTGCTCGCACCCCGGCCCGGGAGAACCGCAGGACGGACGTGCTTCTGCCGAGGGCCGGCTGTCCGGGCTGGACTCCCGGCTCGGGGCTAAGCGGCGAAGATCCCCCAGCGGTAGTACCACCCCGCCTGCGGGCTGTTCGTTTCCGGGTTCCGGTCGTGGTGGGTGCACCGGGTCACGGTGAACATCTGGCCCATGCCGGTTTCCTGGTCGATGAACCCCTGACGGGCGACCTGGCACTCCGCGTCCGAGCTGTACGCGCCGTCCCAGTGGTAGATCCAATACGCTTGGGCGGGAGCGTTCGACAAGGTCAGCAGGGTTCCGGTGAATGCCACGGTGATCAGGGCGGCGGGTATTCTCCGCATCGGGTGCCTCCACGTGGGCGGACCATTCCGGAATCAGCGTAGCGGCGCGCACCGGGCAGTCGATCGCCTTTCCGGTCGCTCTCCGATCGCACATCCGCCAATCCTGCGGGCAGTGGGACCCGCCGGGTTGGTGCGGTCGGGTGCGTGCTCTGGTGATCACCGTAGGAGATGGATAACTGCCTGGCGTGACTGTCGACGGTCCGTCCGGGCAGCCGGCAGACGTCCTCCGGTTCCTGCTGCTGAACCACGCCCCGCACTTCCTCTTCCCGGCCGCGCTGCGGGCCGTCGCGGTGCTGGGCGTGGCGGACCACCCGACCCGGGAACCCCGACCGGTCGGGGAGCCGGCCGAGGCGGTGGGTGCCGGGTCGGGTGGTTCGCACCGGGTGTTGCGGCTGGTGGCCACGCGCGGGGTCGTCACCGAGGTCGACACCGGGAGGTTCGCCTCGACCCCGCTGGGCGACCTGCTGCGCACCGACGCCCCGCCCGGCGACCTCTGCCTGGTCAAGCGAATCCTGCCCGACTGGGACGACGAGCGTCCTGGTGGTCGAGGCGGTGATCCCGCCCGGCGACGACCCCCACTACGGCAAGCTCACCGACCTGCTGATGATGAGCTCCCTGCCGGGCCGCGAGCGCACCCGCGCCGAGTTCGAGGACCTGCTCGCACGGGCGGGTTTCCGCCTCACCCGCGTCCTCCCGACCGCTTCCCGGCTGTCGATCGTCGAAGGCGTCCCCGCCGACCGGTGAGGCGCGCCCCGCCGGGCTCAGGCGAACGCGACGAGGTAGCCCAGGACGACCACCAGCAGGTAGGCGGGGTAGGAGATGCGCGCGAACGACGCCAGTCTCTCCTCCGCCCGATCGCGCCCCCGGGTCGCGAAGCGCTTGCGCAGCATGGCGACCAGCACGCACATCGCGGCCAGCAGGATGAACGCGTAGTAGCCCCACTCCAGGGCCACGGTGTAGCTGACCGACGGGAGCTGCGACGTCACGTTGTTCAGCAGCACGGCGGTGCTCAGGATCGCGGTGACGCCCATGGACACCGGTGCCGAACCCTCGCTCGCCCGGAAGAACAGCGACAGGTAGGTGACGCAGATCAGCAGCACCAGCGGCAGGAGGTTCTTCACCAGGAACGGCAGCACGTCGCGGGCGATCTCGATGTCCGCCGTGTACTGGCTGTAGTAGATGCCCGACACCGGGCCCGAGGCGTCCCTCCCGCCCAGCGCGTCGCTGCTGCCCACCGTGCGCTGCGCGAACGTCACGGAGGACGCGATCCAGTTGGGCAGGCTGTCGATGCCCGCGTCGGCGTCGGTGCCGCTGCTCAGGTACGCCTCCGCCGGCTGGTTGAGGATCTCCTTGTCGGTCACGTAGGTCACCTCGTCCGCCGTGCGCGTGCGGTTCTGCAACCGCACGTCCAACACCTGCCGGTCGAACGGGTAGCTGCGGAACTCCAAACCGTGCTTGAACCGGTCGGCCACCCGGTAGAGCCGGTAGGTGCGGCCGTTCTCGGTGACGTCGCGCAGCGGCTGGCCCAGCTTCAAATCCGGTTTGACCGCGTTCACGAAGAGCACGTCCGACGCGGCGTGGTCGCCGTCGTACTTGAGCCACAGGAAGAAGTCCACGAAGTACGTGCCGTCGCGGGTGTCCAGGTCGCGGACCTCGTTGAGGTTTACGCCGGTCGCCACGACCTGCCGCCGGGTCAGGTGCCGGTCGCCGATCGCGATGACCTCGCCGGACGCCAGGCCCTCGCGCAGCGCCCGGTCCGACAGCGGCTCGTGGTCGGTGAGCTGCACCGGGGCGGACACCAGCCGGGTGCCGTCGCTGACCACGAAGGACACCGGCATCCGCGCGGAGCCCGTCGCCGTGAAGTACAGCGGTCCGAGCAGGGCCGGGAACGCGTTCTTGCGGTCCTTCAACGAGGCCAGCGCGTCGCGCAGGCGGCGGCGGTCGTCGGCCCGCCGCGACCCGGTCAGGTCGAGCCCGCCGGTCCGCACCGCGTGCAGCCCGACGTCGAGCGCCTGGCGGGCGGTCGCGGCCGGCCACAGCGGACGTTCGCCGAACCGCTCCTCGTAGTCCTGCGACCAGGACAGCGCGGGGCCGGACAGCGAGTCCGGTGCCAGCGCGGTGGCCAGCAGGAGGTTCGAGGTGAACAGGCCGGGCCGGCCCCGGTCCTGCTCGTCGCGCACGAGGGACCGGTGCAACGACTGCGTGCCCATCGACGCGGTGCCCAGGACCTGCCCGGTGAAACCGGCTTCCCGCAGGCGTTCCACGGCCCGCAGGCCGCGCTTCTCGGACATCGCCAGCACGACCGGCACGTCCGGTGGCGACTCGCCGAGCCGCCGCACGGCGTCGTCCACCCCCTGGCCCGACACCGGGACCCCTCGGACGTCCGCGCCGAGCACGCCGAGCGCGCTCGCGATGTTCTCGTGCAGCGACTGCCCGTACTCGTCGTCGTCGAACACGACCGTCGCCGCACGAGCGCCGAGCACCTTGACCAGGTAGGCGGCGAGGAAGTTGCCCTGCGTGTGGTTGCCGAACGTGCTGCGGAAGTACCAGTCGCTGTCGTCGGTCAGGCGCGGGGAACCGGCGGTCGGGGTGATCGCCGCGATCCCGGCCCGCTGGTAGACCGGTGCGGCGGCCAGCGCGGTGCCGCTGGTCGCGTGGCCCACCACGAACAGCGCCCGGCCGTCCCGCACGACCTCCTCGGCGATGGCCCGCGCCCGGTCCGGCTGCCCGCCGTCGTCGTGCACGTCCAGCTCGACCCGGTGCCCGGCGACGCCGCCGTCCGCGTTCACCTCGTCCACGCCCATCCGCAGGCTGTGCTCGACGTGCGCCGACTGCTCGGCCGTCTCCCCGGTGAGGTCGGTGACCAGGGCGATGTGCAGGGTCTCGCGCTGGTCACCGCCGGCGGTCGCCCACACCGCGCTCGCCGCCAGCAGCGCCGCGACGGCGCTGACGACCACCCACCTCCGCGAACCGGCTACCCACGACCGCCGGGCCGGCGGCGGGCCCACCGGACGCGGTGGCGAGACCAGGTCGGCGACCTCGGCCGGGGCCCGGCCCGGTCCCCGGCCCAGGGCGGCCCGCGCCCGCAGCGTGTCCGGCTCGGCGAGCAGCTTCGCGGCCTTGTCGAGGCAGAACCGGCGCTCGGCGGGGTCGTCGACGAGTTCGGCGAGCCACCGCCACGCCGGTTCGTAGTCGAGGTCCTCGGCCAGCGCCCGGCCCAGCAGCTCCCGCGCCCGCGCCGGGTCGGAGTCACGGGCGCGCAGCGCCTCGTGGGTGAGCGCGGACGGGGTGGCGGGCAGGTCGGACACGGGCACAGCCTCCGGGGACCGCTCGCGCGGCGCAGGTGTCGATCGGCGGGTGCGGTGGGGCGCAGCGGGTCCGCCCGAGGTTACGCAGCACCGCGTGCGCCGATCGACGACGGCGGTGATCGACCCGGAGTGAGGAAACCCGGTGCCGGGCACGCACTCCGCATCTCGATCGGGTGAGCGGATGAGCGCCCGCGGTCGACCGGTCGGAACCGGCCGAACAGCCAGTGACCAGGCTGCCGCCGGTCGGGGGCGACGTCCGGACGCCCGGCCGGACCACGGCACCCGCGCCGGCGGAAAACCGGGAGCGCGCCGGGAGCGGTGCGCGCTACGGTCCGGCGGTGACCGATGAGGACGGGTACTTCGGCGAGCGGGTCGCGGCCGGTTACGACGAGTCGTCGGCGGAGATGTTCGAACCGGGCGTGGTGGGCCCGGCGGTCGACTTCCTGGCGGGGTTGGCCGGCCCCGGCCGGGCGCTGGAGCTGGGCATCGGCACGGGCCGGATCGCGCTGCCGCTGGCCGCGCGCGGCGTGCCCGTGCACGGCGTCGACCTGTCCCGGGCGATGGTCGCCAGGCTGCGCGCCAAGCCGGGCGGCGAGGAGATCCCGGTGACCATCGGCGATTTCGCGACCGCGTCGGTGGGCTCGACGTTCTCCGTCGCGTACCTGGTGTTCAACACGATCATGAACCTGACCACCCAGGACGCGCAGGTCGAGTGCTTCCGCACGGTCGCGGCGCACCTGGAGCCCGGCGGCTTCTTCGTGGTCGAGGTCGCGGTGCCCGACCTGCGCGCGCTGCCGGCCGGTCAGCGGGCCGTGCCGTTCCACGTCGGCCCGACGCGCTGGGCGTTCGACCTCTACGACCCGGCCACCCAGGAGATGAGCTCGAACTACGTCGAAGTCGTCGACGGCCGGGGTGCGTACCGGTCGATCCCGTTCCGGTACGCGTGGCCGGCCGAGCTCGACCTGATGGCGCGGATCGCCGGGCTCCGGCCGCACGAGCGGTGGGAGGGGTGGGGGCGGGAGCCGTTCACCGGGGAGAGCCGCCGGCACGTGTCGGTCTGGCGGAAGCCCCCCGAGGTCGTGGCCTGAGCGCCCGTGGCCTGCCGCGACCCGGTGTCCGCGCGGGAACCGGGTCGGCGAGCCCGTCCACCGGCCCGCCCGGGGTGCGGTCCAACGCCCTGATCACCGCGTTCCCGCCCGGGTCGGGCCGATCCCGGAGTCCCGCCGGCGAGGCCGCGCACGGCGGCGACCGGTCTCTGTGGACGACCGGGATCGACTCCACGCGGTGGATGACGACCGTGCTGACGGATTTCGGACCCGGTACGTACTACGGTGGGGCAGCGGCCGGACGCGGGAGGCGACGACGGTGACCACCTGGGTCAATGTGATCAACTATGTGCGCAGTCGGTACGAGGTGCTGGAGGAGACCGACACGTGGCTGCGGTTCCGGCTCGACACGGAGGGCGGGCGCACCCAGCAGGTCGCGGTGCACCACGTCAGTGACGCGGACGGCACGGCGTGGCTGGAGATCTCCTCGGCCGTCGGCCGGGCGGACGCGATCGACCACGCGCGGCTGCTGGAGCTGGCCGGCACGGCGCTGGTCGGCGGCGCGGCCGTGGTGGACGGTGTCGCGCTGCTCAAGCACACCGTGCTGCTGGAGGAGCTGGGCGGCGTCCGCGAGGAGTTCGAACGCCCGCTGACGTTGCTGGTGGCCAGTGCGGACGCGTTCGAGCACGAGCTGACGGCGGCCGACCACTTCTGACACCGGTCCACGCGCGACCCCCCGACGCCGAGCGCGGCGGGGGTGTCGCGGGCCACCCGGCGCACCCCGCCGGGGCGGGCCGTCCTCGGCGCGGGCGGGTGTTCGCCCGGCCGACGCCCCACGAGTCGGCCGGACGAACGGTCACAGCGGGCCCGGCGGGACCACGTCGACCTGGTCGGGGCGGACTTGTAGACGACGCAGGCGGGGGAGCACCGCCACCCACACGAGCACCGCCGCGCCGACGTACGCCACGGTCATGGTGAGGCTCATCGAGAGCGGGCTGGTGCCGCTCAGGGACACCAGCGGCGCGACCAGCGGCCCCAGGGCGAACGACGACGTGCCCAGCAGCGCCGCGGCCGTCCCCGCCCGCTCCCGGTGGCCGGCCAGGGCCAGCGCCGACCCGTTGGACTGCGAGCCGCCGCTGGCCAGCATCATCAGCGCCAACGACACCAGCAGCGGGATCAACCCGAGTCCGAACAGCACCGAGACCAGCGCCGACGCGGCGGCCACCGCGCCGAGGGTCGTGCCGATCGCGTACATCCGCGCCGTGCCGGCACGGCGCACCACGACCCGGTTGATCTGCGCGCCCACCACGGCCATGACCGCGTTGCCCGCGAAGCACAGGCTGAACACCTGCGGGCTCAGGGCGTAGCTGTCCTGGAGCACGAAGCTGATCGACGCCAGGTAGGTGAAGAACGCGACGCCGCCGAGCGCGGCCACCACCAGGAACCGGAGGAACATCCGGTCTTGGAGCACCGCGCCGAACTGCCGCCCGCCGCCCTTCGTGAACCGGGCTCCGGGTGGCAGGCTCTCCGGTAGCGACGTCAGCGCCAGCAGGAACAGCGCGACACCGATCCCGGCCAGCACGCCGAAGATGCCGCGCCACCCCATGTACGGCGCGAGCTGCCCGCCGACGACCGGGGCCACGATGGGGGCCAGCGCTCCCACCGTGGTCAGCATCGCCAACAGCCGCACCAGTTCCACGCCGTCGGTCAGGTCGCGGGCGACCGCCAGGGCGATCACGATCCCCGCGGAACCGCACAGCCCCTGGAAGAACCGGGCGGCCAGCAGCAGCTCGATGGACGGTGTCAGGGCGCACGCCAGGGACAGCAGCGCGAACAGCCCGACACCGAACAGCAACGGCCGCCGCCGGCCGAACCGGTCGCTGAGCGGGCCCACGACCAGTTGGCCGAGGGCCAGCCCCAGCATGCACGCCGACATCGTCGCCTGCGCGAGGCTCTCGCTCGTGCCGAGGTCGGCGGCGAGCTCGGGCAGCGCGGGCATGTAGAGGTCCATCGAGATGGGGCCGAAGGTCTCCAGCAAGCCCAGTACGACGGCGACGCGGCGCAGGCTCACGGGACCCGCAGGGTCCGGCGCAGCCAGGACAGCCGGACGGCCTCCGCCGCGCGGGACACCACGGCGTCGGGGGAGAACCCCGCGAACGCGTGGTACCCGCCCGACCAGACGTGCAGCTCGGCCTGCCCTCCGGTGGCCCAGATGCGCGTCGCGTACTCCGTCGCCTCGTCGCGGAAGATCTCCGCGGCACCGACGTCGACGTACGCCGGCGGCAGCCCGGACAGGTCCGCCATCCGCGCCGGCACCTGGTACGGCGACGCCTCGTCGGTGCCGCGCAGCGGACCGAGGATGGCGTTCCAGGCGGTGTCGTTGTTGTTGCGGTCCCACGCGCCCCGGCCGTCGTACTGCCGGCTGGACACGGATTCGTTGCGGTCGTCCAGCATCGGGCACATCAGCATCTGCCCGGCGAGCGCCGGACCGCCGCGATCCCTGGCCAGCAGCGAGACCCCGGCGGACAGGCCGCCGCCCGCGCTGGCCCCGGTGACCACGATCCGGTCGCGGTCGACGCCGAGCTCCTCGGCGTGCTCGGACAGCCACACCAGGCCCGCGTAGCAGTCCTCGACCGCGGCGGGCGCGGGGTGCTCCGGGGCCAGCCGGTACTCGACCGACACCGCCACCGCGTTGAACCGCAGCACGTCGGCGATCAGGCCGTCGATGCCGAAGTACCGGTTGCCCAGGACCATCCCGCCGCCGTGGATGCCGTAGAGCGCGGGTGCGTCCACGACACCGCCGCGCGGCCGGATGATCGTCAGCTCGACGTCCGGCGCGCCCGGCGGACCGGGCACCGTGCGCTCCTCCACCTCGACCGGCCGGTCGCCGACGATCTGCCCGACCGGCGGGACGATGGTGTCGAAGTGCGCCCGGTTGGCCAGGATCGTGTCGGCCCGCAGCGGAATCCGCTCGACCATGTCGAGGAACGCCGCCAGCCCCGCTTCCAGCTCGGGGTCGTACGGGACGGGCGGGTACCGGTCGGCGCTCATCCGGCGGCCAGCCCGAGGACCCGGCGCAGCCACGACGTCCGCGTCTCGATCGCGATCTTGCTGACGTGCCACTCGGGCACGTACATGTCGAACCCGTGGAACGCGCCGCTCCACACGTGCAGCTCGGCCTGGCCGCCGGTCTCCCAGATCCGCAGCGCGTACTGGGTGTCCTCGTCGCGGAACGTCTCCGCGCTGCCGACCTCGATGAACGCGGGCGGCAGGCCGGACAGGTCGGTGGCGCGGGTGGGCGCGGCGTACGGCGACACCGCGTCGGTGCCGTAGTCGTCGCCGAGCAGCGACTGCCACCCCGCGAGGTTCGTCTCGCGGGTCCACGTGCCCAGGTTGCTGTACTGGTGGCTGGCGACGGTGGTGTTGGTGTCGTCGATCATCGGGCACAGCAGGAGCTGCCCGGCGAGCGCGGGGCCGCCCCGGTCGCGGGCCAGCAGCGCGACGCCGGCGGACAGGCCGCCGCCCGCGCTGCCGCCCATGACCACGACCCGCGCCGGGTCGATGCCGAGCTCGGCCGCGTGCTCGACCGTCCACACCAGACCGGCGTAGCAGTCCTCCACCGGCGCGGGGTGCGGGTGCTCGGGCGCGAGCCGGTACTCCACGTTGACCGCGACGACGCCCAGCTCCACCACGAGGGCGAGCAGCCGGCCGACGTCCATGTTGCGGTGGCCGACCATCATGCCGCCGCCGTGGATGTTGTACAGGCAGGGCACGGGACCCTCGACGTCGCGCGGCGCGAGGACCGTGATCTCCAGGTCCGGTGCCCCTTCGGGGCCGGGGACCTTCCACTCGGTGACGAGCACCGGTGCGTCGCCGACCTGCTCGGCGGCGGGCGGGAACATCGCGGCCATCGCGGCGCGCATGCCGGGGATCGTCTCCGGCGTGAACGGCGGCGCGTCCGGCGACACGATCTCCGCCAGCGCGGCCTCGATCTCGGGGTCGAAGGGGACCGGGGGGTGGGTCACGACAGGCTCCTGGGAAGTGGGTTGGGAAGTCACGGGCCCTCCGGGTCGACCACGCCGCGGTCCGCCCAGAACGGCTCGACCAGGGAGCGCAGCTCGTCCGCGCCGACCTGGTCGACGAGGTCGACGGCCGCGAGGTTGTCCTCCAGCTGGGCCAGCTTGCTCGCGCCGAACAGCGTGGTGACGTTGGCCGGGTGGGTGAGGGTGAAGGCGACCGCGAGCCGCGCGGCGCTCGTGCCGAGCTTGTCCGCGACCTCCGCGATGCCCGCGGCGTGCTGCTTGAGCGCTTCCCGGATGCCACCGGGGTCGCGGCCGATCTCGCGGGTCTGGCCGTCGCTGCCGGCCAGAATGCCGCCTTCGAGCACGTCCGAGGCCTGCATGGTGAAGCCGCCGGCGAACAGCTCGCCGAAGGGCTCACCGTCCGGGATGGACCGTCGGCCGATGCTGTACTTCAACTGCGCGATCTGCGGTCCGTCGACCCCGCGCGCGGCGGCGATCTCCTGGAGGCGGCGGATGTTGCCCGCCGACCAGTTGTTCACGCCCCACGCCCGGATCAGGCCGTCGCGGGCCAGCCCGGACAGGTCGTCGACCAGGTCCTCCAGGGCGACGTCGTCACGCCGGAGGTCGCCGAGGATCACCAGGTCGGCGACCTCGAAACCGCCGCGCAGGAAGGCGTTCTCCAACTGCGGGCGGAACCCGGCGTCGTCGAAGCCCTCGATCCACAGCTTCGCGGACACCAGGTACTCGTCGCGCGGGATGCCGGAGGCGCGCATGATCGCGCTCCAGATGACGTCGGTGAACACCGGCGGCATGCCGGGGAACCCGTACACGCCGACGTCGAACAGGTTGATCCCGGCGTCCACGGCCGCGCGGATCATCGCGACGGAATCGCGGAAGTCCATCCGGTCGTAGGTGTGCCAGGAGCCGAGGGACAGCAGCGAAACGTCCACATCGGACGTTCCCACGCGGCGGCGGGGCAAGGTGGGCACAGCGCCTCCTACAGGATCAGGGGAGTCGGGGGTCGATGACGGCCTTGACCTCGTCGAGCCGGTGCATGGCCTCGATCCGGTCGGAGGCGGCGGACAGGCCGACCGGGGTGCCGAACAGGTCGTTCCACGGCATCCGGTCGCCGAAGGCACCGAAGAACTCGATCGCGCGGTGGTAGTCGGCGATGTCGCCGTTGAGCGAGCCGACGACGGTCAGCTCCTTGCCCATCACCGTGCCCAGCGGCAGCGGTGCGGAGTCGGGGCCGGTGGTGCCGACGATGACCACGCGCCCGCGCTGGGCGGCCATGGCCACGGCCTCCCGGCCGACCGAGGGCGCACCGGCGAAGTCCAGCACCAGGTCCGCGCCGTGGCCGCCGGTCAGCTCGCGGACGCGCTCGACGATCCCGTCCGAGCCGAGCGAGATGTCGACGGTGGCGTCCGCGCCGAACTCGCCGGCCAGGGTGAGCCGGGACTCGGGCGCGCCGACCGTGATCACCTTGCCGGCACCGGAGATGTGGGCGACGGCGGTGGCGAACAGGCCGAGCGCGCCGGAGCCCTGGACCACGACCCGCGACCCCGGCGTGACACCGCCGACGCCGTGGAACGCGCGGAGCACGGTCTTGGCCGCGCAGCCGGCCATGGCCGCCCAGGTGTCGGGCAGCTCCGCGGGCAGCAGCAGCTTGGCCGCGCCGGGCACGACGTAGGCGTACTCGCTCAGCCCGGCGGTGGCGAACGGGTGCACGTCGGACCGTTGCAGGAACCCGTAACCGCGACGGGAGCACGCGACGGGCTCGCGCAGGACGGTGCAGCCGTAGCACTCGCCGCACGTCGACTCGGACCAGCCGATGCGCGCGCCGACCGGGACGTCCCGGCCGAGCGCGTCCCGGGTGCCGGGACCGACGGCGACGACCTCGCCGACCATCTCGTGCCCCAGCACCATCGGCAGCATGCCGGGGAAGCTCATCTTGCCGGACCAGATCTCGACGTCCGTCCCGCAGAGCGTGGCGCACGAGACGCGCACCAGGGCCGCGCCGGGTTCCACCTCGGCGGGCAGCGGGAGTTCGGTCAGGTGCAGCGGTTTGCCGTGATCGATCAGCACCGCCGCGCGGGTGGAGGTCGGGACGGACATCGGGCTCCTTCCGGTGGCGGGAGGCGCGAACGGGCCACCCGGTGGGTTAGTCTACGGATGTCGACTAAAATGTCGAGACCCCGGACACAACAGGAGTGCCAGTGGGGACATCAGTTGCGGACCTGGTCCTGCGCGGCGGACCGGTCCACACCATGGCCGGCTCCGCCCCCGCGACCGCGCTGGCCGTCCGGGACGGGCGCGTGCTGCGCACCGGCTCCGACGAGGACGTCGCCGACCTGATCGGCCCGGGGACCGACGTCGTTGAACTCGGCGGTCGCGCGGTCCTGCCCGGCATCAACGACGCCCACCTGCACGCCACCTGGCTGGGCGCGCTGTGGCCGCACACCCTGTTCGGCGACACCGGCGCGCCGGGCATGGCCCCGGAACGCCCGCTGACCACGCCCGCCGAACGCCGGGCGGCCATCCTCCGGGCGGGGGACCTGTTGGCGGCGCTGGGGATCACCAGCTACACCGAACCGGGCCTCGGCCCGGGTGAGGACGCCGGGAGCACGGGCGCGTTCGGCACGTCCGTCGTCGAGCAGTACCGCGACCTGGCCGCCGAAGGGCTGCTGCGGGCGCGGGTCACCGCGCTGTGGCTCTACGGCGAGCTGGACGGCCCGAGCACGCTGGCCGACTTCCAGGCCGGTCTGGCCACTGTGGATGGTGCCGGGCCCGACCCCGAACGGCTGAACTTCGCCGGGGTGAAGATCTTCGCCGACGGCATCCCGCCGATGCGCTCGGCCTACACGCACCACTGCTACGCCGACGGCTCGCGCGCGGAGCTGCTCGTCGCGGGCGGCGACGACGCCGAGCGCGAGGCGAACCTGACCCGGATGGTCCTGGACGCCCACCGGGCGGGCCTCCAGGTGGGCCTGCACGCCACCGGCGACCGCTCGATCGACCTGCTGCTGGACGCGGTGGCCCGCGCCCGCGCGGACCACGACGTCGACCTGGGCCACTACGTCATCCACGGCGACCTGGTGAGCGCCGCCCAGCTCGACCGGATGGCCCGCCTCGGGGTCGGCCTGTCCGCCCAGGCGGGGATCGCCGTGCGCACGGTCGGCGTGGTCGACGCGGCCATGGGGGAGGGGCGGGCGGCGAGCGCGTGGCCGTTCCAGGCGGCCCTGGACGCCGGCGTGCCGCTGTGCCTGACCTCCGACTCCCCGGTCCTCCCGCCCGACTGGCGGCGCGAGATCGCCGCCGCCGACCGCTGGATGGGTCCGGCGGCGGACCGGCGGCAGCGGCTGGAGACGCTGCTGCGCTGCTACACGGTGCACCCCGCGCGCCAGGACGGTGCCGCCGCCTGGAAGGGCACCCTCGCCGAGGGCATGGTGGCCGACCTGTGCGTGCTGGCCGCCGACCCGCTGGAGCTCACCGCGGCCGAGCTGCCCGACGTGGACGTCGACCTCACGGTCCTGGGCGGCCGGGTGGTCTTCGAACGCACCCGCTGAGCGCGTTCTGAACGCGAAAGAGGGCCGGACCTGCGAGGTCCGGCTTTCTTTCACGGTCAAGCTCAGGTCAGCAGCTGGCCGCCGTCGACCGGCAGGCTGGTGCCGGTGATGTGCGCGGCCGAGTCGCCGGCCAGGAACACCACCGCCGCCGCCACCTGCTCGACCGCCGCGAGCTGCCGCAGCGGGATGCGGCTCTCCCAGGCCTGGCGGGCGGGCGAGCCCTCCGGCAGGCCGGCGGCCAGCATCGGGGTGAGCACCGGGCCGGGGGCCACGGCGTTGACCCGGATGCCGTTCTCGGCGAGCTCGATGGCCGCCCAGCGGGTCAGCGCGTCGACCGCCGCCTTGCTGCTCTCGTAGCCGCCCATGCCCGGGGTCGGCTGGCGTCCGCCGATGGACGACAGGTTGACCACCACGCCGCGCACCCCGGCCTCGACCATCCGGCGGGCGACCTGCTGGGTCATCAGGAACGTGCCGTGGACGTTGGTCTGGAGGATGCGGAGCATGTCGGCGGCGGGCAGGTCGAGCAGCCGGCCGTGCACGCTCAGGATGCCCGCGTTGTTGACCAGCACGTCCACCGGGCCGACCTCGTCGAGCGCGCGGGCGATCGAGCCCTCGTCGGTGATGTCCACGGTCACCCCGCGCACACCGAGCGTGGCGGACGCTTCCTCGACGCCCTGCACGTCGGCGAGGACAACGTTGTCACCGAGAGCCCCGAACGCGGCGGCGATCGCGCGGCCGATGCCGCCGGCTCCTCCGGTTACCAGCACGGTGCGGGCAGAGGTCATCGTCGGTTCCTCTCGCGGGACCGGGAGTCCGGTCGGGCTTACAGTATACAAGCGTAGAAAATAAACCCCTTGGACCACAAGCGGAACCGGGTGGTCGGGTGCGCCGCGTCCACTCGGGCGGGTCCGGTCGGCGGGGGGTCGCGGCCCGATCGGGTGGACCGCCGGCCGATCCCGGCGAAGGGGGTGGCACTTTTAATCGACGTGCGTAGACTAACGCTCTCTCGTCCCGGGCGGTCCGAGGCCGCCCGCATCCCGCTAGAGGAGCCAGCCATGACCGGACCCGCACCGGACCGCATCGTCGACATCGCCATCGGTTACATGGGTGCCAAGCAGTTGTTCGCCGCGTCCCGGATCGGGCTGTTCCGCGCTCTCGCCGACGGTGACCGCTCGGTCACCGAGCTGGCCTCGGCCACCGGCGTGAGCGAGCAGATCGTCCGCATCCTGGCCGACGCGATGAACGCCCAGGGCCTGCTCGACCGCCGCGACGGCCGCTACTCGCTCGCCGCGGACGCCGCGGAGTACCTCGCCGGCACGGGCGCGACCGACCTCGCGCCGTTCCTCGGCTTCCTGAACGAGATCAGCTACGGCCACTGGCTCCAGTTCGACACCACCGTGGACACCACCAAGCCGGGCGACCTCCAGATGGACGACGCCCGCTGGGGCACGTTCATGTCCGGCGTGATGACCTACAACTCGCTGCACGCGGCGATGCTGGCCCGCGGCTTCGACTTCACGTCCTACCGCTCCATGCTGGACCTGGGCGGGCTGTCCCCGGACTTCGCCATCGGCGCGCTGCGGGCCAACCCGGACCTGACCGTGAAGTTCGTGTTCGCGCCGATGTCGACGCAGGGCATCAACGACGCCCTCGCCGCCGCCGGGTACGCCGACCGGGCGACCGTCGAGCCCGCCGAGACCGAGACGGCCGCGCCCGGCGGCGAGCACGACATCGTCATGGTCAACCACGTCATCCACCGGTTCAACGCCGAGCAGAACCAGGCGATCCTGACCAACGCCCGCGCGGCGGCCAAGCCGGGCGCGACGCTCCTGCTGCTGGACTTCTTCCTGGACGACGACGAGCGCCAGCGCCCGATCGACGCCCTGCACGCGGGGGAGTACTTCGTCATCGACGGCACGATCGTCTACCCCGAGTCCGAGGTGCGCTCGTGGCTGGAGGGCACGGGCTGGCGCGCGCGCGAGGTCCTGGCGCTGCCGGGCAGCCCCCGGGTGCTCGTCGCGGAAGCCGTCTGAGGCGTTCCGACGCGGTCTGCGGTCGTCGGTATCCCGCATACGATCTTCTCGCGGCC
Organism: Actinosynnema sp. NPDC023587; assembly: GCF_040640215.1. NCBI lineage: Bacteria > Bacillati > Actinomycetota > Actinomycetes > Pseudonocardiales > Pseudonocardiaceae > Actinosynnema > Actinosynnema sp. NPDC023587. The sequence continues at coordinate 30,454 of NZ_JBFABG010000026.1, read as the reverse complement.
AAAACGTTGACAGTCCGTTACTTCCGCGACGAATTGTAGTCGGTTAACCGTTGATTTTTTTGCCGACAGTCGTAGACTAACCCGCATCACGGTGAGCCAGGTCTCACCTCTTGATCTAAGAATGCACCAGGCGCGGACCCCCACCCGCCCCAGCGGAGCGCGGCCCACGCCGGCGGTCCATCACCCGAGAGAAGGACTCCATGACGAGGAACCGGACAGCGGCACTGGTCGCGGCAGTCGCCGCAGCGGCCACCGCGCTCGCCGGATGTACCAGCTCAGGCGGCGGTGGCGGCGGCAACGCCCCCGCTGCGGCGGGGGACGAGCTCAAGGCCGGGGTGTTCCTCGACGTGACCTCCTGGGACCCGGCCAACGCCGACATCGGCTTCGACGGCCCGTACCTGTCCGCGGTCTACGACCCGCTCGTGGCCCTGGACAAGGACGGCAAGCCGGTGCCGGCGCTGGCCTCCTCCTGGGAGTGGTCCGCCGACCGCCTGACGTTGACCGCGAAGCTGCGCACCGGCGTGACCTTCGAGGACGGCCAGAAGTTCGACGCCACCGCGGCCGTCGCCAACATCCAGCACCTGAAGGCCGGCGTCCGCTCCGGCCAGGCGTACCTCAACGTCGCCGACGCCGCCGCCAAGGACCCGGAGACGCTGGAGATCCGTCTGTCCAAACGGGACGACGCGCTGCTCTACCAGATGGGCCTCGGCCGTAGCTGGATGGCCTCGCCCGCCGCGATCACGGCCGGCTCGCTGGCCACCGACCCGGTGGGTTCCGGCCCGTACAAGTACGACAAGGGTGCCTCCGCGCCGCAGTCGCAGTACGTCTTCAGCAAGAAGACCGACCACTGGGACGCCGGCACCTACCCGTTCCCGTCGGTGAAGCTGTTCCCGATCACCGACCAGACGGCCAGCTTCAACGCCATGCTGTCCGGCCAGCTCAACCTCCAGTTCGCCAACGCGGCCAACCTCGCGAAGGCCAAGGAGAGCGGCTGGAACATCTCCCAGAAGGCGGCCTCGTGGGTCGGCGTGCAGTTCGCCGACCGGACCGGTGCCCAGGTCAAGGCGCTCGGTGACCAGCGCGTCCGGCAGGCGATCAGCTACGCCTTCGACTCGGCGGGCATCCTCAAGGCGGTCGGCAACGACTCGGGCACCGTGACCAACCAGGTCTTCTCGGTGGACGGCCAGGTCTACGACAAGTCGATGAACGACAAGTACAAGACCGACATGGCCAAGGCCAAGCAGTTGCTCAGCGACGCCGGCTACCCCGACGGCTTCAGCGTCAAGATGCCGATGTCGCCGATCTTCGCGGCCTGGCAGCCCGCCGCCAACCAGACGTTCGGCGAGCTGGGCATCAAGGTCGAGTGGCAGGACATGGCCATGCCCGACTACCAGAAGAACGCCCCCACGTACCCGATGTTCCTCGCGGTGATCGCGCTGGCGGGCAACGACATGGCGACCCTCACCGACCAGGTCACCACCGCCCAGTGGTACAACCCGAACCCGGCCGTCGACGCCTTCCCCGAGATCAAGGCGCTGGTCGACCAGGTCGAGAAGGCCGAGCCGGGTCAGCCGCAGACGGACCTGCTCAAGCAGCTCAACACCAAGCTGGTCGACCAGGCCTGGTGGGCTCCCTGGTACCAGGCCAACAACACCTACTTCAGCGTCAAGGGGATCACGGTGACGCCGGTCACCGGCATGATGTTCCCGACGCTGCGGTTCATCCAGCGCGGCTGACGCGCCCGTGCTCCGGCAGGTCCGTCCACAGCGGACGGACCTGCCGGTGAGGAGCCGACTGACTATGCTGTCCTTCATCGCGAAACGCCTGTTGTCCGGAATCCTGCTGCTCCTGGTCGTCACCAGCGGCACGTTCTTCCTGGCACACCTGGCCGTCGGGGACCCCACCCCCGGCCTGCTCGGCAACAGCGCCACCGCCGCCCAGCAGGACGCCCTGCGCGCCAAGATCGGCTACGACCGGCCGCTGCTGGTCCAGTTCTGGGACTGGCTCACGCACGCCGCCGCCGCCGACTTCGGCACCTCGTGGCGCAGCTTCCAACCGGTCAACGACCAGTTGGTGCAGCGCGTCCCGGTCACGCTGTCGGTCGTGGTCTTCGCGACCCTGCTCTCCGCGGTCATCGGCGTGGCCGTGGGCATCGTCTGCGGGCTGCGGCCCGGCGGGATGCTCGACCGGACCCTGAAGCTCGCCTCCGTGGTGCTGTTCGCACTGCCCGGCTTCTGGATCAGCCTCGTGCTGGTCACCTGGTTCGCCATCAACCTGAAGTGGTTCCCGGCGATCGGGTACGTGTCGCCGGACCAGTCCGTGAGCGGGTGGCTGAGCTCGATCACCCTGCCCTCGGTGTCGCTGGCGCTCGGCGCGATCGTCATGGTCGCCGAACAGCTCCGCAACGGCTTCCTCCAGGTGACCAACCAGGACTTCGTGCGCACGCTGCGGGCTCGCGGCCTCTCCGGCCGCCGCGTCACCACGCACGTGCTGCGCAACGCGTCGCCGGCGGCGCTGACCGTGCTCGCGCTGATGTTCGTCGGACTGCTCGGCGGGGCCATCGTCGTCGAGATCGTGTTCAACCTGCCCGGCATCGGCAGCCTGACCCAGTCGGCCTCCCAGATCGGGGACATCCCGGTCCTGCTCGGGCTGACCGCCGTCACCGTGGTGTTCGTCGTCATCGTCAACTTCCTGCTCGACCTGTTGCTCGGGTGGGTCAACCCGAAGGTGCGCGACCGATGACCGCTGCCCCTTTCCCCACCCCACTGGCCCCCGTCAAACGGATCTCGCTGCTGCGGCGCTACCTGCGCCGCCCGCTCGGCGTGATCGCCCTCGCCGTCATGCTGGTCATCGTCGCCGCCGCGCTGCTCGCTCCGTGGCTGGCTCCGTTCGACCCGAACTTCGTGCAGTTCACGCTGACCCACGCCGAACCGGGCAACGGGCACGTGCTCGGCGGCGACTCGGCCGGCCGCGACATCCTCAGCCGCCTGCTCTACGGCGCGCAGACCACCCTGTTCGGCGCGGTGATCACCTGCGGCGCGGGGCTGCTGCTCGGCGTGCCGGCGGGCGTGCTGGCCGGGTACGCCGGCGGCACCACCGACCGGTTGCTCTCCTGGATCAGCGACGCCCTCCAGTCGGTCCCCGGCATGATCGTGCTGCTGGTGGTCGCGGCGGGCACCGGCCAGGACTTCGCGGTCCTCATGGTCGCGCTGGGCATCTTCCTGGCCCCCGGCTACTACCGGATCACCCGGGCGCGGGCGCTGGCCGTGCGCAAGGAGCCCTACATCGACGCCGCGCGCGTCGCCGGCGTGACCAACGTCCGGATCGTGCGCACCCACATGATGCGCGCGGTCTACGCGCCGATCCTGGTGCAGACGGCGCTGACCGCCGGCATCGCGATCGGCATGCAGGCGGGCCTCCAGTTCCTCGGCATCGGCTCGGCGTCCACGCCGAGCTGGGGCCAGATGATGAACGACGGCTTCCAGAACATGCTCACCTACCCGCTGATCCTGCTGTGGCCGTCGATCGCCCTGGGCGTCACGATCGCGGCGCTCGCGTTCATCGGGTCGACGCTGGCCGACCTGGTCAGCGTGCGCTCCGAGCAGCCCTCCCGGCGGGCCAGGGTGCGGGTGCGCGAAGCGCTCGCCGCGCCCGCGCCCACCGAGCTGTCCGACCGGGCCACCAGCGGCACGCACGAGCACCGGGCCGAGGACAGCGTCCTGCGGGTGGAGAACCTGCGGGTCGGCTACGCGACCCAGAACGGGGTCAAGGAGGTCGTGCGCGGGGTGTCCCTGGACGCCGCGCCCGGCGAGGTGCTCGGCATCGTCGGGGAGTCCGGTTCGGGCAAGACGCAGACCATCTTCACGGTGCTCGACCTGCTGCCCACCGGCGGCACCGCCGTCGCGGACGGCATCTGGGTCGGTGGCAAGGAGGTCGGCAAGCTGCCGCCGCGCGAGCGCGCGGCGCTGCTGGGCCGGTCGATCGGCTACGTGCCCCAGGAGCCGATGAGCAACCTCGACCCGTGCTACACCGTCGAGCGCCAGTTGGTCGAGCCCCTGCGGCACGTGCACGGCCTGTCGAAGACGGCGGCCCGCGCCCGTGCGCGGGAGGTCCTGGTCCGGGTGGGCATCACCGACCCGGACCGCGTGCTGCGGTCCTACCCGCACCAGATCTCCGGCGGCATGGCGCAGCGCGTCCTGATCGCCGGCGCGGTGTCCGGGCGGCCGTCGCTGCTGGTCGCCGACGAGCCGACGACCGCGCTCGACGTGACCGTGCAGGCGGAGGTGCTGGAGCTGCTGCGGGAGTTGCAGCAGGAGTACGGCATGACGCTGGTGATCGTCACCCACAACTTCGGCGTCGTCGCGGACATCTGCGACCGGGTCGTGGTGATGAAGGACGGCCGCATCGTCGAAACCGGTCCGGTGGACCGGATCTTCAACAACGCCGAGCAGCCGTACACGGCCGAGCTCATCAGCGCGTCCCTGGACGACGTCGAGGACCGGCGGCAACTGGACGCGGCCTGGGCCCAGGGGGTTCCGATCACCCTGGACCGCCGTGCCGCGCACGTGGGTGGAGAGGACGACGCACGATGATCGCGCCCGAGGACGCCGCACCGCTGCTCGCGGTGGAGGACCTGGTGGTCGACTACCGCTTGCACCGCAAGCTCAAGCTGCGCGCGCTCAAGGGCGTGTCGATCTCCGTGGGGCCCGGCGAGTGCGTCGGGCTGGTCGGGGAGAGCGGGTCGGGCAAGTCGACGCTCGGCAAGGCCGTGCTGGGCCTGGCCGCCGTCGCGGCCGGTCGGATCACCTTCGACGGCAAGGACATCACGCACGCGCGCGGTGCCGAGCGGCGGCGGCTGGCCAACGACATCCAGGTCGTCTTCCAGGACCCGTACGGTTCTCTCGACCCCACCATGACGGTCGGCGAGGTGCTCACCGAGCCGCTCCAGGTGGGCGGGACGACGAAGGCGCAGGCGCGCACCGTGGTCGCGGAGATGCTGGACCACGTGCGGCTGCCGGTGGACTCGGTGCACCGGTACCCGAGCGAGTTCTCCGGCGGGCAGCGGCAGCGCATCGCGATCGCGCGGGCGCTGGTCCGCAAGCCGCGCCTGATCGTCTGCGACGAGCCGGTGAGCGCGCTCGACCTCACCACGCAGGCGACGATCCTGGACCTGTTCATCGACATCCAGCGGGACACCGGCGTGTCCTACCTGTTCGTGTCGCACGACCTCGGCGTCGTGCGGCGGATCTGCCACCGCGTCTCGGTGATGTACCAGGGCGAGATCGTGGAGTCCGGGCACACCGGCACGGTCACGCAGGACCCGGAACACCCCTACACGCGGCGGCTGCTGCTCGCCGCGCCCGTCGCCGACCCGGCCCGCCAGGCCGAACGCCGTGCCGCCTGGCTCGGTCTTCGGGACTCGGCGTGACCGGCGTCGACTAGGGTCGAGGCCATGCCGAAGGTCATCGACCATGATCAGCGGCGGCGCGAGGTCGTCGAGGTCGCCAAGAAGCTCATCGCCGAGGGCGGCTTCGAGGCGGCCACGATGCGCAGCATCGTCGCCGCGGCCGGTTTCGCCAACGGCGCGCTCAAGCACTACTTCGCCAGCAAGGACGAGATCATCGCGGCGACGTTCGAGAGCGTCCTGGACGCGACCGCGCAGCGGATGTCCGAGCTGGGTCCGTACGACAGCCCCGCGGAGTCGCTGCGGGGCTTCGTCACGGCCGCGATGCCCCTGCAACCGCACCAGATCACGTCGGCGCGCGTGCTGCTGGTGCTGTGGGAGCACTCGGTCGCGAACCCCGACCTGGCCCGCCAGTACCGCGACATGCTCGTCACGTGGCGGGCCGAGCTGTGCGTGCGGGTCGCGGCGGCCTCGGGCGGCGGGGTGTCCCCGGACACCCCGGCCGTCGGCGTGCTCGCGGACGAGATCGTGTCGGTCACGATCGGGGCGAACGTGGCCTGCCTGATGCACCCGGTCGGCGAGCTGGTGGGCCGGTACACCGCGTACATCGACGGGTTGATGGGGCGGATCGCGGGCTGACCTCCCTGGACCCGCGGAGTTTTTTTGTCTACACTCGTAGAATGATCAGTGTCGTCGCGCTGCCGGTCACCCGCACCCGGCCCACCTCCGAGGTCACCGGCCCGCCCGTCGTGCTCATCCACGGGTTCGCCGCCAACGGCACGTCCGACTGGCCGGCCGAGCGCTGGGCCGCTCCGCTGGCCGCCGCCGGTCGCGAGGTCGTCGTGGTGCACCTGCCCGGTCACGTCGGCGGCCCGGCCGTCGGCACGCCGGACGAGGTGACCACCGCGCACCTGCTCCGGCGCATCGCGGAGGGCGTCGGTGCCACCGAGGTCGACGTGGTCGGCTACTCGCTGGGCGCGCGCCTGGCGTGGGACCTGGCGGCCTCCGGCGCGGTCCGGGTGCGCAGGCTGGTGCTCGGCGGCCTGAGCCCGATGGAGCCGTTCGGCGCGGTCGACCTCGCCGCCGCCCGCGCGGCCGTCCAGGGTGGACCGCCGCCGGCGGACCCGCTGACCGGGATGATCACCGGCATGGTGTCCGGCGAGGGGCAGGACGCCGGATCGCTGCTGAACCTGGTGGAGGGCCTGGCCCGGGAGCCGTTCGACCCGGCGGGCAGCGCCCCCGAGGTGCCGACGCTCTTCGTCGCCGGGGAGCAGGACCCGATGGTGCGGGGCATCGACCAGATCGTGGCGCGGGTCGCGGGCGCGCGCCTCCAGCACGTGCCGGGCGACCACTTCGGCGCACTGGCCGGCGACGAGTTCCGCGCGGCCGTGTTCCAGTTCCTCGAAATCTGATCCGCCGACGGGCGTCGCCGCCCGTCGCGCGGCCTCACCGGGTCGAGCGGTGCTCCGGCACCGCTCGACCTCTTGCTGTCCTAAGTGGACGGACGCGGGCGGGGTGTCCGCCGTTTCGCGGAGACCGCCTCCCGGTCGTCCCAGGTGTTCACGGAGTGCGTTGAACCGGGAGGGTGATTCCCCTCGGCAGTCGGGTGAGCGCGGTTCCCCCGTCGTGGGAGGCCCGTCCACGATGGGGGAACGGCACCGCCGACCCGGCGGTGCCGTCGTCACGACGATCGCGAGACCCGGGGCGCGCCACGGTCCACAGTGGACGCTCGTGGTCGGGATCGTCCACCCGGCAAGGAGAGGAACCCGATTCATGCCCGATGAACCCGGTGACTACGCGCCCACCAACGGCATCCGACTGTGGTACCGCGACGAGGGCCGGCCCGGAGGCGAACCGCTGCTGCTCATCATGGGCCTGAACTCGCAGTTGGTCCTGTGGCCCGACGAGGTGGTCCAGGGGCTCGGCGAGCTCGGCTACCGGGTGATCCGCTTCGACAACCGCGACTGCGGCCGGTCGGACAAGATCGCCGGCACCGTCCCGCCCGGCGGCGGGCCCGCGTACCACCTGGTCGACCTGGCCGCCGACACCGTCGGCCTGCTCGACCACCTCGACATCCCCCGGGCGCACCTCGTCGGCGCGTCCATGGGCGGCATGATCGCCCAGTTGATCGCCATCCACCACCCGGAGCGCGCCGCCACCCTGTGCTCGATCATGAGCACCACCGGCAACCCCCTGGTCGGCCTCCCGACCCGCGAGGCGGTCGAGGCGGTGACGAAGCCGACGCCCACCGAGCGCGAGGCGGCCATCGACCACATCGCCGAGGTCTACCGGGTGATCGGCTCGCGCACCCACGCCGACGCCGAGCGCGAGCGCCGCCGGCGCTTCGCCACCGAGTCCTACGACCGGGGCTTCCACCCCCGGGGTGCCGAGCGCCAGTTCGCCGCGATCCTCAACGCCGTGGACCGCACCCCGCGACTCCGGCAGCTCGACCTGCCCACCACCGTGGTGCACGGCGTCGAGGACAGCCTGATCGACGTCAGCGGCGGGCGGGCCACCCGCGACGCCATCCCGCGCTCCACCTACCTGGAGTTCCCCGACATGGGGCACGACCTGCCCCGGGTCCGGCTGCCGGAACTGGTCGAGGCGATCGACGCGAACGCCCGCTCGCGCAGCACCGTCGGCTGAGCCCGTCGGGCCCCGGGCCCGACCCGCGCCCCCGGTCCGCCGCCCGTGGGTGCGGCGGACCGGTGAGTACACAATGGAGTGAACGGCGGCGCGGCTTCCCCCGCCGTGTGGTCGACGTTCGTCCACAAGGGACACCGCCGGGCGATTCCCGGGTGCCGGGCGGTTCCGCCGGGACGTGGGAAGCTGTCCGCGATGACCACGATCCTCGGGCTGACCGCCATCGTCCTCTGGTCGCTGACCGCGCACCGGCTGTCCCGGTGGCACATCGGCGCGCCGGTGGTGATGGTGGTCGCCGGGGTCGTGCTCGGCTTCCTCGTCGGCGACGAGGTCGCGGCGGCGCTCAACACGCTCACCGCCGAGTTCGTCGCGGAGATCATCCTCGCGGTCCTGCTGTTCGTGGACGCCACCGAGGTGCGCGGCGGACGCCTGTTCGGCAACCACCCCGGCACCGCCGCCCGCCTGCTGCTGGTCGCGCTGCCGCTGAGCCTCGCACTGGCGGTGGGGCTGGGGGCCGTGCTGCTGCCGGACGTGCCGTGGCCGGTGCTGCTGGTGCTCGCCTGCGTGGTCGTGCCCATCGACTTCGCGCCGGCCGAGCAGGTCGTGCGCGATCGCGGGCTGTCCGCGCGGGTGCGCACCGTGCTGAACATCGAGGGCGGCTACAACGACGGCATCGTGACCCCGGTCTTCCTGTTCGCGATGACCCTGGCGGGCGACCGGCACCAGGAGCGCACCCCGCTGGAAGCGCTGGCCACCGTGCTCCCGTCGGCGGTCAAGGCGCTCGTCGTGGGGCTGCTGGTCGGTGCGGCGACCGGTTGGCTGATGGACCGGTGCGCGAGTGCCGGCTGGATGACCGGGCGGTCCCGGCGAATCCTGGTGCTCGTCGTGCCGCTGCTGACCTTCTTCACCACCGTGGCCGTCGGCGGCAACGGTTTCGTGGCGTCGTTCGTCAGCGGCATCGCCTTCCGCTTCGCGCACCGGGTCTTCATCGCCCGCAACGTCCGCGCCGCCCGGCAGCGCGGGGACACCACCGAAGCGCTCGCCCGCTCCGGCCGCGACCTGAACCTCCTCGAAGACGTCAGCGCCCAGCTCGGCATGACGATGTGGCTGGTGGTCGGCACGTGCGCGGTCCTGGTGATCGGGTGGGGGTTCTCGTGGGCGGCGCTGCTGTTCTGCCTGGCCGCCCTGACGCTGATCCGCGCGGTCCCGGTGCTCCTGGCGCTGACCGGCTCCCCGTTCACCCGCCGCGAGCGCCTCCTCGTCGCCGCCCTCGGCCCGCGCGGGACGACGTCGATCGTGTTCGGGCTGCTGGCCTACAACGGACTGCCCGATGGTGTGGTCGCCGACACAATCCTGGTCGTCACCGTGACGTGCGTGTTGCTCAGCGTCGTCCTGCACGGGCTCGGTGCGCCCCTGGCCCACCGGTTCGCGCGCGGCCGGGCCGAGCCGGCTTCCCGGGGCTGAGCGCACCGAGGACCGGGCGCGCCCGGCGGCGGTGTGTTCCTCGTGACCCTCCACAGTGGGCGAATCGGTCCGGTGACCGGTGGTCGGGCAATATCGTCGGGTCCGAGCACAACGAGAGGTCACGACGATGAGCACCCACGAGCCGGATCGACGCCCGCGTCCTGTGCAACTCGTGCGCGAGCACGCGTCCGAGGCGTTGGGCAGGGGAGTGGCCGGGCGCATCCGGGCGTTCGGCGACCGGACGCTCTACGTCGAGGCGACGTGGGGAGCGGTCATCCTGGCGTGGCTGGTCGACTTCCTCCTGGTGACCGGCCTCGCGATCGGTGCCGGCGTGGCGTACTACACCTCCGCGCCCGCCACGTCCGACCCGGCGGCCGGCGCGGCCGTGACCACCCTGGCGTCCCTGGTGGTGCTGCCCTTCCTGTACGGCTGGTGCTACGGCAACGGGCGCGGCCTCGGCGCGCTGCTGTCGGGCACCCGCCTGGTGCGCGTCAAGGACGGCAGCCGGGTCGGGTTGGCCAAGGCCGGCTGGGCGATGCTCCTGCGGACGCTGGGTTTCGTGATCATCGCGCTCGGTGCGCTCGGCGGCGATTCGACGGACGCGAACCAGGTCCGGGTGAGCATCGACGTCCGGGCCACCGAGCGGTTGCGGGCCGCCGGGTACCACCGGCTCCCGTGATCCCGGGCGCGTCGTCCGCTCCCGCCCGGCGGCCCGCCCGACCGGTCAGCCCAGGCCGCCGGGACGGTCCAGCAGTTCGCGCAGCGCGGTGTCGATGAAGCGGGTGTCGGCGGGATTGCTGCCGTACCCGGCGAAGTGGCCCCAGATCCCCGGGATGACGCGGAGTTCGGCGTCGGGGATGTGGTTCACCGCCCACGCCTCGTCCTCCGGCGGGAAGTACAGGTCCTTCTCGGCGGGCAGCACGATCGCCGCCGCGCGGATCGAGCGCAGCGCCGCGACCGTGTCGCCGGCGAACCCGGGGGTCCGGCCGACGTCGCCGGTCTGCCACGTCCGGAACATGGTGAGCAGGTTGTTCGGGTCCCGGCCGTCGAGGAAGAAGCCCTCCCAGAACTCGACCAGGAAGTCCTCCAGCGAGGTGTAGCCGAGCTTCTCGTACTCCTCCTCCCAGTAGAACGCCTGGCTGAACCCCCACCCGGCGTAGACGCGGGCGGCGGCGCGCAGGCCCACCGCGGGCAGGTCGTCGCCGTACCAGCCGCCGGCGAACGCGGAGTCGGCGGTCAGCGCGGCCTTCACGCCCTCCAGGAACACCTGGTTGTGGGTGCTGGTCCGGGACGAGCCGCAGAACGGGGCCATCCGCTCGACCATCTCCGGGTGGCTGACCGCCCACTGGTAGGTCTGGCCCGCGCCCATCGACCAGCCGGTGACCAGCGCGAGGCGCTCGATGCCGAAGTGGCGCGTCACCAGGTGGTGCTGCGCCTCGACCTGGTCGTGGAAGGTGACGTGCGGGAACCTCGGGCCGGCGTAGCCGGGCGAGGCGTTGCTGGGCGAGGTGGACAGGCCGTTGCCGAGCATGTTCGGGATGATCACGAAGTACTCGTCCGGGTCGAGCGCCATGCCCTGGCCGATCAACCACTCGTTGTCCCAGTGCCGACCGGAGTACCAGGTGGGGTAGACGACGGCGTTGGACTTGTCGGCGTTCAACGTTCCGTAGGTGGTGTAGGCCAGGCGCGCGCCGCGCAGGGTCGCGCCGTGCTGCAACGTGAAGTCACCGAGTTCGTGGTACTGGGTTTCGGCCACGGGATGCCCTCCTCCGGGGAACGGAAAGTGAGGTTCGCTCGCAACCTCGCCGGTGTCCAATCTGCCTCATCGCGGCCATCGTCGCCACCCTCGCCACCCTCGCCGGTCGACCCGGGGCGGTCAGGCCCGCATCACCGCCGAGATCGGGATGCGGGCCGCGCGGATCGCCGGGACCAGGCCGCCCAGCACGCCCGCGACCAGGCCCGCCGCGACCCCGGCCACCGCCGCCTGCCACGGGAACCCGACCCCGACCAGCGCGGGGTGGCCGATCAGCGACCCGCTCACCCGCAGGCCGACCACGCCCGTCCCGATCGCCGCGCCCGCGGTGACCAGGCCGGTCAGCAGGGTCTCGGCGAGCACGATCGCGGCCAGCAGGAGCCGAGGCGTGCCGACCGCCCGGCGCAGGGCGAACTCCTCGACCCGCTCGCCGACCGTCGCCAGGCCGACGTTCAGAATCCCGGCCACGCCGATCAGCAGCACCAGCGCCGCCATGCCCAGGAAGATCCACCGCATCAGCGCCAGTTGGTTCTCCATGTTCTCGCGCGCGTCGACCGTGTGCACGCGCACCTGCTCGGCGTCCACGCCCGCCGCGACCAGCCGGGCGCTCAACGTCCGCGCCAACTCGTCGGACCCGGGGGTGAACAGGACCTCGATCGACGAACCGCCGACCGCCGGGTCGACCTCCGGGGACGTCGGCAGCCAGGTGCGCAGTTCGTCCGTCCGCACGTACGCGGTGGGTTCCGCCTCGCCGTCCACGACCACGCCGACCACTCGCGGCGTGAGGTGGGCGGACGCGCCGGCCACCGCCATCTCCGCCGGGACCCGGTACCGGGTCAGGCCCTTCGCGGCCTCCTCGTTCAGCACGACGCCCGGCGCGAGCGACGGCGCGGTGGTGAAGTCCAGCCACCGCCCCGACACGGTCCGGAACGGCCGGAACACCCGGACGTCGCCGGTGACCGCGCGGAGCTCCACCTCGATCGCCCGGCCGTCCGCCCTGCGGTCGTCCGGGCCGCACCCCTCGTCCGGGCACCTGTCCCGGCTGCCGGCGCGCGGCTGGTCGAACGGGGTGCCGCCGTCGTTGACCGGCCGGACGCCGGGCTCACCGATGACCGCGCTGGTGCTGGTGATCGCGACGCCGTCCGCGCGCCCGGCGAGCGTCCGCTCGACGATCTCCGGCGTGGTCCCCCTCTCCGGCACCCGCATCACGTGCGTGCCGTCCCGGCCCCGGGTCAGCTCGACACCGCCGACCAGGGCCCGTTCCGCGATCTCCGCGCCCGCCTGCACGGTCAGCACCGCGAGGACGCCCAGGAACAGGCTGACCGTGGACAGGAACGTGCGCAGCTTGTGGGCCCGGATGCCCTGCACGCCGATGACCAGCGCGGAGCGGAAACCACCGGAGAGCGTCACGTCAGCCGTCCTTCGACCAGTTCCAGCACCGTGTCCATCTTCCGGGCGTGCTCGCGGTCGTGGGTGACCAGGACCAGCCCGCAGCCGCGTCGGGTGGCACCGCGCAGCGCCTCGACGACGAGGTCGCCGGTCTCGGCGTCGAGCGCGCCGGTCGGCTCGTCGGCCAGCAGGACCTCGGGCTCGCGGACCAGCGCGCGGGCGATCGCGACGCGCTGCTGCTCGCCGCCGGACAGGCGGGGCGGCCGGTGCCCGGCGAGGTGGGCCACGCCGACCGCGTCCAGCGCCGCCGCCACCTTCGCCCCGCGCTGCCTCCGGGACAGCCAACCCTGGCCGTTCACCAGCGCCATGGCCACGTTCTGCGCCGCCGTGAGGTGGTTGAGCAGCAGGAAGCGCTGGAAGACGAACCCGAAGCCGGCGCTGCGCAGCGCGGCGGCCCGGCGTTCCGGGATGCGGGTGATGTCGCGGTCCCGCAACAGGTACGTGCCGTCGTCGGGTCGGTCGAACAGGCCCAGCAGGCTGAGCAGGGTGCTCTTGCCCGAGCCGGAGCGGCCGACCACGGCCACGCTCTGCCCGCGGTGGAGGGTCAGGTCGACCCCCGACAGCACGGCGCGCGACTCGCCCTGCCCGGTCAGCGTCTTGCCGATGCCGCTCAGCCGGATCAACCCGGTCACCGGCGTCCCGCCGTCGGCTCGGCCAGGTCCGGGCCCGGCACGGCCAGTTCCTCGTCGCCCCGGAGCCCGGACACGACCTCGACGACCTCGCCGTCGGAGAGCCCGAGCACGACATCCGCCGTGCGCCGCGAGCCGTCCGGCCCGAGCACGTCGACCTTCCCCCGCTCCCGGGTCCCCGCGACCGCCTCCACCGGCACGACCAGGGCGTTCGCCGACCGGCCGGTGACCAGCTCCAGCTTCGCCGCGGCACCGTTGATCAGCGTCACGTCGGCGGGCGCGGTGCACACCACGCGCAGCCCGGTCGGGCCGCTGGTGGGCGCTTCGCGCTCCGGTCGTCGTCCGGCCGTGCCGGTGGGTTCACCCGGCCGCGTGGTGGCGGGCGGCGGGGGAGCGGTGCCCGCCGGCAGCGCGGCGACCGACCCGAGCACCGCGCACGGGAACGGACCGGGGCCGTTGACGATCTGCGCCCGCACGTCGGCGAGCGCGCCCGTCACCTGGTACGCCTGGGAGGCGTCGAGTTCCGCCACGATGCCGTAGCCGTGGTGCTTGGCGGACGCGATCGGCATCCCGGCGGTCACGGTGACCTCGTCGTCCACCAGCCGGCCGGCGAACACCGCGCCGTCCGGCACCTCGACGGGGTGCGCCCGGCCGCCCGCCCACACCGAGGCGACCCGGGTCGCCTCGCCGCTCCGGGGCTCCTCGGCGAACCTGACCCGCCCCTCGACCGGCGCGACCAGGCCGTAGGTCGGGTTCGCCGTCACCTCGCCGGCCAGGCTCACCGCGGTGGCGAGGTCCTGGCGGGTCGGCTTGACCTTGGTCAGCGGGGTGCCGCGCGGCGCGAGGTCGGGGTTCCGGGCGGCCCCGTCGGACTGGCCGCACGCGCCGAGGGCGACGGCCGCCGCGCACAGCGGCACGATGATGGTGAAGCGCATGAGTTTTCCCGTCACTGTCTACAGAGGATTATCGGCTACTCGCCGTGGTGCCCGGTGCTGTCGACCCGCCGCAGCGCCGACCCGCCGGCCGCCGCCCCGACCAGCGCGACGGCGAACCCCGCGACGACCGGCGCGGCGAGCCACGGGGTCGGCAGCGGGTGGCCGCCGGCCGGGAGGCCCGGTGTCGCGGACAGCAGCCCGACGCCCACCGCGACCCCCGCGCCGCAGGCGGCCAGCGTCACCGCGCCCACCGGGAGGAGCACTTCCGCCCACAGCGCGCGGCGCAGCAGCCGGGTCGGCGTGCCGGTGGCGACCAGGGCGGCGAACGTCCGGCCCCGGTCGAGCACCGACCCCACCGCCGACACCGACGCGCCCGCCGCGCCGAGCAGCGCGGCGATCACCAGGCCGATCAGGACCGCCCGCCGCACGTCCCCGAGCAGCGTCGAGCCGATCGAGTCGGTGGCACCGCGATCGGTCAGCGCGACACCGGGCAGGGCTCGGGCCAGCGACGTGCGCAGCACGTCCCGGTTCTCCGGTGTGGTCGCGACCGCGACGGTGTCCGGCCGCGCGGCGGGCGACGGCGCGACCTCCGGGTCGACCACGACCAGCGAGCTCCCGCCGTAGGCGCGGACCGGGACGTCCGGCGCGAGGTCGACGGTCGACCGGTCCCGCCGGTCCGCGACCTGGAGCGCCCCGTCCAGCGGGTACGGCGCGTAGACGGCCGGTCCGGACGCGCAGACCAGGCCGGAGAGCACCGTCGCGACCTCCGCGCACCGGCCGACCACGGCGGTGTGCGAGCGCCCGCCGGACCGCACGAGCACGGTGGTCATCGGCACGACCGCGACCCCGGCCGACTCCCGGACCACGTCGACCCGCTCCACCCCGTGCGCGAGGACGGCCCCCGGCCGCCACGTCCCGTCGTCGAACCGGACCTGCTCCTCCAGCGCCGGCACCGCGGTCAGCGCCAGCGCGCCGGTGAACACCGCGACCAGCACCCCGGCCGAGGCCCGGAACGACGCGACCGGCCGCGTGGCCAGCCGCCGGCCGACGAGCAGCGTCAACGGTCCGCGCCGCGTCCGCAGCACGACCCGCCCGACCAGCCCGGTCACCAGGGGCCCGACGAACACCAGCGCGAGGACCACCCCGCCGACCCCCGCCGACACCGCGACGACCTGGTACCGGGGCCCGAGCACGTCGGTGGCGACCACCGCCGCGCCGAACACCCCCGCCGCCGCGAGCGCGAACACCAGCCGCCGGGCGGTGGCCCGCCGGTCCGCCGGCGGGGCGGGTGGGCGGGAGAGCTCCCGCCGGTGGCCGAGCACGGCCGCGCCCACCAGCAGCACCGCCGCGAGCGCGGCGACCACGCCCGCGACCACCGGGTCCGGGACGAAGTCCGCCGGGAACCACGTCCCGCCGCCCCACGGGACCGCCGCCGCAACCCGGCTCGCGGGCACGGCCAGCAGCGCGCCGAGCACACTGCCCGGGAGCGCGCCGACCGCCGTCTCCACCGCGACCGACCGGAGCGCCTGGCCCGGTGTCGCGCCCGCCACCCGCAGCGCGGCGAGCCGGCGGGCGCGCCGGGCCTCGGTGAGCCGGCCCGCCGACGCCACCAGCACCAGGCAGGGCACCACCAGCACGACCAGCCCCACGCCGGTGAGCAGCGACCGCGTGCCGCCGTCGACGCCGCCCGGCGCGGGCGCGCCGACCAGGTCCCGCCGGGCCGTGCCCTGGACCGCCCCGACCGGGTGGCCGACGATCGCGACCAGCTCGTCCGGGAAGCGCAGCGCCGGACCGCCCAGCTCGCCGACCACCTCGCCGGGGAAGCGGCGGCCGAGCCGCTCGGCGGGCACATTCCGCACCAGGTCGGCCAGCGCCGGCGACAGCAGCACCTCGCCGGGCCGGGGCCGGCGCGGGATGCCGGCGGCCACCGGCACGTCCTCGCTCGACGAGGTGACGTCGAAGCGCTCGACCGACCGCCCGCCGAACTCGTCCCGGGTCGTCGCGACGGTCACCGGACCGCCGCCCTCGCCCCGCACCGCCGAGCGCCAGGCGGCCCGGGACTCCCGCGCGTCGAGCGCGCCGGGCACGGTCAGCAGCCACAGCACCAGCAGGACCCCGCCGGCGGTCGCCACCGCGCCCAGGGCCGCCGCCACCCGGCCCCGGCGGTCGCCGCGCAGCACCGCGAACGTGAGCCTCACACCCGCACCCCCGCCACGACCCGACCGTCCCGGAACTCGACCACCCGGTGGGCGCGGCGCGCGACGGCGTGGTCGTGCGTGACCAGCACCACGGCCGCGTCCGCCGCCCGAGCGGCCCCGACCAGCGCGGTCACCACGTCGTGGCCCGTCCGGCTGTCCAGGGCCGCCGTCGGCTCGTCCGCGAAGATCACGCCCGGCCGGTGGACCAGGGCGCGGGCGATCGCCACCCGCTGCGCCTGGCCGCCCGACAGCGCGTCCGGGCGGCGGGCCTCCAGCCCGGCGAGCCCGAGCACGCCCAGCCACTCCCGGGCCACCCGCAGCGCCTCCCCCCACCGGGTCCCGCCCAGCAGCAGCGGCAGCGCCGCGTTCTCCTCGGCGGTGAGCTCCGCGACGAGCATCCCGGACTGGAACACCAGCCCGAACTCGGTGCGCCGCAACACGCTCCGCTCCGCTTCGCCGAGGCGGCCGATCGACCTCCCGGCCAGCAGGACCTCGCCGCCGTCGGCGGGCAGGACGCCCGAGAGCACCCGCAGCAGGCTGCTCTTGCCGGAGCCGGACGGGCCGATCACGGCGAGCACCTCGCCCCGCCGGACGTCGAGGTCCACCCCGTCCAGGGCGCGCACCTCCCCGTAGCGCTTGACCAACCCGCGAGCGGTCAGAATCGGACTCATGGCGTCGATGTTCGCCGTCGCGAGGGGTCGCGCACCTCGGCCGGACCGCCATTCCGGGTCGGCCGGATGACCGATGCGGGGTCCACGGGGGGGTCAGTACGGTGTCCACCGTGGACGGACTTCGCCGGCAGTGGCCGGTGGCGCTCGCGCTCGGCGCGCTGCTGGTGTTGCAGCTCGTCTGGCTGGTGCCGTTGACCGGCTTGGAGTTCGTCGTGTGGCTGACGACCGCGCCGACGTGCGCGGCGGCGCTCGTGGCGTTCCGCCGGCCCGGGGCCGCGACCGCGCTGGCGGTCGGGTCGGTGGTGCTGACCTCGGTGCTGAGCGCGGTCGAACCGGTGCGCCTGGACACCCTGCTCAGCCCCCTGTCGGTCGTCGAGACCGCCGCCTGCTGCGCCTTGGCCGTCGCCGTCGTGCGGTTCGCGTCGCCCCCGGTGGCGGCGGGGTCCGTGGGGCTGCTCATGGCGGCCGGCGCGCTGGCGTCGGTGACGCGCGACGGCTATGTCTTCAGCGGTACCAACATCACCGGGACGCTGATGTTCGGCGTGCTGGCCGTCGGGGCGGGCTGGTTCCTGCGCACCCGCGACGAGGAGCGGGAGGCGCGGACGGCCTCGGCGGTGGCCGACGCCCAGCGCGAGGAGCGGATGGCGCTGGCGCGCGAGCTGCACGACGTGGTCGCGCACCACCTGACCGGGATGCTGGTGCAGGCGCAGGCCGCGCTGGAGGTGTCCGACGACGACCCGGGCGCGGCGCACCGCCTGCTGCCGGGCATCGTGCACAGCGGCACTGAGGCGCTGGGTGCCATGCGCACGCTCGTCGGCGCGCTGCGGCACGCCGACCCGGAGACCGCGACGACGGACCTGGCGGCGGACGTGCTGGCGGCGGTGGAGCGGGTGCGGCAGACCGGCATCGACGTCCGGCTGCGCTTCGACCTGCCCGTCGACCTGCCGCCGGAACTGGGCCGCTCGCTGCTCAGGCTCGTGCAGGAGGCGCTGACCAACGCCCGCAAGCACGCCGTCGCGGCGAGCGCGGTCGACGTGGAGCTCACCCGCACGCCGGACGCGGTGCGCCTGGTCGTCGCCGACGACGGCGAGGGCGGTCCGACCCGGCGCGCCGGCGGCTACGGGCTGGTGGGCATGCGGGAGCGGGTGGCCCTGCTCGGCGGCCGGTTCGCCGCCGGTCCGGACACCGCCGGGTGGCGCGTGTCCGCCGAGCTGCCGTGGGCGGGCAGCCGGTGATCTCCGTGCTGATCGCCGACGACCAGGAGATGGTCCGGGTCGGCTTCCGGATGATCCTGGAGAAGCAGCCGGACATCACCGTCGTCGCGGACGTGCCCGACGGCATCGCCGCCGTGCGGGTGGCGCGCGAGCTGAGGCCGGACGTGTGCCTGCTCGACATCCGGATGCCGGGCCTGGACGGCCTGGAGGTGACCAAGCGGCTCGCGCCGACGTCGAAGGTCGTCGTGGTGACCACCTTCGACCTGGACGAGTACGTGCACACGGCGCTGGAGAACGGCGCGAGCGGGTTCCTCACCAAGGACGCCGGGCCCGCGCTGCTGGTGGAGTCGGTCCGCGCGGCGGCGCGGGGCGACGCGCTGATCTCGCCCCGGGTGACGGTGCGGCTGCTGGCGCACTTCGCGCGGCGGGGCGCGGGACCCGGGCCGAGCACGCTCACCGCGCGCGAGCGGGACGTGGTGCGCGAGGTCGCGAACGGCCTGACCAACCAGGAGATCGCGGCCCGGCTGCACCTGTCGCTCTCCACGGTCAAGACCCACCTCACGTCGGTCCAGTCCAAGCTCGGCACCCGCAACCGGGTCGAGGTGGCGTCCTGGGCGTGGCGCTCGGGACTGGTCGGCCGCGAGGGCTGAGCCGGCGGCGAGGGCCGAGCCCTCGCGGTGCCGCCGGCCGGGCAAACCTGTGATCGGTAGCGGCGCGCCCCACCGCAGGATGGTTCCACGACACCAGCGGTTCGAGAGGTGGGGCACCGTGTTCAAGAAGCTTCGCGACCAGATCGACAACGCGACCCGGCAGGCGACCGAGCGGGCCGCGCAGGACTTCCAGTGGCACGCGGCGCGGTTCCAGCAGGACGCCGCCCGCCAGGGCCACGACATCCGGCCGCAGATGCCGACGCAGGGCATGGCGGCGCAGGGTTTCCGGATGATGGGGCAGGACCCCGCCGTGGTGGAGTTCATGAACCTGCCCGCCGAGGAGCAGCTCCGCCAGCAGGGCGAGGCCAACGCCTACGGGCAGCACCTGCGCCGGCTGCACGAGTTCGGCGAACCGGCCACCGCGATCGTCCGCACGCTGGACCCGACCGGCGTCACGGTCGCCGCCCAGCCGCAGTACACGTCGGTGCTCGACGTCACCCGCGCCGACGGCGCCACCTACCGGACCACGATCGCGCACCTCGTGCCGACCATGACCTACGCCCAGTACGCACCCGGCACCCGCCACCGGGTCCGGATCGACCGGACCGACCCGGGCAACGTCGGGATCTTCGAACTCCTGCCCTGACCCGCCCGGGGTTCGCCGCCCAAAGAATCCCGCCCGGGGAATCCCGCCCGGGAACCCCGCGACCGCCGGAGGTGGACGTTGAACACGGTGGACCCGGCCCAGGCCCGGAGTGACCGCCTCGACCGCCGGCGGGGCGACCCGGTGGTGCTCGCCGGGGTGGTGGCGGCCTCGACGGTCGCGGTGGTCCTGGCGTTCGTGGCCGGGCTCGGCTTCGGCGAGCTGGTCGAGGTGCTGCGGACGTCGGTGATCGACAGCATCTTCGACGACCGGGGCGACGAGACGTCGCCGTTCCTGCTGATGTCCGGCACGTTCGGCCTCGTCGGAGCGGCCTTCACCGGCACCCTGGCCGCCAACGCCGCGCGCGGGTACCTGGGGAGCTCGGAACGGCCGGCGTTCCCGGTCGTCCTCGGGCTCGCCGCGCACACCGCGGGCACCTGGGTGTCGTCGCGGGACTGGCTGCCGCCGCTCGCGGTGGGCACCGAGGTCGACCCGGTCTTCCACCACGACGAGGAGTGGGGGCCCTGGTCGTGGCTGATGTACTACGCGGACCGGTGGGTACCGGCCGGCATGCTGCTGGTGACCGCGACCTCGGTGCTCCTCGTGGTGCGGCACACCCGGCGGCAGGCCGAGGTGGTGGCCGAGCGCGACCGGCTGCTGGCGCACGGGTGCCGGGTACGGGCCGACGTGGTCGAGGTCGAGGTGCGCATCGCCACCAGCGAGTCGGGCAGCCACGCGGCCGGGTCGACGGTCACGGTGGCCTTCGTGGACTTCGCCGGCGTCCGGCACTGGGCGACCCGGAGCACGTCCGACGTGGGCGTGCCGACCGGACCCGGCCTGGCGCAGGTGTTGTTCGACCCGGAGCGCCCGACCGTGGACCGGTCTATCTTCGTGGCGGTCCGCCGCCACCCCGCGCTCGGCGACTGGCTACCCGGCCGCTGACCCCTTGATCCCCTGATCCCCGCCGCCGCCGGCATCAGCTCAGGATGCCGCGCTGGAAGGCTGCGGCCACCGCGGACGCCCGGTCCGGCACCTCCAGCTTGGCGTAGATGTGCAGGAGGTGCGTCTTGACGGTGGCCTCGCTGATGTGCAGCTCGGCCGCCGCCTCCCGGTTGGTCCGGCCCCGCGCGATCAGCGCCAGCACCTCCCGCTCCCGCGCGCTCAACCGCGCCTCGCCCAGCGGTCGCTGCGGGCGGATGCGGCTGAGCAGCAGGGTCGCCACGGACGGCGACAGCACCGTCTCGCCGCGCGCGGCGGCGCGCACGGCCCGGAACAGCTCCTCGCGCGGCGCGTCCTTGAGCAGGTAGCCGATCGCGCCCGCCTCGACCGCCGGCAGCACGTCGGAATCGGTGTCGTGCGTGGTGAGCACCAGCACGCGGACGGTGGGCACGCGCTCCCGGAGCAACCGGATCAGCGTGCCACCGCTCGGGTCCGGCATCCGCAGGTCGGTCAGCACCACGTCCGGCCGGACGGCGGCCACCACGGTCAGCGCCTCGGTGCCGCTCGCCGCCTCGCCGACGATCTCGAAGTCCGGCTGGGTGCCGAGCATCCCGCGCAAGCCGTCGCGCACCACCGGGTGGTCGTCCACGACCACCAGCCGCAGGGGCGTCACCGCTCCACCTCGATCACCGGCACGCTGACGCTGACCGCCGTGCCCGCGCCGGGCGCGGACTCGATGTCGACCGACCCGGCCAGCGCCCGCACCCGTTGCCGCAGCGCGGTGAGCCCGAACCCGCCGGGCGACCGCGTGCCGGTACCCGCGCCGTCGTCCCGCACGTCCAGGATGATCACATCCTCCATATAGGACAGTGTGACGTCGACCCGCCCCGCGTGCGCGTGCCTGCCGACGTTCGACAGGGTCTCCTGCGCCGCGCGCAACAGGGTCACCTCCACCTCCGAGTGCACCGGCAGCGGCGTCCCGGTCACGGTGAAGCTCACCGGGATGTCGTACTGCTCCCGCCACGTCGTCACCGCCTGGCGCACGGCGTCGCCCAGCCGGGCGTCCTGCAACGGGCCGGGGCGCAGCGCCTCGATCGACCGGCGCACCTCGACCAGGCTGGTGCGCGCCAGGGTGCGGGCGGTGGCGAGCCGGCCGCGCACCGGGCCGTCGGGCGGGGCCAGGTCGTCCACCGCTTCGAGCTGGGTGACGATCCCGGTCAACCCCTGCGCGACGGTGTCGTGGATCTCCCGGGCCATCCGGGCGCGTTCCTCGGCGATCCCGGTCTCCCGCGCCTGCGCCACGAGCAGCGCGTGCAGCCGGGAGTTCTCCGCCGCCATGGCGACCAGTTCGCTGTTGATCTCCCGGCGGCGGATCGCCTCCCGCTCGACGGCCCGGATCATCCCGCCGATCAGCGCGGCGAGCGGTGTCCCCACCGCCAGGTTGAACAGCGTCGCGCGGAGGTCGGTGTCCGGCACCGCCAACCACGGGATGTTCGCGGCCACCACGCCGGGGTAGGCGGCCCAGCCGGGCAGCGTGACGAACGCGAGCACGTAGCACGCGGGGATGAAGAGCTGGAACGTCTCGTCGCGCGACACCAGGGCCGAGGTGAGGGCGAGCAGGCCGACGAAGTACAGCACCATGGTCCCGGTGTTGCGCCCGCACCACTGCGGGTGCGCCACGACGAACCACCAGTGCCACACCGCGAGCCCGAGCGCGATGCCGACCGTGGCCAGGTGGTGCGGCCACCCGGCCCGGCCGAACACCACCACCAGCCCGCACGCCAGGAGCAGCAGGCCGAACGGGGCGAGCCCCCAGGCCAGGTCCCACCGCCGCTCGCGTTGCAGGCCGAGCTGTTCCTCCACCGACGTCACCGGGCCATCTTCCCCGCTCGCCGGTAGGTGAGCCGGCGCAGCAGCGCTTCGGCCGGTCCGCGCCGCCCGCCGCGCCGGAGCAGGTCGGCGACCAGCACCGAGACCACCCACGTGCCCAGGGCGACCAGCGCGACCTCGGCGGTGCCGAGCTTCGCGCCCAACCCCAGGGTGTAGGGCACCAGCAGCGCCACGAACACCACCGACTGGAACAGGTAGCAACTGAGCGAGCGCTCCCCGCACGCGGTGATCGCGAGCACCACCGGCCCGCGCCGCGCACCGATCCGGACCGCCAGCAACCCGATCAGCGCCGCGTAGCCCAGACCGCCCGCGATCCCGGTCACCGCGTGCACGGCGGACGTGGTCCACAGCCCCAGTACCGACGTCGGCTCCCAGAAGTGGCCGACCGCGAGCCCCATCGGCAGCCCGCCCGCGAGGGCGGCGATCAGCCCGACGACCGCCGTGCGGACCAGCAGCGGGCGGTGCGCGGCCGGGTCGGTGAGCACACCGCGCCGGGCCGCCCACGTGCCGACCAGGACCGCACTGCCGACACCGATCACGCCGACCGGGGTGATCAGCCACTCGATCGGCCGCAGCACCATCGCCTCGACCGGGTCGGCGGTCTCGAACGACCAGAAGAACGACCGGGTGCCGTCCGACGGCACCATGTAGGCCGCGCCCTGCACCAGCGCGACGACGACCAGCCACGCGGTGGCGGCGACGAGCAGCGCGCGGTCCGAAACCCGGGTCAACCCCACCAGCAGGAAGCCCAGGACGCCGTACAGGCCGAGGATGTCACCGGGGAACAACACCAGCACGTGCACGAACCCGAACACGAGCAGCCAGCGGCTGCGCCGCCGCAGCAGGCTCTTGGCATCCTTCTCCGCGACGCCGGCGGCGCGTTGGCGCTGGATCACCTGGACCACGCCGTACCCGAACAGGGCGGCGAACATCGGGTACGCGCGGGCGTCGACCAGCGCCACGGCGAGCACGCTGACGACCCGGTCGACCAGGCCGTCCTCGACGATGTGCTGCCGTGCGCCGTAGGGGCGGCCGTAGAGGTAGACGACCGAGTTGGCCAGCGCGATCAGCGCGAGCATCAGGCCGCGGGCGAGATCCGGTGCGAGCGACCGTTCCCGCGCGGCGACCGGGCCCGCGAGCGTGGGGATGGGCGACGGGGGAGTGAGCGTCATGGGACGAGCGTCGCGGTTCGCGGGGGCGCGGCGCATCGGCGCATCGACCGAGCGCGGTCTCCACCCCGATCCACCGCGCATCAACCGATCGACCGATGCGCGCCCGGCCGGCGCGGGCCTGCGCTAGGGTGCCGTGTCGACCTCGGGGGGTTGGGAAATGTTCTACTTCGGTGGTTTCTTCGGCGTGCTCATGCTGGGCCTCTGGTTGTTCTGCCTGGTCGACGTCATCACCACCGCCGTCGGCGGGCACCGGAACCTGCCGAAGACCGCCTGGCTGCTGATCGTGCTGTTCTTCCCGCTGGTCGGTTCGATCGCGTGGCTCGTCGCGGGTCGTCCGGTGCGCGCGAGCGGCCGGGCGGGCGCGTACGAACGCCCCGCCCCTGGGTTCCCCGAGTACGACCGGCCCGGCCGCTTCGCCGCCGGGGATTCCGAGTCGGACGCCGACTTCCTGCGCCGCTGCCGGGAACGTGCCGAGGAACAGCGCCGCAAGGCCCGCGAGAGCAGGGGCGAGGACCAGTAGCACCGGGCGACCTCCGGCGCGCTGACCCGGGTCTGACCGGGACCCCGCTCGGTAGTGCCAGGACTACCCCGATCCGGTTGTGCGGGGGATCGTGGCGAGCGCCGCGCGTTCGTAGATTTCCGGTCATGAGCAATCACAACCAGATCGAACAGGTTCGCGCCCGTGGCATCGTCGTGCAGGTCGTGCTGTGGTTGACCCTCGCGGCGAGCGGTGCGGTCAACTCGGTGGGTTCCTTCATGGGCTGGGACAGCATCTACCGACTCGGGGCCGGAGGGGTGGGGGTGCTGTGCATCGTGTTGCTGATCGCGTTCTACCTCAAGCGGCGTTCGCGGTGAACCCCCGGCGGGAGCGGCCCCGGAGCCGCTCCCGACTTCCACGGGGCTGTGGGTGGGACGACCGGGACGGGCCCGTGGCGAGGAGTCCTCGGGTTCGCTGCCCGGTCTTGGCTACTGTTGCCGGCGTGGCGTGAGCCGTTCGCGCCGTCCGCTTCAGGTGTGCCACCGCTGGACGTCCCCGGAGACGAGTGCCGATGCTGACCGAGTTCCTGCGCGACCAGTGCTTCACCACGGCGTGGTTCGGGCTGATGGCCTTCGTGTGGTTCGGCTGGTCCCAGGAGGACCCACCGCGCAGTCGGCGGGTCTGGCTGGGGGTCGGGTCGGGCCTGGGGGTCGCGTTCGCCGCCGCGTTCGGCGTCCTGACCGCGTTGAACTGGGACCAGCCGACGGCGTTGCAGGGCAGGTACGTCTGGTTCGGGGTGCTGGTCGCGGCCGAGGTCGTGGCGGCGGGTCTGGGCTGCCTGCTGCTGGCCCGGCGCGGGCGGTCGCGGTGGATGGCGTGGTGGGTCGCGGTCGTCGTGGCGGTGCACTTCCTGCCGCTGGCGCTGTTCCTGCACGACGTCGGCGTGGCCGTGGTGGGCGTGGTCCAACTGGCCGCGCTCGGCTGGGCCGTGCCCCGGGTGCGCGCGACGACGACCACCAGCAGCCGGGTCGCCGGGCCGGTCATGGGTGCGAGCCTGCTGCTGAGCGCCGCGATCGGCGCGGCGCTGACCCTGCCGGGCCTGTGACCTCGGGCCTCCCCACGACACGCGAACGGCCCCGGTAAGGCAGGGATCACCACTCCCAGCGAATCCCGAACACGCCGGCACCCAGGTCGAGCCCCAGGGCGTGCACGGTGTGGGAGTCGTCCCGGACCAGCGGGCGGACCAGGTGCCGGCCACCGATCTCGGAGAACTGCTCGCACCGCGCCGGCAACGCCGCCGGGTCGAACGTCACCTCGATCAGCAGCTCCCGGGTGGGCATCCGCGCGCGCCGCTCGTGCACGGTCGCGGGTGTCCGGCCCACCTGCTCGACCTCGTACTCGACGATGATCGTCTCGTGCCGCGCCAGCGGCCGGGGAAAGCGCAGTTCCGCCGCCGCGAGCCCGGAATCCCGGTCGCGGTTCAGCGTGACCACGGAGAGGTTCCTGGTCGGTACCAGCAGCGGCGGCGGCTGGTCGCGGTCGGCCCAGAACAGCAGCACCATCCTGCTGACGCCGTCCTCCTCGGCCCGCAGGATGTGCCGGGTCCACTGGTGGCGCTCGGTGCGGTCCGGGCCGATCGCCAACCGCGACGCGATGCTCAGCCTGGTCAGCCGGGCCTCGTCGAGCGGCCCCATCCCGTCCAGCGCGCGCAGCCGGGACCGGGCGTCCGGCCACATCTTCGACCACGGCTCGGCCGTCGGCGTGCGGTGCGCCGACCGGCCGCGCGGCCGGGGCGCGTCGAGCAGCCCGGCCAGCTCGCCACCGCGCAGCCCGAGGTACCGCTCCACGTTGCGCAGCGCCGCCAGCGAAACGGCCCGCTCGGGCTGGCTGCGCCCGGACTGCCAGTAGCTCAGGGTGGCGAGGCTGACCGGCGTCCCCCTGCCCCGCAGGTGCTCGGCCAGCCGTTCCAGGGTCGCGCCGCGCCGCTGGATCGCCCGCCGCAGCGACTCGGCGAACGGGCTCAGGCGGACCTCGGCCGGCTCGGGCACCTGCCGGACAGTAGTCCGCTCGGCCCAGGGATTCCAGGAATTCCCGGGTTTCCCAAGTTCCCGGGTTCCGGGTTCCGGCACGCTCCCGGCCGGCGGGGTGATCGCCCCCGGGAACGGGAACGGGGACGGCGTCGGGGAGGGCACCGGCGCTCGGCGGGACGGCCGAGGTCGAGCCGTGCGAACGGACCTATCTTTCCCGTGCGCCCTACCGGAAAGCTCGGAACGTCACGGTTCGTCCGACTCGCTCCCGGAAACCTCCGGCGAGCTTGCAGAGAGGCGTCCACAGATGCCGAGACAGGCTCTCCGGAGGATCACCGCGCTCGCCGCGACCGGCGTGCTGGTGATCAGTCCGCTGACGGTGGGCACGGCGACGGGCGATCCGGGCCCCGCGCCCGGGATCGGGTCGGTGACGGCTGCCGGGTCGGCGTCCGCCGTTCAAGGGGACACCCACGGTGACGGCGATGTCGACAACCGCCCCGCGACGGCCCAGCCGAGCGAACGGCAGTTGACCGTGGCGGGTGATCGCGGCACGACCGTGCGGTGGAACCGCTACGGCACGCCCGCCACGCTCGTCCCGCGCGCCGACGTCCGACAGCGGGGTGCGGGGCAGGACCCGGTGGGCGTGGCCCGCGCCTACCTGGGCGACAACCGGGACCTGTTCGGCCTGGCCCCGGAGACCGTCGACGCGATGGACGTCGTGGTCAGCCGCCCGATGGGGCAGGGCTCGTACGTCATGCTGCGCCAGAAGTTCGGTACGACGCCGTCGTTGCTGGACGGCCTGGTGACGTTCGGGATCAGGGACGGCGCGGTGGTGTTCCTCAGCTCGACGCTGAGCCCCACCCGGGCCGACCCGGAGCCGGCGACCCTCTCGCCGGACGAGGCGCTGGCCGCCGCGACCGCCGAGGCAGGCCTGGTCGACACCGCCACGTCCCGCGTCCGGCTGGGCGCGGTGCCGATGCCGGACGGGCCGCCGCGCACGGCCTACCAGGTCGTCCTCGTCGGCGGCGACGAGGCGCACCCCACCGGGTACACCAGCTACGTCGACGCCCGGACCGGCGCGCTGCTGGTCCGCGAAGACCTCGTGGACCACGACTCGGACAACCCCGAGTGGGACGTCTTCCCGGCCAACCCGCCGGCGGACTACTCCTCCCGCGACAACCGCGCGCGGTGGTGCCTGGTCAAGGTCCGGGGCTGTGAGCGGTCCGTCGCCACGGCCGACCGGGGTACCGCCTGGGACGCCGACGCGACCGGGCCGTCCACGACCTCCGCCGGCAACTCCGCCCGTGCCACGGAGAAGTGGGACGACCTGGCCGGCGGCACCGTCGGCACGCGCACCGCGACGGCGAGCCCGACCCGCGAGTACACCTACCCGTGGACCAACCAGTGGTACGAGAAGCGGTGCGACCCCGCCGTGTTCGACACCGCGCAGCAGAACGACATCGACGCGGCGCTGGCGAACCTGTTCGCGATGCACAACCGGATGCACGACTGGTCCTACCACCTCGGGTTCACCGAGGAGACCTGGAACATGCAGGCGGACAACGGCGACAACGGCGGCCTGGGCGGTGACGCGGAGCGCGGCAACGCGCAGGCCGGCGGTCGGGTCGGCGGCGCGCCGCCCGGCTTCCCCGCCCGCAACAACGCCAACCAGATCACCCCGCCCGACGGCGTCCCGCCCACCACCAACATGTACTTGTGGCAGGCGACGCCCGGCGCGTTCTACGGCCCGTGCGTGGACGGCGACTACGACATGTCGGTCATCGGGCACGAGTACGGCCACGCGATCAGCGGGCGGCTCGTCGCCGGTCCCGACAGCGGGTGGTCGGGTGCGCAGGCGGGCGCGATGAACGAGTCGCACTCGGACCTGCTCGCGGTGGAGTACCTGTACGAGTACGGGTTCGTCCCGCGCGGCGACACCCGCTACGTCGTCGGCGGGTACGTGACCGGCGACGCGGGGTCGGGCATCCGCAACTTCGACATGAGCCGGAGCCCGCTCAACTACAGCAACGTGGCCTACGACCTGGTGGGCCAGCAGGTGCACGCGGACGGTGAGATCTGGAGCGCCACGAGCTTCGACGTGCGCAAGGCCATGATCGAGCGGTACGGCAGCGGAACGCCCGCGCGGCAACGGGAGTGCGCCGACGGCAAGGTGGCGGTGGAGAAGTGCCCCGGCAACCGGCGCTGGATCCAGCAGGTGTTCGACTCGTTGCTGCTCACCGCTTCCGGCGCGGTGAGCTACGTAGACATGCGTGACGCCACCCTCGCCGCGAACGAGGTCCGCTTCGGCGGCGCGGACGTTCCGCTGCTGTGGAACGCCTTCGCGCGACGCGGCCTGGGCGAGGGCGCGGCCAGCAACGGTCCGAACGACCAGGACCCGACACCGGGCTTCGCCTCGCCGCACGCGCGCAACGCGACCTTGCGGCTGGCCGCGAACGACGCGAAGACCCCGGTCCGGCTGTACGTGGGCAACTACGAGGCCCGGTCGACCCCGGTGGCCGACACCGACCCGGCCACACCGCTGCCCGACACCGTGCGGATCGCGCCCGGTGACTACAACTTCGTGGTCGCCGCAGACGGCTACGGCAGCACCCGCCTCCGGCGTTCGCTGGACCCCGGAGAGCGCGACACGATCCGACCGCAGTCCTCGCGCAACCTCGCGTCGAAGAGCCTCGGCGCGACGGCGGCGGGCGACGGCGTGAACCTGGACAAGCTGATCGACGACACGGAGGCGTCCGGCTGGGCGGCGTCCGGCGGACCGGTCGCGGGCCGAGGCGTCCGGGTGGACCTCCCCGGCACCGAACCCCAGCGGGTGGGGCGCGTGCAGGTGAGCGCGTTGCTGCGCCCGGCGATCGACCCCGATCCGGACCCCGGCACGCAGAGCCGGTTCACCGCCGTGCGCCAGTTCGAAGTCCTGGCGTGCAACAGCGCGTCCGGAGCGAAGTGCGACAGCGAGGCGGGCTACCGGAAGGTGTTCACCAGCCCGGCCAACGCCTTCCCGGCGGGCGGACCGCGTCCGACGGTCGCGGACCTGTCCCTGCGGTCGTTCCACATCCCGCCGACCAAGGCCACCCACCTGATGATCCGCGTGCTGACCAACCAGTGCACGGGCACGCCGGAGTACGCCGGCTCGCAGCACGACGATCCGCGCTCGACCAGTGATTGCGTCACCGGCAACCCGGCGGCGGCAGAGGCCGTTCGAATCGCGGAGTTCCAAGCGTTCCGGAGCTGATGGGTGTGCTTTCGCCGGTCCGTGTGCCCTGGGCGCACGGACCGGCGTGCGAAGAACGCGGCCTCGTCCCCCGGGCGGCCCGATGGTTTAACACCGGGCCGCCGGTATCAAGGGCGCTTCGCGCCGCTGCGCGATGGCCTTCGGCCACCCTTGACACCGACGACCCGGTGTTAACTGCGGCCTGGGCGGGGGGCGGGAGGGGAAAAGCCCGCGAAGTGTGTGGGTCGCGGGAGTGCGGGCGTGTGGGAGGGGGGAGGGGGTGATTGGGCGGGTGTTTTGACGGTGTGTAGTTGGTCGTTCTACGTTCGGTGGCGTTGGATCGTCGAGCTCCGGAGGCGTGATGCCCACCGAGAACCCGTCGCGGCGTGGATTCGCCCGGATCGTCGCGGCGAGCGTGGCGGGCACGACGATCGAGTTCTACGACTTCTTGCTGTACGGCACGGCCGCCGCTCTCGTGTTCGACAAGGTCTTCTTCCCCGGCAGCGAACCGTTGACCGGCGTGCTGCTCGCCCTCGTCACCTACGCGGTGGGCTTCTTGGCCCGGCCGTTGGGTGGCGTGCTGTTCGGTCACCTCGGGGACCGGTTCGGTCGACGGCGGACGTTGTCGTTGAGCCTGATCGTCATGGGCACGGCCACGGTCGCGATCGGGCTGGTTCCCTCCTACGCGTCGATCGGTGTCGCCGCGCCGATCCTGTTGACCGCACTGCGTCTCGTCCAGGGGCCGGCGCTGGGCGGCGAGTGGGGCGGCGCGGTGCTCCTGGTTGCGGAGCACGGTTCGGCTGCGCGGCGCGGGTTCTGGAGCAGTTGGCCGCAGACCGGGGACCGCTGGGCAACATGATCGCGACCGGCGTGCTGGCCTTGCTGAGGCTCGGGGTGACCGACGGGCAATTCCTGGACTGGGGTTGGCGCATCCCGTTCCTGCTGTCGGCGGTGCTGGTGGTGATCGGGATCTAGCGCGTGTTTCATATGTGGCGTAGCCAGATGTTGATGGCGGCGATGTCGATGGTGGCCTGGTAGCGGACGGCGAGTTTGTCGTAGCGGGTGG
>NZ_JBFABG010000025.1:0-63192 GCF_040640215.1 Actinosynnema sp. NPDC023587 | reverse complement strand
TCGATCAGTTGTCCAGTCAATCTCAAAGGAAACCTCTTGACGAGGTTCATAAATTTACTGGCTATTCGGCACGCTGTTGAGTTCTCAAAGAACACACGCTCACCATCACGTCCCGCGTTCTACCGCGGTTCATTCCGGGGCTGGTGTTTCCGTTTGTGTTGCTGGAAGCTTAGCTCGTTCGTTTTCGCGGTGTCAAATCGGCCGGTTTCGGCTTCTCCGCTCCGCGACAAACGCGCTTCGCATTTAGTTCTTTGTGTTTCCCCGTGAACCGAGACAGCCTCGTAAGACTGCTTATTCGCTTCCTGGGGTGACGCGGCAGTACTCTACCCGGCCCGATTCGCGGTGTCAACCGCTCGTTCCGAGGTCCTGCCTGGCGACTCGGCAAAAGTTACTCATGAGCCGATCGGAAGTCAAATCGCCTGGTCAGCGGGCTGCCGGAGCGGCACGGCCACCTGCGGGCCGGACGGCGGGGCCTGGATCGGGCGGGGCCGCAGCCACAGCGAGATGGTCCGCATCCCCTCCATGGCGGCCACGATCCGCTCCGGCGAGGCCGCTTCGCGGGTCGCCACCGGCACCAGGTCGTAGCCCCAGATCCGGAATTCCTTCAGGACCGTGACCGGATCGTCGCCGAATCCCTCCGTCGCGGACGCGGAGAACTCCAGGAACACGTGCGGGCGGTCCCGGCGCAGCAGGCGCACCAGTCCGGCCAGCGCGCGATGGCCTCGGCCGGGTGCGTCCACGCGCACGACGGAGAGCTTCATGCCGTGCAGCGCGGGCACGGCCTCCAGCTCCTTGTCGAGCCGCGCCGACCGCACCTTCGGCGCGTCCTCCGGCGCGTCGGCCGGCGTCGGTGCGACGAACACCCCTCCGGTGAGCGCGGGTTGGGTGACGAGTTCACCGACGCTCTCCCACGCGGCGGCGTCCACGACGACGAGCCGTTCGGCGATGTTCGCGGGCAGGTTCACGTCGACGTTGTGCCGGAGCAGTTCACGCGCGGACCTGCACGGTTCGACGGCGACCACGGCACCGGCCGTGCCGAACCGGCTCAACATCCGCACGGTCTGGTACCCGATGTACGCACCGACGTCGAGGAAGATCCCGTCGGGCTCCACCACGGAGTCGATGAGCTCGGACAGGTCCGGCTCCCACACGCCGTTGCTGGACAGCATCGGCAGCATGAACGCGTCGTCGGACGGCAGCCGCAACATGCCCACTTCGGTCAGCACGAGTGAGCTGCGCACGTCGGGCACGTTCTCGCTGTGCCGTTCGTGCTCCCGCACCACTACGCGCCGCAGCGCGTCCGCGGTCTGCTGCGCCTGCTTCGCGGCACGCATCCCGTAGTCGAGCCGGGTGTCACGTTCCCGCAGCACGTCGACGACCTTGGACTCCAGGTCGTCGATGCGGTCGAGCGTCCGTTCCAGCGCGACCGCGAGCTTGTCGATGCGCTGCGCGAGCGCGTCACCGGACTTGGCGCGCTTGGCGGCTTCGGCCACCACGGCGTCCTCGATCTCGCGCAGCCTCCTGCCCTGCCCGGCCATGTCGGCGCGCACCCGCACCACGCCGTCGTCCAGGCCGAGCACCTGGTCGGAGAGCTGCACCTGGTTCTCCAGGTGCTGCTCGATCTCGGAGCGCAGCATCTCCAGCTCGCCGAGGCCGATGCCGGTGGACAGCTCGTCCTGCCGGCGCACCAGCTCGGACACGGTCCGCTCGACACCGTCCACCAGGGACGCCAGCACGTCACGCACGTGGTTGTCGTGGTGGTCCAGGACGCGCAGCACCATCTTGCGCAGTTGCGGTGCCATGGGCGTGCGGCTGGCCACGCCGACGTCGGGCTGTCGCAGCAACGCGTGCTTCGCGGAGTGCAGCGCCTTCATCGGGTCCACGGCGGGAGTCGGGTTCGCCGCGGCACGACGCGCGCGCCACGCTCGGTAGGCGTGTTCGACGCGTTCGCGCATGATGTCACCGATCAGGGCGACCGCGCGGCTTTCGACGCGTTCGCGGCCCTTCACGCCGATGGCGCGCGCTGCGGGCAGGTCGTCGGCGAGCGCGCGCAGCAGTTTGACGGCGGCCTGCACGTCCGGTTCGGAGCCTTGCCGGCACGGGACGTAGACCACCGACTGCTTGTCGAACAGCTCGGTGACGGGTCCCTGCTCGGGGGCGAGGATCGGGGTGCCCCGCGCGGCGTGCGCGGCGAGCGCCGAGGTGATCCGGTCGCCCCGGCCTCGGTGCAGCGAGATCAGGCAGTCGACCGGGCCGAGTTCGTCGACGAGTTCGATGCGGGGGTCGGTGGCGGTGGCCAGGCGGAGCCGCTCGGCGGCTTCCGGGTGGGCGTCCGCGCCGGTCACGGCGATGCGCAGGGTGACGTCCGCGCGGTCGGTGAACGCGCCGAGGAACGCCGAGACCGCGCCGATGACGTTGCCCTCGCGGTCGACGGCGTGGTCGGCGAGCGCCCCGAAGATCACCCCTTCGTGGTCGTCCGGCTCGTAGGCGTCCTGGTCGGGGACGGGCAGCGGCAGGACCCGGACCGCGGGACCGCCGGTGCGCTCGACGGCGGCCCGGGTGGCCTCGGACGGCACCCACACCTCGTGCGCACCCGGCGCGGGGCCCTCGTCCAGGCGGTAGTCCACGACGAACCGGCCGTCGGGCACCGGCACCGCGTGGTCGACCCGCACCACGACCGGGTAGCCGACCGCCGTGGAGGTGGGCAGGCCCGAGGCGCGGGCGGCGGCGTGGAGCAGGTCGGCGACCGGGCCCGAGCCGATGACGGACACGCCGAGCTGGTCCAGCAGGACCGGCGCGTCGGCGCGGGAGCTCGGCACGGCGGGCACCGGCAACCGGCCGCCCGCCACGCCCGGACCGGCGCACCAGTCGCGGAAAGCGGCGGCGTCCGCACCGAACGGCTCCGGGAACTGGGTGCGCAGCGCCTGGTCACCGCGCCACAGCGCGGCGGCCCAGCGGGTGCTGCCGGGCAGGTCGGGGACGGGCGAGCAGGCCCAGCGGAGGAAGCCGGCACCGCCGTCCGGGCCGAACGCGGCGGGCGGGTGGGGCAGGCCCACCGACATGCCGTTGACCCGGTCGTCGGCGGGTTGCCCGTGGGCGAAGTGCGACGGGTCGAACACCGAGCCGGGGTTGGTGCGCGCGGCGTCGCGGTAGTCGGCGCGCAGCGCGTCCGGGATGGGTGTGCCGTCGACGAGCTGGCCGAAGCCGTAGCGCACCGGCACGGGCGTGTAGCCGCGCCGCACGAGCTCGCCCCGGTAGGCGGTGCACAGCTCGGCGAGGGCGGGGTGCTCGGACAGCAGCACGCGCGGCCGGTCGGCGAACGCCGCCGACAACAGCCACGGGCGGCCCGGGTCGAAGCCCTCGAAGTGGACCGTACGCAGCGGCTCGCCGAGCACGGTCAGCGTGCCGTCGGCCAGGCGGTGCAGGTCGCGCTGGCCGGCGTTCCACGCCGACAGCCCGATCGTGGCGTCCCGCAGCACGTCCAGGCTGACCAGCGCGGGAGCCATGTCGAGCACGGCCTTGGTCGCGTCCGGGGTGCGCCGCAACTGCTCTTCCAGGGACCGCAGGAACGGTTCCGCGCCGGGTGCGACCACCAGGAAGCCCGGGTCGAACACGCCGGTCTCCAGCAGTTCGGTCGGGGTGGGCCGCAGGCCGTCGTCCGGCAGCGGGCGCAGCGCGCGCGGCAGGAGCACCAGCGGGCCGCGCTCGACGGCGTCCAGCACCCGGTCCGACACGGAGGCCAGCACCTGCACCCACGGGTCGAGGTAGAGCACCGGGATGCCCTGGCCGAGCAACTGCTCCAGCAGCCGGGGCCGCAGCAGCCCGCACAACTGCCGCGCGGTGCAGCCGGTCGCCAGTTCGGCCAGCTCCTCGGGGCGCACCCCGAGGTCGGCGGGTGTCACCAGGCCGGGGCCGGAGTGCTCCGGCTGGGCGTCCACGACGAGCGCGACGAACCGCGCCTCGGGGTGGTTGGCCAGGAAGGACCCGGACAGCACCTTCACCGCGGGCAGTTCGGCGGCGGTGGCCACCGTGCACGCGATCAGGGTGGGACGGGCCTCCGAACTCGCGGGCACCTCGGTCACGGTCTGCAAACCTAGCTTCTCCGAATGCCCGGTGTGGACCACCCGCGCGGGTTTTTCCCTCACAGGACCGGCAGCAGGGTGCGGAGTTCGTAAGGCGTGACGCTGCGCCGGTACGCGTCCCACTCCGTGCGCTTGTTGCGGAGGAAGAAGTCGTACACGTGCTCCCCCAGCGCTTCGGGCAGCAGTTCGGAGTTCTCCATCTCGGTCAACGCCTCCCCCAGGTTCTGCGGCAGGTTGTCGTAGCCGGCGGCCCGCCGCTCGCGGTCGGTCAGCGACCACACGTCGTCCTCGGCGGGCGGTGGCAGCTCGTAGCCCTTCTCCACGCCCTTGAGGCCCGCGGCGAGGATCACCGCGTACGCCAGGTACGGGTTGCACGCCGAGTCCAGCGACCGGATCTCCACCCGGCGGGACGACGACTTGCCCGGCGAGTACATCGGGACGCGCACCAGCGCGGAGCGGTTCGCGTGACCCCAGCACACGGCCGTGGGCGCTTCACCGCCGACGATGAGCCGCTTGTACGAGTTGACCCACTGGTTCGTGACACCGGAGATCTCGCGCGCGTGCTTGAGCAGGCCCGCGACGAACGCCTTACCGGTCTCCGAGAGCTGGTAGGGGTCCTCGGCGTCGTAGAACGCGTTGCGGTCGCCCTCGAACAGGCTGACGTGCGTGTGCATCCCCGAGCCGGGCTGCTCGGAGAACGGCTTGGGCATGAAGCTGGCCCGCACGCCCTGCGTGATCGCCACCTCGCGCACCACGTACCGGAACGTCATGACGTTGTCCGCCATGGTCAGCGCGTCGGCGTAGCGGAGGTCGATCTCCTGCTGACCGGGCGCGCCCTCGTGGTGGCTGAACTCCACCGAGATGCCCATCGCCTCCAGCGCCTCGATCGCGTGCCGGCGGAAGTGCGTCGCCGTCTCGTGGCTGGTCTGGTCGAAGAAGCCGCCGTTGTCCGCCGGGATCGGCTCGCTGCCGTCGGCCGGCAGGTTCTTCAGCAGGAAGAATTCCATCTCCGGGTGGACGTAGCAGGTGAACCCCGCCTCGCTGGCCTTGGCCAGGGCGCGGCGCAGGACGTGCCTCGGGTCGGCCCACGACGGCGAGCCGTCCGGCATCGCGATGTCGCAGAACATCCGCGCCGAGTAGTTCGCCTTGTCCGGCGTCTGCCAGGGCAGCACCTGGAACGTGGACGGGTCGGGCTTGGCCACCATGTCCGACTCGTAGACCCGCGCGAAGCCCTCGATGGCCGAGCCGTCGAAGCCGATGCCCTCGCTGAAGGCACCTTCGAGCTCGGCGGGTGCCACCGCGACGGACTTCAGGAAGCCCAGCACGTCGGTGAACCAGAGCCGGACGAATCTGATGTCCCGTTCCTCAAGGGTGCGGAGCACGAACTCCTGCTGGCGGTTCATGGCACGAAGCCTAGGTAAAGCCGCCCGCCGCCGCGTTGCCGACTCGCGGAAAGCGCCGAGGTCGGGTGTGGCGCGCGGGCAACCCGCAGGTCACACGGTGGAGCGCGCCGAGTTGAGGGTGTTCTCAGCGGGGTGGATCTACCCTTTGCGCATGTTCCGTCGTCGCGTCCTGGTAGGCGCGCTCGCCCTCCTGCTGGCCGGGTGCACGTCGTCCGGTGAGCTGCCCGCCGGGTCCGACCTGCTGGGCGAGTCGGCCGCCGCCATGCGCTCGGTGAGCAGCACGCACTTCACCATCGAGGTCGACGGCGAGCTGCCCGACGTGACCGTCAAGGACGCCGAGGGCGACCTCGACGCCGAGGGCAGGTCGAAGGGCCGGGCCAAGGTCGAGCAGTTCGGGCAGCTCCTGGAGGTGGAGTACGTCCTGGTCGGGGGCGACCTGTACTTCAAGGGCCCGACCGGCGGGTTCACCAAGTTGCCCGCCGCGCTGGCCGGCCAGGTCTACGACCCGACCGCGATCCTCGACCCGGACCGGGGCGTGGCGAAGGTGCTGGCCGACGCGAAGGACGCGAAGACGGTCAGCGCCGAGGACGGTGGTCACGTGGTCGAGGCGACGGTGCCGAAGGACGTGGCGGCGGGTCTCGTGCCCGGGATCGGCGGCGACGTGAAGGCGACGTTCACGCTCAAGGACGACAAGGTGACCAACGCCGTGTTCGAGCCGGCCAACGGCGCGAAGGTGACCATCGCGCTGACCGACCTGAACAAGGCGTTCACCGTCGCACCGCCGACGTGAGTTCCCGACGGCTGGCCATCGGCGCGGGGGCGCTCGCCGTCCTGCTCGGCGCGCTGGACGCGTACGTGGTGGTCGGAGTCCTGGTCGACATGGTGCGCGACATGGGCATCCCGGTGAACCACCTGGAGCGCGCCACCCCCGTGGTGACCGGGTACCTGCTCGGGTACGTGGCCGGGATGCCGCTGCTCGGGCAGCTCTCGGACCGGTTCGGCAGGCGGGTCGTGCTGCACCTGTGCCTGGTGGGGTTCGCCGTCGGCTCGGCGGTCACCGCCCTGGCGGGCGACCTGCCGCTGCTGGTCGTCGGCCGGGTCGTGCAGGGCCTGGCCGGTGGCGCGCTGCTGCCCGTGACGATGGCCCTGGTCGGCGACCTGTGGGACGAGAGGCGGCGGGCCGGCGCGCTGGGCGTGGTCGGCGCGGCGCAGGAGCTGGGCAGCGTGCTCGGGACCCTCTACGGCGTCGGGGTCGCGTCGCTGTTCAACGCGTGGTCGGTGGCCGAGTCGCTGGAGCCGCAGAGCTGGCGGTGGGTGTTCTGGGTGAACCTGCCGCTGGCGGCGGTGGCGGTGCTCGTCGTGCAGCGCACCGTGCCCGGCGGGTCGGGCCGGCCGGTGCGGATCGACGTCGTCGGCGGCGCGCTGCTGGCATTGTCGCTGGCACTGCTCGTGGTGGGTTTGTACAACCCGGACCCGGAGCACGCCGTCCTGCCGCCGTGGGGGTGGCCCGCGCTGGGTGGCGCGGTGGTCGCGCTCGCCGGGTTCGTGTGGTGGGAGAGGCGCTCGTCGGTGCGGCTGCTGGACCCGACCGGCGTGGCGATGCGGCCGTTCCTGGCGTCGCTGGGGGTGTCGCTGGCGGCCGGGGCGGCGTTGATGGTGACGCTGGTGGACGTCGAGCTGTTCGCGCAGACGGTGCTGCGCCGCGATTCGGCGGCGGCCGTGGCGCTGCTGGCCAGGTTCGTGATCGCGTTGCCGGTCGGGGCGCTGCTCGGTGGGTGGGTGGCGAGCCGGATCGGTGACCGCTGGGTGTCGGTGGTCGGGATGGCCCTGGCGGCGGGCGCGTACGTGCTGATCTCGCGGTGGCCGGCGGACGTGCCGCCGGCCACGCTCGACCGCGACCTGGTGGTGGCGGGCTTCGGGTTGGGGCTGGTGATCGCCCCGGTGTCGGCGGCGGTGCTGCGCGTGGTGCCGGCGGCCCAGCACGGAGTCGCGTCGGCGGCGGTCGTGGTGGCGAGGATGACCGGGATGCTGGTCGGCGTGGCGGCCCTGTCGGCGTGGGGGCTGCACCGCTTCAGGGAGCTGACGGCGGACCTGGACACCCCGTTGCCGTTCGGCGTGGAGGCGGCGGAGTTCAAGCGCCAGGTCGAGCAGTACCAGCGGTCCCTGACCGAAGCCCTGCTGACGGAGTACCACGAGATCTTCCTGATCACGGCCGTCATCTGCGGCGCGGGAGCGGTCCTGGCCCTCCTGCTCCCGGCGAAGACCCACCACCCGGCCCCTGCTCCCGACGCCACACGTCCCCGTAGCGGGTGAACAACCCTGGGAATTTGTACGAAAACACTGTTCCCGTTACTCGGTGAAATATCGAACGCGCGAGCCGCCGCCCCCCGGTCCCCACCCCAAGACCGCTACCCCACAACCACCCCCACCACGGTTCACACGGGACAGAACAAGACAGAACCAGGCAGGCCAACACCAAGTCCCCGTCTCGACCCCGCACTCCGCACCCCGCCTTTGCACTCCGACCCCGCGCCCCGCACTCCGCGCCCTGCACTCCGCGCCCCGCCCGACTCGCCCAGCCACCCCTGACCCGCCCACCCCTCGGCTTGCCGACCAGCTTGCCAACCGGGTCGCCGAGCGGGTCCCCGCCCGACTTGCCGAGCGGGTCACGAACCGGGTCGCCGAACGGACCGCTGAACGGACCGGCGAACGGCAGCTTGGCCGACGCGGCTGGATCTTGTGGGCGGCCGGACATGACATGCGGGGCCGCGCATGTCAGCCTGGACAGATGGGTGATCCGAATGC
This sequence comes from Actinosynnema sp. NPDC023587, assembly GCF_040640215.1. Classification (NCBI taxonomy): domain Bacteria; kingdom Bacillati; phylum Actinomycetota; class Actinomycetes; order Pseudonocardiales; family Pseudonocardiaceae; genus Actinosynnema; species Actinosynnema sp. NPDC023587. The sequence continues at coordinate 54,902 of NZ_JBFABG010000025.1, read as the reverse complement.
CTGGTACTACTGCCTGACCCACCAGACGGCCGAGAAGGGTGTCGGTTGTCGTGGCGGGGATCGAATGGGGCCTTATCCGGACGAGGCGGCGGCTCGGCGAGCGCTGGAGCTCGCCCGCGCGCGGACCGAGTCGGAGGACGAGGCCGATCGGAACTGGAAGGACGAGGCCGATCGGGAGTGGGAGGAGAAATAGACCGGGTTCCGGTTGCCGAGCGGGTTAAGGTGCAGGCGTGGCCTCGATCGTGATCCGTACCGGGCGGGCGGACCTGGACTTCAGCGGGATTCGAGCCGAGTTCGGGTTGCCCTCGGAGTTCCCGGCGGCGGTGCTGGCCGAGGCCGAGCAGGCCGTCGGGCGTGAGATCGCGGTCGGGGATCGTGAGGACGCCACGGCGTTGCCGCTGGTGACCATCGATCCGCCGGGCGCGAAGGACCTGGACCAGGCCGTGCTCGTGGAACGGGTCGGGCGCGGGTTCCGGGTGCACTACGCGATCGCGGACCTCGGGGTGTTCGTCGTGCCGGACGGCGCGTTGGACGCCGAGGTCCGGCGGCGCGGGCAGACCCTGTACCTCCCGGACGGCAACGTGCCGCTGCACCCGCCCGTGCTGTCGGAGGGCGCGGCGAGCCTCCTGCCGTCGCAGACCCGGCCGGCCGTGCTGTGGACGTTCGAGTGCGACGCCGACGGCGAGCCGGTGGACGTGCGGGTCCGGCGGGCCGTGGTGCGGTCGACGGCCCAGTTCGACTACGAGAGCGTGCAGGCGTCCTTCGACTCCGGCACGCCGCACCCGTCGATCGAGGCGTTGGCCGACTTCGGCCGGTTGCGGCGGGAGCGGGCCACGGAGCGCGGCGCGGTCGAGTTGCGGTTGCCGGAGCAGGAGATCGTGCCCAACGGCGACGGTGACTGGAAGCTGGTGGTCCGGCCTCGGGTCGACGTCGATGCCTGGAACGCCGAGATCTCGTTGCTGACCGGGATGTCGGCGGCGCGGATCATGCTGGACGCGAAGGTCGGCGTGCTGCGCACGTTGCCGGACGCGGACGACACGGCGGTCGACGCGTTGCGGCGCTCGGCGAGCGCGTTGGGCGTGCCGTGGCCGGACGGCGTCACGCCGGCGCGGTTCCTGGCCGACCTCGACCCGGCGCGACCGGAGTCGTTGGCGCTGTTCGTGGATGCGACACGGTTGTTGCGGGGCGCGGGTTACACGGCGTTCGACGGCGAGATCCCGCCGGTCACCACGCACGCCGGTGTCGCCGCTCCGTACACGCACGTCACCGCTCCGCTTCGGCGGCTGGTGGACCGGTTCGCCACCGAGGTGTGCCTGGCGGTGAGCGCCGGCCAGGACGTGCCGGAGTGGTTGCGGCGGGCGTTGCCGTTGCTGCCCGGCGTGATGGGCGGTTCGGACACGGTGGCGAACAAGGTGGACCGGGCCTGTCTGGACCAGGTCGAGGCGTGGGTGATGGCCGATCGGGTCGGCCAGGTCTTCGACGCGGTGGTGCTGCGGGCCGAGGGCAACGGGGCCGACGTGTTCGTCGCGCAGCCGCCGGTGATGGGCCGGTGCGCGGGAGCCGACCTGCCGGAGGGCGAACGGATCCGGGCCAGGTTGACCGAGGCCGATCCGGAACGCCGCAAGGTCGCGTTCACCCGGGTCGAGGACTGATGCTCCCGGTCGACGACCTGGGCGAGCCGGTCGCGCTGCCGGTCGCTCCTCGGCGCGTGGTGAGCCTGGTCCCCTCGCTCACCGAGGCCGTCGATCCCGGCGTGCTCGTGGGAGCCACCGACTACTGCACGCATCCTGCGGACCTGGACGTCACGCGGATCGGCGGGTCGAAGTACCCGAAGGTCGACCGCGTGGTGGCGTTGACGCCCGACCTGGTGCTCGCGAACAGCGAGGAGAACCGGCCGGAGGACGTGGAACGCTTGCGCGCCAACGGGATTCCGGTGTGGGTGACAGCCGCGCCCGCGACCGTTCCGGCTGCGCTCAAGTCGTTGCGCCGGCTGCTGGGCACGGCGTGGGACGTGGAGCCGGACTGGTTGGTCGAGGCCGAACGGGTGTGGCGGGACGTCGAGCCGGCCAGGTTCCGCGCGATCGTCCCGGTGTGGCGCAAGCCGTGGGTGGTGGTGGGGCGGGACACGTTCGCCGGGGACGTGCTGCGGCGGCTCGGCGTGGTCAACGCGTACGCCGACCACGCCGAGCGGTATCCGCGACCGTCGCTGGACGAGCTCCGGGCGGTCGATGCGGATCTGGTGGTGCTGCCGGACGAGCCGTACCTGTTCACGCCCGAGGACGGTCCGCAGTTCTTCCCGGACTTGCGGCCGGTGCACGTTTCCGGGCGTTATCTGACCTGGTACGGGCCGTCGTTGGTGGCGGCGCGATCCGAGCTGGCGCGGGCGTTCGCGGGCTGAGGTGGCGCGGGCGCTCGCGAGTGGGGCGCTCGCGGGTGGGGTGGTTCGCGGGGCTGCGATCTATCGGGCTCGGGGACGGAAGCGGTCGGTGGCTGCCACCAGTGCCTCCAGAATTCCCGGCTCGTCGAACGCGTGACCCGCGTCGGGCACCATGACCAGTTCCGATCCCGGCCACGCCCGGTGCAGTTCCCAGGCGGACGTCGCGGGGGTGGCCATGTCGTAGCGGCCCTGCACGATGACGGCCGGGATGCCCGCGAGCACGCCGGCGTCGCGCAGCAACTGGCCTTCGTCCAGCCACCCCCGGTTGACGAAGAAGTGGTTCTCGATGCGGGCGAACGCCAGCGCGTAGCGGGGTTCGGCGAACACCGCGACGAGCTCCGGCCGTTCGCGCAAGGTGACCGTGGAGCCTTCCCACACGCTCCACGCGACCGCCGCCGGTTCGTGCACGGCCGGATCGGGGTGGTTGAGCAGGCGGGCGTAGGTGTTGATCACGTCGCCGTCGGGGGCGAGCGCCGCGACCCGGCTCCACAGCTCGGGGAACACGAAGCCGGCACCGCCGCCGTAGTACCAGTCCAGTTCGCGCTCGCGCACCAGGAAAATCCCGCGCAGCACCATTTCGGTGACCCTCGACGGGTGGGTTTCGGCGTACGCGAGCGCGAGCGTGCTGCCCCACGAGCCGCCGAACACCTGCCAGCGGTCGATGCACAGGTGGTCGCGCAGCTTCTCCAGGTCGTCGACGAGGTGCCAGGTGGTGTTGGTGGTCAGGTCCGCGCCCGGACTACTGGCATGCGGCGTGGACCGCCCGCAGCCGCGCTGGTCGAGCAGCACGATCCGGTAGGCCGCCGGGTCGAACAACCTGCGGTGGACGGGCGAACTGCCGCCGCCCGGTCCGCCGTGCAGGAACACCACGGGCTTGCCGCGGGGGTTGCCGGACACCTCCCAGTAGATGCGGTTGCCGGCACCGACGTCGAGCAGGCCCTGGACGTAGGGCTCGATCTCGGGGTACATGGCCCCCACTGTGCCCGACGCCGGCCCGTCGATGATCACCCTGCCGGGACGGGGAAGGCGTGTTGCGTGGGGACCGTGCGCCGGGTCGGAGGAACGTGCGGCGGGTCAGGTGGCCCCTTGCGCACGGGGGCCGGAAAAGACCCGCCCTCGATCAGTGGAAGGTGTGCTCCGGGCCGGGGAACTGGTGGCCGCGAACCTCGTCCGCGAACGAGCGGGCCGCGCCGAGCATGACATCGGCCATGTCCGCGTACCGCTTCACGAACTTGGGGGCCTTGCCCCGGCGCAGTCCGACCATGTCCTGCCACACCAGGACCTGGGCGTCGGTGTCCGGACCCGCGCCGATGCCGACGGTCGGGATGTCGAGGTCGTGGGTGATCTGCTTGGCGACCTCGGCGGTGACCATCTCCAGGACCACCGCGAACGCCCCGGCTTCCTGCACGGCCCGCGCGTCTTCCACGACGGAGTCGAACGCGTCGTTGCGGCCCTGGACCCGGTAGCCGCCGAGCTGGTGCTCGCTCTGCGGGGTGAACCCGATGTGGGCCATGACCGGGATGCCGGCCCGCACGATCGCCTGGATGTGCGGTGCGAAGTGGCGACCGCCCTCCAGCTTGACGGCGTGCGCGCGGCCTTCCTTCATGAACCGCACGGCGGTGGCCACGGCCTGCTCGACGGACACCTGGTAGGAGCCGAACGGCAGGTCGGCCACGACCAGGGCGCGCTTCGCGGACCGGGTGACGCCGCGAACCAGCGGGATCAGCTCGTCCACGGTCACCGGCAGCGAGGTGTCGTAGCCGTAGACGTTGTTCGACGCGGAGTCGCCGACCAGCAGCACCGGGATGCCCGCTTCGTCGAAGAGCTCGGCGGTGTACATGTCGTAGGCGGTGAGCATGGGCCACGGCTCGCCGCGTTCCTTCAGCTCACGCAGGTGGTGGATGCGCACTTTCTTCGCCGGCGCGGTGGGGGTGCTGGGTCCGCTGCCGTAGGGCGCGGGTACCTCGGCGGAAGTCATCGTCGACCGTCCTCCCTCGAAGCCCGCTTCGTCGCGGGTCTCCGGGCCTTGTTGCACGGTTTACCCGCTCAGCGTGACACCGCAGGGGCCGGTTGTGCACGGTGTGGGAGTCACTTCACACGTCACAACCACTCTGAGTTGTCGAATTATCACTCCGTGGCATGTCGCGGGCGGCTGGATGGGGAGGCGTGTAAGGAAAGGTGCGTTCAGAAGGGCAGCCTGACGGCGTGTATGGGCTGTGGCGGCGTGCGGTCAGACCTGTCGGGTGGGCAGGACCACGATCTGGCGCAGGTTGACGTGCTGGGCGCGGCTGGTGGTGTAGCCGACCACGTCGGCCACCTCCGCCGAGGTCAGGCGGCCCACTCCGTCGAACCAGGAGCCGAGGTCGTCGCGGACGGCGGCGTTGTCGATGTGGTCGCCCAGCTCGGATTCGGTGAAGCCCGGTTCGATGTTGGTGACCCGCACGTTCTTCGGCCCGAGTTCGGTGCGCAGGTTCGCGGACAGGTGGGTGACGGCGGCCTTGGTCGCGGTGTAGACGGCGAAGTCGGGGAACGTGAGGTGCGCCCCGATCGAGGAGATGTTCACCAGGTCGGCCGGGCCGGACTTGGCGGCTTCGATCAGATCTTCGGTGAACGCGCCGGTCACGGCGAGGACGCCACCCAGGTTCGTGTCGATCATCCGGGTCCACTCGTCGGCGCGCCGGTCGGTGATGGGGTTGGCGAGCATGACGCCCGCGTTGTTCACCACCAGGTCGACGCGGCCGTAGGTCTCGTGGACGGCGGTGACCGCCTCGGTCAGGTCCCGGGTCACGTCCGCCGCCACCGCAAGCGCTTGCCCACCGTCGGCGCGGATCTTGTCCGCGAGTTCGGCGAGCCGGTCGGCCCGGCGGGCCAGCAGTGCGACCCGGGCACCTGAGCGGGCGAGCACCAGGGCGATCTCGGCCCCGATGCCGCTCGCGGCTCCGGTGACGACGGCGGTGCGGTCGGTGAGGTCGTAGGTCATGGGATCCAGGGTGGGGGCGGTTCGGGCACGGACCGGAGGCCCCGGCTCTCCCCAGGTCTGGCAGGACCAGGTTGCGACGGCGCGATCCGGCCATACTGGGTGACGTGAACCACGACCTGGGCGAGTTCCTGCGCACCCGCCGGGCCCGCGTCCGGCCGGACGACGTGGGGTTGCCGGGTGGTGGTCGCCGACGTGTGCCGGGCTTGCGCCGCGAGGAGTTGGCGCTCCTGGCCGGCGTGAGCGTGGACTACTACATGCGGCTGGAGCAGGGGCGGACGCCGGCGGTGTCCGACGCCGTGCTGGACGCGGTGGCGCGGGTGTTGCGGCTGGACGACACCGAGCGCGCGCACTTGCGGAACCTGGTGCGGCCCGCGAGGCCGCGCAAGGCCGTGCCGCAGCGGGTGCGGCCGGGGCTGCGGCGGTTGCTGGACCTGATGGAGGACGTGCCCGCCCTCGTGCTGGGCCGTCGCACGGACCTGTTGGCGTGGAACGCTTTGGCGGGCGCGCTGGGCGGGTACGAGGGGTTCGCGCCGACCATGCTGAACAGCGCGCGGCACGTGTTCCTGGATCCGGCGGCCCGCCGGTTCTACCGGGACTGGCCGACAGTGGCGGCGGACACGGTGGCCGTGTTGCGGCTCGACGCCGGGCAGCATCCCGACGACGCGCGGTTGGCCGCGTTGGTCGGCGAGCTGTCGGTGAAGGACGAGACCTTCCGGACGTTGTGGGCGCAGCACGCCGTGTTGGAGAAGACGCACGGCACGAAGCTGATGCGCCACGACGTGGTGGGCGATCTGGACCTGGACTACGAGGTGTTGCTGTTCCCGGGCGAACCGGACTTGCAGTTGGTGGTGTACACGGCGGAGGAGGACTCGCCGACCGAGGAGCGATTACGCCTGTTGGCGAGTTGGTCGGCCTCGGTCGACGTCTGACGCGGTCGCCGGATGACGCCTCTCAGGAGCAGGTCTTGCCGGTGGCCGGAAGTGTCAGGTTGATCAGGTACTCGTCGCCGATCGGGTCGACGCACCCGTTGCCCTGCAAGTACACGGTGTGCTGGTTGCCCTCGTAGGTGAGCAGCCCGCCACCGAGCTCCTTGGCCAGGTTCACGCCCGCCTGGTACGGGGTGGCCGGGTCGCCGGTGGTGGAGATGATCAGCGTCGGAGGCAGGCCATCGGTGGTCTTGGCGTCCTGCGCGGTCGGCGGGACGGGCCAGAACGCGCACGAGTCGAGCGCGCCGGCCGGCGGGTTGCCGTCGTCGAGGAACGGGGCGGCGGCCTTGTAGCGGCGGGCGACGTCGTCGAGCACGGCGCGGTCGGTGACGCGCGGCTCGTCCACGCACTTCACGGCGGTGAAGGCGTCGGTGATCGTGGCGTACTTGCCGTCCTTGTCGCGGTCGTAATAGGCGTCCGCGAGCTGCATCAGCACTTCGCCGCTGTTGTTCTTCAGCTCGGCGAGGCCGGCGTTGAGCGGGCCCCACAGCTCTTCGGTGTACATGGCCTGGATCGCGCCGGTGATGGCGTCGTTGTAGGACAGCTTCCGCGAGTCGACGTCGACCGGGCGCTGCGCGAGCGGCAGGGTGAGGTCGCGGAACGCCTTGCTCGCGCCCGACGCGTCCCGGCCGAGCGCGCAGTCCTGGCGTTTCGCGCACCACGCGGAGAACGCGTCGAACGCCTTCTGGAACCCGGCAGCCTGGGCGATCAGCGACTCGACCTGGTCCTGGGTCGGGTCGACGGCTCCGTCGAGGACGAGCGCGCGGACGTTCGCGGGGAACGCCGCCGCGTAGCCCGCGCCGATGTGCGTGCCGTAGGAGTAGCCGAGGTAGGTGAGCTTCTCGTCGCCGAGCGCGGACCGCATCGCGTCGAGGTCGCGGACGACGTCGCGGGTGCCGACGTTCGCGAGGACGTCGGCACCGGTGGTCGCGGCGCACTTCTCGGCGTACGCCTTGTTCTCCGCCTCGGTCTGCGCGATGCCGGCCGGTGACGTGTCGAGGTCGATGTCGAGGCGGTCGGTGTCGCGTTCGTCGTCGGTGAGGCAGCGGACCTGCGGTTGGCTGGAGCCGACGCCGCGCGGGTCGAACCCGACCAGGTCGAAGCGCTCGCCGAGGGAGGACTTGGCGACCTGCGCGCCGAGGCTCGCGGCGGCGGACATGCCCGACGCGCCGGGGCCGCCGGGGTTGATGAACAGCGAGCCGATGCGGTCACCGGTGGCCCGCTGGCGCAGCAGGCCGAGGCGGATGGTCCGACCGTCCGGTTTCGCGTAGTCGAGGGGCACCTCCAGGCGCGCGCACTCGATGCTCTTCTTGTTCCTGTACTGCGATCGGGTGGTTCCGGTGGTGGCGTAGTCGGCGCAGTCCTCCCAGCCGAGCTGCTGGCCGTAGAACCGTTTCAGTCCGGCGGGCACGGTGCCGGCGGGTCCGCGCTGTTCAAGCGCTGTTCCCGGGGTCGGTGAGCCGGGCACGACGCTCGTGCAGGACGCCAGCACGGGCAGGACGAGGAACAGCGTTAGGGAACGGCGCACGGTTCGATCGTAGGTGTGACACGTCGGCCACAACGTCCACCACGCTCGCCCCGGGTGAGCGAGAATGCGTCCATGCCACAGCTCCGACTCGCTCTCGCCCAGGTCAACGCCTGTGTCGGCGACCTGGCCGGCAACGCCGAACTCGTCGTGGACTGGTCCCGCAAGGCCGTCGAGGCCGGCGCGCACCTCGCGGTCTTCCCGGAGATGGTGCTCACCGGGTACCCGGTGGAGGACCTGGCGCTGCGGGAGTCGTTCGCGGAGGCGTCCCGGGCGGCGCTGGCCGCCTTGGCGACGCGCCTGGACGAGGCGGGCTGCGGTGGGCTGGCCGTGTTCGTCGGCTACCTGGACCGCGACGAGCTCGGGGTGCGCAACGCGGCGGCGGTGCTGCACGGCGGCGAGGTCGTGGCGCGGCAGCACAAGCACCACCTGCCGAACTACGGCGTGTTCGACGAGCGGCGGTACTTCACGCCCGGCGACTCGCTGGACGTCGTGCGGCTGCACGGCGTCGAGGTCGGCATGGTGATCTGCGAGGACCTGTGGCAGGACGGCGGGCCGATCGCCGCGCTCGGGGCGGCCGGCGTGGACCTGGTGGTGTCGCCGAACGCCTCGCCCTACGAGCGGAAGAAGGACGACGCCCGGTTGCCGCTGGTCGCCCGGCGGGCGATCGAGGCTCGGGCCCCGCTCGCCTACGTGAACCTGATCGGCGGCCAGGACGAGCTGGTGTTCGACGGTGACACGATGGTGGTCACCGCCGACGGGGAGCTGGTGACCCGGGCACCGCAGTTCGTCGAGCACCTCGTGGTGCTCGACCTGGACCTGCCCGGCGGCGCGGCCCGGACGGAAGGCGTGGTCAACGGGTTCACGGTGCGGCGGCGGGTGGTGTCGGCGGACCCGGTGGCCCGCTACGAGCCGCTGCCCGTGCCGGCGGCGGCCGAGCCGTTGTCGGACGAGGCCGAGGTGTGGCACGCCCTGGTCACCGGACTGCGCGACTACACGCACAAGAACGGGTTCCGGTCGGTCGTGTTCGGGCTGTCCGGCGGGATCGACTCGGCGGTCGTGGCGGCGTTGGCCGTGGACGCGCTGGGAGCCGACTCGGTCTACTGCGTGTCGATGCCGTCGGTGTACTCGTCGGACCACTCGAAGTCCGACGCCCACGACCTGGCGCAGCGGACCGGCGTGCACTACGAGGTGCAGCCGATCGCGGACATGGTGAAGATCTTCGTGGACCAGCTCGGGCTGACCGGGCTGGCCGAGGAGAACGTGCAGGCGCGGTGCCGGGGCGTGACGCTGATGGGGTTGTCCAACCAGCACGGGCACCTGGTGCTCGCGCCCGGCAACAAGACCGAGCTCGCGGTCGGGTACTCGACCATCTACGGCGACGCGGTGGGCGGGTTCGCGCCGATCAAGGACGTGCTGAAGACCCTCGTGTGGGACCTGGCCCGGTGGCGCAACGCGCAGGCCGAGAAGCTGGGCGAGCTGCCGCCGATCCCGGAGAACTCGATCAGCAAGCCGCCCTCGGCCGAGCTGCGGCCGGGGCAGGTGGACACGGATTCGCTGCCCGACTACGAGCTGCTGGACGCCGTGCTGGACGACTACGTCGAGGGCGACAAGGGCTACCACGACCTGATCGCGATGGGGTTCGCGCCCGAGCTGGTCGACAAGGTGCTCCGCATGGTGGACCGCGCCGAGTACAAGCGGCGGCAGTACCCGCCGGGCACCAAGATCACGTTCAAGGCGTTCGGGCGCGACCGCCGGCTGCCCATCACGAGCGGGTGGCGCGAGGGCTGACCTTCCGGGCGCGCCCCGGTCCGACCGGGGCCGACTTGGACTGGCTGGGGTCGACTTGGGTTGGCTGGGCCGACGGGGGCCGAGTGGGACCGTTCGCACGGTGGCTCGGTCGGCGGTGGTTCGCTTTGCCGGTGACGCACCTCGGCCGGACCTCGCCTGGTGGCGGGGTCCGGCCGAGGTGCGTCGAGTGCTTCTAGGGGCTTCTAGGGGCTTCTAGGGGCTTCGAGGGGTTGCGCGGGAGCTAAGCGGGAGCGGCGTGGCCGGTGGTCCCGGTGTGGTCCGTGGATCGCTTGGTCGCGGGCGCGCGGCCCTCGGTCACCGCGGTCGCGATGCTCAGCACACCGAGCACCAGCAGCGTGATGCCGAACAGCCAGGCGAGCGCCACCATGCTGGACAGCGGCGCGACCAGGACCACGATCCCGGCGATGACCGTGACCACGCCGGAGAACACCGCCCAGCCGCTGGTGCCGAAGCCGTGGAAGATCTCGGCCACCCCGCCGACCACCCAGATCGCGCCGAGCAGCAGCGCCAGGACGGCGATCGTCTGGAACGGCGCGCGCAGGCACAGGATGCCCGCGAGCAGCGACAGCAGCCCGGACACCGCGAACAGCACCCGGTGACCGGTGCCCGCTCCGTCCGTCGTGAACGTGCTGACCAGCCAGAATACGCCGGTGATCAGGAGTTGGACGCCGAACAGCACCGCCGCCGTGAGGATGGTGATGCCGGGCCAGATCAGCACCAGCAGCCCGATCAGCACGGTGATCACGCCGAACGTGATCCGCAGTCCCTTCGACTGGCCGAGCGTCGCGAGCGACGGTGACGGACCAGTCGTGCCACCCGGACCAGCCTCGAAGTGCGTCATGGCGACCAGGGTGCGCCTCATCACCACGTCGTGCAGTGCCGAACTCGCGTATCACCCGTTCCGGGACGCCAGAGCAGGTGCGCGCGTAGCCGGGTGCGAGCCCGGAGCCAGGTGCAGAGGCAAGTACGGAGGCAAGTACGGAGGCAAATATGGAGGCAAGTGCGGAGACGAAGTCGGATGCGGGGCTGAAACCGAGTGCGGAACCAGGTGTGAAACCGGGTGCGGACGAGGTCGGTCAGCGGGATGTCCAGCGTGCGGCAGGGCTTGGGGGCCGGGGTGTCGGGGGCGATAGGGGCGACAGGGATGTCGGGAGCGACGAGGGTGCCGGGGGTGCCGGGGACCTGCGTGCACGGCCTGCGCGCGAGTCGCGCCAACGCGGTCGCGCCCGAGCGTTGCGGACTCGGCCGGCCGGCGATGCGCGGTCGGGGCCGCCCGGCGGCGGGGCTGGGCTTGGCGGGGCTGGGCTCGGCGCGGTCAGGCTTGGCGGGGTGCGGCTTGGCGCGGCCCGGTTCGGTGAGGCCCGGTTCGGCTGGGTGCGGCTCGGCTGGGTGCGGCTCGGTTGGTTGAGCGGTGGGGAGCGGGGAGCGGCACCGGGCTCGCAGGTGGGCTGGGACGGTGGGTCGGGGTGCGCGGGATTCCATGTTCTACCCGAGTGACGGGAACACCGTTACCGTACGTTTTTCGGCTTGATCACCCGAAAGTGTCAGGACCGAGGAACGTCCCGAGGCGTGGCGGCCTGGGGCCGCCGATCCCGTCAGCGCTGGTGGGGCGACTGCACCGGCAAGGGGCCGGACTGGGGGTGCTGCTGGTGCGGCACCGGGAAGCCCCGGGCCGGGGTGTTCTGGTTGGCGTTGGCGTAGTCGCCGGGGATCGGGTCCAGGACGGACACCAGCACCACGCGGTTCTCCGGGTCGTCGATGCGGGTCCCGGCGCGGTCCCGGTAGACGAGTTCGCCGTCCGCGTCGATCTCCATGATCGCGCCGACCTCGGCCAGTTGCTCCTCGTCCAGGTCCACCAGGCGCTCCCGCCGGGACGGGGTGACGCGGTAGATCGGCCACCCCAGGTGGGCGAACGAGCGGTGGAACTCGGCCAACAGGTGGGTCATCTGCTGCTGCCACGGCAGCGGCATCGCCTCGACCAGCGACCTCGGGAGCACGGCGTACGCACCGTCGACTCCCGGCGGCAGGGCCGACAGGTAGTCCCGGACCGGGGTGCTGGACGCGGGCGGGCCGGCGTGGCGCTGGATGGGGTCGGGGGTGAACATCGGTAATACCTCCCTCGCACGATCTACACGCCCGGCCGGACGGCCAGTGGCATCAACTCGTGGTAGTCCCAGTTGACCTTGCTGATCTTCACCACGTCCCCGGTCTGGGGGGCGTGGATGTACTCGTCGCCGCCCAGGTACATGGCCACGTGGTGCACCGTGACCGGGTCGGCCGGGTTGGTCGCCCAGAAGATCAGATCACCTGCTTTGGCCTCCCGCACGGGGAGGTGCGCGCCACCGGAGGTGTACTGGTCGTTCGCCACGCGCGGGATCTTCACGCCGGCTTCGGCGAACGCCTTGACCAGGATGCCCGAGCAGTCCCACTGGTCGGGGCCGTTGCCGCCCCACAGGTACGGCTCGCCGAGCTGCTGCTTGGTGAACTCGATCGCGGTGCCCGCTGCCCCGGAGGCGAGCAGGAACTGGCCGACGGCCTGGCCGCAGCCGGCCGGGTCGACCACGTTGCCGAGGTCGCCGATGAGGAACGCGGCCATGGCTTCCCAGTTGTGGTACCGGTCGGGGAACGCGGAGCGCTCCACGGCCTGCGCCGACTCGCCGGGCCGCCGGTCCTCCCAGTTGGGGACGTTGACCAGCACGTCGTAGAACTTGTTGACCGCGTACACCGGGTCGGTGACCTCGGTGGGTGAGCCCCAGCCCATGGAGGGGCGCATCTGGAAGATGCCGAGCGAGTCGCGGTCGCCGTAGTCGAGGCTGCGCAGCCCGGATTCGGTCATGCCGGCCTGGATGGCGATCTGCCAGGCGAGCGGCGGCAGCTTGCGCTCCTGGCCGATGGAGATGATCTTGGCGACGGTGCCGCGCTGCTCTTCGTCCAGCCGGCTCGCGTCGTTGCGGCCCTTCTCCTCGCCGCCGCCCTCCCACGGGCCGATCGACGCGTTGCACCCGACGTTGCGGATGCCCATCGTGGCCTCGTCGGGCGTGGTTCCGTTGACCACGGTCGACACGCCGTTGGTCACGGTGACGGCGACTACGGCGGCCACCGCTGCGACGACCATCGCGATCTTCAGCATCTCAGCCCACCCTGCTGTACTTGTGCACGCGCCAGCCCTCGGGCAACTTCGCCACGGTCAGCACGAGCTTGCCGGTTTCCAGGTCGGCTTCGAAATCGACCGAATCGGTGGTGGACCGACTGGCCTTGACCGGGCTCTTGATCTCCTTGGGCACGTTGGCCGGGTCGACGGACTGCAACGTGGGCAGCAGTTCGTCCGAGGTCCACGGCTTGAGCCCGGCCAGCCACTTAGCGTTGGTCATGCCCGCCGGGTGGTTGAGCCACGCGTCGATCCAGCTCTCCGCGACCAGTTGCGCGTCGGCGGTGACCGGCGCGGACGTCGCGGACGCGGTGGGGCTGGGTGCTTTGGTCGGCAGCGGCGTCGTGGTGCCCGTGGGGGGCAGCACGCCGATCTGGTTGCCGGTGCCGGGCGCGACCGGCCTGGTGGAGGTGGTGGTCGTGCCGGCTGCGGTGGTGGGCCGCGAGCCGACGACGCGGTCGACGACGATGCTGGACGTGGCGACCAGCGCGACGACTCCGACGACGGTGGCGATCAAGTGCCGGGGTGACCGCAACGGCCACCCCCACAAGCGGCGGTAGACCGCCGTGCGCCCCCGGTTGGTCCTGATCGGCATCAGCTGTCCCTGACCTCAAGTCCGCGCGAAGGCCGGTAGATCACGTGGACCTGCCTGCCCGCTACCACTTCGGTCTCGGCTCGCCTCGGCCCCGGCACGACCGGGGTGTCGGCGATCCGGGTGAAACCGTTCGTCACCCGGGAGGGCACCAGGACGGCGTCCTCCGAGCGGTCCCAGGTGCGGTCCGCGACGGGTGGGGTGTCCACGACCCTGGACCGCCCGGACGACAGGGCCGCCGGGCCGCTGTGCGCGCCGATGGGCAGCGCGGCCTGACCGCCGCCACCGCCTGCACCGGGGCCGAGCTGCGGCTGGCCGCCGGTCCGGTCGAGCCGGTGCGCGGTGGCGACGACCGGGTTGGCCGCCTCGGGCCGCACCCGTCCCCGTCCCCGCTGCGGCACTTCCGGGCCGTCGGGGTCGGAGTCGCGGACGGTGTCCCAGAACTCCTCCTGCGGCGACGGTCCGGCGTCCTTCTTGCGCCGCATCCGCGAGAGGAGCCCGCCGCTCATGGGCAGCGCGTTCCGGGCGGGGCCGACCGACACCTCGACCATCTGCCACATGCGCCGCAGCGGTTTGCCGACCATGAAGCACACGAGCGTGAGCATCAGCCCGAGCAGGGTCCTGGTCAGCAGCGACAACCCGGTCGCGTTGAAGATCTCCTGGAGCAGCAGCGCGTGGATGCCGGCCAGCACGGCGAGCACCAGCACGTTGAAGACGGTGACGGCCGCCGCGCGGCCGACCTTGCGCAGCAGGTCGTGGTGCAGCAGTGCGACCAGGCCGATGAGCGGGCCGGCGAGGGTGATGAGGCGCAGCAGCAACTGGGCCAGCAGGACGGCGGCCTTCGCGAAGAGCTGGAACAGCGAGAACGCGACCGATTGGAGGAGCGACAGGAATCCCGCACCGGTCCGCCCGCCGTCGCTGCCGGTGAAGTAGCCGCGCACCGGTCCGAGCTGGGTGGCGATGTTCTTGTACTCGTTCCGCTTGGCTTCCAGCGCGACCTTGTCGCCGTCCTTCTGCTCGTCCAGCTCGACCACGGTCCAGGCCTGCACGTTGAGCAGGCGGGGGCCGAACTCCTTGGCCTGCGCCGCGTCCGGGGTGCCGAACTCGCCGCGCAGCCAGCTCTGGTAGACGACCGAATCGTGCAGGCGGGACGGCAGGACGTGCAGGGTGCCCTGCTCCTCCGGGTTCTCGATGAACCCGGCTTGGATCTCGGCGGTCTTGGTCACCAGGGTCTCGTCGAGGAGTTTGTAGAACTGGGGCAGGGCGAGCGCCGAGGTGGCCAACCACATCGCGGCGAGCGCCCACAGCCCGCGTTTGCTGATGGAGGCGAGGTCGCCTTGCCAGATCTGCCGGAACATGAGGATGGCCAGGATCAACGCCACGAGGCCGAACCAGCGCAGGTAGACGTTGTCGTAGACCCGCTGGACACCTTCCTTGACGGCGTCGTCCAGCGGTTTGAGCAAGCCGTTGCCCATCACCGTGTAGTGCAGTGCGTTGGTGATGCCGACGATGTTCTTGGCAACGTTGAACAGCTCGTTGCCCATCCACGTGTCGAGCACCGCAGAGGTGTCCGGGAGCTTGAGACACGTGTCCTGGTAGGTGTGCCACACCATGCCCGCGTACCCGTAGGTCAGGTAGGGCGTGTCCTTCAGACCTTGGCCGTCGGGCGGGTCGAGCGCCCCGACCATGCCCGATCCGGGCCGTTCCGGGTTGGGCGCTTCACCGCAGTCGGCGGCGTTCGCGGCCGGAGCCCCGAGCACCACCTGGAGGCTCATGATCGCCACGACCGTCGCCATCGACGCCCACCGGGCGCGCCCCCTGCGGGTGCGAACGGGCCCGGCCTGACCCTCTGCGGCACGGGCGCGTCTGAACCGCCGCCGCGCGTAGAGCGCGGCGGCGATGACCGCCGCCAGCAGGAGGGTGCTCATGCCGCGCCTTCCCGTCCCTTGCGGCGGTTTCCTCCCTCGCCGTGCGCCGAGTCGACCAGTTGGGGGTCGGCCAGGCCGACTTCCAGGTCGGCCGCGAGTTCGTCGTCGTACTCGTCGGTGAGGCCCTCGTCGTAGGCGAAGGGGTCCTGCGGCGGCGAGGAGAGTTCGACCTCGCCCTGGTCCGGGCCGTCGCGCAGGGCGTCGGGGGTGGTGTCCAGGGAGTTGCGGAGGTGTTCGAGGTGCGGGCCGGAGAAGTCGATGCGGATGCGTTCGACGCCGCCCGCGCCGTCGCCGAAGATGAACTGGCGGGGGGCGCGGTCGCGTTCGGTGCTGTTGCGGATGCCGCCGGGGCGGCGGCCGAGGGAGGCGACGACCTGTTCGTAGCCCGCGCCGACGGGGACCTTGAGCAGGCGCAGCGCGTCGGCCTGGGCCTGGTCGTCGTCCAGCCGGCCGACGAACACCGAGTCGAGCAGGGTGACGAAGCCCTGGATCTTCAGGAAGTCGGCGGGGATCTGGGAGGACAGCAGGACGCGGACGTTCCACTTGCGGGAGTCGCGGGCGAAGCGGTTCATCAGCACGCGGCCCGTCGGGACTTCGGACAGGAAGAACGCCTCGTCGATCCACACGCCCTTGCGGAGGTCCTTGGGGCGTTCGTAGATGGACCGCTGGGTGAGCCACGCGGCGAGGTTGAGCATCTCGACGCCGAGCGACTCCGCGTCGGTCCAGTGCTCGCGGCCGGTGCCGTCCTTGGGCAGGTTGAGGCCCGCCATGGTGAGGACGGTGAGGCGGTCGTCGCGCTGCTCGTTGTACGGGTCGGCGTCCTGCTCGGGGATGAGCAGCGACATGCGCTCGCGCATCTCGTCGAGGAAGTCGGCGACCACGACGGCGTGCTCGTGGTGTTCCGACGAGTCGCGGCGCAGGGCTTCGAACACCTGGCCGGGGTGGGCGTCGGGGCGTCCGCCGACGGTGCGGACGGCGCGCAACAGCACGATCCTGGTCTGCGGGAGCCGCGCGACCTCGAACGGGAGCAGGCCGGTGAGCACGTCGAGGACGAGTCGGCGGCGGGTGGCGGCGGCCAGTGCGCGTTCGCGCCGCCACGCCCGTTCCGGGTCTTCCTCGTCCAGGAAGTGGTCGAGCTGGGGTTCGGCGACCACCCGGTAGGGGTTGAGGATGCCGGGTTGGGCGTTGAGCAGGTTGATCGGCCGCGCGTAGGGCTTGAGCTCGGGCAGCTCGCACAGGGCGGCCAGCGGGCCGGACGGGTCGAGCAGCGTCCAGTGCGCGCCGGACCGCAGCGTCTTGTAGACGATGCCGCCGCCGAGGAACGACTTGCCCGCGCCGAGGCCCGCGACCATCGCGGACAGGCCGGACGCGTCGCGGAGCTCCTGGGCCATCCACGGGTCCCAGGCGACGGGGCGGCGGGTGGCGGTGACGGTCTCGCCGAGCAGGATGCCGCGCCGGTCGCCGACCTCGGCGGTGGCGGTGGGCACGGACGAGGCCGCCCACAGCACGGAGCCGCGGCGCAGGTACGCCGACGAGGACAGCGACTCGCCGGGGATGAACTCGCGCGCGATGGCGTACTGGGCCTCGGGGTGCTCGATGGCGACCTTCGGCTTGTACAGGTCGAGCAGGGCCTGGGCCAGGCGCAGCGCTTCGCGCTCGGTGGGGCCGGACACGGCGAGCCGCCACCAGGAGCGCACGCGGGTGCCCAGCGCGGTGAAGCCCGACGTCATCTCGTCGTCGATCTCCAGCACCCGGGACGCCTGGCGCGCCAGCGACTGCGGCGGTTCGAGCTCGTGCTCGTCGGTGTAGTGCCGCACCTGGGAGCGGACCTTGTTCATCTGCCGGGTCAGCTCGCCGGAGACCTCTTCGGGCCGCCGCACGTAGATGCGGGCGGACCACTCGACGGCGGCGGACAGCCGGTCGGAGCGCTGCACCCACGGGTCGTCGATCTCGGGGATCTGGAGGCCGTGCATGAGGCCGACGGTGAGCACGGCGACGTGCCGCTTGATGCCGGCGTTGGAGCCGGTCCGACCCCGCACGGTGACGGTCGGCGAGTACGGCTCCTGGTGGAAGTCCGCGGCGTCGGTGAACGACGCGAGGTCTTCGGGTTCCCACGGCGCGCCGGGCACGGCGGGCAGGTTGCGCGGCGCGGGCAGGCCCAGCGAGCACGACCGGTGCATCAGCCAGGACATCTCCTCGGCGGTGACCGGCCGGCCTTCGAGCCCGGCGGAGCCGATCACCTGGTCGAGGTGGTCGACCTCGGACTCGATGGCGACGAGTTCGGCGTCGACGGCGTCCGGGAAGACCTTGCGGAGCACGGGCGCGGCGCGTTCGACGGCGCGGTCCATCATGTTCCGGGTCTGCACCTGGACGCCCAGGTAGACCTCTTTCTCGGCCATCGAGCGGCCCATGAGCTGCTGCTGCTCGCCGACCATGTAGTCGTCGAACGACAGCGTGCCGGGCGTGTCGGGCAGCCGGCGCACCGCGTTGTGCACGTGCGCCTCGGCCCACATCCGGATCGGGTAGGGCCGGGTGGTCACCCGCAGGTGCATCCACCGGCCCTGGAGCTCGGCGTACTGGCCGGCGATCGCGGCGATCAGGTCCTGGCGCTGCGAGTCGGAGCGGAACGACCAGCGCTGCGGGGCGAGCTTGTACCAGGCGTACACCTCCTGGCCGGTGCGCAGCAGGTGGCCGTCGATGCTGCGCGCGGCGATCGACGGGGTGTAGCTGGGCACCGCCTGCTCACCGGGCAGGCGTCGGCCACGCTTGGAGTAGACCTTCCGGTCGTCCCGCGCGGCAGCCGCGTGCTGGGCCACGTGCTGCGCTGCGGAACGACGGGTGCGGTCACGCCGGCGTCCGAACACCGCGAACCTCCTTCTTGCGACGGTCTGGCTGCCCGCGGTGCTGGGACCGGGCGGCGCGCGCGGCGCGCTTCGCCCCCTTCTCGGAAACACGTTTCCGAGGCCGGTTCTGGTTGACCCGGATGCGGGCGGCGCTGGCCGCACCGCCGTTGCCCGAGGTCGTCTCGCGCGGTGAGTTCAGCTCGCGCACCCACATCGTCATGACCGACGACAGCGGGCGCTCGTGGCTGATGCGGGTGCAGATGTACCGGGTCAGGGCGACCGTGAACACGAAGCCCCACCCGGTGTTGATGAAGTCGAACCCGAAGCCGACCTGCCGCTGCATCGCCGTGACCAGCAGGAAGACCACGATTCCGACGCCCCAGGCCACGTAGCGCGCACGCCACGGGAAGGTCGCCTTGGGCGGGCCGAGCCAGACGGCGTCGACCCGGTAGACCTCGTCGTCAGTGCGTACCCGCAAGGGTCACCCGCCGGTGAACAGGCCGGCGATCCACTGGCCGATGTTCGCCCCGGCGTTCGTGGTCACCGCCAGTCCGATGATGCCGAGCGCGATGATCACGCCCCCGAGTCGGCGCATGACACCGGCGTTGTCGCCCTTGCCGCCGCCCAGCCACAGCAGCAGGACCGCGACGGTCAGCAGCAGCAGGGGTACCAGGTTGTCGAGGATCCACTGGCGCACACCTCCTGTGCCCAGGGCGGGTTCTGTCTGCTGCGCGAGTGTTACCAGGGTGTGGGCGGTCATCTCAGTACTCCTGAGTACGCAGGACTTCGCCGGGCGGGCCGAGGGTGCCCGTCCGGTTGGTGCGCCAACGAGTAGAACACGTCTTCGTCACGAGGTGTATCTGTCGGTTCGCGGTGAGTAGATCACTGGCCGTTCCCCTGAGCCTCGATTACGTCTAATCTGACCACAGACATCATGGGTCGAGGGGAGCCGGTGGAGAACCGGCGACACTGGATTCTCCCGATTGCTGAGACAGTTCACCCGACTGCGAATTTCCAGGTCACGCACCGTGTGCACGGCCTCGCTCCCCATTGTCCAACCCACTGTGCGATTGACCCGTCCGGCCGGAACGTTAGCCCGAACGAACCGCACCCCGGAGTGACGACGCCGAGGAGGCTCGCAGATGGCTCAGCCACCCGAAGCCGCGCCCGAACCGGTCTCCGCAGTGAACGAGATCACCGTCTCGGTCACCGTCTCGGGCAATGATCAGGTTACCGGCACGGACGGCCGTCCGGGGCGGCGGGTGCAGCGGACGGTCAACTTCGACCAGGAGGTGCTGGAGCGGGCCCGCGCCGCGGCCACCTTCCTGGCCGCGTACGAACCCGCGGCGGGCGTGCGGAGCCTCGCGGACATCGTGAACCCGGCGGTCGAGGCGTACGTGGCGGAGTTGGAGCAGCGCTTCAACGGCGGCGAGGCGTTCCGCCCCGTGCACCGGATGCCGCCGGGAAGACCTGCCCGACGCTAGAACCCGAGGAGCACTCGTGCCCGTGACCGACACCGACCCCCGCTACGGCGACCCCGCCGCGCCCGCCACCCCGTGGTCCCTGGCGCGGGGGCGACTGGCCGAGGCCGAGGTGTACTGGTTGTCCACGGTCCGGCCCGACGGCCGACCGCACGTGACGCCGCTGATCGCGGTGTGGCACGACGAGGCGGTGCACCTGTGCACCGGCCAGGACGAGCGCAAGGCCCGCAACATCGCGGAGAACCCGAACGTGGTGCTGACCACCGGCGACAACGCGCTGCACGGCGGCTTGGACGTCGTGGTCGAGGGCACGGCCCGACGGGTCGTGGACCCGGCCGCGCTGGCGGACCTGGCCGCGGTGTGGGAGGCGAAGTACGGGCCGGACTGGCACTTCGACGTGACCGAGGGCGGTTTCGCGAACCCGCACGGCGTGGCGCTGGTGTTCCGGGTCGAGCCGGTCACCGCGTTCGGGTTCGGCAAGGACCCCTACAGCCAGACCCGGTGGCGGTTCTGACCGCACGGCGAACGGGGCCCTTCCACCCCCAGTGCCAGGGGAAGGGCCCCGCCGTCGAGCGGGGGTCAGCTCGTGCCGGAGATCCGCCAGAAGCCGAGCGTCGGCAGGGTGTCCGGGCCGACCGGTCCCTTGTTCCAGAAGTAGTCGTTGTGGTTCGCGATCCACGAGTAGCCGATCGGGCCCATGGTCGCCCAGCGCACCCACGACGGCTGGGTGTCGATGGACGCCTGCGCCCACGCGTCGCGGACCTTCATCGGAGCCGGCCGGTTGCGCAGCAGGTAGTTGCCGTACCGGGCCCCGTGCGCGGAGCTGTGGTACGACACGGTGTCGAAGCTGTTGATCTGGTGCAGGCCGTGGAACGCCCGGCCCCACCGCTGCGCCCAGTTCTGGCCGCCGGAGGTGGTCTGGAGGAGCGACGCGGTGTAGAGGCTCATCCACTCCACGTCCCGGTTGCCCCAGCGGGCGTCCCGGTTGGACAGGAAGGTGTCGGTGTTGCTGCTGCACCCGGCGAAGGAGATGCCGGTGGGCGAGCCGCGACCGTGCCAGTAGGTCAGGTCCACGTCGTCGGTGTAGACCTGGTCCTGGCCGCCGGCGAAGGCCGGGTCCTTGAAGTCCCGCTCCCACGCGTTCGAGTCGAGCCAGCTGAACTGCACCGGGATGCCCCGGCTGGTGAACTGGTTGTTGAAGCCGTTGACGTCGGTCGCGGTCCACGGCAGACCGGCGCACCGGCCGGTGCCCTCGCTGCCCACGTCGATCCGGGGAATCCACTGCGGGGAGACCACACCGGCGTTCTCGGTGCGCGGCGGCTGGCTCGGGCCGGGCTCGGGCAGCGTGCCGTCCACCGCGGCGGGCAGCGTCACGGGCTGCACGATCGCGCTGTTCGGGTCGGTGCCGGAGCAGCGGATGCTCGGCTCCAGCCGCGTCGTCTTCTCCGACAGGGCGGGCGCGTCGTAGGCGTAGGACACGTCGGTGATCCGGGTGTCCGCGGCGAAGACCTTGGCGCACCGCGCACGGGACTCGGCCAGGTCGAGCACCTTGATCGTGCCGGTCTTGACCAGGTCGCGCGTGTTGTAGACGAGGCCGGTGACCGCGCCCTTGCCGTCGAGGGCGACCCGGACCTTCGCGCCGCCGCCCTCCAGCGGGATGCCGTCGAGGGAGAACGCGAAGGACACCGCGGTGTCCAGCGGTGCCGACGCCACGACGTCGCCCCCGGTGCCGACGACCTCGAACGTGGTGTTCGACGCGGAGGCCACGGCGTTGCCGGGCAGCAGCCCGACCCCGCGCAGGGTTTCCTGGACCTTCTTCACGGCGGCGTCCGCCGGGACGGCGCGCAACTGCTTGAGCGCTTCGACGTCGAGCTGGGTCTGGGTGGTGGGCACGCCGTCCTCGCCCGGCTGGCCCGCGCCCTTGTCCAGGCCGGGGACCTTCAGGTAGGTGGCCTCGTCGGTGAACGACACCGAGCCGTCGCTGTCGCGCTGCACGCTCTTCAGGCCGAACGCCCGCTGTAACGCGGTGGCCTGGTCCAGGCTGAGCCCGGCACTGCGGACCGCGTAGACCGGCAGCTCGACGGTCGCGGCCGACGCGGTGACCGTGCTGGTGACGGCCGCCGCGCCGACCAGTCCGGTCAAGGCGAGCCAGGTGGCGGCCCGCTTGGTGGCTGACATGGGTTTCCTCCTCCTCTGACCGCGGAGCAGGGCCCGCGGTTCGGCTGGAGGACGAGGCCGCGCACGGCCTGATACCGACGACCACTCGAACGGCGTCATTTTTGTAACATCGTTGCGGCGCAAGGGATCTATAGGCGGACCAGTACGCCCGGAGACGGTTCTCGGGTGAGTGCCGGGTACGGCGGCCGGGCCGGCGGGCCGGGCGTTCGGCCTCGTGCGGGGTGGTCGGCGCGGCACCCCCGGTGCGGGGTGCCGAACCGGGGGGTGCGGATGAGCCGGCATGTAAGCCGGATTCTGTCCCCGGGTGCCTCGCGGCGGTCCCGGTGGGCGGCCATCCATCTCGGCCTGCCGTCGCCGACAGGCTCGTGCGGCCTACCCGCAGGCATCGGGCGGGCCGCCCTCGATCGCCTGCGCAGACGCCGAAGCGCCCTCTTGGCCTTGCTCCGGGTGGGGTTTACCTAGCCGCCCCCGTCACCGGGGGCGCTGGTGGTCTCTTACACCACCGTTTCACCCTTACCCCGACTCGCGCCGGGGCGGTCTGTTCTCTGTGGCACTGTCCCGAGGGTCGCCCCTGGTTGCCGTTGACAACCACCCTGCCCTGTGGAGTCCGGACTTTCCTCGGCGGCAGACACAAAATCTGCCGACGCGACCGCCCTGCCGACTCATCCGCGCCGCCAGCATAGCCGGACACGTCCCAGGCTGTGGAACCAGGAGCCCGCAACCTTGTCGTGATGTGGAACGAACTGCTCTACTCGAAACATGGCAGGAAATGGGGGACTTACCCGCCGTCGGCACGTGGACTACGGTCGCACCGCCGCCGCCATCTGTTGTCGCTGACAGCTTTTATCTCGTAGTCCGAGCTTTTTCGGGAAGGTGTCAGCGAACCATGTCCTCCATTCTGGTTATTTCCGGCAGTCCTTCTCCCACGTCGCGCACCGGGATTGTCGTGGCGCACGTCGAACACCTCCTGCGCGACGCGGGGTACGACGTGCGGACCGTGCACGTGCGCCAGTTGCCCACGTTGTCGCTGCTCACCGAGGACTTGCACGACCAGGAGATCGCCGACGCGGTGAGCGCCGTGCTGCGCGCGGACGGCGTCGTGGTGGCCAGCCCGGTGTACCGGGCGGCGTACAGCGGCCTGGTGAAGGCGTTGCTCGACCTGCTGCCGAAGAAGGCGTTGCGCGGTCGGGCGGTGCTGCCGCTGGCGACCGGCGGCAGTCAGGGATTCCTCGTCGCGATGGACTACGCGTTGAATCCGCTGCTCACCGGCAAGGGGGCGGACCAGGTGTTGCGCGGTGAATTCGTGCTCGACCCGGACATCGTGGGCGAGGTGATCGCGCCCGCGTCGGCCGAGGCGCTGCGCGGCGCGGTGGACCGCTTCACGCTGGCCGTGGAAGAAGCCCGGTTCCGCCGCAAGCGCACCCAGTTGCGGCCCGCCGTGTGAGCCGGGGCTCCCGCGCCGCCGGTGACGGATCGCCGGCCGGCGGGGAGGCACCGGCGGCGTCCGCCGGTACCGCGTCAGTCCAGGTGCGAGGTGTCGTTCACGAGCCGGACGGACGCGTGGCCGTCGGGGTAGAACTCGACCACGGACAGCGACGCGAGGTCCAGGTGCAGCCGGTACAACAACGACGGGCCGGCGTCCAACCCCATCCGCAGCAGCGACTTGATCGGCGTCACGTGGCTGACCACCACGACGTCGCGACCGCCGAACCGGGTGATCAGCGCGTCCCGCGTCCGGCGCACCCGGCGGTGCACCACGTCGAAGCTCTCGCCGCCCGGCGGGGCCACCGAGGGGTCGCCCAGCCACCGCCGGTGCAGGTCCGGGTCGTGCTCGGCAGCCTCGGCGAACGTCAGGCCCTCCCAGCCGCCGAAGTCGGTCTCGA
The DNA here is from genome assembly GCF_040640215.1 of Actinosynnema sp. NPDC023587. Classification (NCBI taxonomy): domain Bacteria; kingdom Bacillati; phylum Actinomycetota; class Actinomycetes; order Pseudonocardiales; family Pseudonocardiaceae; genus Actinosynnema; species Actinosynnema sp. NPDC023587. The sequence goes on along the minus strand of NZ_JBFABG010000025.1, from coordinate 31,109 downwards.
TCAGCCCGTCGAGCGCCTCCACCTCGACCCCGAGCGCGCCCCCCACCGCGGCGGCCGTCGCCGCGGCACGCCCCAGCGGCGACGACACCACGGCCGCGACGCCGTCGAGCTTCGCCAGCCGCGCGGCGGCGGCCTCGGCCTGCCGGCGGCCCACGTCGGTCAGCGGCGGGTCGCCCCGGCCGGAGTACCTCCGGGCCGCCGACAGCTCGGTCTGCCCGTGCCGCACCAGGTGCAGCCGGGTCGGCTCGCCCACGGCACCGGTCCACGACACCGGCGTCGCCCCCGACGCGGTGCCCGACGCGGTGCCCGGGGCGGCGGGCTTCGCGGCCGGGGCACGCCCGGCCTGGGCGTCCATCGCCTCGTTGGCGAGCCGGTCGGCCACCTTGTTGCGCTCGCGCGGGATCCACTCGTAGGACACGCTCGCGATCCCCGACGCCACCTCGCGGGCCTCCCGCGCGAGGGGCTGCATCGAGGGGTGCTTCACCTGCCAGCGCCCGGACATCTGCTCCACGACGAGCTTGGAGTCCATCCGCGCGACCACCGCCGAGGCACCCAGCTCGACCGCCGCCCGCAGGCCGGCGATCAGCCCGCGGTACTCGGCGACGTTGTTGGTGGCGACCCCGATGCCCTCGGCGCGCTCGGCGAGCAGCTCGCCGGTCGCCGCGTCGCGCACCACCGCGCCGTAGCCGGCGGGCCCGGGGTTGCCCCTCGACCCGCCGTCCGCCTCGACGACGACCTTCACAGCCCGGATTCCCCCGTGCGCACCATGATCGCGCCGCACTCCTCGCACTGCACGACCTCGTCCGCGGCGGATTCCTTCACCTTGGAGAACGCGCTGCGGTCCAGCTCGATCCGGCACGCGCCGCACCGGCGGGACTGGAGCAGCGCGGCCCCGATGCCCTTGTGCACCCGCACCCGGTCGTAGAGGGCGAGCAGCGGCTCCGGGAACTGGGTGGTGGCGAGCTTGCGTTCCGCGGTGCGCTTGGTCTCGGTGGACTCCAGGTCGGCCAGCGCGCTGTCGCGGCGGCGCGCGGCGTCGGACAGCGCCTCCTGCGCCTTGTCCAGCTCGACCCGCGCGTGCTGCACGTCGGCTTCGACGGCCTCGCGGCGCTCCATCAGTTCGAGCAGGTCGTCCTCCAGCGCGGCCTGGCGACGCCGGAGGGTCGCCATCTCGTGCTCCAGGTCGGTGAGCTGCTTCGCGCCGACCGTGCCGGCCTGCATGAGCTTGCGGTCCCGGTCCTCGCGGGCGCGGACCTGGTCGATCTCGGTCTCCTGGCGCTTGACGTCCCGGTTGAGGTCGCCCAGCGTCGTCTCGATGGTGGTCAGCGCGTCCTGCTTGGCCCGCGCGGACTTCTCGGCCTCCGCGATCTCCGCGATCTCCGGCAGCGTGCGGCGGCGGTGGGTGACGCGCGACAGTTCGGCGTCCACCTGCGCCAGGTCGAGCAGCCTGCGCTGCACGGCGGGATCGGCTTTCACTTCAGCGGCCTCCAGTTCGGGTCGTCACGCCAACGGTCCACGGGTCGGTCCGGCGAGTCGAGACGAGAACGTCGACCGTACCGTCGAAAGCGTTCCGCACGATGCCCGCCGCCTGCCCACACCACGGCCACTCGCTGGCCCAGTGGGCCACGTCCACCAGCGCGGGCCCGCCCCGGGCGAGGTGCTCGCCCGCCGGGTGGTGCCGCAGGTCGGCGGTCACGTAGGCGTCCACCCCGGCCCGGGTCGCCGCGCCGAGGTAGCTGTCACCGGCACCGCCGCACACCGCGACCCGCCGCACCGGCCGTTCCGGGTCGCCGGCGGCGCGCACGCCCCACGCCGTGGCGGGCAGGGCGTCCGCGACGCGGCGCGCGAACACCCGCAGCGGCTCGGCGGCGGGCAACTCGCCCACCCGGCCGATGCCGGTGCCCGTGCGGGACGGCACCTCGGCGATCTCCACCAGGGAGAACGCCACTTCTTCGTAGGGGTGGGCGGCGCGCAGGGCGGCCAGCACCGGGGACCGCAGCCCCCGGTCCAGCACGACCTCCACCCGGGTCTCGGCGACGCGCGACACCGAGCCCACCGACCCCACGGCCGGGTCGGCACCGGCCACCGGGCGGAACTGCCCGACGCCGTCCACGGTCCACGCGGCGTCGCGGTAGTCGCCGATCGCGCCGGCTCCGGCGGCGTGCAGCGCGGACAGCACGCGCGCCGCCGAGTCGACCGGGACGTAGGTGGTCAGCAGGTCCACCGCCGGGGCCGGGGCGGCGCTCAGCGGACCGGTCACGGTCAACCCCAGGGCGTCGGCCAGTGCGTCGGACACGCCGGGCGAGGCCACGTCGGCGTTCGTGTGCGCCGTGTAGAGCGCGATACCGGCGCGGATCAGCCGGTGCACCAGCGCGCCCTTGGGGTCGTCGGCCGGCACCCCGTGCACGCCGCGCAGCAACAGCGGGTGGTGCGCCACCACGAGCTGGGCACCCACCGACTCCGCTTCGTCCACAACGGACGGATCGGGGTCGACGCAGAACAGCACCCGCGACGCGGTCTCGCCGCGATCGCCGCACACCAGCCCCACGGCGTCCCACGACTCGGCCGTGGCGGGCGGATAGGCGGCCTCCACCACGGCCAGCACGTCCCCGACCGACGTCACCGCTCCTCCAGCACCACGCGCAGCGCGTCCACCAACAACGCGAACTCCTCGGGCGGCCGGACGGCCACCCGGAGGTGATCGGCGGTCAGCCCGGGGAACGTGTCCCCGCGCCGCACCGCGATCCCCTTGTCCCGCAACGACAGTCGTACCCGTTCGCCGCCGGGGACCCGCAGCAGCGCGAACGGCGCGGACGGCGGCACCACCACGAGGTCGCCCAGCGCGCGCACCGCGGACGCCGTGTGCTCGCGGCAGTCGAGGGCCAGCGCCGCGGCCTCGGCCACGGCGGCGGGCTCGCAGCAGGCGGTGACGGCTTCCAGCACCAGGCTGCCGACCGGCCACTGCGGCCGGGGCAGCGCCAAGCGCGCCAGGAGTTCCGGTGCCCCCAGCGCGTACCCGGCGCGCAGCCCGGCGAGCCCCCACGTCTTGGTCAGGCTCCGCAGCACCAGCGTTCCCGGCACCCGCGCCGAGGCCAGCGACTCGACCTCGCCGGGCACGGCGTCCGCGAACGCCTCGTCGACCACCAGGACCCGGCCGGGCCGGCTCAGCGAGGCCACCACCTCGGCGGGGTGCGACACGGAGGTCGGGTTGGTCGGGTTCCCCAGGACCACCAGGTCGGCGGAGTCCGGCACGGCCCCCGGCCGGAGCCGGTAACCGTCCTCGGCGGACAGCAGGACCCGGTGCACCGGCACGCCGGCGTCGCGCAGGGCGACTTCGGGTTCGGTGAAGGAGGGGTGCACCACCACCGCCGAGCGGGGCCGGAGCGCGGGCAGCAGCGAGAACCCCTCGGCCGCGCCGGACAGGACGAGGACCTCGTCCGCGTCGCGCCCGTGGCGGGCGGCGACGGCGGACCGGGCCCGCAGGTCCTCGGCGGCGGACGGGTAGCGCCCCACCGCGTCGAGCACGCCCGCCAACCGCTGCCGCAACCAGGCGGGCGGCGCGGTCATCCGGACGTTCACGGCGAAATCGGCGAGACCGGGTGCCGCGTCGACGTCCCCGTGGTGCCGCAAGAGCGCCCGTCCGGAATCCTGGCTGGTCATCGCCTGAAGTCTAGGCGATGGGCGGACCCCCACCGACCGCCCCGACCACGCCCGGTGCCGCACGCGACACCGCCGGGAACCGGCGCTGTCACGAGATCTGCGACACGGCCCACTCCAGGTAGGCCACCGGCAACTGCCGCAGGATTCCCAGCGCCTCGGACTCGGGCACCTCCGGCAGCGCCCGCGCGGTCTGCTCGGCCAGGCTGCGGCAGTAGGCGACGGTCTCGGCCACCATGCCCCCGGCCCGCAACCCGGCCAGCAGCCCGGCCAGCTCACCGTCTTCCCACGTCCCGCCGCGCGCGGCGAGCAGCTCCCGCTGCTCCTCGGTCAACGACCGCAGCAGCGGGAACGTGTAGACCCCCTGCCGGATGTCGTTGCCCACCGGCTTGCCCAGCCGCTCCACCGACGACGTGAGGTCCAGCAGGTCGTCGAGGATCTGGAACAGCAGCCCGAAGTGCGCCCCGTACTCCGAGAGCCGGGTCGCCACCTCGTCCGACGCCGCCGCGCAGTGCGCCGCCAGCACGCACCCCACCCGGAACAGCGCCCCGGTCTTGAGCGCGACGGACCGCAGCGCGCTGTCCGGCGACCGGTGCACGTCGTACAGGTCCAGCACCTCCAGGACCTGCCCCTCGACCAGGTCGGTCACCGCGGCGGCCAGCTTCCCGGCCGCGTAGGGCGAGATCGACTCCAGCGCCGCCTGGCTGGCCCGCGCCAGCATGAAGTCCCCGACCAGCACCGCCGGGCCGGGACCCCACTCGGCGTTGACCGTCGGCACCCCGCGCCGCTCGACCGCGTTGTCCATCAGGTCGTCGTGCACCAGCGACCCGGCGTGCAGCAGCTCGACGCACGCCGCCGCCGTGACGGCCTTGTCCGGGATCTCCCCGGACAAAGCCAGCGACCCGGCGAGCATCACCACCGAGCGCAGCCGCTTGCCGCCGGCGGCGGTGATCCGGCCCGAGAACGAGTTGACGATCGGGACCGTCGAGGAGGTGGCCAGCTTCCGGATCTCGTCCTCGACCCCCGTCAGCGCGCTGGCCAGCGCCGGGATGGTCGGCATGGTCGTGGTGGGCACACCGCCGATCCTCGCGCGCGCCTGCTGAGAGGCCGCTGAGACGCCGGACCCGCGCTTCCGGACCCGTGCGCGGAGCAGCCCGGAGCACGACCGCGGAATCGTTCCGCGAAACGACTCAGAGCACCGACGCGGCCACCGCGAGCAACACCACCGCGATGCACAGAATCCAGTGCCACCGCATCGGAGGGCGCGCGTCACCTGCCGCGAAGTCGCGTAGTAGGGGGTCGCTCATGTTTCCTCTTCCCGAGGTGCCACTACACGAACAACGTCGTGGGGAAACGTCGGAACGTTACCCTTCGGCACGTTTGCGCAAGGTCGCGTCCACTTCGGACATCACCCGCGCGCGATCCCGTCTGGCCTGCTCACGGCGCTCCTGGTCCCGCACCAATTGTCGCACGGCGTCGTCCCGGTAGCCGGCGGATTCACGGTGGAAACCCTCTTCGAACCACCACCACGAACGCAGCCCGACACGCGCGACACGCACGGGCTGTTCCCGCCTGCGCACGTCGAGTGACGGATAGTCGGTGATACGCACCGGCGGGCATCCGGTGGCCACGAAGAAATGGCGTTTCCGGAACAGGAATCCGCGATCGGTGAAGAATCCGGCGTTCGGGTCGGGCAGCAGGTCCGCGTTCGGCACGGTCGGTCGGGGCTGGGCGAACGCGGGTGTCTCCGGCTGCGCTCCCCGCCACCACGACAGGCCCGCGAACGCCGCGAACCCCGCGACGAGCAGCAGCAGCACCGCGACCACGCCTGACATCGATCCCCCACCACCGGCCGGCCCGCCGGTCCCCGTGGCGGCGATCATATTCCGCGACCACCCGACCGGGTCCGACCCGGGTGACCTCGTGACCGTGACCAGCGCGGGCACGTCGCCGGCCCTGCCGCCCACTGCCATGATGAGCCGATGGGGATCGAGGCGTTCGACCGCGACGACTGGCAGTGGCTCAACGAACCGGCCTGCTGGACCACCGACGGCGGACTGCGCTTCACCACCGACCCGGACACCGACTTCTGGCGCACCACCCACTACGGGTTCGTCCGCGACACCGGCCACGTCCTCGGCGTGCCGCTGGTCGGCGACTTCACCATCGTCGCCGCGTTCACCGCCGACTACGCCGCCCAGTACGACCAGGCCGGCATCGCGCTGCACGTGGACGAGCGCAACTGGATCAAGGCCGGCGTCGAGCTCGTCGACGACGAGTACCAGGTCGGCGCGGTCGTCACCCGCGACTTCTCGGACTGGTCGGTGGTGCCGGTGGCGCACCCGACCCGGGTCACGATCTCCGCGAGCAGGGAGGGCGACGCGGTCACCGTCCGCTACGGCCTGGGCGACGCCGAGCCGACCACGATGCTGCGCCTGGCCTACTTCCCGCCCGGGGTCGGCGTGCTCGCGGGGGTGCTGGCGGCGGCCCCGACCGGTCCCGGGTTCACCGCGCGCTTCGACCGGGTGCGGGTCACAACGGCCTAGGGCTTACCGTGGACGGGTGCGGTTGAGCTTCCTGTTGCGGCCGGGGTGGCTGGCGTTGACGCTGGCGGTCTGGGTGTTCGCGGGCGCGTGCTTCGCGCTGCTCGCCCCGTGGCAGTTCAGCCGGGACGCCGAGCGCGACGCCCAGAACCACGCGGTCACCACGTCGGTGCGCACCGATCCGGTGCCCGTCGCGACCGTCCTGGACCGCCCCAACGCGGAGAGTGAGTGGCGGCGGGTCACCCTGACCGGCCGCTACCTGCCCGAGGGCCAGGCCATCGCCCGCCTGCGCACCGTGCAGGGCGAGGCCGCCTCCGAGGTGCTGACCCCGTTCGTGCTGGACAGCGGCGAGACCGTGCTGGTCGACCGGGGGTACGTGCGGCCGGTGAACGGGCTGAAGGTGCCGGAGCTCAAGCCCGTCCCGGAGGGCGCGGTCACGCTCGTCGCGTGGGTGCGCGCCGGCGAGAACGACAACCGGGACGCGATCGAGCGCGACGGCCACCGCGAGGTGTACGCGATCAACTCGGCCGTGGTGGGCCGCGCCGCCGGGCTGGACATTCGGCCCGGCTACTTCCAGCTCACCGAGGGCCAGCCGGGCGTCGAGGAGGAACTGCCGCTGCCGAAGCTCGACGCCGGCCCGTTCTTCTCCTACGCGCTCCAGTGGATCGCGTTCGGCGCGATGGCCCTGGGCGGCTGGCTGTACTTCACGGTCCGCGAGGCCCGCCCCGGCGGCGCGCTGGCCGACGCGCCGAAGGTCAGGCGGAAGTCGGTCGCCGAGGTGCTCGCCGAGGACGAAGCAGCGCCAGCGCCGAGGTGACCACCGCGGCCGACGCGCCGACCACCCGGGACAGCTCCACCGCGCGCGTCACGTGCCCCGCGTCGGGCTGGCGGCCGTGGCCCAGCACCGGCCGGTCCTCCGCGCCGTGCGCGTACACCGTCCGCCCGCCCAGCCGGATCTCCAGCGCACCGGCGAACGCCGCCTCGACCTGGCCGGCGTTGGGGCTGGGGTGGGCCGCCGCGTCCCGCCGCCACGTCTTCCACGCCTCGCCGGACGAGCCGCCGACGACCGGCGCGCCGGCCGCCGTGAGCAGCGCCGCGAGGCGTGCGGGCACCAGGTTCGCGAGGTCGTCGAGCCGGGCCGCGGCCCAGCCGAACCGGCGGTAGCGGGCGTTGCGGTGGCCGACCATCGCGTCCAGGGTGTTCGCCGCGCGGTAGCCCAGCAGACCGGGCACGCCCGCGACCGCGCCCCAGAACAGCGGCGCGACGACCGCGTCCGACGTGTTCTCGGCCACCGATTCCACGGTCGCCTTGGCCAGGCCCAGGGTGTCCAGGCGGGCCGGTTCGCGCCCGCACAGGTGCGGCAGCCGGCGGCGGGCCGCCTCCAGGTCGCCGCCGTCGAGCTCGCGGCCCATGGACGTGCCCTCGTCGGCCAGCGACGACCCGCCGAGCACGACCCAGGTCGCGACGGCCGTCGTCATCGCCTCGAACACCGGGTGCCCGCGCCCCGCGTGCTGTACCGCGATCCCGGCCAGCACCGCGCCGCCGACCAGCGTCGCGGTGTGCACGACCCCCGCCGCCGGGTGGTCCCGGTAGACCTTGCGCTCCACCTGGGCGGCCACCCGCCCGAACCCCGCCACCGGGTGGTACTTCCTGGGATCGCCGAGCACCGCGTCCGCGGCCACGCCCAGCAACAACCCGACCGCGCGTCCCACGCTCACACAGGCACGGTATCCCGCGACTGTCGGTAGCCCGCACTAGGGTGCCTCCCGTGGAACCGGCCCGCCTGAAGCTCTACGCGTACCTGGACGCGCGCGACCACCAGCGCACCTACCTGGCGGTCATGCGGCTGTTCACCTCGACCCTGCTGGCCGACCTGTCGGCGGGCGAGGTGGCGGGCGCGCTGGCCGGCGCGGAGCGCGCGGGCCGGGTGGAGGCGGGCGAGTCGCGCATCGAGAACGTGATCAACCGGCTCAGGCAGCTCGTCGAGTGGGGCAACCTGGTGCGGGGCCGGCGCGAGGTGGTCGCGTCGAGCATCGCCGAGTTCCAGCACGGCAGCGTCCGCTACCAGGTCTCGAAGCTGGCGGTGCGGGTGCAGCGGGACGTGGACGAGCTGCTGCGCGTCCCGGAGGGGGCGCGCGAGGTGTCCCGCGAGCTGCTGCCCGCCGTGGAGCGCGGCCTGGGCCGGCTCGGCCGGTCGCTGTCCGAAGCGCTGCTCAGCGAGGCGGAACGGCCGCGCGAGGTGCTCGCCGAGCAGGTGACGACGCTGTTCCTCCAGCACGCCGAGCTGGCCGCGACGGTCCGCGACTTCTACGCCTACCTGGGCCAGGTCGTGACCCGGCACCACCTCGCCGCCGAGGAGATCTCCGGGTTCCGCAACCTGCTGGTCGAGTACATCCAGATGGTCGTGGAGGACGTGTTGCGGCACACGCCCGCGATCGCCGACGCCCTGGCCCGGCTCAACGCGGCCCGCGCCGAGCTGCTGCGGCTGCTGGGCCGCGCGGACCTGGGCGAGCGGGTGGAGCGGGCGCGCGGGCGGTCGGCGGAGGACTGGCAGGAGCTGACCGACTGGTTCGTGGACCGGCCCGGCCGGCCCAGCCAGGTGACCGCGCTGCGGGACGCGACGGCCCGCGCGATCGGGTCGCTGCTGGCCAGTGTGAAGCGCGCGACCTCCGGCGGCGGCCTGCTCCCCGGCCGGCGCGCCGAGCTGCTGGCACTGGCGGCGTGGTTCGACGGCGGCACCCGGTCGCAGGCGCACGAGCTGTACGCGGCGGCGTTCGGCCTGTACTCGGCGCGCCACCTGTCGCCCGCGCCGGAGCACGACTCCGACAACGAGCGCACGTCGTGGCGCGACGGCCCGGTGCACGAGGTGCCGGTGAGCGTCCGCAGCCGGGGCGACCGGAGCGCGCGCGGTCGGGCGTCGCGGATTCTCGACGACCCGATGACCGAGCAGTCGCTGCTGGCCGAGGCGCGCGACGCCGACGAGCGGCGGGCCGCGTCGGTGGCCGAACTCGCCGCCGCCGCGCCGCACCTGGCCACCACGAGGCTCAGCGGCGAGGCGCTGGGCGTGCTGTGCGAGCTGCTGACGCTGGCCATGGCGCAGCGCGACACCGCCGCCGACCCGGGTTCCGCGACCGATCCGGTGCGCGGGCTGCGGGTGACCGTGGCGCACGAGGCCGGGCGGTCCACCCGGGTCCACTCGCGGGCGGGCACGTTGACGCTGCACGACTCGACGCTGGTGCTCGACTGATGGTCGACGGCCTCTCCGACATCGACGCGGCGAACGTGGTGCGCTGCGCCCGCACCCTGCTGCGCCGGCCGCTGCTGCGCGCCGACGGGCCCGACGGCGAGCTGCTGACCCTCGTCTACCGGCACCGGGTCGCGTTGCAGGACCTGTTCGCCCGCCGGCTCGGCTACCGGCTGGTGGTCGAGCGCCGGTTCGCCCGGCTGTACAAGGCGGGCCCCGGCGCGGACGACTCGCGCGGCGTGCCGGGCATGTCGCCGCGCGGCTACGCGTACGTGGCCCTCACCATGGCCGTGCTGACCGGGATCGGGCGGCAGACCCTGCTGTCCCGCCTGGTCTCCGACGTCCGCGCCGCCGCGGTCGAGGCGGGCATCGAGGTCGTGGACGACGTGGTCGACCGGCGCGCCCTGACGGCGGCGCTGCGGCACCTGGTGTCGCTGGGCGTGCTGCACGAGACCGAGGGCACGGTGGACAGCCGGACCGAGGCGCTGATCACCGTGGACACCGACCTGCTCGGCCAGTTGCTGACCGGCCCGGTGGCCGAGGCGTCGTCACCGGAGCGGTTGGTGGAGCTGGCGAACCGGCCCGGCCCGCGCGGCGTGGAGCACGCGGTGCGGCGCAAGCTGGTCGAGAACCCCGTGGTGCTGCACGCCGACCTGACCGCCGAGCAGTCCGAGTGGCTGCGGCGCAACCAGCGCAAGGAGTCGGTGGTGCTGGAGACGTCCTTCGGGCTGCGCACCGAGGCCCGCGCGGAGGGCGTGCTGGCCGCCGACCCCGAGGACTACCTGACCGACCTGTACTTCCCGGGCACCTCCACCGTGGCCCGCATCGCGCTGCTGGCGCTGCCGGAGCTGCTCTCGGAGGACCCCGTGGCGGGCCGGCACCCGGTGCCGCGACCACGGCTGGTCGAGTTGTGTGCCCGCTTGGTGGAGGATTACCCGGCGGCGTGGTCGAAGCAGTTCACCGACGAGGTGGAACGCCTGGCGGACGAGGTGCTGGAGCTGTTGCGGCGCATGGGTTTGGCGGCGTGTTCCGACGGGAGCTGGTCGCTGGCCGCCGCCGCGCACCGCTGGACACCGGAGCCGGACGGCGACCCGGAACGTGGAGTGGAGCGACCGGTCGCGGCCCCCGAGGTGCCGAGCTGGTCGCTTTTCGACGAGGAGAACGTGTGAACAGGTGGCGGCTGCACCGCGGCGGCATCGTCAACATCTGGCAGTACACCGAGCAGGCGTTCGACTTCTCCGGTGGCCGCGCGATCTTCCAGGGCACCAACGGGTCCGGCAAGTCGCGGACCCTGGAGCTGCTGCTCCCCCTGTGCCTGGACGGCGACCTGCGCCAGGTCGGGTCCAAGGGGTTCGACACGGTCAGCCTGCGCCGGCTGATGCTGGACGACTACGACGGCGGCCCCAACCGGATCGGGTACGCGTGGGTGGAGCTGGTGCGCGGTGACGAGCACCTGACCTGCGGGCTGGGGGTGAAGGCGTCCAAGACCTCCCAGGCGATCACCGACTCGTGGCGGTTCGTCACCCCCGCGCGGGTCGGGCACGACCTCCAGCTCGTCGGCCCGGAGCGCACCCCGCTCGGCCCGGCCCAGTTGCGCGACCTGATCGGCGCGGACTGCGTGCTGGAGGAAGCCGCCTTCCGGGCGCGGATCGCGGAGACCGTGTACGGCGTGCCGGCCGCGCGCTACGGCGACCTGCTGCACCTCCAGCGCACCCTGCGCAACCCGGACGTCGGGTTGAAGGTCCTGGAAGGGCAGTTGGAGCAGATCCTGTCCGACGCGCTGCCGCCGCTGGACCAGGCGATGGTCGAGCAGCTCGCGACGTCGTTCGACGACCTGGAGTCGATCCGGGAGAACATCGTCCGGCTGTCGTCGGCGGACGCGGCCCTCGGCACGTTCCTCAAGACCTACTCCGACTACGCGTTCGGCGGGCTGCGGTCGTCGGCGGACCGGCTCGACGCGGCCGAGGAGGCGGTGCGGAAGCTGGAGCGCTCGACGGCGAAGCTGTCCTCGTCGCTGGACGCGGCGGTGGCCGGACGCGCGGCGGCGGAGCACTCGCTGACCTCGCTCGAAGCCGGCGAGCAGCAGACCGAGGAGACCATCGGCGCGTTGCGGGAGCTGCCCGCGTTCCGCGACCTCCAGGACCTCCGGACCCGCGAGAAGCTGGTGCAGGAGAAGCGGTCGTCGGCCGTCGCCGCGCTGGACGTGGCGAACAGGCAGCGCGCGCAGGAGGACGGCGCGGTGGACGGCGTGCTGCGGCTGCTGCGCCGGCTCGCCGACGACCTGGGCGCGGCCGAGGAGCTGGTCGAGCCGCTGCGCCACCACCTGCGGGTGGCCGGGTTGGACGACGTGCTCGCGCCGGACGTGCCGCGGGTCGCGGTGGTGGACGCCGCGGTGCGCACCGAGTCCGTGCGCGCCAAGCCGGACCCGGAAGCCGAGCCGCTGCCCATCGAACGCCGGGTGCCGCCCGCGCTGCCCGACCTCGACCTGGCACCCGCCGCCGAGCGCACCGCCGAGATCGCGTCCCTGGCGCGGCAGCGGGGCGCGCTGGCGCTGGCGCTGCACCGGCAGGCCGACGAGCTGGACACCGCGCAGCGCCAGGTCGACGCGCTGCGGCAGACCGCGCGGGACGCGCGGCAGGCGGCGGCCGAGTCGTCCGCGCTGCGCGACCAGGAGGCGCGGGAGCTCGCCGAGGTCGCGCTGACCTGGCTGGACGAGGTGCGCGCGTGGCAGGAGGCCGGGCCCGCGCGGCCGGAGGACGCGCTGGAGCTGCCCGCGTCGGTCGACCCGGCGGGGGCGCGGTCGCTGACGTCCGCCGCCCGCGAGTGGGTCGGTCCGCTGGTCGCGGCGGCGCGGGAGTCCTCGCACGGCGTGTCCGCGCGGCGCGGGGACCTGCACGGGACGATCGACGCGCTGGACGCGGAACTCGCGGCGCTGCGCTCCGGCACCGCCCGGGTGCCCGAGCGGGGTCGGTACGCCGCCGCCGACCGGGACCCGGCGGCCGGGTCGCCGTTCTACCGCCTGGTCGACTTCCGGCCCGACGTGGACGACGCCCGACGGGCCGGGCTGGAAGCGGCGCTGGAGGCGTGCGGCCTGCTCGACGCGTGGGTCAGCGCGTCCGGCACGGTCTCCGACGCCGATTCGGGTGCGGTCCCCGGCGCGGTCGACGTGCTGGCGGTGCCCTCGACACCCGTGGCCGAGCCGTCCCTGGCCGCCGTGCTGACGCCGGCGGTCGACCCGGCGTCCCCGGTGTCCGCCGACGTCGTCGCGGCGGTGCTGGCGTCGGTGTCGCTGGGCGAGGGCGCGTTCGCGGTGCGCCCCGACGGCGGGTGGCGCGCGGGCGTGCTGACCGGCTCGTGGCACAAGGACGCGGCCGAGTTCATCGGGGCGGGCGCGCGGGAAGCGGCCCGCCAACGGCGCATCGTCGAGCTGGAGGACGAGCTCGCCGCCCTGCGCGCCGAACTCGGCGGGGCCGAGACCGAGCTCGCCGCCGCGCACGACCTGGTCGACCGGTGGGAGGCCCACCTCGACCGGTTCCCCGCCGACCGCGACCTGGTCGCCAGGCACGGCCGGCTGCAAGCCGCGCAGGAATCCGCCGACCGGTCCGCGAAACGCGCCGAAGAACTGCGCGCCGAACTCGACACCGCCCAGTCCCGGGACGAGGCGGCGCGGGGCGAGGTGGTCCGGCAGGCCGGGGACGCGGACCTGCCCGCCACCACCGACGGGCTGCGCCAGGCGCAGAGCGCCGCCGCCGAGGCCCGGCGCACCGCCGACCGGCTCGGCGACGTGCTGCGCCGGCAGTGCCGGTCGACCGCCGTCGACCTCACCGACGCCGTCCACCGCTACCACGCGGCGGTGGACGACCGGGTGGCCGCCGAGTCCGACGCCGGGACCCGGTGCGTGGACTACGCGGCGCAGGCGGGCGCGCTGGCCGAGCTGACCGACGCGATCGGCGGCGAGGCGCGGCAGATCGCCGACCAGCTCTCGGCCGCCGAGCGGTCCCGCCGCGAGCTGCGGGGCGAGCTCACGGGCGTGCGGGAACGCGTCGCCACGGCCCGTGAGCAGGCCGCGAAGCTGTCCGCCCAGCTCGACGCCGCCCGGGAGCAACTGACGTCGGCGCAGGACGCGCGAGCGCGCGCGGCGGAGCGGTTCAAGGCCACCGCGCACGCGCCCGGGGTGCTGGTCGCGGCGCTGCCGGACGTGCCGCAGGACGTCGAGTCGGTGCGGGCGGCGCTCGCCGCGGCCGACCGGCGCGGCGCGGGCGAGACGACCGTGATCACCAGGCTCCAGGCGTTGCAGACCTCGCTGGCCGGCAGCCACGACATCACCGCCGAGCAGCACGAGGGCCTGCTCACGGTGACCGTGACCGGCGAGGACGGCGCGCGGCCGGTCGCCGTCGCCGCCCGCCGGGTGACGGAGAAGTTGGCCGAGCAGCGGGGGTTCCTGGACGAGCGGTACCAGACCATCTTCGCCGACTACCTGATCCGGGACCTCGCGGAGTGGCTGCGCGGCCAGATCGCCGTCGCCGAGGACCTGTGCAAGCGGATGAACGAGGTGCTCGGGCGGGCGCGGTCCAGCCAGGGCGTGCACGTGAAGCTGGCGTGGAAGCCGTCGGCGGCGCTGGAGGAGGGGACGCGCGACGCGCTGGCGCTGGTGCGCCTGTCGTACGCGGACCGCGACCCCGAGCAGGACGCCGTGCTGCGCCGCGTGTTCACCGAGCGGATCGAGGCCGAGCGCGACTCGCACTCGGGCGGCTACGCGGAGATCCTGTCCCGCGCCCTGGACTACCGGACGTGGCACCAGTTCACCGTGACCGTCGCCGACACCGGTCCCGACGGCAACCCCCGGGAGCGGCGGTTGCGGCAGTTGTCGTCCGGCGAGACGCGGCTCATCTCGTACGTGACGCTGTTCGCGGCGGCGGCGTCCTTCTACGACGCGGTCAGCGGCGACTTCTCGCCGTTGCGGCTGGTGCTGCTGGACGAGGCCTTCGAGCGGCTGGACGACCCGACCATCGCGCGGATGCTCGGCCTGCTGGTGGACCTGGACATGGACTGGGTGATCACCTGGCCGAGCGGCTGGGGCGTGTCGGACAAGATCCCCCGGATGCACATCTACGACGTGCTGCGGCCCAAGAACGGCCGTGGCGTCGCGTGCACCCGGACCACGTGGGACGGCGCGGCCCTGGACCGCATCGACCCCTGATCCCGACCAATTCCCGGGCCGCACGGCGACCTCCGGTGCCCGCCGACGTGCGAGCGCCGGGTCGGCCGGTGCTCCGGCGGCGCGCCCCGCCGGACTCCGGCAGCGCGGACTCCGGCAGCGTGGCCGCCCCGAGCGCGGCCGACTCGGGACCCAGCTCGCACAGCGCGATCGTCGCCCGCTCGAAGGGCCGGCGCAGCGCGTGCCGGGCGGCCTCCCGGCGGACCAGGTCGGGCAGCCGCTCGCCGAGCACCAGCCCGGCCCACCCGCCGAGGAGCACCGCCGAGGGGTGGAACAGGTTGATCAGGTTCCCGATGCCCGCCCCGGCGAACCGCGCGGTCGCCGCCAGGATCGTCGCCGCGCCGGGTGACCGGTCCGCGATCCCGGCCGCCCCGAGAAGGCCTCCAGGCACCCGGCGGCCCACAGCGGCACGCCCGACCGTCCAGCCCGACCGTCGTGTGGCCCCACTCCCCCGCGCCGCCGGACACACCCCGGAAGGGCACGCCGCCCACGATCACGCTCGCGCCGACCCCGGACCCGATCAGCGCGACCACCACGTCCGCCCCGCCCCGCCGGGCCCCGAACCACGACTCGGCCCGCCCAGCGTGTTGACCCCGTTGTCGAGGAACAGCGGCAGCCCGGTGCCGGCGCGCAGCAGCCGTGCCGGCGAACCCGGGATTCACCCGCAGCAGCACGCGGGGCCGCCCGCCGTCAGACTCGACCTGGCCGGCCTCGACCACGAGGCCCTCGGCGGCCGACTCCTGCCGACTGCGCGGCTGGTCGAAGTACAGCGCGCGCAGCACCCGCGCCCGGTTGCCGGTCCGCAGGTCCCGCACGGTCAGCGTGCGCCGCACAGCCCACCCCTTCGTCGGACCGGGCGTCGAACCCACGTCATCGGCCCCGCCCCGCTCCCCGCCCGCAGCCGAGCCGGCGGGCGGCCCGGCCTCAGTTCGCGAACCGCTGCGCGTCCCACTTCCCGTGCGCCTCCAACAACTTCCGCCCGATCCGCTTCAGGTCCGCGATGTCCCGGTCGTTGAGCGGCGCGGCGAACTCCTGCGCCACGGCGGCCCGGTAGGTCGGGGCGGTGGTGTCGTGGAGCACCTGCCGGCCCTCGTCGGTGAGCGCCGCGTAGACCACCCGCCGGTTGTCCGGCGGCTGCGAGCGCTCGACCCAGCCGCGCCGCACGAGCCGTTCCACCAGCCGCGTCGCCCCGCTCGGGCTCACCGCGAGCAGTTCGGACAGCTCGGACATCGGCAGCCGCCCGTCCTTGTCGATCCGGTAGAGCGCCTCGTGCTCCAGCAGCGAACACCCGGCCGACGCCTCGACCCGACCTCCCATGGCGACGCGCACGGCGTCCACACCCTGCTGCGCGTAGAGCCACGCCAGCATCTCGTCGCTCGGCTCGAACCGGTTCACAGCCGCCACCCTACCAAATCGCTTGACTCCAGAACATTTTCGCTGTCAACCTTTGTTCATGGAATTGACCTTGGTGACCGGAGCGACCGGAGCCCAAGGCGGCGCGCTCGCCCGCCTTCTCCTGGATCGCGGCCACCCCGTCCGCGCCCTCACCCGCACCCCGGAGAGCCCCGCCGCGCAGCGGCTCCACGCCGCCGGAGCCGAACTCGCACGCGGCGATCTCGACGACCCCACCAGCCTCGCCGAGGCCCTGCACGGCGTCCGCTCGGTGTTCGCGGTGACCACCCCGTTCGGCACCGACCCGGAAACCGAGATCCGCCAGGGCACCGCCCTCGTGGACGCGGCGCACGACGTCGACCACATCGTGTTCACCTCGGCGGCGAACGCCGACCGTTTCACCGGTATCCCGCACTTCGACAGCAAGCAACGCATCGAAGAGCACCTGACCAGTGGAAACGTTCCGTGGACCATCCTCGGTCCGGCCGCGTTCGTCGACGACAAGTTCGGCGAGTGGACCCTCAGCGGCCTGCGCCGGGGCGTCCTCGGCCTGCCGATGCCGACCGATCGCGCGCTGCACCTGGTCGCCGTGCGCGACATCGCCGCCGTGGCCGCGCTCGCGCTAGAACAACCGACCCGCTTCGCCGGCACCCGCCTGGACCTGGCCGGCGAAGCCCTCACCCCGCGCCAGATGGCGCAGATCCTCACCACGGCCACCGGCCGGCGGATCGACCACCACCGCACGCCGCTGGACGTCGTGGAACGCCACTCGACCGACCTGGCCGCCATGTTCCGCTACTTCACCGACGTCGGCACCGACATCGACCTGCCCCGCCTGCACGCGGCCCTGCCGGAGATCACCTGGCACACCTACGCCGAGACCGCCGCCATCGTGCCCTGGCCGGAGCTCCTCTGACCCCACCCCGAACGCGGCGCGGGCCGGCCCACCAGGGCCGGCCCGCGCCAGGTCGAGATCACCGCGACCGGTCCGCTAGCCGCCGACCGCCGCCCACGACTGGATCATCCGGTACGCGATCGACGCGCCCGGCGCGAGCAGCAGGTCCGGCACGCTCCCCGGGACCTCCAGCGCCTGCCGCACGTCGGCCCGCGTGACCCACCTGGCCTGCGCGATCTCCCCGTCGGCCAACCGCAGCGGCTCGTCCGGGTCACCGGTCGCCTCGAACCCCACCATGAGCGAGCGCGGGAACGGCCACGGCTGACTGCCGAGGTAGCGGATGCCCGACACCTCGACACCCACCTCCTCCTCGATCTCCCGGGCGACACAGGCCTCCAACGACTCGCCCGCCTCGACGAACCCGGCCAGCACCGAGTACCGCCCCGCCGGCCACCCCTCGCCGCGCGCGAGCAGCACCCGGTCCGCGCCGTCGTGCACCAGGCAGATCACCGCGGCGTCGGTGCGCGGGTACTCCTCGCGCCCGCACTGCGCGCACGCACGCGCCCACCCGGCCTTGACGGGGGACGTGGCACCGCCGCACACCGCGCAGAACTTCGCCGTCCGGTGCCAGTTGAACGACGCCACAGCAGAGGTGAACAGACCCGCGCCCGTGTCGTCCAGCAACGCCCCGCACGCCCGCAGGTCCAGCCACTGCGGTTCGTCGGTCAGGTCCGCGCCGAACCACGCCCGCCCGGCCGGCGCGCCCACGGCCTCGTCGGCGAGCAGCACCGCCCAGTACGCGACGCCGTCCTGCTCGCCGAGCAGCACCGCGTCCTCCGGCGGAACGTCCCCGAACTCGGTCGCCGGCCGGTCGACCAGGCGCGACGCCCGCTCGGTGACCAACGTCCGCCCGTGCGCGTCGACCGTGAGGACCCGGGCCTTCGGCCACAGTCGCAGGAGCCGCTCCGCGTCGCCGCGCAACGGCTCCTGCCGGTCCACCGTGTACCGCGACAGCGCCGGGAGCTCCACCAGCTCGAAGCTCACGGCAGGCTGACCCCGCCCAACGACCGCAACTGCGGCGCGAGCAGGTCCGCGTCGCCCACCAGGACACCGGTGAACGAACTCGGCGCGAAGAACTCCAGCGCCACCTCGGCCACCTGCTCCACGGTGACCGCCTCCAGCCGCGCCGGGTGCCCGGTGAACCACTCGATGTCCAGTCCCAGCCCGGCGAGGTTCACCAGGAACGACGCCAGACCGCCCTGCGACGACGTCGCGGTCAGCAGCGAGCCGATCGCGTACCGCCGCGCGGTGTCCACCTCGGACTCGGACGGCGGCACCAGGCCCAGCCGCCCGAGCTCGTAGCGGGTCTCCAGCAGCGCGGCGGCGGTCACCTCGCTCGCCGTGTCCGCGTCCACCAGCACCGCCGCGCTCTCGGGCGTGAACTCCGGGTGCGACCGCGCGCTGTAGGTGTAGCCCTTGTCCTCGCGGATGTTCTCCACCAGGCGTGAGGAGAAGAACCCGCCGAACACCAGGTTCGCGATTTGCAGCGCCGGGTACCGGGGGTCGGTCCGCACCAGCCCGCGACCGGCCAGCCGGATCTGCGACTGGACCGCGCCCGGCCGGTGCACCAGCAGCACGTCCCCGCCGCGCACCTCGGGCAGCGGCGACAGCGACACCGCGGTGCCCTCGCCGGTCCACCCGCCGAGCGCGCCCTCGACCGCCCGCACGGCGGCGTCCGGCTCGATGTCACCGACGACCACCAGCACGGAACCGCGCGGGAGCACGGCCGACGCGTGCAGCGCCAGCACCTCGTCCCGCCCGATCGCGGCGACCTCCTCGGCCTCCGGCATCTCCTTCGCGAACGGGTGGTCGCCGTACAGGTGGCGCTGCAACGCCTCCCGCGCGATCACGTTCGGCTGCGACCGGGCCAGCCGGATCCGCTCGACCAGCCGCGCCCGCTCCCGCTCGATCTCCTCGGCCGGGTAGGACGCACCGGTCAGCACGTCCTTCAGCACGTCCAGCACGGTGTCCAGGCCGGACACCAGGGCGTTGCCGGAGAACGCCAGGCGCTCCGGGTCCACCACCGCGTCCAGCTCGCCGCCGACCAGCGCCAGCTCGGTGTCCACGTCCACCCGGCTCCGCGTGGCGGTGCCGGTGAGCACGGTGCTGGCCAGCAGCTCGGCCCGCGCCGCGTGCGTCGACCCCGTGCTGGAGGCCGCCGGGTCCCCGAACGGGATCCGCAACCGCACCTCCACCAGCGGCACCGACGACCGGCGCACCGCGATCACCCGCAGCCCGTTGCCCAGCACCGTGTCCACCGTGGACAGGTCCACGGCGGCACGCTGCTCGCCCAGCTCGGGGAGCGGACGCGGCCCCTGCTCCGTGCGACCGATCTCCTCGGCGCTGCGGTGCGTCGTCGGGGCGCTCACTCGGTACCTCCGTTGTCAGCAGCCGTGCCGGCCTCGGCGACGGCGGGGTTGAGGATCAGCACGGCCCGCGAGTCCGGCCGCAACGCCTTGGCCGCCGCGGCGACCTCGTCGGTGGTGATCGCGGCCAGCTTGTCCGGCAGGTCGTAGAGCAGTTCGGCACGGCCGAACAGCAGCTCTGCCGAGCCCAGGCCGAGCGTGCGGCTGGTCAGCCGGTCGTGCTCGCGGTGCATGGTCGACACCCACCGGGCGGTGACCTTCGCCAGCTCCTGCTCCGTCGGACCCTCCTCGGCCAGCCTCAGCAGCTCCTCGTCCACCGCCGCCACCACCTGCTCGGAGGTGGTCTCCGGCGAGTGGATCGCGGTGATGTTGAACGTGTCCGGGTCGCGCGCCTCCAGCGGGCCGAAGAGCCCGCACCCGGCACCGACGTCGACCACGATCGCGTCCTGGTGCACCAGCCGCTGCTGAAGCCGGGAACCGTCGCCGTCGGTGAGCACGCCCGCGAGCACCAGGTAGGACAGGTAGCCCTCCACGTCGCTCACCGGGTCGGGGATGCGGTACCCCAACGCGATGGCGGGCATCGGCGCGTGCTTGTCCGAGTGCTCGGCGCGCAGCTCACCCTTCGGCGGCGCTTCCGCGAACGAAGGCCGCACCGGCACGGGACGCTCGGGCACGTCCCCGAAGTGCTTCTCCACCAACCCCTTGGCGACCTCGGGCCGGAAGTCGCCCGCGATGGTCAGCACCGCGTTCCCCGGCGCGTAGTACGTGTCGAAGAACGCCGCGCAGTCGTCGACCGTCGCGTTCTCCAGGTCGGTGAAGTCCCCGTAGCCGTTGTGCGCGTTCGGGAAGGTCTGGAACAGGACCGGCGGGAGCAGGATCCAGGGGAACCCGCCGTACGGCCGGTTGAGCACGTTGAGTCGGATTTCCTCCTTCACCACGTCGATTTGATTCCGCAGGTTCTCTTCGGTGAGCTTCGGCGCACGCATGCGGTCCGCCTCCAGGAACAGCGCCCGCTCCAACGCGGCGGACGGCAGCACCTGGTAGTAGTCGGTGTAGTCGGGGTGGGTCGACCCGTTGAACGTGCCGCCCGAGGACTGCACGTGACGGAAGTGTGCGAGCTTCTCCAAGCTCTCGCTGCCCTGGAACATCAGGTGCTCGAACAGGTGCGCGAACCCTGTCCGGCCTTCCGGCTCCGAGCGGAATCCCACGTCGTAATGCACGCTCACCCCGACCACCGGGGCGCTCGGGTCTGGGGCGAGCACCACCCGCAGGCCGTTGGGAAGCGTGAACCTGTGCAGTTCGGGTAGCGCCATGGAAGCAGCCTACGGGCTCCCGGCCCCTGGAGGCCCGCAGGTGGCCTGCCCGGACCAATGCCCGTGTCCGCCCGTGGCGAACCGGGTGCGTTCCCACACCCGACCACCCCGACAACCGTCCCCGCCGAGCTGCTCCGCTGCCCGTCGGAACCGTGTGGCGGGACGCGTCAATTATCGAACAGGGGTTCGAAGGAAGGCAAGATCACCATCGGGTGAACGTCAGCCGCGGAGCGACCTCAGGTGCCCGGCCTGCGCCAGCACGCCGTCCACCGCGCCCAGGAAAGTCGGGAACCGGTGAGCGAATCGTCGCAGGTCACCGCCCTGCTCGGCCTCGCCGAACCAGTACAGCCCGGCCTGCCCGCCGGCGAACGCGCCGAGCCAGCGCTCCGTCTCACCCAGCACCACCGCGTACGGCAGCGACCGGGAGAAGACCATCTCCCGGTCCGCCTCGGGGATGTCGTTGGGCGTCACGGACACCAGGTAACCGCGCAAGCCGCGAACGTGCTCCAACAGCGCGCTACCCCGCTTGGTGCGGGCAGGCATCGACCGCGCGCCCAACGCCAATGCCACGCCGGCGACCACCACGACCAACCCGAACAATGCGGGTCCGGTGATCAACGCCAGCAACACAGTGGCACCGACACCCACAAGGGTGAGGGCGATCCCGGCCCACCACCACAGGCTGCGTTCGGCGTCCGGCCGACGCACGAACCAGTTCTTCGCCACGACGTCGGCGTACAACTCGTCCCGCACCGTCGCGAGGTCGATCCGGCGGCTGCGCAACTCCGACAGCCGCACGGCGTCCACACCGTCCGGGAGAATCGCGGCGTACACGGCGCGCTCGTACCCGGACAGCGACGGGTCGGCGGGGTTGCGCCGCACGAACCGCCAATCGAGCCCGTCGACCTCTTCGATCCACACGTAGTTGCGCACCGCGAGGTCGACGATCGTCGCCGTCACGTCCACGACGTCGACGTGCTCGTCCACCACGGTCCCGACCTGGCCCGGCAGCACGCCGTCCGGTGAGGCGAAGGCCACGTGCCCGGCCGCGTCGGACACCAGCACGTTCACCGGCCCGACCTCGCCCGCCATCGCCCGGGAGTCCCGACCGCGCAGGTACCACAGCAGCAGTACGCCGCCGAGCAGCAGCACCGCCAGGCCGCCCAGCACGGCACCGCTCAGGGGGGTCAGCGCGAAGGCCGCCGCGAGGCCCGACGTCTCCTCCACCCGGGCGTTCGCGGGGGCCGCGCCGTCCTGCAACCCGACTGCCACGTCGATACGCTCACCTGCGGGAAGGCCGATCTCGGTGGCCCGGACACCGCGGCCGTCGCCGAGTTCGGCGGTCGTGCACGGCTTGACCGTCCCCGGCGTGCCGGCCAGGCAGTTCACCGACTTGGGGGCATCCGGCGTGATGACCGAGACCTTCACCGAGTCCAGCGCGGTGTCCCAGCCGCTCGCCGGCTGCCAGCGCAGCTCCAGGGAGTCGCCGATCTGGGCGACCGTGCCGACCACCGAGTACGTGACGGTGGAGGTGCCCGCCGCCAAGTCGATGGTGAGGTCGTCGGCGGTCGCGGTGGCGGTGCCCTTGCCCTCGACGGCCGCGTCGCCGACCTGGAACACGCGGTCGCGGGTGTCACTGACAGCGATGCGGAGCGGGACCACTCGTCTGGCGGTCCTGCCTTCGGGGACGTTGACGACCTCCGTCACGGACAGCGTGCCGTCGCGCTCCAACTTGAGGCGCACGTCGGCACCGACCGTGCCGGGCAGCCCCACCTGGCTGCCCGGCTGCGCCGCCGCCGTGCCGGTGACCAAGCACAGCGCGGCGGCGCAGGTGATCGCCGCTCCCCAGTTTTTCAACACGGCCGCGGAGAATAGCGGAGTCCGCCTATGCTTCAGTGCTGATTCGGGCATCCGCGATATGGGGGATCACCAGCGATGACGCAACCACCGCCGCCGGGTGGCTGGCCGCCGCCACGACCGGTTGGGCCACCGCCCGTGCCCGCCCCGCTGACCCCCCAGCCGACCCGCCCCTGGCCCACCCAGCAGCCGCAGCAGCCCCCGCCCCACCAGTCTCCGCAGCAGCCCGTGCAGCAGCCCCCGCCGATGCCCCCGCCGCAGCCGCTGCCCCCGCCGATGCCCCCGCCGCAGTGGCCGCAACAACCACCCCATCAGGTGATGCCGCCACCGATGGCCGCGCCGCAGCCGCCGCCGGTGAACTGGGGCCCTCAGCCCGGCTGGGGTCCCGGGCTGCCCTACCCGCCGCTGCCTCGGAAGAAGAGCAAGGGCCCGCTCGTCGCGGGTGTGCTGATCGGCGTCGTCGTCCTGGGCATCGCGGCCATCGGGATCGCGGTC
This sequence comes from Actinosynnema sp. NPDC023587, assembly GCF_040640215.1. NCBI lineage: Bacteria > Bacillati > Actinomycetota > Actinomycetes > Pseudonocardiales > Pseudonocardiaceae > Actinosynnema > Actinosynnema sp. NPDC023587. The sequence continues at coordinate 8,069 of NZ_JBFABG010000025.1, read as the reverse complement.
GCCACGAACAAGCGCAAGAGCGTGAGCGATTCCGCCTACTCCGGGTACTCCAGCTACTCCTACTCGGCCACGCCGACCACCACGACCGAAGCCACCACGACGACCAGGACGACGACGTCCGCCAGGTCCACGTCGCCCAGTGCCACGAAGGCCGGCCCCAAGGCCGTGATCGCCCTGGGTGACAACCCGATCCACGGTGGCGGCCTCGGCGCGTTCAACATCGACGGCTGCCCGCTGCCAGGCATGAACTACTCACCGTCCGGGCAGGACCAGTTCCTGCGCGCCGCGCTGCCGTGCATCGAGGCGATGTGGAAGCCGTCGATGCAGAAGGCGAACCTGCCCTACCAGTCGGTGGAGCTGGTCATGGTCACGTCGCAGATCACCAACACGTGCGGCTCCATGGGCCCGGACCGCACCGCGATGTACTGCGACGGCACCATCTACTGGACGCCGAACCACTACGCGAGCGAGCAGGGTTCGGCGAACCCCAACCACCCCGGCAAGTACCTCGGGCAGTTGGCGCACGAGTACGGCCACCACATCCAGTGGCTGTCCGGCATCCTGCGCGCGTCCAGCCAGGCCCAGTACGAGAAGGGCGGCTGGGACACCGAGGCGGGTCTGGACCTGAACCGGCGCAAGGAGCTCCAGGCGACCTGCTTCGGCGGTATGACGCTGGCTCCGCTGTCGCACGGCGCGGTGCCCGGTGACGTGATCTCGGTGGCGATCGCGGACGCCGGCAACCGCGGCGACTACCCGATCTACCCCAACCGGGACCACGGTTCCCCGGAACGCAACTCCGCGTGGGTCAACCACGGGTTCAAGAGCAACGAAACCAGCGCGTGCAACACTTGGGTCGCGAGCGCGGCGGACGTCAGCTGACCCGACTGGAGGACCGTGCACACGCCCGAGAGGCCCAAGAACAACCCGATCGTCCTCATCGGCGTGTTCTCGTTGATCGTTTCGTGCGTGCTCGGCCTCGGCCTGCTCACGCAGGTGGACACCAGCCGGCGGATCGGCGGCAGGCCGGTCGCGGCACCCCACGCCCCCGGCTCGCCGGTCACGGCCGAGCAGCCCCGCCCCCGCGCGGTGCACCGGCTGGCCGACCACCCGTTCCTGACCGCGCCTGTCCGGCTGGCCGGCGCGACGTGCGCGCTACCCGCGTTCGGGGTGTCGGACGCGGAACTCTCGGCCTACTACGCGGCCGGTGTGGCGTGCCTGGACCTGGCGTGGCGGCCCGCGTTGGCGGAGGGGAACCTGCCGTTCGACACGCCCAAGCTGGACGCGTCGCCGGACCTGGAAGACGGTCCGTGCGGTTCCGCTCCCGCCGAGACCGAGGCGGTCGCGTACTACTGCGGTCGCAACCGGACCATCTACATGCCGACGTCGCGACTGCGCGAAAACGGCGGCGGTGACTACCCGGCGACGCACCTCGCGACGTTGGCGCACGAGTACGCGCACCACGTGCAGGCGTTGTCCGGGATGCTCCGCGCCGCGGACAGCAAGATCGTCGACGCGGGCGAGGGCACGCCCGCCGGGCTGGAGATGTCCCGCCGGATCGAATTGCAGGCCAACTGCTTCGCCGGCATGTTCCTGACCGCGGTGTCCCCGTCGATCGGCGCGGACCTGGCGCAGGAGGCTGCGGACGACTTCCAGTACGCCGTCGAGGAGCCCGCGGAGAAGAACGCGCACGGCAGCCCGACGAATCAGGCCGAGTGGGCGTCTTTCGGTTTCACCGGGGGCGTCACCACGTCCTGCAACACCTTCGCGGCTTCGCCGGAGGCTGTCGCCTGACGGTGCCGGCCGAGCAGGGAGGCGTACAGACCGCCGGCCAGCCCGCTGAGGCCCACGAGCATCGCGGTCAGCCTTCCTTCGAACGGCGTCGACACCGGCGTGCTGCCGGCCATCTGCGCGGTGAACTCGCCGTTGGTGTCGGCGGGAAGTACGACCTCCACCACCTCGCCTGACCGATGACCGCAGCCGTCGAGCTTCGCGGTGCGCGCCTGGTCGCCGATCTTGACTTCGATGCGGTCGTAGGTGTCGGAACCGCCGCAGGGTGCCGGTGTCACCACGGTCGCCTGGACCCTCTGGGTTTCGGCGGACGCGGTGGACGCGCCACCCGGCCACCAGAGCGCGACCGCCGCCGCGACCCCGGCCAGTCCGACGACCAGCAGGATCAGCGCCCATCGGACTGGGCCGAGCCGAACCGCCACGGGGTGGATGGTCGCAGACCGGGTGTCGTCTTGTCGTGGGGCCGGGGCGGTGTTCTTCCCCCCGGCCAGTTCACCCGATAGTGATCTTGACCATCGTCGAACGCCTGTTCGAAGATAGTTCCATGCAGAAATCGACGTCCGACCCCGCGACCGATCGCCGCCGCGCCGCCGCGATCCCGCCCACCGTCCACTTCAGACGTGGCCCCGGCCCGTCCGCCGACCCTTGACGGAGCGCTCGGCGTCCCCTGTTCGGGGCGCTCGGCGGTCCGGGACCTGCCCGGCCCGGCCCGCTCCCGCCCGCGTCGCTGTCCGCTGTTCACCCGACTGCCCGACCTATTGCCTGAACGCAGGCTGAAGACGTGGGCGGGGCCCTGCCCCCACCACGCAGAATGAGGAGGTGTCGACTGCTGCCAGGGTGCTGGTGATCGAAGACGCGGAGGCCATTGGTGCCGCGGTGGGCTCGGCCCTGCGCGATGCGGGCTACCAGGTCCAGCTCCGTCCGGACGGTCGGGACCTGGAGGGCGAGCTCGCCCGGTTCCGGCCGGACCTGGTGGTGCTGGACGTGATGCTGCCCGGTCGGGACGGGTTCATGCTGCTGGAGGTCATCCGGCGCACCAGCGGGGCGGGCGTGGTCATGCTGACGGCCCGCGACGGTGTCGCGGACCGGCTGCGCGGGCTCGACCGGGGCGCGGACGACTACGTGGTGAAGCCGTTCGTGCTGGCCGAGCTGGTGGCCCGGGTCAGCGCGGTGCTGCGGAGGCTGGGCCGCACGCCGTCGACCGTGCAGATCGGGGACCTCGTGGTGGACGCCGACTCGGCGGTGGTCCTCCGCGGGGACGCCCCCGTGGAGCTGACCGCGACCGAGCTGCGGTTGCTGCGCTACCTGGCCGCCCAGCGCGGGCGGGTGGTCGGCAAGACGCAGATCCTGACCGCCGTGTGGGGTTACGAGGACTACGACCCGAACCTGGTCGAGGTGCACGTCAGCGCGCTGCGCCGGAAGTTGGAGGAGCACGGACCCCGATTGCTGCACACCGTGCGGGGGTTGGGGTACGTGTTGCGGGCGGAAGATTCGTGAACCTCCGGACGGTGTCGCTGCGGCGTCGGGTGACGGTCTCCGCGATCGCGGTGCTCGGCATCGTCCTGGTGGGGCTCGTGCTGATCGTCGACGCCATGTTCATGGCGCAGTCGGTGCAGGACGTGGAAACCACGCTGTTGGACAAGTCCCGCAACGCGCAGACGTTGGTGAAGCAGCAGCGGGTGCGCGGAGCGGAGCTGGTGAACCGGCTGGAGGGCCGGGGTGTGCAGGCGCGGCTGGTGATGCCGGACGGCACGGTGCACGGGCACCTGCCGGCCGACGAGGTGACCAACAAGGTCACCCGTGACCTGCCGGACGGGTCGACGATCACGCTCTACGTCGAGTCGTCGGTGATCACCGTCGCGCAGGCGCGCCTGCGCCGGTTGCTGCTGCTGGTCGGCTTCGGCTCGCTGGCGGTGACCGCCGTGGCTCTGGTGTGGGTGGTGCGGCGGGCGTTGGCACCGCTGGACGCGATGACCACGCTGGCCCGGTCGATCGCGCGAGGCGACCGGGGTCACCGGCTGAACCCGGAACGGACGGACAACGAACTCGGTCGGACCGCCGCCGCGTTCGACGACATGCTCGACTCGTTGGAGGGATCAGAGGAACGGACCAAGAGATTCGTCGCGGACGCGGCGCATGAACTGAGGACGCCGATCGCGGGCGTGCAGGCCGTGGCCGAGGCGTTGATGCAGACCGGCAGCGCCGAGGACCGGGAGCGCTTGAACCTGCTCCTGGTGCGGGAGTCCCGCCGGGCCGGCCGCCTGGTGGACGACCTGCTGGCGTTGGCTCGGATCGACGCCGGTCTGGAGCTGCACCGGGAAAAGGTGGACCTGTTGGCGCTGGCGGAAGCCGAGGTGGGGCGCACCCGGCTCCTGGCTCCCGACTTCGACATCGCCACCGAGGGCACGCCGGCCTACGTGTCAGGCGATCCGCAGCGCCTGGCGCAGGTCCTGGCGAACCTGGCCGACAACGCCCGTCAAGCCACCGGTCCGTCCGGTCGGGTGCGGGTGCGCGTGTCGACCGTGGGCAGCTACGCCTGGCTGGTGGTGTCCGACGACGGGCCGGGCGTGCCCCCGGACGAACGCGACCGCATCTTCGACCGCCTGGTCCGCCTGGACGAGGCCCGTGACCACCGCTCCGGTGGTTCCGGACTCGGCCTGCCCATCGCTCGCGGCGTGGTCCGAGCCCACGGCGGCGAGCTGTCCTGCGTCGACTCCGACGGCCCCGGTGCCGCCTTCCAGGTCCGCATCCCGCTCGCCGACTAGTTCTGCGCGGCGTGCCGGGGATAGGTGGCGCGGGCGGGAGGCGCGGGCGGGAGGCGCGGGCGGTTACCGGGCTGGGCGGATGTCGGCCAGCAGGGTCTCCAGGGCCTCGGTGGTGGGGACGTCGGCGTGGTGCGGGTCGCCGTCCAGGCCGGCGACCAGGATCAGCACGCGGTGGGTGTCGCCGGCGTCCAGGACCAGGGCGTGCACCACGCCGGTCGAGCTCGCGCACGGGCCGGCGGCGGGAGCGGTGACGTCGGCGCGCAGGTGGATGCCGTAGTAGCGGTGTTCGCCATCCGCAGTGGTCCGGGCGGTTTCGGTCGGTGGCGCGTAGTCGGTGACGGCTTCCTCGCCCCAGGAGAGGTGGAGCCATTTGTCCAGGAATGCCCTGGCGGTGCCGACCAAGGTCGTTTCGGTGGCGGGGACGTCGGCGAATCCGAGAATTACTCGGCTGTAGAAGGTGCCGCCGCAGCGGTAGTCGGGAAGGGGGAAGACCTCGACCGGTTCGGGGAGTTCCACGCGGTAGTGGTCGGAAGCGCGCACGACCCGTGCGGACGGAGGCCGTTCGGACGGTGCCGGCTCCAGTCGGGCGGTGTCCGCTCCCCGGTGGTCCCGGTCCTGGTGACCGGCGTCCGGGGTGCCGGGTGGCAGGTTCCCCATGGTCAGGGCCACCAGCAGGGCAGCGACCAGCAGGCTGTGGACGGACCAGGCGATGCGGCTCGGGCCGCGCTCCTGGTGGAAGTGGACGCCGCCGTGCACGGTCCGCGCCTGGGCGGCGGCGTGCGCTGTGCCGCTCAGTTCGTTGTGGACCTCGCGCGTCACGACCTGTTCACCCCTTCAGCCGATGGGGTAGTTGTACCCACCGAATCTGAGAGGAGGCCGTCAATTCCCTTAGCGGCGGCGGGGAAAAGCGAATCCCCCTATCGGGGATCCGCTTCCTTGGGCGGGGTCACCTTCTTGACGTACAGGAGTCGGTCGCCCGCTTCGACGGCGTCGGCTTCCGGGGCGTCCACGCGGTAGAGGGTGCCCGCCCGCACGACGCCCAGCACGATGTCGGGCAGGTGCCGGGGTGAGCCGCCGATCTCGGACGGTTCGACGTCGCGTTCCGCGATCGCGAGGCCGGCGTCCGGGGTGAGCAGGTCTTCGACCATGTCGACCACGGACGGGGTGGCGGTGGCCATGCCCAGCAGCCGGCCGGCGGTCTCGCTGGAGACGACCACCGAGTCCGCGCCGGACTGGCGGAGCAGGTGCTCGTTCTCCCGCTCCCGGACCGAGGCGACGACCTGCGCCTTCGGGGCCAGTTCGCGCGCGGTGAGGGTGACCAGGACCGACGTGTCGTCGCGGTTGGCGGCCACGACCACGGCTCGGGCCTTCGGGACGCCGGCGACGCGCAGGACGTCGTTGCTGGTGCCCGACCCGTGCACGGTGACCAGCCCGATCGACGAAGCCGCGTCCAGGGCTTCCTGGGACGTGTCCACCACGACGATGGAACCCGGTTCCGTGCCGTCGCCCAGCAGCGCGCTGACGGCGGAACGACCTTTCGTCCCGTACCCGACGACGACCACGTGGTCACGCACCTTCGTTCTCCACTTCTGGATCCGCAGCGCCTGCCGCGAGCGTTCGGTGAGCACTTCGAGGGTGGTGCCGACCAGGACGATCAGGAACAGCACCCGGAGGGGGGTGATGACCAGGACGTTGACCAGGCGCGCCGACGAGCTGACAGGGGTGATGTCGCCGTATCCGGTGGTGGACAGGGAGACCGTCGCGTAGTAGACCGCGTCGAGGAACGACAGGCCGTCGTCGTTGACGTCCCGGTAGCCGTCGCGGTCGAAGTACACGATCAGAACGGCGGAAATCAGCGCGGCGAGCGCGCCGACCACGCGTTTCATGATCGCTTGGACCGGGCTCTGGACGGTGTCCGGCATCCGGATCACACCCACCAGGGTGTGGCCGGGCCGTTCGCTGAGCGGCTCGCCCGGGTGGGTCCGGCGGATCATGACAGCCTCTCGGGGAGTAGCCGCCACAGGCGGGCTGCGGCTTCCGCGCCGCGCAGGAGGAGCGGCACGACGACGCGTTCGTTGGGCGCGTGGATGCGATCATCCGGCAACGTCGCGCCCAAATACACAACCGGCACGCCGAGCCCGGTCCGCAGCAGTGCGGCGGGGCCGCTGCCGCCGGTCCGGCTGAACCGAACCGGCTGCTCGAATGCGCCCTCCAGGGCCTCCTTCACCGCGCGCACGGCCGGGTGGTCGACGGGCATCGCGTACGGCGGTGCGCCGTCGCCGCGCGGGATGATCTCGGCGCTCAGGCCGGGCGGGGTGTGGGCGGCGACGAACTCGCGGAGCGCGGCGGCGATGCGGTCCGGCCGCTGGTCCGGCACCAGCCGGAACGACAGCTTCACCGCGGCCCGCGCGGGGACGATGGTCTTCAGGCCCGGTCCGGCGTAGCCGCCGAGGATGCCGTTGACCTCGGCGGTGGGGCGCACCCACACGCGTTCGAGGGTGGACCAGCCCGCCTCGCCCGCCTCGGTTTGCGCGCCGCCGGAGTTGGCGAGCCAGACGTCCCGGTCGAACGGCAGGGCGGCGTAGTCGGCGCGTTCCGCGTCGGTGGGCTCGATCACGTCGGCGTAGAAGCCGGGCAGCAGCACCCGGCCCTGGTCGTCGTGGAGTGCGGCGACCAGGCGGGCGACGGCGGTGGCGGGGTTGGGCACGCTGCCACCGGCGCGGCCGGAGTGGACGTCGGCGGTGCCGCCGGTCAACACGACTTCCGCGCCGTAGATGCCGCGTTGTCCGGTGCACACCGTGGGCGCGTCGCGCGCGTAGAGCGGGGTGTCGGTGAAGACTACGAGGTCGCACGCGAGGTCGGCGCGGTGGTCGTCGAGGAGGCGGGCCAGGTTCGGCGAGCCGGATTCCTCCTCGCCTTCGACGAACAGCTTGATCGTCACCGACGGGTGGTCGGCGCGCAGGGCCGCGAGGTGCGCCTTGACGCCGAGCAGGTGCATGGCGACCTGGCCCTTGTCGTCGCTGGCACCGCGCCCGAACAGCTCCTCGCCGACCAGCGTCCCCTCGAACGGCGGGTACCGCCACTGCTCCACCGGGTCGACGGGCTGCACGTCGTGGTGCCCGTAGACGAGCACGACCGGCGCGTCGGGGTCGGCGGCGGGCAGGCACGCGAACACGGCGGGCAGCGCGCCGGATCCCGACCAGACCCGGACGTCGGGCCAGCCGTCGCGGCGCAGCGCGGCGGCGAGCCACTCGGCGGAGCGGGCCACGTCCTCGTGGTGCGCCGGGTCGGTGCCGATGGACGGGATGGCCAGCCACTCCCGCAGGTCCGCGACGAAGTCGTCGGCGAGAGCGGCCACCGCGGCGCGCTCGGGATGTTCGGGATTTTCCGGATCACCACTCACGGTGCGGGAGGATAACCCCAATGCCGCTTAGTTAGGGCTGGGAGTGGTCTGTCAAGGCTGGTGAGATGGCAACGGAGTTCCTGCTAGAACAGTGTCGACCAAGATCACTGAAG
>NZ_JBFABG010000024.1:0-63928 GCF_040640215.1 Actinosynnema sp. NPDC023587 | reverse complement strand
GTGTGCCGATGGGATGCGTCAGACACATCCACTCCGCCCGGAGGTCCTCCCGTCTTCAACCCGACACGCCGTCAACAACCTAATTAGTCACTACAGCTAGCCGACCCGACCTTCGAAGAGCACGTGACCGTCGTGGCCGAGCACGCGGGCGGAGATGTCGGCGAGCTGGCCGTCGACGGGCGTCACGCCGGGCAGCCGCACCGCGAACGTCCCCTCGCGGACGTCGGCCACCCGGGGGCTCTGTTGCGCGTGCCAGAACTCGACGCGCGCCACGTCGTCGCGCACGGTCCCGGCGATCCGCCCCACCGGCCCGTCCGGCCCACGGGTGTCGCCCACCCACCGCACGACCACCCGGAACGAGTGCGACGAGATGTCCCCGGTGCTGTGCGGGGCCCGGTGCACGCCTTTCGCCTGGTACTTGTCGACCGAGCAGTACGCGCTGGCCCCGTCCGGCCCGCGCATCGCCAGGAGCCCGGTGGAGGTGTCCGTGCCGGCGATCCCGCCGTGGGTCCACTCCCCGCCCGTGGTCATCCCGTCCACCCGGTCCCGCATCGCCACGTCCAGGCACCGGGCCAGCGTGTTGCGCGGGTCGGCGGGGTTCTGGGAGTCGTTCGGGAACCGGTCCCGGACCCGCGCCGCGACGGGGAGGGTGATCCGGTGGAGCTCGGGCACCTCGTACCTCGGTTCTTCCCAGGTCGTCTCGGCGGTCATCTCGGGGCCCCGGGGGATCATCAGGTAGTGGTCGTCGTCCACCAGGATCGTGGTGATCGGGGAACCCGGCCGCGCCACGGTCCCGGACGGCACGCTCCCCGGCACGGGCTTGACCAGCACGACCCCGGACGGGGACTTCCACAGCACCTTCTGGGTGCCCAGGAAGAGGCCGGCGTAGGGGGCGGTGTCGGCCCTGGCCACGGTCGTGTAGGTCACCTCGCAGTACTCCTCGTCCGGCGTGATCAGCAGCCGCCGGCCCGGTGCCCGCACGGTGGTGGCCTGGAGCCCGCCGAGCCCGCACGCGTCGAGGTCCTGCGGCAGGGTCGGCACCACCGCCGCTTCGAGCGGGGCGGCGAACCCGTCGGCGGGCGTGAGGGTGGGCGTCGCGGTGGCGACCAGTACCGGCGATCCCGGAAACGTCTGCACGGCCACCGCGCCCGCCCCGACCAGCAGGACGGCGGCGGCAGCGGCGGCCAGCGGTCCGCGCCGGTGCCGCCGGTGCTCCACCGGGTCGACCACGATCCGCACACCGTCCACGGCGGTTCCGCCGACGTCCACGTCGGCTTCGTCGGCGGTTTCCGGGAGTCCGCCGACGACCTTGCGGCGCATGCGCTCGCGCACGTCCGGCGGCAGGGTCCGGCGCGCGGGCAGTTCGGGGGTGTTCATCGGGTCTCCTCGACTCGACCGGCACGCAGCCGGGCACGGGCGCGCGAGATGCGCGAGCGGACCGACACCTCGGCCACCCCCAGCACCTCGGCGGCTTCCGCGGTGGACAACTCGCCGAGCAGGCACAGCTCGACGGCTTCGCGCTCGGCGGTGGGCATCGTCCGCACCGCCGCCAGCACCCGGCGCAGCTCGCGGTCGTCGTCCACCGTCGAGATGACGCGATCGGCGTGGTCGGGCACCACGTCCGGGGCGGGCACGCGGCGCAGCGCCCGCCGTAACCGGCCGAGCCGGCGGAACTCGGTGCGGGTCAGGTTGCCCGCGACGGTGTACAGCCAGGGCAGCGCGGAATCGCGCACCAGGGTGATCTCGGCCCGTCTGCGCCACGCGGTGAGGAACGTCGCCGAGGTCAGGTCCTCGGCGGTGGTCCACGAGGCGGTCAGCCGGTAGCAGTGGTTCCACACCGCTTCGGCGTGGCGGTCGAACAGGGTGGCGAACGCGGCCTGGTCCCCGCGCCTCCACAGCGCGGCGTCGGTGTCGGGCAACGGCGGAGCCCCCTGCCGACTCGTTGTCTCAGCGATCATGACAGTAGGTAGCCGCGGCTCCTCCCGACGTTGCACCCGATCTCATCCCGGGGGCGTACGGGCGCTCGCTACCGCGAGCCGACGCGCGCGCACGCCGGCTCGCGGGATCGTGGTCTCACCGACGCGAGGAGGAGCACGAGATGACCGCCATCACGATGACCGGCACGAGGACCGGCACGAAGGCCCCGGCGTTCGCGGTGGCGCTGCACACCACCGCCCGGTTCGCGGGCCACTTCCTGGCCGCGCTGGTCGGTGTGGCGTTCCTCGGCCGCCACGTCGAGCACTGAGCGCGACCGCGTTTTGGCCGCTCTCCTAGACTGGTCGTCTGCCCCCGTTCTAGGAGAGTGCGTGACCGTCCAACCCATTCGGCTGTTCGGCGACCCGGTGCTGCGGACCTCCGCCGTCGAGGTCACCGAGTTCGACGCGGAGCTCCGCAAGCTGGTCAAGGACCTGTGGGACACCATGAGCGACGCCGGCGGTGCGGGCCTCGCGGCCCCGCAGCTCGGAGTGGGTCTGCGGGTGTTCACCTACCACTGCGACGGCTTCGCCGGTCACCTGGTCAACCCGACGTTCGAGGTCGTCGGCGACGAGACCCAGGACGGCCAGGAGGGCTGCCTGTCCATCCCCGGGCTGAAGTGGGACTGCCTCCGGCACCGCGACGTGGTGGCGCGCGGCTGGAACATGCACGGCGAACCGGTCGAGGTGGAGGGCACCGACCTGCTGGCCCGGTGCATCCAGCACGAGACCGACCACCTGGACGGCGTGCTGTTCCTGGACCGGCTGGACGACCAGACCCGCAAGCGGGCGATGCGCGAGATCCGTCAGCAGGCCTGGTTCGACGGCGGGGTCCCGACGCTCAAGCAGTCGCCGCACCCGCTGTTCGGGGGTGCGTGAGCATGAGGCTGGTCTTCGCGGGCACGCCCGAACCGGCGCTGCCGTCGCTGCGCGCGTTCCTGGACTCCCCCCGGCACGAGGTGGTCGCCGTGGTGACCCGCCCCGACGCACCGGCCGGTCGCGGCCGGAAGGTCGAGCGGTCGCCGGTGGCGGCGCTGGCCGACGAGCGCGGCATCGAGGTGCTGACCCCGGTCAAGGCGTCCGACCCCCGGTTCCAGGCCCGGTTGCGGGCGTTGAAGCCCGACCTGTGCCCGGTGGTGGCCTACGGCGCGCTGCTGCCGGAGTCCGCCCTGTCCATCCCGACCCACGGCTGGGTGAACCTGCACTTCTCGGTGCTGCCCGCGTGGCGCGGTGCGGCTCCCGTGCAGGCGGCCGTGCGGCACGGTGACGACATCACCGGCGCGACCACGTTCCGGATCGTGAAGGCGCTCGACGCGGGCCCCGTGTTCGGCGTGGTGACCGAGCGGGTGCGGGACCGGGACACCTCCGGCGACCTGCTGGGCCGGCTCGCCGAGTCCGGTGCGAAGCTGCTGCTGTCCACCGTCGACGGCATCGCGGACGGCACGCTGCGCCCGGTCGAGCAGCCGGAGGAGAACATCAGCTACGCGCCCAAGGTGACCGTGGACGACGGCCGGCTGGACTTCGGCACCCCGGCGGCGGCGCTGGACCGCGTCGCGCGCGCGGTGACCCCGGACCCCGGCGCGTGGGCCGAGTTCCGCGGTGAACGGCTCAAGCTCGGCCCGGTGACCCCGGTCGAGGAGGACGGCTTCGCCCCCGGCGAGATCCGGGTGGAGCGCAGGCGGGTGCTGGTCGGCACGGCCACCACGCCCGTGGCGCTCGGCGAGGTCCAGGCACAGGGGAAGAAGCGGATGACGGCGACGGACTGGGCGCGCGGCGTCCGCATCGAGGCGGGGGAGCGCATCTCATGACCCAGCGTTCTTCCCGGCCGTCCCGGCCGCAACGCCCCCACCCGCCGCGCCGGCGCACCGGTCCGGAGCGCCCGCCGGTGGACGACCCGGCCCGGCTGGCCGCGCTGGACACGCTGCGCGCGGTCCGGAAGCGCGACGCCTACGCCAACCTGGTGCTGCCCGGCCTGCTCCGGGACCGCCGCATCACCGGCCGCGACGCGGCCCTGGCCACCGAGCTCGCCTACGGCACCGCACGGGCCCAGGGCCTGCTCGACGCGATCCTCACCGCCTGCTCCGACCGGCCGCTGTCGGCGGTGGACGGCGCGGTGCTCGACGCGCTGCGGCTGGGGGCCTACCAGTTGCTGCGCACCCGGATTCCGGCCCACGCGGCGGTCGCGTCCACGGTGGACCTGGTGCGCGCCGAGCTCGGCTCGGGCGCGGCGGGCTTCGCCAACGCGGTGCTGCGCCGGGTGACCGCCCAGGACGAGGCCGGCTGGGTGGACGAGGTCGCGCCCGACGAGGAGACCGACCAGATCGGCTACCTGGCCATGGCCAACGCCCACCCCCGGTGGATCGCGCAAGCGTTCGCGGAGGCGCTGGGCAGCCGGGGCGAGCCGTTGCGCGACGCCCTGGCCGCCGACGACACCCGTCCCGCCGTGCACCTGGCCGCGCGGCCGGGGGAGTGCGGCGCGGACGAGCTGGCCGCGATGACCGGCGGCGAGGTCGCGCCGTACTCGCCCTACGGCGTGCTGCTGGAGCCCGGCGCGGGCGACCCGGGAGACCTGGACCCGGTGCGCGAGAAGCTGGCCGCCGTGCAGGACGAGGGCAGCCAGCTCTGCGCGCTGGCGCTGACCCGGCCGGTGCTGGAGGGTCCCGACGAGCGCTGGCTGGACCTGTGCGCCGGGCCGGGCGGCAAGGCCGTGCTGCTGGCCGCGCTGGGCCGGCTGTCCGGGGCGGTCCTGGAGGCGGTGGAGAAGGCACCGCACCGCGCGGAGCTGGTCCGCAAGTCGGCGGGTGACCTGCCGATCACCGTGCACGTGGCGGACGGGCGCGACCCGGGGCTGCCGCCGGGGTCGTTCGACCGGGTGCTGGTCGACGCGCCGTGCACCGGCCTGGGCGCGCTGCGCCGGCGGCCCGAGGCGCGGTGGCGGCGCAACCCGTCCGACGTCGCGCCGCTGGCCCGGTTGCAGCGCGAGCTGCTGACCTCGGCGCTCAGCCTGGTCCGGCCCGGCGGGGTGGTGGCGTACGTGGTGTGCTCGCCGCACCTGTCGGAGACCGTCGGCGTGGTCGCGGAAGTGGTCCGGCGGACCGGCGCGGAACGCCTGGACACCCGGGAGGCGTTCCCCGGCGTGCCCGACCTGGGCGACGGTCCGCACGTGCAGCTCTGGCCGCACCTGCACGGCACCGACGCGATGTTCTGCGCGTTGCTGCGCCGCCCGGTGTAACCCGGCGGGGTGGTCCGGAACGGGGTCGGCCGGTCCCGTTCCGGGGCTGGTCGCCTCGGCGGGCGGCGGGGTCGAGCGGTGGTCGCGGCCCGGACTGGCGGCCCCGCCGGCGCGGGGGCGGTCGGCGCTGACGGACCTGCCGGTGCGCTCGACGTCCCGGCTGCCGGGGAGCCGAAACCGCACCCGGTGCCCGACGCGTTCGTGTTCGCGCCGGCCACGCCGGCCGAGGCGCTCGGCCGGCGCGCCGCTGGTCGTGCTCGCCCAGGTCGGTGCGGAACAATCCCGGCACCCCGCCCACCTCGGCCATCTGGCGGTGTTGCGGGAGGCCGGCGCGCGGGTGGTCGGCAGTGGACCTGAAGAGGTGCTGAGAGAACCCGCCGAGGTTGCGCCGTTCGCCGCATTCGGCAATAGGGCGTGAATTGACAGCCATGCGAGACGCGTAGCAGGCTTGAATGTGTCGAAATCGCACGGCCGGGATCGTGAATTGGCTTCGGTTCTCCGCTTCCTGTCCGCACCGGGTGGCCTGCTGGCCATCGACGGGCCGCCGTGCGCCGGCAAGTCGTCGCTGCTGCACGAGGCGGTGGCCGCCGCCCGGGACCACGGCTACGCGGTGGTCCTGCTGCCCGCCGACGGCCTCCGGGGTGCGGCGGACGCTCTGGGCGAGCCGGGCACCCGCACCCTGGTCGCGATCGACCACGCGCACCACGACCCGCCCGCCGTGCTCGCCCTGCTGCCCCGGCTGCGGGAGCGGCGGGTCACCGCGCTGGTCGCGCTGACCGGCGCGCACGCGGGCGGCGAGCTGCGCCGCGCGCTGGCCGCCGCCGGCGAGGTGCTGGTGCTCGGCCCGGTCGCCGACGACGTGGTGGCCCGGCTGGCCGCCGACCTGCTCGGCGCGCCCCCGCGCCCGGACCTGGCCGCGCTGGTGGCCGCCGCCGGCGGGGACCCCCGGATGGTCGCCGAGCTGATCACCGGGCTGCGCGAGGAGGGCCGGCTGGACACCCGGGACGGCACCGCCCGGGTGCGCGGCGGCGCGCTGCCGAGGCGGGTGGACGGCCTGGTGCGCGGCCGGGTGGAGGTGCTGTCCGCCAGGACCACCCAGCTACTGCGGGTCGCCGCGGTGCTCGGCCGGTCGTTCCGGCCGCACGACGCCGCCGCCATGATGGGCGAGACGACCGGCGCGCTCCTGCTGTCCGTGGACGAGGTGATCGCCTCCGGCCTGGTCCGGTCGGCGGGCGAACGCCTGGAGTTCGACTCCGAACTGGTCTGGAGGTCGGTGGTGGAGTCGATCCCGGACCCGGTGCTGCACGCGCTGCGCCACGACGCCACCGCCGTGCGCGCGGCGGTCCGCGCCACCCCGCCCGCACCGGGCGCGCCGCCCGCCGAGGAGCGCGGTCCGGGCGCGGTGCACGGCGTCCGCGCGCTGGCCGCCGGCGGCCGGCTGGGCTCGGCGATCGCGCTGGCCCGGTCCGGCCTCGCCCGCGGCCTGCCCGCCGGTCCCGCCACCGAGCTGCACACCGTCCTGGCGGGCATCCTGCTCGCCGACGGCCGCCCGGCCGACGCGGTCGCCGAGATGGAACGCGCCCTCGCCGCGCCCGCCGCACCCGGGCCGTGCCGCCGGCTGGCCGCCGCCGGACGCCTGCTGTCGCTGTACTTCGCCACCGGCAGCCGGGCGGGCGCGCACGCGCTGTCCGTGCTCACCGCGCGCGACCGGGAGTCCAGCGACGCGGACGTGGTGATGGCCGCGACCGTGCACTCGTGCCTGGAGTGGACGGCGGGCAACCTCGCCGAGGGCGTGTACTGGGGCCGCGAGTCGACCCGCTGGGAGCTCGACGCGCCCACCGCGTGGTGGCAGTCGCACGCCGCCGTGGCGTTCGCGCTCAAGCTGTCCGCGCTGGGCGAGTTCGAGCCCGCCGAGAAGCTGGTGCGCGGTGACGGCCCGGACACCGACGACGCGGTGACCGCCGGCGCGCCCGCCGCCCGGATGATCGCCCGCGCCAGGGTGCTGACCCAGGCGGGCGAGCTCGTGCCCGCGCAGGTGGCCGCGCACGCCGGGATGTCGCTGGCCCGGGACCGCGGGCTGCGGCTGCTGGTGCCGCTGGCGTCGACCGTGCTGGCGACCGTCGCGCTGCACCGCGGCGACGTGCCCGCCGCCGCCGAGCACGTCCGCCGCTACCGGGGCGACCTGGCGGCCGGTGAAGCGGTGCTGCACTCCGGCCAGTACGACTGGGTGGAACTGCTGCTGGCGCACGCCTCGGGCGGCCCGGTCCGCGCGGCCGAGCTCGCCGGCGCGCGGCTGGAGGACCCGGGCGGTGCCCGCCGGATGCTGATCGAGGAGCCCGGTGCGGCGGCGTGGCTGGTGCGCCTGGCGCTGGCGGTGGGCGACACCCGGCTGGCCGGCGCGGTGGTCGGCGCGGCCGAGGAGCTGGCCGCCGCCAACCCGGGCTTCGCCGCGGTGTCCGTCGGTGCGGGCCACGCCCGCGCCCTGCTCGACCAGGACGAGGAGGCGCTGCTGGCCGCCGCCGACCGGCACCACCACCCGTGGGCACGGGCGAACGCGAACGAGGACCTGGCGGCGGTGCTCGCGGAGAGCGGGCAGACCGACCGCGCGGACGCGCACCTCACGTCCGCGCTGCGGATCTTCGAGCGGATGGGCGCGGACGCCGAGGTGGCGCGGGTGCGCGGCCGGGCCTGCCCGCCCCCGTCCGCGACGACCGACGACTGGGCGCGGCTGTCCGAGCCGGAGCGCGACATCGCCCGGCTGGTCGGCGCGGGCCTGACCAACCGGCAGGTGGCGCGCCAGTTGTTCCTGTCCCCGCACACGGTGAACTACCACCTGCGGGGGATCTTCAAGAAGCTCGGGATCAGCTCGCGCATCGAGCTCGCCCGCCTCGCGCTGGAGCAGGAGCACGCCGAGGTCTGAGCGCCGGCTCGCCGCTCAGGCGGGCACGGCGCTGCCGGGGACCACGTCGGCGAGCAGGAAGCACACCTCGTCGACCACCCGGCGCGGGTCCTCGGGCGCGACCACCGCGCAGTGCACGCCGCAGGCCGCGACCTCGACCGCCAGGTGCTCGGTGTAGGTGACGGCGGCGGCGAGGGAGGCCGCGTAGGCGGCGGTGCCCGACCGGAGCCCGGCGACCGGGTGCGCGGCGACCACGACGATCGTGCCGCGCCGGCGGAGCACCATCCGGGCGGCGACCGCGCGCGAGGCGTGGAAGACCCCGTCGGCGTTCACCGCGAAGCTCTGCGCCCAGTCCGCGTCGGAGATGGTCAGCGCCGGGCCCGGCCGCAGCTCGGCGGCCGTGGTGACCAGGGCGTCGATCGGCCCGAACTCGCGCTCGACCTGGTCCACCAGCGCGTCGACCGCCGCGCCCGAGGTCACGTCGATCTGCCGGCCGACGATCCGCAGGCCCGTGCCCTGCCACCGCTCGACGAGCTCCGCGAGCCGCGCCCCGTCGCCGTCCACGGCGGCGACCGGCGTGCCGCGTCGGGCGAGCGCCTCCACGACCGCCGTGCCCGGTGCCGCGCACGCGCCGGTCACCAGCGCGATCCTGTGACCGAATTCGGCTTTCATGCCCCAGCGCTCCCCGGTTCTGCCCCGTCCCGAACGTAATCGCCCGGCGGCCCGCGCGTGAACTACCCGCGTGAGTAGTCGGAAAAGGCCGGGGGAACCGGAAAACCGCGCGAACGGGTAGCGCACGTGAAATACGACTCCCCGCCGAGTCGGCGCAATCGCGGAACCCTAGACTGACCACCCGTGGTCCACCAGCCGATGATCGCCCCGAGCATCCTGTCCGCCGACTTCGCCCGACTCGCCGACGAGGCCGCCGCCGTCGCCGGCGCGGACTGGCTGCACGTGGACGTCATGGACGCGCACTTCGTGCCCAACCTGACCCTCGGCCTGCCGGTGGTGAAGTCGCTGCTGCGCGCGACCGACATCCCGCTGGACTGCCACCTCATGATCGACGACCCGGACCGCTGGGCCACCGGGTACGCCGAGGCGGGCGCGCACAACGTGACCGTGCACGTCGAGGCCGCCGCCGACCCGGTGCGGCTGGCCAAGGACCTGCGCGCGGCCGGCTCGAAGGCCGGCCTGTCGCTCAAGCCCGGCACGCCGATCGAGCCCTACACCGACGTCCTCAAGCACTACGACACGCTGCTGGTGATGTCCGTCGAACCCGGTTTCGGCGGCCAGGAGTTCATCGCCGACGTGCTGGACAAGGTCCGCACCGCCCGCCGGCTGGTCGACACCGGCCACCTGACGCTGCTCGTGGAGATCGACGGCGGGATCAACGCCGACACCATCGAGCAGGCCGCCGAGGCCGGCGTGGACTGCTTCGTCGCCGGCTCCGCGGTCTACGCCGCCGCCGACCCGGCCCAGGCGTTGGAAGCCCTGCGCGCGCAGGCCGCCCGGCACCGCCCGTGAACGACGGCGGGTGGCCCGCCGCGATGGCCCTGGCCGTCGCGGCGGGCGCGCGGGCGCACGGCACCACCAGCCCGAACCCGCCGGTCGGCGCGGTCGTGCTGGACCCGGCGGGCGCACTCGCGGGCACCGGCCACACCCGGCCGCCCGGCGGGCCGCACGCCGAGGTCGTCGCGCTCGCCGAGGCCGGCGACCGGGCTCGCGGCGGCACCGCCGTGGTCACCCTGGAGCCGTGCGCGCACCACGGCCGCACCCCGCCGTGCACGGGCGCGCTGATCGCCGCCGGCGTCGCCCGGGTGGTGTTCGCCAACGCCGACCCCCACCCGGAGGCCGCCGGGGGAGCCGAGGTGCTGCGGGCCGCCGGCGTCGAGGTCGTGCACCTGCCGACGCACGTGGAGGCGCTGCGCGCGTGGCTGCACTTCGCCCGCACCGGCCGGCCGCACGTGACGTGGAAGTACGCCGCCACCCTCGACGGCCGGGTCGCCGCGGCGGACGGTTCCAGCCGGTGGATCAGCTCGCCCGAGTCGCGGGCCGAGGTGCACGCGCTGCGCACCGCGATCGACGCGATCGTGGTCGGCACGGGCACCGTCCGCGTCGACGACCCCCGGCTGACCGCGCGGGGCGCGGGCGTGACCCGGCAGCCGCTGCGGGTGGTCGTGGGTAACGGCGACCTGCCGCCCGGCGCGCACGTCCTGGACGGCGAAGCGGAGACGCTGCACATCCGGACGCACGACCCGGACGTCGTCCTGGCGGAACTCGCCGCGCGGGGAGCGGTCGACGTGCTCGTCGAGGGCGGGCCTACGCTGGCGGGTGCGTTCGCGCGCGCCGGCCGGGTCGACCGGGTCCTGGCCTACGTCGCGCCGAAGCTGCTGGGGGACGGACCGACCGCTCTGCGGGACGCGGGGGTGTCGACCATCACCGACGCTGTGGGGTTGGTCGTCGAGCAGGTCACCATGTGCGGGCCGGACGTGCGGATCTCCGCCGTGCCGGCCTCGGGGCGGTAGAGGAGGAACGGTGTTCACCGGAATCGTCGAGGAGTTGGGTGAGGTCGTCGCGGTGACCGACCTGCCGGACGCGGCGCGGGTCACCATCGCGGGTCCGCTGGTGACCGGTGACGCGAAGCACGGGGATTCGATCGCGGTGAACGGCGTGTGCCTCACCGTGGTGGACGTCGTGGGCGGCGCGTTCACCGCGGACGTGATGCGGGAGACGCTGCTGCGCAGCAGCCTCGCCAAGATCACGGCGGGCGACCGGGTGAACCTGGAGCGCGCGGTGGCGGTCGGGCAGCGGCTGGGCGGCCACATCGTGCAGGGCCACGTCGACGGCACCGGTTCGGTGCTGGCGCGGGAGAAGGCCGAGCACTGGGAGGTCGTGCACGTCGGCCTGCCCCCGGACCTGGCCCGGTACGTGGTGGAGAAGGGCTCGATCACCGTGGACGGCGTCTCGCTGACCGTGGTGTCGGTGGCCGGGGACTGGTTCTCGGTGAGCCTGATCCCGACCACCCTGGAACTGACCACGCTGGGTCGGCGGAGTCCCGGCGACCCGGTCAACCTGGAGGTGGACGTGCTGGCCAAGTACGTCGAACGGCTGACGGCCCCCCACCTCGCGGGCAAGCCCGAGGAGACCCCCTGATGGACTTCGCCGACATCGAACGGGCCATCGCGGCCGTCGCGGAGGGCCGCGCGGTCGTCGTCGTGGACGACGAAGACCGCGAGAACGAGGGCGACCTGATCTTCGCCGCCGAGAAGGCCACGCCGGAACTGCTGGCGTTCATGGTGCGCTACACGTCCGGGTACGTGTGCGTGGCGCTCGTCGAGGCCGACTGCGAGCGGCTCGACCTGCCGCCGATGTACCACACCAACCAGGACCAGCGCGGCACCGCGTACACGGTGACCGTGGACGCCCGCGAGGGCGTGTCGACCGGCATCTCCGCCGCCGACCGCGCGCACACCATGCGGCTGCTGGCCGACCCGTCCTCGGACGCCAAGGACTTCAGCCGGCCCGGTCACGTGGTGCCGCTGCGCGCCCGCGACGGCGGGGTGCTGCGCCGGCCCGGCCACACCGAGGCGGCGGTCGACCTGGCCCGGCTCGCCGGGCTCGCGCCGGCCGGCGTGCTGTGCGAGATCGTGTCGCAGAAGGACGAGGGCGACATGGCGCGGCGCGACGAGCTGGAGGTGTTCGCCGCCGACCACGACCTGGTGCTGATCACCATCGCCGACCTGATCGCCTACCGCCGGCGGGTGGAGACCCAGGTGGAACGGGTGGCCGAGGCGCGCATCCCGACCGCGCACGGCACGTTCACCGCGGTCGGCTACGACTCGAAGCTCGACGGCGTCGAGCACGTCGCGCTGGTCTGCGGCGACCTCGGCGACGGTGAGGACGTGCTGGTCCGGGTGCACTCCGAGTGCCTGACCGGCGACGTGTTCGGCTCGCTGCGCTGCGACTGCGGGCCGCAGCTCGACGCGGCGCTGGAGGCCGTGGCGGCGCAGGGGCGCGGTGTCGTGCTCTACATGCGCGGGCACGAGGGCCGCGGCATCGGCCTGATGCACAAGTTGCAGGCCTACCAGTTGCAGGACGACGGCGCGGACACGGTGGACGCGAACCTGGCGCTCGGCGTGCCGGCGGACGCGCGGGACTACGGGACCGGCGCGCAGATCCTGTGCGAGCTGGGCATCAAGTCCATGCGGCTGCTCACCAACAACCCGGCCAAGCGGATCGGTCTGGAGGGCTACGGGCTGCGCGTGATCGACCGCGTGCCGCTGCCCATCTCGCCGAACCCGGAGAACCTGCGGTACCTGCGCACCAAGCGCGACCGGATGGGGCACGAGCTGCACCAGTTGGAGCAGTACGAGGCCCTGGGGCAGGGTGGCGCGATCGTCAGCACGGAGGGTGTGGAATGAGCGGCGGAGGTCGGCCCGAGTCGTCGGTGCCGGACGCGACCGGCATCCGGTTGGGCGTGGTGGCCACCCGGTGGCACGAGAAGATCACCGCGCGACTGGTGGAGCGCGCGGTGCGGGCCGCCGTGGCGGCCGGCGTGCCGTCGCCCACGGTGGTGCGGGTGGCCGGCGCGGTCGAGCTGCCCGTGGTCGTCCAGGAGCTGGCCCGGACGCACGACGCCGTGGTCGCGCTGGGCGTCGTGATCCGCGGCGGGACACCGCACTTCGAGTACGTGTGCGACTCGGTGACGGCCGGGCTGACCCGGATCGCGCTGGACGAGTCGACGCCGGTCGGCAACGGCGTGCTGACCTGCGACACCGAGGAGCAGGCGCTGGCCCGCGCCGGGTTCTCCGACTCGGTGGAGGACAAGGGCTTCGAGGCGGTGGCGGCGGCGCTGGACACGGCGCTGGTGCTCCGGTCGCTGCGGGCCGGGTCGTGATCGCGGTGGCTGTCGAGTTCCGGCCCAGGCGGATCCGCACCGTGGCGGTGATCAGCGCGGTGTTCCTGGTCGCGGTGTTCTCCGTGGTCGGCTGGCTGCTGACGGACACCCCGACCGGGGTGATCTTCCGGACGTCGGACCAGATCGCGATGGTGGTGCTCGGCGTGCTGCTGGCGTGCGGCGTGCTGCTGCTGGCGCGGCCGAGGGTGCGCGCCGACGAGATCGGCGTCGAGGTGCGCAATGTCGTGACGGCCCGCCGGTTCACGTGGTCCGAGGTGCTGCACGTGTCGTTCCCGGACGGCGCGTCGTGGGCCCGGCTGGAACTCCCGGACGACGAGTACGTGTCGATCATGGCCATCCAGGCGGTGGACCGCGACCGCGCGGTGGCGGCGGTCCGCGCCCTGCGCGACCTGCACCGCGCCGCGACCGGCTGACCGCGCGCTCGGGTCGGCGGCGGGGCGGGCGCTCGACCGGGACCCGTCCGGCACGCGTCCGCAACCGCTGATCGTCGTGGTGCCGATGGCGACCGGTGTCCGCCATCGGCACCCTTCCCCGGCCTGTCCGGTCTGCCTAGGTTCGAAAGATCGACGCGAACCTCCGGGGGCCTGGAATGCGCAGACGTACTGTTCTGGCGGGTGCCGCAGCGGCGGCGGGCGCGGTCACGCTGGGGTTCACCCCGGCGGCCACCGCGCAGCGCCCCGGCGCGTCGCGGGGACCGGAGCTGGCCCCGGGCGACTACCCCGTCGTCGGTCGCGTGCGCGCCCGGCGGGGGATGGAGCACCTGCGGGTGCTCAGCGAGCGGATCGGTCAGCGGATCGGCGGCACCGAGTCCGAGCACCGGGCCCGGGACTACCTCGCGGGCGTGCTGCGCGACCTGCGGTACCGGGTGGAGCTCCAGCCCTTCACCGTGCCGGACAAGTACCTGTCCACGCTGACCCTGCCCGACAAAACCCGCTGGAACGCCGGGTCGTCGCGGTTCGGGGCGCTCGGCGTCACCGCGTCCGGGCCCCTGGTGGACGCCGACACCGGCGCGGCGCTGCCCGCCGACCTCACCGGTCGGGTCGTGCTGCTGGTCAACGTCCCCAGCACCTCGACCGCCGTGTACGACGCGGTCGCGCGCGGCGCGGTGGCCGTGCTGATCGGCCGGGTCGCGACCCCGCCCGCCGGAAAGTCCGGTGCGTTCTCGCCCACGCTGACCTCGAACGTCGCCGTTCCGGTGCTGGGGATCGCCCAGGTGCACGTCGAACGGCTGCGTGCCGCCAAGCCCGCGGCGCTGACCGTGTCCACCACCCACCACGCCTCGCTGACCTCGTACAACGTGATCGCCGACCGGCCCGCGACGTTCGGCGGCAAGGGCGTGGTGATGGTGACCGCGCACTACGACAGCGTGCCCGGCTCGCCCGGCGCGAACGACGACGGCAGCGGCACCGTGCTCACGCTGGAGCTCGCGCGCGTCCTGCGGTACCTGCCCACGCACCAGGCGCTCCGGTTCGCGCTGTGGGGTTCGGAGGAACAGGGCCTGCTCGGCTCGCGCCACTACGTCTCGCAGCTCACCGACGCCGACGCCGCCCGCATCTCGGGCGTCTTCCAGAACGACATGGTCGCCACCAGCCACGGCCCGGCCACCGCGTACTGGCTGCTGTCCGTCGACGGCGGCGACAACAACACCACCCGCGAGGTCGGGGCGGCGGCCGAGCGGCTGGGCTACGACCCGCGCGTGCACGGCCCGGTGGCCCGGGGGAGCAGCGACCACGTGCCGTTCCACGAGCGGAAGATCGCGTCGGCGAACTTCAGCTGGCGCGGCGAGGGCGGCCCGCACGAGCTGGAACCGCTCTACCACACGCCCGAGGACACCATCGCGGCCAACGTGAGCGGCGAACGCCTCCAGGTGTCGATGGAGCTCATCGGGGCGGCGGCGTACCGCCTGGCCCGCGCGCGGGGTTAGCCGCGCCGAGGAAGCGCTCGCCGAGCACCCGCAGGTGCTCGGCGAGCTCGGGCGGTTCGCGGACGTCGAAGTCGATGCCGAGCATCCCGATCCACAGGCCGAGCTCCTCCAGCGACGGCGAGCCGACGGTGAGCAGCGTCCGTTCGTCGTCGATGCGCTCCAGGTGCACGTACACCGACGACGCCCGCGCCGACACGACCGCCAACGGCGCGTGCATCACCAACTGCGCCTGGTACGTGTAAGGCGCGACGGAGAGCTGACGCGCCACGTAGGACGCCAGGTCCTCGGCCGGGGGTTCACGGGGCGTGAAGCGGGCGGCGAGGGTGGGTTCCTCGGGCATCCGGTCCACCCGGAACGTGCGCCAGTCCGCCTTGTCGACGTCCCACGCCACCAGGTACCAGCGCCGCCCGGTGTGGGCCAGCCCCAGCGGTTCGACGTGCCGCTTGGTGTCGCCTTCCCGGCCCGCGTAGGGGAACCGCAGTCGCTGGTGGTCGCGGCACGCGCCGGCGATCGCGATCAACGTCCGGGGGTCCACCCGCGCCACGGTGGGCGTGAGCGCGATCGTGTGCTCCTGCAAGGCGTTGACCCGTCGGCGCAGCCGGGTGGGCAGCACCTGTTCCAGCTTCGCCAACGCCCGCACGGACGTCTCCTCGATGCCGGACACGGTGCCGTTGGCGGCCGTGCGCAACCCCACCGCGACCGCCACGGCCTCGTCGTCGTCCAGCAGCAGCGGCGGCAGTTCCGCGCCCGCGCCCAACTGGTAGCCGCCCGAGACGCCCGGCGCGGCGTTCACCGGGTAGCCGAGGCTGCGCAGCTTGTCGACGTCCCGGCGCACGGTGCGCACGTCCACGTTCAACCGCGAGGCCAGGTCCGCGCCCGTCCAGTCGCGGCGGACCTGGAGCAGGGAGAGCAGCTTCAGCAGGCGTGCGGACGTCTCCAGCATGACGCCCAGTCTTCCACCCATCGCGGACAACTACTGTCCCGAATGGCTCCCGGCCCAGGGGCTCCCGGCCGGCGGCGACCGGGCCAGGAGCAACCAGGCGTCAAGACTTCCGCCTCGCCTCCTCCGGCCACACGACCACCACCGGGACGCCGGACGCACGCGCCGTTTCCACGACGTCCGCCGTGCCGCCGCGACCGTCCGGCGGCTTGCCGTCCCACACCGCGATCAACAGCTCCACCGACGCCAGCATCCGCTCGTTCGCCATCACGTACGCGTACCGCCCGGACAGCTCGTTGGGCAGCACGCTGACCACGTGGGCCTTCGCCAGCAGCACGTCGTACTCGGCCCGCCGCTCGGGCTTGAGCTTGTCCCGGTAGTCCATGGCGGGCAGCACCGCTTCGACCCGGCCGCCCAGGTCGAGCACCGCGCGGGCGAAGAGCTGGTCCGCGCCCGGTGCCAGGCAGGTCACCCCGACCAGGGACGACCTGCCCGCCACCTCGGCCTCCAACGCCTCCAGGATGGCTTCCCGGACGGCGTCGACGCAGTCGGGCACCAGGTTGCTGTGCCCCGTGATCCCCACGCGCATCAGGCCGTCCGCACCCCGCGAATCGCCTCGCGGGTGTCGCGCACCACCGGCAGTTCCCGGTGGCGCTCGGCCTCCTGGGCGAAGTCCTGCAACTTGCGCAGCACCCGCCCCGAGGCCAGCCCCGCCGCGGTGGGCAGGACGTCGCGGATCAGCCCGCAGGCCTCCTCCGGCTCACCGGAGACCATCCGCGTGCGGGCCAGCCCGATCACGTCGAACGCCCGGTTGCGCACCCGGGAGGGGTCGCGCAGCCGCAGCGCCCGGCGGATGTGCTTCTCCGCCAGCGGTGCCTGCTTCGGGTCGTGCCCGGACAGGTCGCGCATCCGGGCCCCGATCACGCCTTCCAGCTCCGCCTCGTCGAAGCTGTCCAGCCACCACGGCTCCGCGCCGTCCTTGCGCTGCGCGAAGCTGTCCTGCGCCTGTCCGACCGCGCGGTGGAACTCCCGCACCCGACCCATCTGCGCGTACGCCCACGCTTCGCGCGTACGCAACAGCGCCTCTAAAGTCGGGGTGGCGTTGCGCCGCGTCCCGTACTGGCCCAACTGCACCAGCTCCAGCCCGTCCTCCGGGCGTCCCAGGTCGAACATCTGCCGCGCCATCGCCGCGAGGCACAGCGCGGCGAACGGGTCGTTGCGGCCCGCTTTCGCCATGCGCACCCCGAGCACGTAGTAGCGCTGCGCCGCGTCGTGCATCCCGGCGTCCCAGGACATGCTCGCCGCGACCTTGGACAACTCCGCGCCGATGAAGAAGGCCCGCTCCGTGGTGGGACCCTCGGGCGCTCGTGACAACCGCTCGGCCAGTTCCTCCAACTGCCCGAGCACCGCCTTGCGCGCCAGCCCGTACCCGCCTCGTCCGCCCCACCCGCGCAGCCCGTCGGCGACGTTCTGCAACGCCACCAGCTCCTCCTCGCTGATCGCCGCGCTGGACGACCACTTGGACAGGGGCTGAAGGGGGTGGAGCCACCGCTGTAGCGGTTCGACCAGGGCGGGGCCCATTGCCACCGCGGCCGCTCCGGTGAGCGCCGCTCGTCTGCTGATCGCCAAGTCGCTCCTCGCCGTCTCCTCGACCGATCTTGCGATGCTCGCCGCGTCCCACGCCGGGGCGAGCACATCGGGCGGGACACCGCGTTCGGGGCCCGCCTGGCTTGGGATTCCGACTCGGTCGAACCAGACCCGGTCGCCGGGGACGCCGAGCGCCCGCGCGAAGTGGCGCAGGCGGTCGATCCGGTCGATCGGGTTCTCGCCGGTCTCGTACCGCGAGAGCTGCGCCTGGCTGATGCCCAACCAGGACGCCATGCGATCCTGGGTGACGCGGCTGACGTGGTGCGGGTGGTGGCGGTAAGCGGCGAGCACCGCTCCCATGTCGCGGTCGGTGAAGGCGGCGGCCAGCGCCTCGTCGTCCCAGAAGTCGGCCGGGACCTCGGGCGGGCCGAACAACTCGGTGCGCGTGTTGCGCCGACACCGGTGGCAGAGCCGGTCGGTGTTGTCGGCGGCGATCAGCGCTCCGCACAACGGGCAAGCGCGCCTGGTACTGGCTGCTCTTCGAGCTTTCGGTTCCATCGCTCGCTCCCGTCACTGAGCGTGCCCGACAGCATATAGCGATGTGCTCGCGAGTCCATGCATCTCCTGCATAAGACGGGGTGGGGCGTCGGGTCGGGGGTCTGGTGACGCCGGGTGAGGGGTCTGGTGACGCCGGGTGGCGGATGCCCTTGACTCGGCGGGTGGATAACGGCCACCCGACCTCCGAGTGGTGAACCCCGCCGGAAGCGCCCACGCTGCCGTTGTGCCCGGGTCGGGACGACCCCCGTGCCGAGCACCCGCCCACTCCACCCGACCGGGGAGGGACCTCCGCCGATGAGCATCACCGCCACCACACCCGCCGCACCCGGCCCGCGAACCGGGCCCCGCGACCGCGCGCACCAGCAGGCGCTCGGCGAGGCCATCGCGGGCTACCGGCTGCTGGGTTGGAAGGTGTCCGTCACCGAGCAGGGCATCTTCCTGCCGCTGGGGCCGGCGACCACGGCCCTGGCCATGCCCGCGCGCATCGGCTCGCGGGTCCTGGCCGACCTGAAGGCCAGGATGCTGGCCGGACCCGTCACCGTCATCCCGGGCCCGCGCGAGCACTGGATCTTCCTCGCCGAACTCGTCGCCCTGCTGCCCACGCACCTGAAGGCACCGCCCGAGGTCCAGTTCGTCCGCTCCCCGCAGCGGATCGCGCTGCCGCCCACGATGACCCGGTACGGCTCGCTGCGCTGGGCCAACCCGCCGTCGCACTCCCGGCACTGGTTCCCGCCGTTCACGGCGGTGCTGGCGCTGGCCCGGACGGCGACGGTGCAGGACCGCTAGGCGAAGATGGGCGGGTGGAACGACGGACGCTGCTGCTCTGCGGCCTGCTCGCCCTGACCGGGTGCGGTACCGGTGGTGCCGCTCGGCGGCCCGGCGTGGGTTCCGCCAGGACGGGGGACCGGATCGCCGGGCAGGCCGACGTGCCCGTGGGCTCCGGCAAGCTGGTCGACCTGCCCGGCGACGGCCAGCTCCTGGTGGTCCGGACCGAGGCGGGCGTGCGCGCGTTCAACCCGGCCTGCCCGCACCAGGGCACGGTGGTGAACCCGCCGGCGGCGGGCGTGATCACCTGCCCCACGCACCGCAGCGGGTTCGACCCGGTGAGCGGCGCGGTGCTGTCCGGTCCGTCGCCGCGCGGGCTGGTGGAAGTCCCCGTCCGGGTGACGGGCGAGGACGTGGTGCTGGCCTGAGCTGTCGATGTCGACAGCTCGACGCCGGTCGAGGTGTCGAACCGATCGGCGCGTGGTCTCGTAGTGGGGGTATGACCCGAACGACCCCCCACCACACGCGGAGGCCCGTTATGAGCGCCACCGAGAACCCGGCGTTGTCCCGACGCTCGGTGCTGTGCGGCGTCCTGGTGGCGCTGGCCGTGCCCGGCGGTCTTGCGGCGTGCGGCGACGCCGGCACCCCCGCCGGTACTCCGGCCGACACCTCAGCCGGCACCCCTGCGGGCTCCGGTTCCCCGTCCGGCGGCCCCACCCCGACCGGCGGTGCGGCGGCGGGCGTCGTCGCCCTGTCCGAGGTGCCGGACGGCGGCGGCGTGGTCGTGCAGACCCCCGACAAGCCCCTGGTCATCACACGATCGGGTAATACGGTGAAGGCGTTCGACGCCACCTGCCCGCACGCCGGGACCACGGTCCGCGCACCCGCCGACGGCGTCATCACCTGCCCGAGCCACGGCAGCACGTTCACCGCGTCCGACGGAGCCCGCACCGGCGGCCCGGCGACCACCGGCCTCAAGACGGTGGACGTGCGGGTGGAGGGCGACCAGGTGGTCGTGCTGCCCTGACCGGCACGCGCCCGCGACCCGGCGCGGACCCGTGACCGGCGCTTCTCGATCCCCGACCGGTCGCGCAGGGGTCGGCCGGCCGATCGATTGTCGGTGGGCGCACGTAGGCTTGCCGGGTGGCCGACCCGTCGACCTATCGCCCCGCGACAGGCACCATCCCCGAAGCACCCGGCGTGTACAAGTTCCGCGACGCGGCCGGCCGCGTCGTCTACGTCGGCAAGGCCAAGAACCTGCGCCAGCGGCTGAACTCGTACTTCGCCGACCTCGCCGGTCTGCACCCGCGCACCCGGCAGATGGTGACCACCGCCGCCGGTGTCGAGTGGACGGTGGTCGGCACCGAGGTCGAGGCGCTCCAACTGGAGTACAACTGGATCAAGGAGTTCGACCCGCGGTTCAACGTCCGCTACCGGGACGACAAGTCCTACCCGGTGCTCGCGGTCACCCTGCACGAGGAGTACCCGCGCCTGCACGTCTACCGCGGCCCCCGGCGCAAGGGCGTGCGCTACTTCGGCCCCTACGCGCACGCATGGGCCATCCGCGAGACGCTCGACCTCCTGCTCCGCGTCTTCCCGGCGCGCACCTGCTCGGCCGGCGTGTTCAAGCGCCACCACCAGATCGGCAGGCCCTGCCTGCTGGGCTACATCGACAAGTGCTCCGCGCCGTGCGTGGGCCGCGTCTCCGCCGACGAGCACCGCGACATCGTCGAGGACTTCTGCGACTTCCTGGCCGGCAAGACCGACGCGATGGTCCGCCGCCTGGAGAAGGAGATGACGGTCGCCGCCGAAGAGCTGGAGTTCGAGAAGGCGGCCCGGCTGCGCGACGACCGGGCCGCGCTCAAGCGCGCCCTGGAGAAGCAGGCGGTGGTGTTCGGCGACGGCACCGACGCCGACGTCGTCGCGTTCGCCCAGGACGACCTGGAGGTCTCCGTCCAGGTGTTCCACGTGCGCGGCGGCCGGGTCCGCGGCCAGCGCGGCTGGGTCGTGGACAAGGTGGACGAGGCCGGCATCGCCGACCTGGTCGACCAGTTCGTCACCCAGTTCTACGGCGAGCAGGCCGACTCGGCGCGGGTCAGCGGCGTGGAGTCCGCCCCCGTGCCGCGCGAGGTGCTGGTGCCCGAACTGCCCGAGGACGCGGTCGCCGTGGAGAAGTGGCTGTCGGACCTGCGGGGCGGTCGGGTCGTGCTGCGGGTGCCGCAGCGCGGCGACAAGAGGGCGCTCATGGAGACCGTCGAGCGCAACGCGAAGGAGGCGTTCCAGCAGCACAAGCTGCGCCGCGCGGGCGACCTGACGGCCCGGTCGGCGGCGTTGCAGGAGTTGCAGGACGCGCTGGGGCTCGACACCGCGCCGCTGCGCATCGAGTGCACCGACATCAGCCACGTCCAGGGGACGGACGTGGTGGCGTCGCTGGTGGTGTTCGAGGACGGGCTGGCGCGCAAGTCCGAGTACCGGCGGTTCGCCGTCCGCGAGGGGGCGGAGCAGGGCGACGTGGCCTCGATCGCGGAGGTGGTGCGCCGGCGGTTCCAGGCGTACCTGCGGGAGAACGCCGACCAGCCGGCCGGCCCGCTGCCGGGCATCGACCCGGAGACCGGCAAGCCGCGCCGGTTCGCCTACGCGCCGAACCTGCTCGTGGTGGACGGCGCGGGACCGCAGGCGCAGGCGGCCTCGGACGTGCTGGCCGAACTGGGCATCACGGACGTGGCCGTGGTGGGGCTCGCGAAGCGGCTGGAGGAGGTGTGGGTGCCCGGCGAACCGGACCCGGTGATCCTGCCCCGCACCAGCGAAGCCCTCTACCTGCTGCAACGGGTGCGCGACGAGGCGCACCGGTTCGCCATCGCCTACCACCGGCAGAAGCGGTCCAAGCGCCTGACCGCCTCGGCGCTGGACGAGGTGCCGGGCCTGGGGCAGACGCGCAAGGCCGCGCTGCTCAAGCACTTCGGCTCGGTGAAGAAGTTGCGCGAGGCGAGCATCGAGGAGATCAGCGGTGTGCCCGGCGTGGGCAGGCGCACCGCGGAGGCCGTGCACGCGACGTTGGGCGTGGCCACCACCGAACGCGTCGGCGCAGCCGACCGGCAGAGGGAGCACAAGTGAGCGCACAGGCCGGCGAGAAGTCCGGCATCGAGGTCGCGGTGGTGACGGGCCTGTCGGGGGCGGGCCGCAGCACCGCCGCGAAGTGCCTGGAGGACCTGGGCTGGTTCGTGGTGGACAACCTGCCGCCCGAGCTGATCGCGACGATGGTGGAGCTGGGCGCGCAGGCGCGGGGGGCCATCACCAGGGTCGCGGTCGTGATGGACGTGCGCAGCCGCGCGTTCACCGAGGACCTGGCGGCGGTGATCAAGGACCTGGACGCCCGGGGCTACAAGCCGAAGGTGCTGTTCCTGGAGGCCACCGACGACGTGCTGATCCGGCGGTTCGAGTCGGTGCGGCGCGGCCACCCGTTGCAGGCGGACGGGCGGCTCGCGGACGGCATCGAGGCCGAACGCGCCCTGCTCCGGCCGCTGCGCGAGGAGGCCGACCTGGTGCTGGACACCTCCGGGCTGTCGGTGCACCAGCTCCGGGCCAAGATCGAGGACACGTTCGGCAGCGAGTCGGCGACCCGGACCCGGGTCACGGTCCTCTCGTTCGGCTACAAGTACGGCCTGCCGATGGACTCCGACCTGGTGATGGACGTCCGCTTCCTGCCGAACCCGTTCTGGATCCCGGAGCTGCGCGAGCAGACCGGACTGGACGGGGACGTGCGCAACTACGTGCTCACCCAGGAGGGCGCGGAGGAGTTCCTGGACCGCTACCACGAACTGCTGCGGCTGATCGGCGCGGGCTACCGGCGCGAGGGCAAGCGGTACCTGACCCTGGCCGTGGGCTGCACCGGCGGCAAGCACCGCAGCGTGGCGATCTCCGAGGAGCTGGCCGCCCGGCTGGCCGCCGAGGACGGCATGGCGATCAAGGTCGTGCACCGGGACCTGGGACGCGAGTGAGCTTGGGAGCTGTCGCGCCGAAGGTGGTGGCGCTGGGCGGCGGGCGCGGGCTGCACGTCACGCTCACCGCCCTGCGGCGGATGACCGAGGACGTCACGGCCGTCGTGACGGTCGCCGACGACGGCGGCTCGTCCGGCCGGCTGCGCCGCGAGCTGGGCCTGCTGCCGCCCGGCGACCTGCGCAAGGCGATGGTGGCGCTGGCCGACACCGAGGGCCCCGGTGCGCTGTGGGCGACGCTGTTCCAGCGCCGCTTCGGCGGCACCGGCGCGTTGGCCGGCCACGCCGTCGGCAACCTGGTGCTGGCCGGCCTGCTGGAGGAGCTCGGCGACCCGGTCGCGGTGCTGCGCGAGGCGGGCCGCCTGCTCGGCGTGCACGGCCGCGTGCTGCCGATGTGCACCGAGCCGCTGGAGATCGAGGCGGACGTGACGGGGCTGGACGAGGACGCCGACGTGGTGCGCCGGATCAGGGGCCAGGTCGCGATCGCCACCACGCCCGGTCGGGTGCAGCGGATCCGCCTGCACGGTCCTGGCGGACCGGGGGAGCCGCCGCGCGGCTGCCCGGAGGCCGTGGACGCGGTGCTGGGCGCGGACGTCGTGCTGCTCGGCCCCGGCTCGTGGTTCACCAGCGTGCTGCCGCACCTGCTGGTGCCGGAGCTGCACGACGCGCTCACCCGGACGGCGGCGAGGAAGGTCGTGGTCCTCAACCTCGTCCCCCAACCGGGGGAAACCGCCGGGTTCTCGCCGGAGCTGCACCTCGACGTGCTGTGCGCGCACGCGCCCAGGTTGCGGGTGGACGCCGTGATCGCGGACGTCGACGCGGTGCCCGTCCCGGACAGCCTGCGGCGCGCCGCCGCAGCTCTCGGGGCCGCGGCGCACCTGTCGCCGATCGCGCTGCCGGGTTTCCCGGACCGCCACGACCCCGTCGCCCTGGCGTCGGGCATTCGTCGCGCGTTGGACGGCCTGCCCGCAGCGGCCGGGGGGCCGTCAAGTACAACCCTCCAGGAAGAACGCGAGAGCAGGGGAGGCGATGAGCCGTGGCGATGACGTCTGCGGTCAAGGACGAGCTGAGCAGGCTGGCCGTCTCCAAGACCTGCTGCCGCCGGGCGGAGGTCGCCTCGCTGCTGAGGTTCGCCGGCGGTCTGCACATCGTGGGCGGCCGGGTCGTGGTCGAGGCGGAACTGGACCTCGGCTCCACGGCCCGGCGGCTGCGCCGGGAGATCCACGAGCTCTACGGCCACCAGTCCGACGTGTTCACCATCACCTCCAGCGGGCTGCGCAAGGGCACCCGGTTCGTGGTGCGGGTGGTGAAGGACGGCGAGGGCCTGGCCCGGCAGACCGGCCTGCTCGACCCGCGCGGACGCCCGGTGCGCGGCCTGCCCGCGCCGGTGGTGTCCGGCGGGGTGTGCGACGCCGAGGCGGCGTGGCGCGGCGCGTTCCTGGCGCACGGCTCGCTGACCGAGCCCGGCCGGTCCTCGTCCATGGAGGTCACCTGCCCCGGCCCGGAGGCGGCGCTGGCCCTGGTCGGCGCGGCGCGGCGGATGGGCATCGGCTCGAAGTCCCGCGAGGTGCGGGGCGCGGAGCGGGTGGTGATCAGGGACGGCGACGCGATCGGCGCGATGCTGACCCGGCTGGGCGCGCACGACAGCGTGCTGGCCTGGGAGGAGCGGCGGATGCGCCGCGAGGTCCGGGCGACGGCGAACCGCCTGGCGAACTTCGACGACGCCAACCTCCGCCGCTCGGCGCGGGCCGCCGTCGCGGCGGCGGCGCGGGTGCGGCGGGCGCTGGAGATCCTCGGCCCGGAGGCCCCCGACCACCTGGCGGCGGCGGGTGAGCTGCGCCTGGCGCACCGGCAGGCGTCGCTGGAGGAGCTCGGCCAGCTCTCCGACCCCCAGATGACCAAGGACGCCGTGGCGGGCCGGATCCGGCGGCTGCTGGCGATGGCCGACAAGCGGGCCAAGGAGCTGGGCATGCCGGACACCGAGTCGGCGGTCACCGCCGACATGCTCGAAGCCGAGGTCTGACCGGCCCCGGCCCGCCGCCCACCACCCCGCGCTCGCGGCCACCCACGCCGCGCCCGCGCTCGTCCACCCCCGCCGGCCCCGCGCCGGGCGGGTGCGCCCCGGCGGCACCCGGTCACCTCGCGGTGACGCCGTGCGGCCGGCAGGGTGGTGGCGGTGGCCCGCCGGTCGACCTCCGGAAGGCGCACACGTCACCGGACGTGGTGGTTACTGAACCGTAGCTCTGGATTTTCTTGCTCGATAAAGAGATCCTGGTGGTCCACGTGACCAGGGGCGCAGCGCGGAGGATAGGCTGGTTCGCGGCTGCTCGCAGTCAATCCGCACGCACCCTGGCGCACAGCCAGTCGAGTATCGAGGAGACTCACCGTGACGGTTCGCGTAGGTGTCAATGGTTTCGGCCGCATCGGTCGCAACTTCTGGCGCGCCGTTCAGGCCAGCGGGCACGACATCGAGATCGTCGCCTTCAACGACCTCGGTGACGTCAACACGATGGCCCACCTGCTGAAGTACGACAGCATCCTCGGACGGCTCCCGTTCGACGTGAAGGTGAACGACGAGGGCATCGAGGTCGACGGCAAGACGATCAAGGCGCTGGCCGAGCGCGACCCCGGCAAGCTGCCCTGGAAGGACCTCGGCGTCGACGTCGTGGTCGAGTCGACCGGCTTCTTCACCGACGCCGCCGCCGCGCGCAAGCACGTGGACGAGGGCGGTGCCAAGAAGGTCATCATCTCCGCGCCGGCCAAGGGTGAGGACCTCACCATCGTGCTGGGCGCGAACGACGAGCAGTACGACGGTTCGCAGACCGTCATCTCCAACGCCTCGTGCACCACGAACTGCCTGGCTCCGCTGGCCAAGGTGCTGCACGACGAGTTCACCGTCGAGCGTGGCCTGATGACCACCATCCACGCCTACACCCAGGACCAGAACCTCCAGGACGCGCCGCACAAGGACCTGCGCCGCGCCCGGGCCGCCGCGCTGAACATCGTGCCCACCAGCACGGGTGCCGCGAAGGCGATCGGCCTGGTCCTGCCCGAGCTCAAGGGCAAGCTCGACGGCTACGCGCTGCGCGTGCCGGTGCCGACGGGCTCGGCCACCGACCTGACCGTGACCGTCGGCCGGGAGACCACCGTCGACGAGGTCAACGCCGCCTACAAGGCCGCGGCCGAGGGCGCGCTGAAGGGCTACCTCCGCTACAACGAGGACCCGATCGTGTCCAGCGACATCGTCACCGACCCGGCGTCGTGCATCTACGACGCGCCGCTGACCAAGGTCATCGGCAACCAGGTCAAGGTCATCGGCTGGTACGACAACGAGTGGGGCTACTCCAACCGCCTCGCGGACCTGGTCAACCTGGTCGCCTCGAAGCTCTGACCTCCCCGGCCACCGAGCGGAAAGACCGGTTGTGAAGACTCTCAGCGACCTGATCGCCGAGGGTGTCTCGGGTCGGCGCGTCCTCGTGCGCGCCGACCTGAACGTCCCCCTCGACGGCGACAAGATCACCGACGACGGCCGCGTCCGCGCGTCGGTGCCCACGCTCAAGGCGCTGGTCGACGGGGGCGCGCGCGTCCTCGTCGCCGCCCACCTGGGCCGCCCCAAGGGCAAGCCCGACCCCGAGCTCTCCCTCGCCCCGGTCGCCGCGCGGCTGGGCGAGCTGCTCGGCAAGCCCGTCGAGATCGGCACCGAGACCGCCGGCGACGGGTCGGTCGTGCTGCTGGAGAACATCCGCTTCGACGCCCGCGAGACCTCCAAGGTCGACGCCGAGCGCGAGGCGCTGGCCGCCGAGCTGGCGGCCAAGGCGGACGCGTTCGTGTCCGACGGGTTCGGCGTCGTGCACCGCGAGCAGGCTTCGGTCTACGACGTGGCGCGCAAGCTGCCCGCCTACGCGGGCAACCTCGTGCTGGCCGAGGTCGAGGTGCTCCGCAAGCTCACCTCCGACCTCCAGCGCCCCTACGTCGTGGTGCTCGGCGGGGCGAAGGTGTCCGACAAGCTCGGCGTCATCGCGAACCTGCTCACCAAGGTCGACCGCCTGCTCGTCGGCGGCGGCATGGCCTACACGTTCCTCAAGGCCCAAGGCCACGAGGTCGGCGAGTCGCTGCTCCAGGCGGACCAGGTGGAGCAGGTCGCGGGCTTCCTGGAGGAGGCCGAGCGGCGCGGCGTGGAGCTGGTGCTCCCGGTCGACGTGCTGGCCGCGACCGGGTTCGCGGCCGACGCCGCGTTCGACGTGGTGGACGCCACCGCGATCCCGGCCGACCGGCAGGGGCTGGACATCGGCCCGAAGTCGCGCGAGCTGTTCGCGTCGAAGCTGGCCGACGCCAAGACCGTGTTCTGGAACGGCCCGATGGGCGTGTTCGAGTTCGAGGCGTTCGCCGGCGGCACCCGCGCGGTGGCCGAGGCGCTCGTCGCGAGCGAGGCGTTCACCGTGGTCGGCGGCGGCGACTCGGCGGCGGCGGTGCGCGCCCTCGGCCTGCCCGAGGACGGGTTCTCGCACATCTCGACCGGTGGCGGCGCGTCGCTGGAGTACCTGGAGGGCAAGGAGCTGCCCGGCGTCGCCGTGCTGGAAGAGGGGAACGCCTGATGGCCGTCCGACAGCCGCTGATCGCGGGCAACTGGAAGATGAACCTCAACCACCTGGAGGCCATCTCCCTGGTGCAGAAGATCGCGTTCTCCCTGCCGAACAAGTACTTCGCCAAGGTCGAGGTGGCGGTGCTGCCGCCGTTCATCGACATCCGGTCCATCCAGACCCTGGTCGACGGCGACAAGCTGCTGCTCAAGTACGGCGCGCAGGACCTGTCGCCGCACGACTCGGGCGCGTACACCGGTGACGTGTCCGGCCCGATGCTGGCCAAGCTGGGCTGCTCCTACGTGACGGTCGGGCACTCCGAGCGGCGCGAGTACCACCACGAGGACGACGCGCTGGTCAACAAGAAGGTCAAGGCGGCGCTCAAGCACGGCATCACCCCGATCTTCTGCCTCGGCGAGCGGGTGGACGTCCGCGAGGCGGGCACCCACGTCGAGCACTGCACGACCCAGCTCGTGCGGGGTCTCAAGGGCCTGTCCGCCGAGCAGGTCGGGAACGTCGTCATCGCCTACGAGCCCGTGTGGGCGATCGGCACCGGCAAGGTGGCCTCGTCGGCGGACGCGCAGGAGGTGTGCGCGGCGCTGCGGGTGAAGCTGGCCGAGCTGCACGGCGAGGACGTGGCCTCGGCCGTTCGGGTGCTTTACGGCGGCTCGGTGAAGTCCGGGAACATCGCCGAGCTGGTCGCGCAGAAGGACGTCGACGGCGCTCTGGTCGGCGGTGCGAGCCTGGATGCGGACGAGTTCGCGAAGCTCTGTGCCCTTGCGGCCGGTGGCCCTCTACCCTGACCCAGTGAACACGCCCTACCACCGAGGTGGTCCACGGTCGGCAGTTGACCGGGTACTCTGTGGCGTCACCTGTCTGACAGCGAGGAAGAAATGACACTGTTCCTGCAGATCCTGTTGGTTGTCGCCAGTGTGCTGCTGATCCTGCTGGTGCTGCTGCACCGGGGCCGTGGTGGCGGTTTGTCCTCGTTGTTCGGCGGCGGCATGCAGTCGAGCCTGTCCGGTTCGAGCGTCGTGGAGAAGAACCTGGACCGCCTGACGCTGTTCGTCGGGGCCGTCTGGGTGATCGCCATCGTCGGCATCGGACTGCTGACCAAGCTCTGATCAAGGTCAACCGACGACAGGGAAACCACGTGGTGGGGGTGTGAGGGTCGATGGCTGGAGGTAACGCGATTCGCGGTACCCGCGTCGGCGCAGGCCCGATGGGTGAATCGGAGCGCGGCGAGTCCGCGCCCCGGCGTCGGGTGTCGTACTGGTGCGCCAACGCGCACGAGTCGCGTCCGTCGTTCGCGGTCGAGGCGGAAATCCCGGAGAACTGGGACTGCCCCCGGTGCGGTCTGCCGGCGGGTCGGGACGAGCAGGCTCCGCCGGCTCCCCCGCGCAACGAGCCGTACAAAACGCACTTGGCGTACGTGAAGGAACGTCGTTCCGACGCGGACGGAGAGGCGATCCTCGAAGAGGCGCTGACCAAGCTGCGCAAACAGCGCGAAGAGCCCTAGCCGCAAGACAACGCGCCGGCCCCCGTGGACTCCACGGGGGCCGGCGCGTTTCCGCGCGGGCAGCCACCGGAACTCCGCGGTTCCGGTGGCTGCCGGCGTTCCGGGCGGTCGCGCCTCACCCGGTCGCCGCTGCTCCGGCCCTCGGTTCCGCCGCCGATCCCGCCGTGTTCGTGGCGGCGGTCAGGCGGTGCGGCGGAAGGCGCTGAACTGGCGGCGGAGCAGGGTGGCTCCGATCAGCAGGAAGAACACCAGGATCACCAGGGTCGACGTGGTGCCCCCGGTCGAGCTGGTCAGGGCCACGTCGACGCTGCCCACCAGGATCACGCCGCAGTCGGCGCGGATCACGTGCCTGCCCGGCTGGATCGTGGCGAACTCGACCCGCGTGCTGAACGTCCCCGCCCCGTCCGCCCGCGCGGTGCCCACGTCCTCGCCGAGCGAGCTCAGCTTCACCTCCGACCCCGGCTCGCAGCCGGTGCCGGTGGCGGTCAGCGGGTCGCCGGGCTGGATGTTGTCCTTGTCCAGCGTCAGCGCGCCGTCACCGCCCTCGAACGTGACCGGCGTCGGCACCGAACCGCTGGTGCTCTCCGTCGTGGTCGTCGTGGTGGTGGACGTCGTGGTCGTCGTCGTGGTGGTGGTCGTGGGCCGGGTGGTGGTGGTCGGCGCGGTCGTGGTGGTCACGACCGGCGGGTTCGTGGTCGTGGT
Organism: Actinosynnema sp. NPDC023587; assembly: GCF_040640215.1. Lineage (NCBI taxonomy): Bacteria > Bacillati > Actinomycetota > Actinomycetes > Pseudonocardiales > Pseudonocardiaceae > Actinosynnema > Actinosynnema sp. NPDC023587. The sequence goes on along the minus strand of NZ_JBFABG010000024.1, from coordinate 34,336 downwards.
GACCGGCGGGGGAGTGGTGGTGGTGGTCCTGACCGGTGCGACGGTCACCGAGTACGTCGCGCGGGCGATGCTGCCCCGGCACACCGTGCGCAGCACGACCGTGTGCGATCCGGGCGTGGACCACGTCGGCGAGGACACCGTGACCGCACCCCGGTAGCTCTGCGCGGGGGCCGCCAGGACGTTGCCCGCGTTGTCCCACAGCACCTGCATCCGCTGGTAGCAGTCGGGGTCCCAGGAGAACCCCGCCCAGTTCACCGTGAACGCGGACCCCGCCGGCCCGCTCGCGGGCGTCACCGCGATCGACGGCGGGACCTGCGCGGCGGCCGGAACGGGCACCAGGGCGGTAACGCCATAGGCCACGGCACCGAGTAGAGCTAGTGTTCCTGCCGATCGCATACCGACTCCCGGACTCGTCCGCGTCCCTGAACTTCGAGGTGCCCCTGTGAGACGCATTATGGGCGGGGTCGGTTCGCTGCTCGCCTGCGGGATCTTCGGCGGAGTCGTCAGCGGGATCTTCGGCGGGATCGCCCCGGCCACCGCGCACGCCGCCGGCGACGAGGTCACCGTGACCGCCTTCGTGGACAGCCGCCCGGTCGGTCCCGACGACCTGGTGCTCGACCCGTCCGGCTCGGTGAAGATCGCGGTGACCGTCCACAACGGAACCGACACCGCGTGCCACGTGAAGACCATCCGCCTCGCCGGCACGGCGCTCGCGCTCACCTTCTTCTCCTACGACACCACCGTCCCGTTCACCGTGCCCGCGAAGCAGAGCGCCACCAAGGCGTTCTTCCTCGACCTGGGCCAGCTCGGCACCCAGGCGACCGGTCTGCTGCCCACCGACATCGAGGTGCTGGACGCGGAGCGCGAGGTCGTCGCGTCGATCGGCGCGACCGGCGACGTGCGGGGCTCGCCGTGGTCGGTCTACGGCGTGTTCGGCCTCGCGGTGTTCGTCCTGACCGTGCTGGCGTGGGCGGGCGCGCTCTGGGCGCTGGCCCGCCGCCGGCTGCCCGCGAACCGGTGGCAGCGCGCCATGCAGTTCCTCCCCGCCGGCATCGGCACCGGTCTGGTCGCGGTGATCTCGCTGTCCGTGCTCCGGGTGGTGGCCCCGTCGCCGGCCGCCGAGGTGCCGTTCATCCTGGGTGCCGCCGCGGCGGCGTTCCTGCTCGGCTACCTGACCCCGAACGCGGCCGAGCCGCCGCCCGTCGACCCGGAGGCGACCCAGCGCTTCACCCGCCCGCTGCCCGGCGGTGCGGCGTGAGCCCGAGCACGGCCCCCAGCCCTGGCGTGATCGCCGCGCTGCCGCAGTACGACATCGGCGCGCAGATCGGGCACGGCGGCATGGGCGTGGTCTACGCGGGCGTGCACCGGCCGCTCGGCCGCCCGGTGGCGGTCAAGCGGCTGCCGCACGTGCTCGCCGAGGACGCCCGGATGAGCGCCCGGTTCGAGCACGAGGCCCGGTTGCTGGCCCGCCTGGACCACCCGCACATCGTGCCGGTCTACGACTACGTGCAGAGCCACGGCGAGCACCTGCTGGTGATGGAGAAGCTCGACGGCGGCACGGTCTGGTCCCGGTTCACCGGGCGCGGCCTGACCCCGTCCGAGTCGTGCGCGCTGGTGCTGGCCACGCTGTCCGGCCTGCACGCCGCGCACGGCGCGGGCGTCCTGCACCTGGACGTGAAGCCGAAGAACCTGCTGTTCACCGCGCAGGGCGCGCTGAAGGTCGCCGACTTCGGCATCTCCCAGGTGGTGAGCGAGGGCGCGACCCTGGTCACCCACGCCGGCCAGGTGCTGGGCACCCCCGCCTACCTGTCGCCGGAGCAGGCGCTGGGCAACCCGCTCAGCCCCGCCGCCGACGTCTACGGCACCGCCACCGTGCTCTACGAGCTGCTCAGCGGCCGGTTGCCGTTCGAGTCCGGCGGCGGCGCGCTGGCCATGATCCAGCGGCACGTCCACCAGCAGCCCCGCCCGCTGACCGAGGTGCCGGCCCCGCTGGCGCGGGTCGTGATGCGCGGGGTCGAACGCGACCCGCGCGCCCGCTACCGCAACGCCGAGACGTTCGCGATCGACCTGGCGGGCGCGGCGGCCGAGGTGTTCGGCCCGGACTGGCTGATCCGGGCGGGCCTGCCGGTGCACCTCGCGCCGCAGGTCGCCGCCGCCAGCACCCGGCCGTCGACCCACCCGTCGGTGCCGCGCGAGACGGTCGACGTCCCGGTCCGGGCCACCGCCGTCGACCTGTCGCCGCCGGCCCGGCTGGACGGCCAGACCCTGATCCCCGCCCGCGACCTGCTGGAGCGGCCCAGGCCCGCGCGCTGGTTCGGCCTCGCCGCCGGGGTGGCGGCGCTGGTCCTGGTGGCGCTGCCGTTCGCGCTGCCCGGCCGCGACCTGCCGGTGCTGGAGCAGGACCTGAGCCGGCCGGTCGCGGTGCCGGGCGTGGTCGAGCCCGCGCGGCTCACCGTCACCGCCGCCGGGATCACGCTCGCCGACGTCACCGCCGTGCCGCAGAGCGCGCCCACGGCGTTCGAACTGCCCGGCGCGGCCCGCTGGATCGTCGGCGGCGCGGCCCTGGCCACCGTCGAGTCCGGCGGGCAGCGCACCGAGTACTCGTTGCGGCCCACCGAGAACCCGATGATCAGCATCATGGGTGCGGGTAGCGCGGTGCTGCTGCTGTTCACCCTGGCCTACCTGGAGTCGCTGCTCCGCTCGCTGCGCCGTCGCCAGTCGGGTGCCGCCGCCGTCGTCGCGGCGGCACCCCTCGGGATCGGCCTGGGTGTCGCGGTGTGGCTGCTGCCGTCGGTGCTGCTGCGCCACGAACCCGCGCTGTGGCCCGCCCTGGTGTGCGGGGCGCTGGGGCTGGTGGCGGCCGTGTGCACGGCGGTGGCTACCCGTCGAGCTGCCGGGCCAGCGGGAAGGTGACGGCCACCCGGAACCCGCCGTCGTCGCTGGGCCCCGCCTCGAAGGTCCCGTCCAGCAGGGCCGCGCGCTCCTGGAGCCCGACCAGCCCGTGCCCGCCGCTGGGCAGCGTCGGGCACTCGCGCGGCAGCACCGGCGGGGCGTTGCGGATCTCCACCCGCAGCTCGTCCGGCTCGGCCTGGACGTGCACGGACGTCGCCGCGCAGCCCGCGTGCTTGCGGACGTTCGTCAGCGCTTCCTGCACGGTCCGGTAGACCGCGCCGGAGATCGGCGCGGGCAGCTCGTCCACGGGTCCCAGCACGGTCAGCGACGCCGGGATGCCCGCGCCCGCCACCAGTTGCGGCAGTTCCGCCACGCGCGGTTGCGGCGAGTCGTCCCCGTCGGTGGTGCGCAGGACGCTCACGAGTTGGCGCAGCTCGTCCAAGGTCCGGGTGGACAGGGTGCGGATCGTGCCCGCCACCCGCTTGGCGTCCGGGTCGGCGACCGAGATCCGCAACGCGCCGGCCTGCATGGCGATCAGGCTGACCTGGTGCGAGACCACGTCGTGCATCTCGCGGGCGAGCCGTGCGCGTTCGTCGGCCCGCACGGCGTGCGCGTGCAGCAGCCGTTCGCGTTCCCGGCTGGCCGCGAGCTCCGCTATCCGCGCCGACAGCTCCTCCCGGGCGTGCGCGAGCAACCCGATGGCGATCGGCATCCCGGCCACGATGCAGCCGTACATCGCGTCGTGCAGGTGCGTGGACCACGGCAGCGCCAGGAACTCCGCCGGCGGCCACAGGAAGAACCGGCTCAGCCACACCAGCCCGGCGGCGATGCAGGTCTGGGTGGAGAGCAGCTTCTCGCGGGCCAGCGTGCCCAGGGCGATCATCGCGGCGAGCTGCGCCATGCCCGCGAAGAACCCCGGCACGGTCAGCAGCACCACCAGGAACGGGAACCGCCGGCGCAGCACGAGCGCGGACACCGCGATGACCGAGAGCACGTAGTTGTAGAGCTCGGCGTCGGGTGCGAACCAGAACCACACGTCGAACGCGCCGATCGCGACGGCCGCGAGGTCCACCGCCGCCCGCCGGTGCCGGGCCAGTCGTTCGCGGAGACCCCGGGCAGCGCGCGGCACCCGTTCGGTGGGGACGCCGTTGACCCCGCCGCTCGGCAGCCGTTCGACAGCGTTGCCGGCCAGGACTCGCCCTCCCGTGTCAGCCATCCGCTGCCCGTCACCGTACTGCGCTGTCATCCCGCTTGGCATGACCGCTCCTTCACCCCCGGAAGTGCCCGTCGAGCCCCGCTTCACCCAACGAGAGGCAACGATTACCCGAAAGGGACGTGCGGGCGGCCACAAAATTGCGAGCGCGAACGCCTGTTCGACATCCGGACGCCTGACGGGTGATGTCGATCACCGGGAGCGGGGCGTACCCCGAGGTCGGGTCGGCGGGTCGGCGAGCGCTGTCCGGCGCGGGGACGGACGTGGAACGGGGCGGTGGTGACCCGTGGCCACCACCGCCCCGCTCGTCGGAGATCCGGTCAGAGCCGCTTCGCCGCCGCCGTGTCGAGGAGCCACAGCGTGCGGTGCAGGCCGGTCGCGCCGGCCGCCGGGAGGTCCACCTCGGACGCGCCCGCGAGCGCCCCGGCGACCGCTTCGGCCTTGGCCTCGCCGGTCGTCATCAGCCACACCTCGCGGGCGTGGCGGATCGCCGGGAGGCTCAGGCTGACCCGGGTCGGCGGGGGCTTGGGGCAGTCGCGCACCGCGATCGCGGTCCGCTCCCGCTCGTGCACCGCCGGGGAGTCCGGGAAGATCGACGCGACGTGGCCCTCTTCGCCCACGCCGAGCAGCAGCACGTCGAACGCCGGCACCCCGCCGGACGCCGTGAGCACCTCGGCGTAGGCCGCCGCCGCCGCGTCCGGGTCGTCGCCGAACCGGCCGTCGGACGGCTCCACCGCGTGCACCCGCGCCGGGTCCACCGGCACGTGGTCCAGCAGCGCCGCCCGGGACTGGGTCTCGTTGCGGTCCGCGTGCCCGGCGGGCAGGAACCGCTCGTCGCCCCAGTACAGATCGACCCGGGACCAGTCCACGGCGTCGCGCGCCGGGCTGTCCCGGACCTGTTCGAGCACGGCCGCGCCGGTCCGGCCGCCGGTCAGCACCAGCGCGGCGGTGCCGCGCGCGGCCTGCGCGTCGACCAGCGCGGTGATCAGGCGGGCGGCCGTGCCGGCGGCCAGCAGGCCACCGTCGCGGTGCACCACCACGTCGGGGCCGGTCACGCCTTGGCCTTCGCCTTGGCCGCCCGGGGTGCCTTCGCCGGTGCCTTGGCCGGTGCCTTGGCGGGACCGTCGGCGGGCGCGGTCGGAGCGGCGGCCTCGGCGGGCGCGGCCGACTCGGCCGACTCGGCGGGCTTGCGGGTCGCGGGCTTGCGGGCCACGGGCGTCTTCACCGGAATACGGCCGCGCACGACCTTGCCCAGCGCCCGCAACGCCGACTCGTACACCTCGTCCGGGTCCAGCCGGCGCAGCTCCTCGGCCAGGCAGTCGCGGATCTCGCGGCGTTGCAGCGCCACCCGCCGCTGCGGCTGGCCGGGCTGGGTCAGCGTGCCGACCTTGCCGTCCGGCCGGACCAGGTCCACCACACCGGACTTGCGGACCAGCTTCACGTCCACGATGCCGACGCCGCGCGCCGCCTTGGACCGCTTCACCGGTGCCTTCAGCGCGCCCGCCAGCCACGCGGCCAGCAGGTCGGTGGACGGCGAGTCGACCTCGCCGCTCACCTCGGCCTCGGTGACCCGCTCGAACGGCGGCAGGTCGAGCGCCGAGGCGAGCATCGCCCGCCACAGCGTCAACCGGGTCCACGCCAGGTCCGTGTCGCCCGGCGTGTAGCCGGACTTGCGCTGGTCCAGGGCCTTGATCGGGTTCTTCTCGGCCGCCGCGTCGGTGATCCGGCGCTGCGCGAGCTGCCCGATCGGGTCCTTCGCCGGCACCGCCGGGGCCTCGTGCGGCCACCACGCCACGACCGGGGTGTCCGGCAGCAGCAGCGGCACCACGCACGACGCGCCTTCGTTGGCGAGCTCCCCGTAGAGCCGCAGCACGATCACCTCGGACGCGCCCGCGTCGCCGCCGACCCGGATCTGCGCGTCCAGCCGGGGCGCGGCCTTGCGCGCGCCCCGCGCGACCACGATCACCCGGCACGGGTGCTCGCGGCTGGCGTCGTTCGCCGCGTCCACGGCACCCTCGGTCTTCGCCCCGTCGTCGGTGACGATGACCAGGGTCAGCACCCGGCCGAGGGTGACCGCGCCGCCCTCCTCGCGCAGGTGCACGAGCTTGCTGTTGACCTGTGAGGTGGTGGTCGAGGGCAGGTCGATGATCACGGACGCCTCCAGTGCCTGCCGGTGCGGGCCAGCATCTCGTTCGCGGACGCCGGACCCCAGGTGCCCGCCTTGTACTTCTCCGGCGTCCCGCCGGCGGCCCAGTGCCCGAGCACCGGGTCGAGGATCTCCCAGGACAGCTCGACCTCGTCGTTCTTCGGGAACAGCGACGGCTCGCCGAGCAGCACGTCGAGCAGCAGCCGTTCGTAGGCCTCCGGCGACGACTCGGTGAACGCGTGGCCGTAGCCGAAGTCCATCGTGACGTCGCGGACCTCCATGGTGTTGCCGGGCACCTTGGAGCCGAACCGGATGGTCACGCCCTCGTCCGGCTGCACCCGCACCACCAGGGCGTTCTGCCCCAGCTCCTCGGTCGCGGTGTCGTCGAACGGCAGGTGCGGCGCGCGCTTGAACACCACGGCCACCTCGGTGACCCGGCGGCCCAGCCGCTTGCCGGTGCGCAGGTAGAACGGCACGCCCGCCCACCGCCGGGTGGCGATCTCGCAGGTGATCGCGGCGTAGGTCTCGGTGGTGGAGTCCCGGGCGAAACCGCCCTCCTCCAGCAGGCCGGGCACCTTCTGCCCGCCCTGCCAGCCACCGGTGTACTGGCCGCGCGCGGTGGTCTCCGCGAACGGCCCCACCGGCTTGGTCGCGGACAGCACCTTGACCTTCTCCGCCCGCAGGTCGGCCGGCTTGAACGACACCGGCTCCTCCATCGCGGTCAGCGCGAGGAGCTGGAGCAGGTGGTTCTGGATCACGTCGCGCGCCGCGCCGATGCCGTCGTAGTAGCCCGCGCGACCGCCCAGGCCGATGTCCTCGGCCATGGTGATCTGCACGTGGTCGACGTAGTTGGCGTTCCAGATGGGTTCGTAGAGCTGGTTGGCGAAGCGCAGCGCCATGATGTTCTGCACCGTCTCCTTGCCGAGGTAGTGGTCGATGCGAAACACCGACTCCTCGGGGAAGACGTCGTTGACGATCTTGTTCAGGTGCTTGGCGCTGGGCAGGTCGTGCCCGAACGGCTTCTCGATGACCACCCGCCGCCACTGGCCGGGACCGTCCTGCGGCGTGGCCAGCCCGGCCCGCTTGAGCTGGTTGACCACGGTGGTGAACGCGCTGGGCGGCACCGACAGGTAGAACGCGTGGTTGCCGCCCGTGCCGCGCTCGCGGTCCAGGTCGGCGATCGTCTCGGCCAGCACGTCGAACGCGCTGTCGTCGTCGAACGTGCCCTGCACGAACCGGATGCCCTCGGCGAGCTGGTCCCAGACCTCCTGCCGGAAGGGCGTGCGCGCGTGCTGCTTGACCGCCTCGTGCACGACCTGCATGAAGTCCTGGTCGGCCCAGTCCCGCCGGGCGAAGCCGACGAGCGCGAAGCCCGGCGGCAGCAGACCCCGGTTGGCCAGGTCGTAGATGGCCGGCATGAGCTTCTTGCGCGACAGGTCGCCGGTCACGCCGAAGATCACCAGGCCGCACGGCCCGGCGATCCGCGGCATCCGCTTGTCCCGCGGGTCGCGCAACGGGTTGCGCTTGGTCGGAGCCGTCACGAACCGTCCTCCTGGATGGCCTCGACGAGCTGCGCGAGCCCGGCGACGCGGTCGGTGAGGTGCAGCCGCAGCACCGGACGCCCGTGCCCGGCCAGCACCTGGCCGTCGCCCAGCGCCTGCGCCGTCTGCAACGTGCCCAGGTCGTAGGGTCGGCCCGGCACCTCCAGCGACGTCCCGGACGCGCCGGTGAGCTGGAGGAACACCCCGTTCTGGTGCCCGCCCTTGTGGTACTGCCCGGTCGAGTGCAGGAACCTCGGCCCCCAGCCGAACGTGGTCTGGAGGTGCGCCCGCTGCGCCAGCTCCGGCCGGACCAGCGCGAACGACGCGTCGTCCAGCCGGTCCAGGTAGGCCTGCACGGACAGGTAGCCGTGGTCCGGCGCGGCGGCGACGAGCAGCTTGAGCGCGTCCGCGACGGTCTTCACGTCCGCCGGCAGCCAGCCCTCGCTCGCGTGCACCTCGATCGGACCGTCCACGAAGGCCGGTGCCGGCGTCGCGGCGGTCGGCGCGTCCAGCAGGGACCGGGCCGCGTTCTTCGCGGCCTCCACGTCCGGCTGGTCGAACGGGTTGATGTCGAGCACCCGGCCCACCAGCGCGGTCGCGTACTCCCACACCAGGAACTGCGCGCCGAGCCGGCCCTCCACCGCGACCGAGGACGACCCGGTGGCCGGTCCGATCGCGACGGTCGTGGCGTCCGAGCGGGCGTCCACGAAACCGGGCGCGCCCGGCCCCTCGACGACCACCGGCAGCAGCCCGGTGCCGTCCTTGCCGGTGGACTCGGCGATGAGCTGCTCGGCCCAGTCGCCGAGACCCGCGATCCCCGACCCGGTGTCGGCGAACACGATCTTCTCCGCGCCGTGCGCGTGCGCCACGGCGAACGTCGCCGCGAGCACCACGGCCGGGTTGTCCGGCGAGTCGACCGAGACCAGCGGCACGGCCGCCGCCGCGTCGTCCAGCAGGCCCGCGACGTCCGCGCCCGCCAGCCCGGAGGGCACCAGGCCGAACGCGGTCAGCGCCGAGTACCGGCCGCCCACGTTCGGGTCGGCCAGGAACACCCTGCGGTAGCCCGCTTCCCGGGACGCCGCCTCCAGCGGCGAGCCCGGGTCGGTCACCACGACGATCCGGGACGCCGCGTCCACGCCCTCGGCGGCGAACGCGGCCTCGAAGATCCGCCGGTGGCTGTCGGTCTCCACGGTGCCGCCCGACTTGGACGACACCACCAGCACGGTGCGCCGGAGGTCGCCCGCGAGCGCGTCGGCCACCTGGCCGGGGTCGGTGGTGTCGAGCACCACCAGCGGCACCCCGGCCGTGCCGGTGATCACCTCGGGCGCGAGCGACGAGCCGCCCATGCCCGCGAGCACCACCCGGTCCACGCCCTCGGCGAGCAGTTCCGCGCGCAGGGCCGCGATCTCGGCGACCAGCGGGCGGGATGTCTCGTGCAGCGCGGTCCAGGCGAGCCGGATGGACGCCTCGGGTTCCGCCGCCGGACCCCAGAGGGTCGCGTCGCCGGCGGTGAGCTTGCTCGCCACCCGGTCCCGGACCAGGTCCTCCACCACGAGGGCGACCTGGTCTTCGTTCGGCGAGCGGACGATCTCCACGGAGACCACCTCGGTCATGTGTTTCAGTCCTTAGCCTGGTTCAGTTGGCCGGTCACGGTGTCGAGCAGTTCCGCCCAGGACTTCTCGAACTTGTCGACGCCCTCGGTCTCCAGGACGGCGAACACGTCGTCGAGGTCGATGCCGACCTCGGCCAGGGAGTCGAAGACCTCCTGCGCCTGCGCGGCCCGCCCGGTCACGGTGTCACCGGTGATGGTGGCGTGATCGGCGACGGCCTCGAGGGTCTTCTCCGGCATCGTGTTGACCGTGCCGGCGACCACGAGCTCGTCCACGTAGCGGGTGTCGGAGTAGGCGGGGTCCTTCACGCCGGTCGACGCCCACAGCGGGCGCTGCGGGCGAGCGCCCTCGGCGGCCAGCGCGTCCCAGCGCTCGCCCCGGAAGGTCTCCTGGAACGCCGCGTAGGCCAGCCGCGCGTTGGCGATCGCGGCCTGGCCGCGCAGCTCCGCCGCGCGCGGGGTGTCCAGCGCCTCCAGCCGCTTGTCGATCTCGGTGTCCACCCGGGACACGAAGAACGACGCCACCGAGTGGATGCCGCGCAGGTCGTGGCCGTTGGCCTTGGCCTGCTCCAGACCGGCGACGAACGCCTCCATGACGTCCCGGTAGCGGGCGGTGGAGAAGATCAGCGTCACGTTCACGCTGATGCCCTCGGCGAGCACGCTGGTGATCGCGGGCAGGCCCTCGACCGTGGCCGGGATCTTCACCAGCAGGTTCGGCCGGTCGACCGCCTTGGCCAGGTCGCGCGCCTCGGCGACGGTGGCCTCGGTGTCGTTGGCCAGCCTCGGGTCGACCTCGATCGACACCCGCCCGTCCACGCCGTCGGTGGACTCGTGCAGCGAGCGGAACAGGTCGCACGCGTGGCGCACGTCCGAGGTGGTGATCTCGCGGACGGCGGCGTCGGTGTCCGCGCCGCGCGCCACGAGCTCGCGCACCTGCTGGTCGTAGGCCTCGCCCTTGGCCAGCGCGCTCGCGAAGATCGTCGGGTTGGTGGTCACGCCCACCACGCGCTGGTGGGCGATCAGGTCGGCCAGGTTGCCGGTGTCGAGCCGCTCGCGGGACAGGTCGTCCAGCCAGATCGACACGCCGGCGTCGCTCAGCGCGGCCAAGTTGTCGTTGGTCATCTCGTCATCTCCCCTGGGAGTTTCCGGCGAAGGGTGCTAGCGGACCCCGGCCAGCGACCGGCGGGCCGCCGCCACGACGTTCTCGGTCGTGAAACCGAACTCGCGGAACAGCGTCTGGTAGTCCGCCGACGCGCCGAAGTGCTCGATGGACACGATCTCGCCCGCGTCGCCGGCGAACCGGTGCCACGGCTGGGCGATGCCCGCCTCGACCACCACGCGCGCCTTCACCGAGGACGGCAGCACCGATTCGCGGTAGGTCTCGTCCTGCGCGTCGAACCACTCGATGCTGGGCATCGACACGACGCGGGTGGTGACGCCCTCGGCCTCCAGCGCGGTGCGCGCCTCGACCGCGATCTGGAGCTCGGAACCGGTGGCGATCAGGATCAGCTCGGGCTCGCCGTCGCCGGCCAGCACGTAGCCGCCGCGCTTGACGCCCTCGACCGCCTTCTCCCTGGTGCCTTCCAGCACCGGCAGGTTCTGCCGGCTCAGCGCCAGGCCGACCGGCCCGTCGAGCTGCTCGATGTTGGCCCGCCACGCGGCGGCCGTCTCGTTGGCGTCGCCGGGGCGCACCACGGTCAGGCCCGGGATCGCGCGCAGCGCGGCCAGGTGCTCGACCGGCTGGTGCGTCGGGCCGTCCTCGCCCAGACCGATGGAGTCGTGCGTCCACACGTAGGTGACCGGGGACTTCATCACCGCGGCCAGTCGCACGGCCGGGCGCATGTAGTCGGAGAACACCAGGAACGTGCCGCCGTACGGGCGGGTCGGGCCGTGCAGCGCGATGCCGTTGAGGATCGAGCCCATGGCGTGCTCGCGGACGCCGAAGTGCAGCGTGCGGCCGTACGGGTTCGTCTTCCACATGCCGGTCGAGATCGACTCCGGCCCGAAGGAGGTCTCGCCCTTCATCGTGGTCAGGTTGCTCTCCGCGAGGTCGGCCGAGCCGCCCCACAGCTCCGGCAGCACCGCCGCCAGCGCGGTCAGCGTCTCGCCGGAGGCCTTGCGGGTCGGCACGCCCTTGGCGTCGGGCTCCCACGACGGCAGCGCGTCGGTCCAGCCCTCGGGCAGCTCGCGGGCGGTGAGCCGGTCGAACAGCGCCTTGCGCTCCGGGTTCGCCGAGGCCCACGCGTCGAACGACTTCTGCCACTCGGCCTTGGCCGCCTCGCCGCGCTGGACGACCTCGCGGGCGTGCGCCAGCACCTCGTCGGCCACCTCGAAGGTCTGCCCGGGGTCGAAGCCCAGCAGCTCCTTGACCGCCGCGACCTCGTCGCCGCCCAGCGCCGCGCCGTGCGCCGCGCCGGTGTTCTGCTTGTTCGGCGCGGGGTAGCCGATGATCGTGCGCAGCAGGACGAACGACGGGCGCGCGGTCTCGGCCTTGGCCTTCCGCAGCGCGTCGAGGATGCCCGCGACGTTCTCGCCGCCCTCGACGACCTGCACGTGCCAGCCGTAGGCCTCGTAGCGCTTCGCGGTGTCCTCGGACAGCGCGATCGCGGTGTCGTCCTCGATGGAGATCTTGTTGTCGTCGTAGATCACCGTGAGGTTGCCCAGCTCCTGGGTGCCCGCGAGCGAGGACGCCTCGGAGGTCACGCCCTCCTCGATGTCGCCGTCGGAGGCGATCACGAAGATCTGGTGGTCGAACGGGCTCTCACCGGGCGCGGCGTCCGGGTCGAACAGGCCCCGCTCGCGGCGCGCGCCCATCGCCATGCCGACCGCCGAGGCCAAGCCCTGGCCCAGCGGCCCGGTGGTGATCTCCACGCCCCGGGTGTGCCCGTGCTCGGGGTGGCCGGGGGTCTTCGAGCCCCACGTGCGCAACGCCCTGAGGTCGTCGAGCTCCAGGCCGTAGCCGGCCAGGAAGAGCTGCACGTAGAGGGTCAGGCTGGAGTGGCCGGCGCTGAGCACGAACCGGTCGCGGCCCGGCCAGTCTGCGTCCGCCGGGTCGTGGCGCATGACGCGCTGGAACAGCGTGTAGGCGAGCGGTGCCAGGCTCATCGCGGTGCCGGGGTGGCCGTTGCCGACCTTCTGGACCGCGTCGGCGGCCAGGACGCGGGCCGTGTCGACGGCGCGCTTGTCGAGCTCCGTCCAGTCGTCGGGCAGATGGGCCTCGGTCAGCCGGGTGATGTCATCGGTGACGGACACGGACTTCCAGCTCCAGTCTCACGTAGGCGGCAGGGGTGCGACGAATCGTTCTCAATCGATTCCGTCCGGCCCGATCCGCGGTTTTCCCTCGTCCGCCGGCCAGCCTAGTCGGCTCGCCGGACCCTCGTGCCGTGAACACTCTGTGGGTGTACGCACACGGGAGGCGAACAACTCGTCGGGTGCGGCCGGAACCGGTGTTTCCTCACCTTCAGGCGTACCCGAACGGGCTGTGCTTTCCACACGCGGTTACGATCTGCTCATCCCGAGACCTGACCGAGGAGTGCGATGAGTGCCGTCAGCGAGCTACCGGCGCGATCGCCCCGACAGGTCGTCGGCGCGTACGTGGCCCTCACCAAGCCGCGCGTGATCGAACTGCTCCTGATCACCACGATCCCGGCGATGCTGCTGGCCGCGCGCGGCCTGCCGCCGCTGTGGCTGATCGCGTGCACGCTGGCCGGCGGCACCCTCGCGGCGGGCTCGGCGAACGCGCTCAACTGCTACGTCGACGCCGACATCGACTCGGTCATGAAGCGCACCGGGGCCCGCCCGCTCGCGCAGAACACCATCCCGCCGCGCAACGCGCTGATCTTCGGCGTGGTGCTGGGCGTGGTGTCGTTCGCGTTCCTGTGGCTGACCACCAACCTGATCTCCGCGGTGTTCGCGGTGGCCACGATCCTGTTCTACATCTTCGTCTACACGCTGGTGCTCAAGCGGCGCACGTCGCAGAACATCATCTGGGGCGGGATGGCCGGCTGCATGCCGGTGATCATCGGGTGGTCCTCGGTGACCGGCACGGTCGCGTGGCCCGCGCTGGTGATGTTCGGCGTGATCTTCTTCTGGACGCCGCCCCACACGTGGGCGCTGGCGATGAAGTTCAAGGAGGACTACGCGCGGGCCGGGGTGCCGATGCTGCCGGTGGTGGCGACGGCGCAGCAGGTGACGCGGCAGATCGTGATCTACTCGTGGATCACCGTGGTGTGCACGCTGCTGCTGGCCCCCGTGACGTCGTGGATCTACGTGTCGATCGCGGCCCTGTCGGGCATCTGGTTCGCGGTGTTCGCGCACCGGCTGCACGGCGTCGTGCGGCGCGGCGGGTCGACCAACACGATGAAGTTCTTCCACATGTCGAACCTGTACCTGATGCTGGTGTTCTGCGGCCTGGCCGTCGACGCGGTCGTGGGCCTGCCCGTGCTCGGCCTGCCGTTCTAGGGCCACCCGGCCCACCTCGAACCGACCTCTCCGCGCGCACCTCCCGCCCCGGGAGGTGCGCGCGGGTCGATCAGCTCGTCACCAGGTGCCCCTCGATCACCTTCCGCAGCCGGGTGAGCGCGCGGTGCTGGGCGACGCGCACCGCTCCCGGGGTCGACTCGACGGCCTCGGCGGTCTCCTCGGCCGACAACCCCACCACGACCCGCAGCAGCAGGATCTCGCGCTGCTTGGGCGGCAGGACGTCGAGCAGCCGGGACATCTCCTCGGACAGCTCGCCGCGCAGCAGGACCAGTTCCGGCCCGGCCTCGGTGACCGGCTCGTCCGGCACGTCGGCCACCGGGTCGATCCGGTTGCGCGCCCCGTACCGGTGGGCGTCGGCGACCTTGTGCGCGGCGATCCCGTAGACGAACGCGAGGAACGGCCTGCCCTGGTCGCGGTAGCGGGGCAGGGCCTGGAGCACGGCCACGCACACCTCCTGCGCGACGTCGTCAGGCGCGATCAGCGCCCCGCCCAGGCGCGCCCGGCAGTAGCGCAGCACGGCCGGCCGGACCGCCTTGAGCAGGTGCGCCACGGCGTCCCGCGAACCACCCACCGCCTGGGTCACGACCTCCGGCGACACCATCTCCCTTAACGGGACTGTCCTGTCATCCGCGAACACCTCGCACCTCCACCCCCGCCGCAGCGCCCACCGCAGCTTCACTCGGGTGACGTGCACTCTCGGTGAGCCTTACGCGGGTAAGTGGAGTAATTATGGGTGACTTTCGGACCAACTTGGACCAGATCAGGTTTAGAGCGTAGTCAGGACACGTCGGCAAGCAGCCGATCGACGGTGGGATCGTTCAACGATTCTACGATGCACTGCCACAGTTCCAGGTTCGCCGTCGCCCACCGCGAGTAGGTGGCCGCCGCTTCCGGGTCGTAGAAGTAGAAGCCCTCGTCCTGCTTGCCCTGCTGCTCGCCGACGATCTTGTGCGCCAGCTCGCGCAGCGTGATGCCGTTCTCCTCCAGGTACCGGGGCGCGAGCACCACCGGCGTCACCGGCAGCGCCTTGAACAGCGTGTCGGCGTCGGACAGCGCCTGCGCCTCCCGCGAGATGTGCCGGTGCCGGGTGCGCATCTCGGCCTCCTCCACGACCGCGTCCACCCTGGCCGCCACGGCGTCCGCGACGCCCGCGCCGGCCAGGATGGACAGCCGCAACCGCCGCCCGTCCACGGGCAGCGAGTTCTTCCGGACCATGTAGTTCACGTCGTGCACCAGGGCGGCGACCTCGACCAGCGCGACGTCCGAGCCGTTGCGCCGGGCGAAGCCGACCGCCTTGTCGCGCACGAAGCTGACGTGGTGCCAGCCGTGGAACTGGAGTTTCGCGGCCAGGGTGCGGCACAGCCGCCACACCTCGCGCTCCACTTCGGAGACCGCCTGCGCCGTGATCGTCGGTACCGAGACCGTGCTCATGGGACCCCTCCCGTGCCGGGTGGGGCGATGGTAAGTCGGCCGACCGGCCGTCAGAGCGCGTTCGTCAGTTCCTCCAGCCTCGCCTCGACCGGCACGTGCCGGTGACTGGTGCGGGTGTCCGGGTCGTAGGACAGGCTCCACGGGGTGATCGCGCGGCTCTTCACCAGGAATGTCACCGTGTCGTCCGCCGCTTTCGGGATGCGGTGGAATTCGTGCGCCAACATCGTCCCGGAATCGCCCTCCAGGGCCCGGGTGCTGCGCAGCAACGCGGTGTCCTCGATGGAGCGGCCGTCCGCCGCGAGTCGCGCGGTGAAGCGTTCGTGCAGGTAGGACCCCGCGAGCAGGATCGTGCAGAAGTGGTAGCGGTGGTTGTGGATGGAATCGGCGTACCCCTGCCGCCAGTCCTGCTGCGGTTTGTACTCGTGCAGCCAGAAGGTGAACGGCTCGGCCGGCTCGTCCCGCAGGCACCACGCGAAGTGCGTGGTGGTCTCCCGCGATTTCGCGACCACCCGCATCTCCTCCTGCGGGGTCAGCCGGCGCAGGTGCGCGCGCAGCCGGTCCCGGAGGTCGGGGCGCTCCGCCCACTCCCGGAACCGGCCGCGCACGTGCTCCCAGAGGTCGACGACAGGGGGGTCGGCCACGGAGATGATCGCGGCGAGCTCCACGAGGGCGGAGGACCCGGCAGACTTGGTCAACACGACTTATCAGCTCCCCAACTGAGCGGAGGCGGAGAATTCCCGGCGGAACCGGTGGAACTTGTCCTCAAGGGCTCGAAAACGTTCTTCGGACAACGGCGTGGCGGTGATCCGCTCGAACAGGACGCGGAAGTCCGCCCGGCTGCTGCCCGGCGTGATCACGACGTGCCGCCCTGCCTTGGAATTGCTGATGCGCAGGAACTCCGCGCGTTCCATGCCGTACAGGAACGACCCCTCGGAGAAGCGCAGCGTGCGCGGGTACAGCCGGACGGTGCCCGCGCCGGTGTTGCTGTACAGCGTCAGCCAGGCGCTGTCGTCGAACAGCTCCAGCCGGTCCAGCGGCGGGTCCGACACGATCGTCAGGTCGATCCGGGAACACCGGCTGCGGGCCAGGAACAGACCGACCAGGCCGATCGAGATCTGGTCGCGCAACCGGTCCACGATCGTGTCGTAGTCGCCCTCCGCGCCCTCGTGCCGCAGCAGGTAGCGGGCCCGGCCGCTGATCGCGTCGTCGTCCCCCGGGTCGGCGAGGACGGCCCTGAGCTCGCACTCCGACTGCGACAGCAGCAGCCGGCAGGCGGCGTAGCGCCCCGCGAAGCCGCGGAACCCGTACAGCCGGGTCCGCTCCAGGTCCTGCATCATCAACTGGTTGAACGCCGGGTCGGGCCGCGCGGTGGGCTCGAACACGTCGCTCGGGAAGAACTCGCGGTCGAGCGCCCGGTACTCGGCGGTGAGGTCGTGCAGCGCCTTGCGGCTCTCCTCGACCACCGGGGTGATCAGCGCGCGCTGCGCCGCGGAACTGGTGATCAGCGTCTGCGTGAAGCCGACCACGGCGGAGATCATGGTGCCCGTGCCGACCGACGCGATGAAGTTCCGCGCGGTCCCCGGGTCCATTCCACTGGAAATGGCCAGACTGGTTCCGGAGGTCACCACGAGGAGGAGCAGAAGCAGCCCGGTCCTGGTCCAGAACAATTCCTGCAACAGGTTGCCGCGTTCGCCCCTGGGCACCGCGGACACGTGTTCACCTCCTTGGTGGGCACCCAAAAGGTCGAATGCCTTCGGTATCCGATCAACTGCGCGGAGTTACTGTACGCTGGGGTGTCGAACTGCGGAAGCGGTAATTAGTGGCACATTTGCGGTTTTATTTCCGGCCCGCCGGCAGCGCACCGTGACCGGCGTTGCGCCCGCAGTGGGCCTGGGCGTACGGCGTCCGGGGCCGCACCATAAGCTCCGCAACCATGCGTACTGTCGGCCGTACGGCCCTGGTCCTCGTCTCCCTGCTGTCCGCCGGCCTGGCGCTGTCCGCGTGCACCGCGAGCGACCGGCCGTCCACCAAGACCAACTCCCCGTCGGCGACCGCGCCGGCCACCTCCGAGGCGCAGGCGGAGACGCTCCCCGAGCCGAGCGGCCCGCCGTGCGAGGTCACCCAGTACGAGGTGACCGGCGAACCCGGCGCGAAGCCGACCATCACCGTGCCGACCGGCTGCAAGCCGCAGGACGGCCTGCTGGTCAAGGACCTCACGGAGGGCACCGGCCCGGAGATCAAGGCGGGGTCCGACGCCGAGCTCCACTACGTCCTGGCGACCTTCCGCGACCGCAAGACCCGCGAGGCGTCCTGGGACAACGGCGCGCCGTTCCCGCTGAAGAACATCGGTCAGGCATCGGTCGTCCAAGGCTGGAACGAGGGCCTCATCGGTCTCAAGGAAGGCGGCCGTCGCCTGCTGGTCGTGCCGTCGGACAAGGGCTACCCGCAGGGGCGCGGCACCATCCAGCCCGGCGAGACGCTGATCTTCGTCGTGGACGCGGTCAAGGTCGAGGGCTGAGCACCCGGCGGACCGCCGGACGACGAGGGGCCCCGGCACACCGCCGGGGCCCCTCCGCACAGCACGACCACCCACCCCGGGTGCCGCGACCACGGCGCTCGCGGCCCGGACGCCGACGTCACGATCGCGCCCGACCCCGGCACCACCGGCCCGCTACGGCACGAGCAGCAGCTTGCCGGTGGTGCGGCGGCCCTCCAGGTCCTCGTGCGCCCTGCGGGCGTCCGAGAGCGGGTAGCGCCCGCCGATCCGGACGTCCAGCGACCCGTCCGCGACCGCCGCGAACAGCTCGCCCGCACGCCACTCCAGCTCCTCGCGCGTCGCCGTGTACGCGCCCAGCGACGGACGCGTCAGGTACACCGAGCCCGCCTGGTTGAGCCGCTGCGGGTCGACCGGCGGCACCGCGCCGCTGGCACCGCCGAACAGCACCAGGTACCCGCGCGGGCGCAGGGTCGCCAGACTCCCGTCGAACGTCGCCGCGCCCACGCCGTCGTAGACCGCGGCCACGCCCTCGCCGCCGGTCAGCTCCCGCACCACCGGCGCGAACTCCACCTGGTCGTACCGGATCACCTCGTCCGCGCCCGCCGCGCGCGCCAACGCCTCCTTCGCCTCCGTGGACGCGGTGCCGATCACCCGCGCGCCGCGCGCCTTCGCGAGCTGCACCAGCAGCAGCCCGACCCCGCCCGCCGCCGCGTGCACCAGCACCGCGTCACCGCTGCGCACCGGGTAGGTCGAGGCGACCAGGTAGTGCGCCGTGAGGCCCTGCAACAGCAGCGCGCCCGCGACGTCGTCGTCCACGCCGTCCGGCACCGCCACCGCGCCCGACGCCGGGATCAACGCCTGCTCGGCGTAGCTGCCCGGCGCGGAGGCCCACGCCACCCGGTCGCCGACCGCGAACCCGGACACGTCCGAGCCCACCGCCGACACCCGCCCCGACCCCTCCAGCCCGATGCCGAACGGCAGCGGCAACGGGTAGCGGCCCTCGCGGTGGTAGGTGTCGATGTAGTTCACGCCCGCCACCGCGACGTCCACCAGGAGCTCGCCCGCGCCCGGCGACTTCGCCTCGACGTCGCCGAACTCCAGCACCTCGGGCCCGCCGGTCGCGTGCACCACCACTGCCTTGGGCATGTCCCGTCCTCCCGCACACGTCGGTTCCGCTACAGCCGGACCAACTCTCCCGCGCGCCGTCCTGTTCCGCGTCCCGGCATCCGGGAACCCGCCCCGCCGCTCACCACCCGCCGCTCACCGTCCCAACGCGACCCGCCGCGCCAGCCCCAGCGGCAGCGCACCCGAGCCCGCCAACGTGTCGTGGAACTCCCGCTGCGTCCCGGTGAACTCGTCCCGGATTCGATCGATCTCCAGCGCGCCGGTCAGGTAGGACGGGGCCTGCGTCGGCCACGCGCAGTACCGGTCGACCTCGCCCTGCGCCGTGCCCGCCGTCAACGACGCCTTCGTCGTCATGAACTCCTGGGCCTCCGCGACGTCCATGTCACCGCAGTGCAGCGCGGTGTCCACGATCATCCGCGCCGCGCGGAACAACCGCGCCTCCACGTACGCCAGCTCCTGACCGCGCGCCTTGACCGGGTCGCCGACGTTCTCCGCGCTGTAGTAGCCGTGCTCCCGCAGCAGCTTCTCCGAGTACAACGCCCACCCCTCGGAGAAGTAGGGCGTGCGCAGCACCTTGCGCACCGGCCGGTTCTGCGTGGCCAGCCACGACAGGTGCCAGTGGTGGCCCGGGTACGCCTCGTGCACCGCGACCGTCGCCAACTGCGCCCGCGAATTCGACCGCAACCGCTGCTCGACCTGCTCGGCGGTGAACTCCTCCGGCGGCCACGGCACGAAGAAGTGCCCCACCCGGGCCGACGTCAGCGGCGGCGGCGACATGTAGGACGCGACGCTCAGGATCGGCCGCTGGAACGCGGGCGACGGGACGACGCGGCACTCCTCGCCGTCGGCCAGCGTCACCAGCCCGTGCTCGACCAGGAACGCCCGCGCCCGCCGCGTCTCGGCCTCGTACTCGACGCGCATCGCCTCCGGGGTCGGCGGGTGGTCGTCCTGGAGCGAGAGCATCACCGAGTGCCAGTCGTCGGAGCCGGCCAGCTCCCGGATCTCGGCCTCCAACCCGGCGTACGCGACCTTGCCGCGCTCGTGCAGCTCGGCGGCACCGTAACCGAGCACCTCCTGGTCGCGCAGCAACGTCGAGTAGAGCTTTTCGCCCATCCGCCAGTCGCCCCGCGCGGTCTCCGCGAACCCGTCCAGGAACGCCGCGAGCCGGTCGAACGCCGCCGCCGCGGGCTCGGCCGCCGACGCCAGCGCGGCCCGCAGGTCGGGATCGGCCACCTCGCCCGGCAACGTCCGGGTGACGAACGCGCGGCCCGTCCTGGCCTGGGCCGCCGCCCGCGCCACGAGCCGAGGTGACGCCAGGTCGGCGTCGAGGTTCGCCGCGCACGCCGCGAGCACGGCGGGCACCTCGGCGAGCCGCGCGATGACGCTGTCGACCAGCTCGCGCTCGGGCCGCAGCCGGTTCAGGAAGGCGGAGAACAGCGGGTAGAACACGGCCGAGGTGTAGGTGGAGGGGTCGCGCCGCCAGGCGGGCCAGGACGTTCTGGCGAGGTGGCCGCGCAGGACGGAGATCACCAGGTCGCGGTCGACGGAGTCGTCGAGGTCGTCGGTGTCGGCGCGTTCGAACCGCTCCAGCCAGCCGGCGGCCTCGCGGTCGTAGGCGGTGAAGGACTCGGCGCGGAAGTCGCCGAGCGTGTGGTCGTGGGCGAGCGAGCCGAGCAGCGCGGCGGTGCCCGGGAGCCGGTCGAACTGCCAGGAGAGGAAGTCGTCGACCAGTCGGGGGAGTGTCGTGGTTTCGGTCACGTGCACGGAAGTTACCCGCAGGTTCTAGTCTGGCGGGGTGGCTGAGGACAAGAAGATCGGTGCGGCGGTCAAAACGGCGGAAGCCTTCGTGGCGGCCCACGGCAAGCCGGCGCGCGCGGTGGTGGAGAACATCGGCCGGGCGGGCGCGCGCGTGGTGCTGGTGGGCGACGACGGGGCGATGGGCGACGTGATCCTGCCGACCGTCGAAGAGGCGGAAGCCGTGGTGGCGGCGGTGGCGGACCTGGAAGCCCACGAGTGGGACCGCGAGACGACGGCGGCGCTGAAGATCGGCCCCGCCCACCGCCGCAAGATGGCAGGCCGCTGACCTGCTGGTTCGTGGGGTCTGACCTGCCGATTCGCGGAGACTTGATCACTCGATCGGGCGAAGGTGCGGCGGATCGGGCACCAAGTCGGGCGCGGTTTCGTTGCCAGAACAAGGTGGCGGCGCTCTGGTGGAACAGCCGAGTCACCCCCCGGCTCATCACGCCCTAGGCCACCCGCCGGCCGCGCACCGACGCCCCGTGCCTAGGCCTGCACCCCCGGGCCCACCCCTCGCCCGGCCCGTGCCCAGCGGGTGAACAGCACCCCACCTCCACCGGCGTTCGGCGTTCGGCGTAACCGGTGCGATCGGGGGATTGTCTAGGCTGCGGTGGTGAAGGTTCTTTTTGCCACCTGTGCCTCCCTGCCCGCTGGTGACGGGGACGACGACGCGGTGATCGACGCCCTGGCCGAGGTCGGGGTGTCGGCGACGTGGTCGGTGTGGGGGTCTGACGAGGCCGCCGATCTGGTGGTCCTGCGGTCCACTTGGGACTACCCCGATCGGTTGGGGGAGTTCCTCTCCTGGTGTTCCTCCGTGCCCGCGCTGGCCAATCCGGCCGTGGTCGTGCCGTGGAACACCGACAAGTCCTACATGGTCGACCTCGCCGCCGGCGTGCCCGTGGTGCCCACCCTCGTGGTGTCGCCCGGCTTCTCCGACTGGCCCGACGGCGAGTTCGTCGTCAAGCCCACCGTGGGTGCCGGGTCGCGGGGCGCGCTCCGGGTCGCCGCCGGGGACCGCTCCACCGCGTCGGCCCACCTGGACTCGTTGGCGGGTCCGGCACTCGTCCAGCCCTACCAGTCCGCCGTGGACTCGGCGGGGGAGACCGCGCTGGTCTTCTTCGGCGGCCAGTACTCGCACGCCTTCACCAAGGGCGCGATGCTCACCCCGGACGCCGAGGTCGACGACTCGGGGCTCTACGTCGTCGAACGGCTCTCCGGTGCGTCACCCACCGCCGCGCAGCGCCGCGTCGCCGAAGACGCCCTCGACGCCGCCGCGCACCTGCTCGACCTCCACCGCGCCGAGCTCCTCTACGCCCGCGTCGACCTGGTCGCCGGGCACGACGGCGCACCGCTGCTGCTGGAACTCGAACTCGTGGAACCGTCGCTGGGCTTCCGGCAGACCGACGCCGCCGCGCCCCTGCGGTTCGCCTCGGCCGTGCGCGCCGCCCTCAGCGCCCGATGAGCGCCCGCTGAGCACTCCCTGAACGCCCGGACCCGAATCCGAGCGGGCTACCGCAGACCTGAACCGATCCCGGTCAGCGAGCGGACCTCCAGCTCGGCCTGCTTGTCCGGGTCCGCCACCTCGTGGCTTAGCACCGTCCCCAACCACCCGCACAGGAACGAGAGCGGGATCGACACCAACCCCGGGTTCTCCAACGGGAAGAGCGCGAAGTCCACGTCCGGGAACACCGAGGTCTTCAGCCCCGACACCGCCGGCGAGAACGCGATCAGCAGGACGCACGACCCGAGCCCGCCGTAGATCGCCCACAGGGTCCCGTTGGTGTTGAACCGCTTCCAGAACATCGAGTAGACGATCGTGGACAGGTTCGCCGAGGCCGCGAGCGCGAACGCCAACCCCACCAGGAACGCCACGTTCTGCCCGTTCGCCGCGATCGCGCCGCCGATCGCCGCCAACCCGATCGCCACCGCGGTCAGCCGCGCGACCCGCACCTCCGACCGCGGGTCGGCCTTCCCCCGCTTGACCACGTTCGCGTACACGTCGTGGGCGAACGACGCGGAAGCCGTCAACGTCAACCCCGCCACCACCGCCAGGATCGCCGCGAACGCCACCGCGCACACGATCCCCAGCAGCACCACGCCCCCGATCCGGAACGCCAGCAGCGGCGCGGCGGAGTTCTCGCCGCCCGGCGCGTTCTTGATCGCGTCCGACCCGACGAGCGCCAGCGCCCCGTACCCGATCACCAGCGTGCACAGGTAGAACGCGGCCATCGTCCACGTCGCCCACACCACGGACCGCCGCGCCTCGCGGGCGTTGGGCACCGAGTAGAACCGCGTCAGCACGTGCGGCAGGGACACGGTCCCCAGCACCAGCGCCAGCGCGAGCGACACGAAGTCCAGTCCCGCCAACGGCGAACCGCCGTACCGCACGCCCGGCTCCAGCACCTCCGGCCCCAACGGCGTCTTGGTCGTCGCCGTTTCGAGCACCGAGGACAGGCTGAACCCGAACTTCCCCAGCACGAACGCCGTCATCAACGTCACGCACAGGAGCAGCAGCACGGCTTTGATGATCTGCACCCACGTGGTGCCCTTCATCCCGCCGACGAGCACGTACAGCACCATCACCGCGCCGACGACCGCGAACACGAGCGCCTGCCCGCCGGCGGTGCGCACGTCCAGCAGCAGCGCGATCAGCCCGCCCGCGCCCACCACCTGCGCGATCATGTAGAACAGCGAGATCACCAGTGTGACGTTCGCCGCGGCGGCCCGCACCGGGCGTTGCCGCATCCGGAACGCGAGCACGTCGCCGAGGGTGAACCGCCCGGTGTTGCGCAGCCGTTCCGCGACGATCATCAGCCCCAGCAGCCAGGACACCACCCAGCCGACGGAGTACAGGAACCCGTCGTAGCCGTTGACCGCGATGCTGCCGGCGATGCCCAGGAACGACGCGGCGGACAGGAAGTCGCCCGACAGCGCCACCCCGTTCTGCGGCCCGGTGAAGCTGCTCCCGGCGGCGAAGTAGTCCGACGCCCTCGCGCTGCGCGAACCCACCCGGTACAGCACGAACAGCGTGATCACCGCGAAGACCGCGAACACGCCCAGGTTGAGCGCGGTGTCCTCGCCGATCACGGCCGCTCCTGCGCGGTGAGCGCGCGCACCGCCGCCACCTGCGGGTCGATCTGCCGCCGGGCGTAGCGGGCGTAGGCCGTGGTGAGCGCGAGGGTGGAGACGAACTGGAGCAGCCCGAGCACCACGCCGACGTTGATCTCGCCGACCACCTTGCCGCTCATGAACTCCGCCGCGTACGCCGACGCCAGCACGTAGGTCAGGTACCAGGTCAGGAAGCCGAGGACGGCGGGCAGCACGAAGACCCTGGTGCGCCGGCGCAGTTCGCGGAACTCGGCGGTGTCCCGGATCGCCGCGAAGTCCGGCCGCCCGGCCCCGTCCACCAGCAGGGGCGGCGGCGGCTCGTCGAACGTCGCGAAACCGCGCGCCCGTCTGGACTCGCCCGGGGGCAGGATCGCCTTCGCCATCAACCCTCCACGGTGTGCTGCCTTCTCCACCGCAGGGATCGCGCGGCCCGGTGAGCGATCAGCCTAATCACGAAGAGCCACCAGTCAACGGCCGATTGCGTCACGAAATGCCACCGCGCAAGCGTTCCGGCTGCTCAACTCCCGTGCCGCCGCGCGGCCCCGGCCGGGTTTCGACGTTAACTTCACTGTGCGTGCCTGATCCGAACGGATGAGCACATGCGCCAAGGTCGTTGTCCCGGCCCCGATCTCGACCTACTATCGCCCATCAGCATCCGCTGCCGGTGCGCCTTGGCGCAGGCGACGTCGTGCGTGGCGGATCAACTACTCGAACTCCCGGGACTTGTGTGGTGACTGGCGACAACAGCGCGCGCTGGCCGTGGTGGGGCGCTGTCGCGGATTGGCGGAACTGGCGTCTGCCGGTCAAGCTGGCCGCCGTGCTCGCGGTGCCGGTGCTGGTCGCGATCGGCGCGGGCGTGGTGCAGATCCGCGGCTACGTAAGGGCTTCGGACGGTTACTCCGCGGCGCAGCGGATGGTGACCCTGCGTGCCGGTCTGGATCCGCTGATCGCCAACGTCCAGGCCGAGCGCGCGGTGGCCGCGCGTGGTGTCGAGGCGACCAGCGCGGAACAGCGGCGGTTCAAGGAACTCCTGCGCAACACCGACACCGCGGCGGCCGGTGTGCGCAACCTCCTGGAGCGCACCGCGTCCTCGCTCGGCGAGGTCGCGACGGCCCGGTTCCACGACGTCGACGTGCAGCTCGACGGTCTGCCGCAACTGCGCGACCGGCTGCTGGCGCGCACCGTCGACGCCACCGCCGCGATCGGCGGCTACACCGTCGTGCTGCGCGCGCTGCTGGACTTCGACCAGGCGATGGTCGGCGACTTCGGCGACCCCGCGCTGGCGGGCACCGCGAACGCGCTGCACAACCTGGCGATGGCCGCCGAGCAGATCTCCTGGCAGCACGCGACCGTGCTGTCCGGGGTCCGCACCGGTGCGCTGCCCGACACCGAGCGCAACATGCTGGAGCAGTCCTGGACGCGCCAGTTGGACAAGATCGCCGACTTCAACGCCGTCGCCACGCCGCAGCAGCAGGCCGATTTCCGGGCCGCTGTCGCGGGCCCGTCGGTGGAGACCCGCAACACCCTGTTCCAGGAGGTCCGGATCGACCCGGAGGGGTTGCGCCGGGTCGACGTCGAGGCGTGGAACGCCGGGTCGACCACCACCGCCCGGCAGTTCGACCGCGTGCTGCGCGGTCTGGAGGACCAGCTCAAGGCGTCCGCGGCCCGGCTCCAGGACGAGACCAGCGACCGGGCGGGCCTGGCGTCGGCGATCCTGCTGGCGTCGCTGTTCGCCGCGGTCGCGGTCGGCTTCGTCGTGGGCAGCTACCTGCTGCGCTCGCTGCGCGCCCTGCGGGTCGCCGCGCTGGACGTGGCGCAGCACCGGCTGCCGACCCTGGTCGCCCAACTGCGCGAGGACGTCACCGCGCCCGACGTGACGATCGACCCCGTGCCGGTGCACACCCGCGAGGAGTTCGGCCAGTTGGCGCGCGCGTTCGACGCGGTGCACCGGCAGGCGGTCAGCTCGGCCACCGAGCAGGCCGAGCTGCGCACCGGCATGCGCAACGCGTTCATCAACCTGTCCCGCCGCAGCCAGAGCCTGGTGGAACGGCAGCTACGGCTGATGGAGGAGCTCGAACGCCGGGAGGAGCAGCCCGAGCAGCTCTCGGGCCTGTTCAAGCTGGACAACCTGGCGACCCGGATGCGCCGCAACAACGAGAACCTGATGGTGCTCTCCGGCAGCGACATGGCCCGCCGCTTCACCCGCCCCGTGCCGCTGGGCGACGTGCTGCGCGCCTCCGCGTCCGAGATCGAGCAGTACCAGCGGATCGTCTTCCAGGGCACGCCGCCGGTCGAGGTGGTCGGCTACGCCGCGGGTGACGTGGTGCGGCTGATCGCCGAGCTGATGGACAACGCCACGACGTTCTCGCCGCCGCGCACCCAGGTCGTGGTGGGCGGGCGCGGGCGGCCCGGCGGCGGGGTCCTGGTGGACGTCGTCGACGTCGGTGTCGGCATGTCCGAGGAGGACCTGGTCGAGGCCAACGCGAAGATCGCCCGCGCCGCCGCCGACGAGGAGGCGGGCGACCTGCCGGTGTCCCGCCAGCTCGGCCTGTACGTGGTGGGCCGGCTCGCCGGGCGGCACGGCATCCAGGTCGCGCTGCGCGAGCAGGGCGAGGGCGTGCGCGCGGTCGTGGCGCTGCCCGCCGAACTGGTGCGCGCGGTGAAACCGGCCACCGGCCGGCACGCCGCCGCGCCGCCGCCCGCCGCCACGCCCCAGCAGGGCGGCCCCCCGGCGGCCCTGCCCGAGGCCGCCCAACCCCCGTCGGCCCAACCCCCGTCGGCGCAGTCCTCGTCAGGGCAGTCCCCGTCGGCCGCGTCCCCACTGGCGCAGTCCCCCCTGGCGCAGTCCCCGCCGGCCCAATCGCCGTCGACCCCGGCCGCGCCGGTCAAGTCCGCACCGGGCAGCCACCGGGCGGCGGTGCCCGCGCCGGGTGCGCCCCCGGCGGGTGGACCGCCCCGCGACGAGAAGTGGTCGTCCTTCCGGGGCCGCACCGCCGAACCCCCGCCGACCGGCCCCACGGCCTTCGGCACCACGGTCACCCCGAGCTCGCCGGCACCGCCGGCCGGGGCCGGGGCGTTCTTCACCAAGCCCGTGCCGGGCTCCGCACCCGGCACGGCGAATCCCGCACCGTCGGACACCGCCGGAGCGGCGCGGCCGGGCGCGCCGTGGTTCGGTCGTTCCCGGGGCCCGAACGGGTCCGGGGAACCACCGGGCTCCTCCGGCGTTGAACACTCCGGGCACGTGGAGGTGCCCGGACAGGGGGATCCGCCGGTGCAGGAGAACGCCGCGGGGCTGCCGAAGAGGCGTCCGCGCTCGAACCTGGCCGCCGAACGGCCCAACGCCCCCGACCCGGCGGCACCCGTACGGAGGGATCCGAGCGCGACACGCGGATTCCTGGCGAATTACCAGACCGGCGTCAGGCAAGGTGTACGCGACTCCGGTGAGAACCGAACGGGGCGGGAGACCACGACATGAGCGGGCAGAGGTCACGGCAGATCGACCAGTTCGGCTGGCTGGTGAGCAACTTCGCCGAACGCGTGCCGGGCGTCGCCCACGCCGTGGTGATCTCCGTGGACGGGCTGCTGCTCACCGCGTCCAGCGGCCTGCCCGACGACCGGGCGGAGCAGCTCTCCGCGATCGCGGCGGGCGTCGCGAGCCTGACCGAGTCGGCCGCGCGGTGCTTCGACGGCGGCGGCGTGCTGCGCTCGGTGATCGAGATGCAGTACGGCATCATGCTGCTGATGTCGATCCGGGACGGCTCGTGCCTGGCGGTGCTGGCCGCGCCGGACGCGGACGTCGGCCAGGTCGCCTACGAGATGACCGTCGTGGTGGACCAGGTCGGTCAGCTCCTCACCCCCGAGCTGCGCGCCGAACTGCACGGTGTGAAGCGGATGATGGCCCGCCCTTCGGCGTGAGGTGGTCATGACCCAGGACGAGGAGCCGCCCGCCGAGCGGTCGTTCGCGGACCTGCTCGACGGGTTCAGCCTGAGCGGACGGCGGTCGTCGCGGCGCGCCGAGGAACCCGACCCGGTGGAGCGGCCGACCAGGCCGCACCCGGTCTTCCAGGACGCCCCGGACCTGTCGGGCGAGGAGGCGGCGTCCAGCGTGCGCGCCTACTCGTGGACCGGCGGGCGCACCACGTCGAAGCACCAGTTGGAGATCGAGACGCTGGTGTCGGTGGTCGACTGGGACTTACCGGGTGCGGTGCGGTCCGAGTACCAGGAGGTGATCGACCTGGTGGCCGCGCCGCGCTCGGTGGCCGAGGTCGCGGCGCTGCTGCGGCTGCCGCTGGGCGTGGCGAAGGTGCTGCTCGGTGACATGGCCGAGCGCGGTCTGATCGACGTGCACGAGACCGCGTCCGCCGAAGAACCCGATCTCGTGTTGATGGAGCGCGTGTTGTCCGGGCTTCGCCGCCTCTGACTGCCTACGATGGCTTCAGTGTCGACCGAAGCAGGGGGATGGTCAGCGTGGGTGTCGGGCGTGAGACGCGGTTGTCGTCGTGGATCGAGCGGTTCGCCGCGCACTTCGCCGAGGAGGGCATCCCGCTGATCGGGGGTCGAATCCTCGGCTACCTGCTGGTGTGCCAGCCGTCCGAGCGCACCGCGGCGGAGTTGTCGCAGGAGCTGGAGGCGTCCAGCGGCTCGATCTCGACGAATATGAAGTTCCTGGTCAACGAAGGTCTGGTGACCAAGCGCACGCGCCGGGGCCGGCAGGCGGCGCAGTACCGGATCAACGAGAAGAAGTGGGCCGAGCTGGTGCAGCGCAAGCTGGACGCGCTGACCAGCGTGCGCGAGCTGACCGAGGCCGGGATGCGGCTGATGAGCGGCGACCCGGAACGGGCCCGGCGGCTGCGGACCGTGGACGAGCTCTACGCGTGGCTGGCGACGGAGCTGCCCGCCGTCTGGGAGCGCAGGCCCTCGTCGTCGAGGTGACGGCGCACGCGGGTCGCGGTCCAGAGGTTCGCCGTCGCGATCACGACCGCGCCCGCGCCCAGCACGTGCACCGAGAC
Source organism: Actinosynnema sp. NPDC023587 (assembly GCF_040640215.1). NCBI lineage: Bacteria > Bacillati > Actinomycetota > Actinomycetes > Pseudonocardiales > Pseudonocardiaceae > Actinosynnema > Actinosynnema sp. NPDC023587. Next base: position 5,486 of record NZ_JBFABG010000024.1, on the reverse strand, counting down.
GAGCACCTCCGGCACGCCCGTCCAGTACTGGACCATGCCGACCACGCCCTGGGCGAGGACGGTGGCGATCAGGACCAGGTAGGCGCGCCGGGCCTGGCGGCCGAGCATGAAGCCCAGCGCGATCAGCATCCCCAGGAACAGGAACAGCAGGTCGGCGTGGATCTGGGCGAGCGTCGGCACGGGCAGCAGCAGGCGGGGCGTGGCGGAGTCGCCCGCGTGCGGCCCGGCGGCGGTGACGAACGTGCCGGCCAGCATCAGCAGGCCCAGCACCCCGGCCTGCACGACCTGGAGCCGCCGCACGTTCCGCGACGCCAGCGGCTCGGCCGGTCCGTCGCCCTCCCGCAGCGACGCCACCAGCAGCACGGCGGCCCAGGTCAGCACCATGGACACCAGCATGTGGATGCTGACCGTCCACCAGAGCAGGCCGGTGAGCACCAGCGACCCGCCGATGACGGCTTGCAGGACCACCCCGCCGAACTGGACCAGGGCCAGGGTCAGCACCCGCCGCCGGCGCGGCCGGTCGACCCACGCGGAGAGCACGCACAGCGCGGCGATGATCCCGACCACGCCGGTCAGCGTCCGGTTGCCGAACTCGACCCACTGGTGCAGCGGGGCGACCTCGGGGTGGGGGACCGGGACGAGGCTGCCGGCCACGCACTCGGGCCACGTCGGGCAGCCGAGCCCGGAGCCGGTGACCCGGACCACCGACCCGGTCACCGCGATCCCCGCCTCCGCGATCACCACCGCGATGGCGAACACGCGCTGGAACTTGAGGAGGAAAGCGGTCAACCAGAGAGGCACGGCTACCGATGGTAGGTAGCGCATCCTGAGAGCTCGCGGCCGGGTCTGACGGGTGCCCACCGACCCGGGGGACGCCGTGAGCCCGCTCACCACGCGGCGGGCGGTGCCGCCGGCTAGCTCAGCTTCGTGGTGCGGGAGGCGAGCGCGGCGGCCACCACGCCCCAGCCGAGCAGCACCAGCACCTGGCGCGGTCCCGGTGCGCCGCCGTCCACGACGGCCGTGTGGAGACCTTCGGCCAGGGCCGCCGAGGGGAGCAGTTCGACGACGGTGCCCAGCCACCCGGGCAGGCTGTCCACGCCGAGCGCGACCCCGCCGATGAGCAGCAGCACGACCCACACGATGTTGGCCAGCGCCAGCACGATCTCCGCGCGCAGCGCACCGCCGAGCAGCACGCCGAGCGCGCCGAACGACAGCGTGCCCAGCACGAGCAGCACGACCACCCACAGCAGCCCGACGGCGGACGGCAGTTCCCAGCCGAGCAGCAGGGCGGTGATCGCGAGGATGACGACCTGCACGGCGACCACGGCGAACGCGGCGGTGATCCGGCCGCCCACCAGCAGCCAGCGGGGCAGCGCGGTGGCGGCCAGCCGCTTGAGGACGCCGTAGCGCCGATCGAAGCCGAGTGCGATGGCCTGCCCGGTGAACGCGGAGGAGATCACCGCGAGCGCGAGGACCCGGGCGACGGCCGAGCCCACTCGCGGGTCCGGCACCGGGATCACCGACATCGTGGCGAGCGCGACCAGCAGCGCCACCGGGATGAGCACGGTGAGCAGGATCTGCTCGCCGTTGCGCAGGGTCAGCACGGCCTCGGTGCGCGCCTGGACGAACAGCATCCGCGCCAGCGGGCCGCGACCGGGCGCGGGGGTGAAGGTGCCGGGTGCGAACGTCACGACCGCAGCTCCCGTCCGGTCAGGTCGAGGAAAACGTCTTCCAGGCTGCGTTTCGCCACGGTCAGCTCCTCGGCCAGCACGCCCTGCTGGGCGCACCAGGACGTCACGGTGGACACGACCTGGGGGTCGATGCGGCCTTCGACGAGGTACCCGCCGCGCCCGGCTTCGCGCACCCGCATCCCCTCCGGCAGCGCGCCGGTGAGCAGGGTCAGGTCGAGGCCGGGTCGGGCCCGGAACCTGAGCTGCTGGTCGTCGTCGGCGTTGCGGGCGGTGAGCTCCTCGGGGGTGCCGGCGGCGACCACGCGGCCCGCGTCGACGATCACGACGTGGTCGGCGAGCGCTTCGGCCTCGTCCATGAGGTGGGTGGTGAGCAGGACGCTGACGCCGTCGGTGCGCAGCGCGGCGACGAGGTCCCACACCAGCCGCCGGGCCTGGGGGTCCAGGCCGGCGGTGGGCTCGTCGAGGAAGACCAGCTCCGGCCGGCCGACCAGGGCGCAGGCCAGGGACAGCCGCTGCTGCTGGCCGCCGGAGAGGCGCTTGTAGGTGGTGCGGCCGACGGTGGCCAGGCCGAGGACGTCCAGCAGCCACGCGGGGTCCAGCGGGTGCGCGGCGCACGCGGCGACCAGCCGGAGCATCTCGTCGACGCGGATGCCGGGGTAGCCGCCGCCGCCCTGCGGCATCACGCCGATGCGCGGGCGCAGCTCGGGCGCGCGGGGGTCGAGGCCGAGCACGCGGACCTGGCCGCCGTCGGCTTTCCGGAACCCCTCGCACACCTCGACGGTGGTGGTCTTGCCCGCGCCGTTGGGGCCGAGCAGCGCCAGGACGGCACCGCGTTCGAGGGTGAGGTCGAGTCCGTTCACCGCGACGACGGAGCCGTACCGCTTGACCAGCCCCGACACTTCCACGGCAGGGTGCTGGGGATGCGGGCTCACGACGGCAGAGCCTAGGGCGTGTACCGGGTGGTCGCGGTGGTGGGGTGGGCGCGACCCGGTGGTGGGGCTGACCCCCCCACGGCGGTCGGGGTCACCTCAGGGTCGTCTCGGGGGCAATCCGGATAGTTCGGAGTGCTGTTCCGCGGCCAAGATTCCGGTGTGGCGGAGAACCGGGGGAAAAGACGGGCGGCGGTGCTGCCGTTGGCTGTTGCGGGCCTCGTCCTGTCGCTGTTCCCGATTGTTTACCTGCACGTGGCGTCGGTCGGCGAACTTAGTCCGATCAGCCACACGATCAGCGATTACATCTTCGTCGCCAACGGCGGTGGGCTGCTGGCGGTCACCGCACTGTCCCTCGCGGCGGCGTCGGTCGCGCTGCTGGTCGTGCTGGTCCGGCGGGGTTTGCCCAGGCGGGGGCCGGTGGCGGTGCTGATGGCGCTGTGGGCGGCGGGGTTGACCGCGGCGGCGGTGTTCCCGACCGACCCGACCGGCACGCCGACGTCGTTCTCCGGCGCGGTGCACCGCTACGCGGGCGCGGTGATGTTCGCGAGCCTGCCGCTGGCCGGGTGGCTGATTTCCCGCCGATTCATTTCCAGTACGTCGGTGCGTCGTTTTTCGGTCGCTTCCGGTATCACGTCGCTGGCATTCATGGCCAGCCACGTGACGCTGACCTATCAAGGCGCGGTGCTGCTCGGCCTCTTCGAGCGGCTGCTGTTCGCCCTGCTGTACGGCCTGCTGTTCGCGCTGGCCGCCGGAGTCGCCCGGCGGGAGGTGCGGTCGTGACGTGGCTCGCGGTCCTGCTCGCCGTGGCGGGTGCGGTGTTCTTCGCGTTCGCCGCGCGGTTGCAGCACGACGCGGTGCGCGCCGGTGACGGTCCGCTGCGGGTGCTGGAGCTGCTGCGCCGGCCGCGTTGGCTGGGTGGTCTGGTGCTGCTGCTCGTCGGTGCCGGTGTGCACGCGGTGGCGCTGGGGATGGCCCCGCTGAGCGTCGTGCAGCCGGTGGGGGTGCTGGCGATCGGCGTCACCGCCGTGCTCGACGGCCGCCGGCGCGAGCTGCCCGCCGTGGCGTTGACGACGTTCGGCGTCGGCGCGTTCGTGCTCCTGGCGGCCGGCAGCGCCACGGCCACCCCGGTCGTGCCGGAGGCGGAGCTGACCGCGGGCCTGCTGGTGCTCGGCCTGATCGCCGCGCCGGTGCTGCTCGCCGTGCTGTCGACGAATCCCGTGGCGCGGGGGCTGGGTTTCGGCGCGGCGGGCGGTGTCGCCTACGGCTACGTGTCGGTGCTCATGCGCTCGGTGTCCCAGGACGTCCAGGCGGATCGGGTCGACTGGACGACCGGTTTCTCGGCGGCGGGCATCGCCGCCTCCCTGCTCGTCGGCGGCTGGTTCATCCAGCACGCCTACGCCAGTGGGCCGCCGCACCTGGCGGTGGCCTGCCTCACCGTCGTGGACCCGCTCGTCGCCGTCGGCATCGGCGCGGGGCTGCTCGGCGAGGCCAACCGGACCAGCGGCCTCGTCGCCCTGGCCGAACTCGCCTGCGCGACCGTCGCGATCGGCGGCGTGGTCGTGCTGGCCCGCGAACCACACACACCTGCACCACTGAGATCGGAGACCACTGTGCACTACGGACGCGCCATGCGGATCGTGATCGCCGCGGAGACGTTCCCGCCGGACGTCAACGGTGCGGCTCGGTTCGCCCACCGCCTGGCCACGGGCCTGGCGGGCCGGGACCACGAGGTGCACGTGATCGCGGTCGACCCGGCCGGCCGGGCCCGCACCGAGCACGTGGACGGCATCACCGTGCACCGGCTCAGGTCGTACCGGACGCCCTTCCACCGCTCGTTCCGGATCGGTCTGCCGTGGCAGGTGCGCAAGGACGTCGGCGCGCTGCTCGCGGAGTTGCGGCCGGACCTGGTGCACGTCCAGGCGCACTTCGTGGTCGGCCGGTACGTGCTGCGGCAGGCGTCGGCGATGGGCATCCCCACGGTGGCCACCAACCACTTCATGCCCGAGAACCTGTTCGGCCACGCGCGGTGCCCGCAGTGGTTGCAGGGCGTGGCGTCCCGGTGGGCGTGGCGCGACCTGACCCGGGTGTTCGGCGCGGCGGACGTGGTGACCGCGCCGACCCCGCGCGCGGTGCAGTTGTTGCACGACAACGGTTTCCCGGCCCGCGCGGTCCCGGTGTCCTGCGGCATCGACATCGACCGCTACCGGCTGCGCCCGGCGGTGCGCACGAACGACGGCCCGACGGTGTTGTTCGTGGGCCGGTTGGACGAGGAGAAGCGGGTCGACGAGCTGCTGCGCGCGGTGGCCCTGGTGCCCCGCCTGCACGCCGACATCGTGGGCGACGGCTCGTGCCGCCAGGAGTGGGAGCGGTTGGCCGCCGACCTCGGCATCGCCGGCCGCGTGCGGTTCCGCGGGTTCGTGGGCGAGGAGGAGCTCCTCGACGCCTACACCGGTGCGGACCTGTTCTGCATGCCGGGGATCGCGGAGTTGCAGAGCCTGGCGACGATGGAGGCGATGGCGGCGGGCAAGCCGGTCGTGGTGGCGGACGCGATGGCGCTGCCGCACCTGTGCCGGCAGGGCCGCAACGGGTGGCTGTTCACACCGGGCGACGTGCCGGGGCTGGCGGACCGGCTGCACTCGGTGCTCTCCGACCCCGGTGTGACGGCGCGGATGGGCGCGGCGAGCCTGGAGCTGATCGGGGCGCACGCGATCGAGACGACGCTGGAGAAGTTCGAGGCGCTCTACGCCCGGGCGACCGGCCTGCCCGTGGCACCTTGATCAGCGGGTTGATCGCGGGACCGGCGGTGTCCTTGAACGGGTCGCCGACGGTGTCGCCGATGACCGTGGCCGCGTGGGCGTCGGAG
>NZ_JBFABG010000023.1:0-64990 GCF_040640215.1 Actinosynnema sp. NPDC023587 | reverse complement strand
CTTGGCGGCGGTGATCGCGGTGGTCAGGTAGAGCATTCCGTGGAGGGCGAGCAGGCCGGCCGGACACCGGCCGCGCCACCAGGAGTTTCGTGAGTCCAGAACCCTGCTCGAAGCCTTCCGGCTCGACGTCGATCCACTTCGGTGCGCACGGCGTTGTGGGCGTGGTCATACGGCCGGACGACGAGGCCGCCAAGCACCCAGGCAGTGTGGGGCTGGGTGCCGTGGCACCCGGCGTAAGGCCCGCTGTCCCCCTTGAGAGCTACACGAGTTGTTGTTCCCAGCGGGATTCCATGGCTGGGGCGGATACCTAATCTCTGTGTCACACAAGGAAATCGTCGCAGAGAGGACGAGGGCAATGGTCAGTTCGAAGGAAGTCGGGCAGCTACGCAGGTATCGGCTCCCCCTGCTGCTGGTCACGTTCACGGTCGTGATGCTGGCGAACGCGGTCATCATGCAGCTCGTATCGCCCATCGCGCTGCTCGCCCTGCCGGTGGGGGTCGGCTCCGTCCTCGTTGTCGTGGCCGGTTATCGCAAGCTGTCGCAGGTCGTGGAGCAGCGGGCGGATGTCCCCGAGCTCGCCAAGGAGCGGGTGTGGTCCCGGCTGTGGCGTGGGGCGTTGCTCGGGTCCGGGCTGTTCGTCCTGCTGATCCTGCTGATCGGGATGTTCGGTGGCTGGCAGGACATGTCGTGGGGCTCGATCTGGGGTTGCCTCGGCACCGCCGGGCTGGTCGCGAGCGTCGCGGTCACCGAAGAGGTGCTGTTCCGCGGCGTGCTGTTCCGGATCATGGAAGAACGCACCGGGACGGTGATCGCGCTGATCGCGTCGTCGCTGATCTTCGGTCTGGCGCACTCGATCAACGCCGATGCGACGCTCTGGGGTGTGTTGTCCATCGCCCTGACGGGCGGGTTGCTGACGACCGCCGCCTACGTCGCGACCCGTTCGCTGTGGCTGTCGATCGGCCTGCACTTCGCCTGGAACTTCACCCACGCCGGCATCTTCGGCGTCGCGTTGTCCGGCTCGGCCGAGGTGCCGAACGGGCTGCTCCAGACCACACTGTCCGGCCCTACCGTGCTGACCGGTGGCACCTTCGGGCCCGAGGCGAGCCTGATCGCGCTGCTGGTCTGCGTTGTGCCCAGTATCCTCCTGCTGCGCCGCGCCGCGCGCACCGGTCAGATCCAGCGCCGTGTCAAAGCCGGGGCCTGACCAGTACGCTCGCGCGATGCTCCCAGCGTGGCAAAAACTATCCCCGTCTACTAAGGACAGTGCACTTGCGCTGGTTCTCGCGGTCCTGGCGTTCGTGCCGACCGTGTCGACCATCGGCCCGCAACTCGGGGACTTGCCGAGACGCCCGGTGGACGCGCTCGCGCTCGTGCTGGTCATCGCGCAAGCTGCGCCGCTCGCGATCAGGCGGCGTTGGCCGACGGGCTGTCTGGCGATCATCGGTATCGCCTTCGCACTGCACCAGTCGTTCGGCTACCCGGACACCATCGCCGGCATCGGGCTCTACCTGGCGCTCTTCGCGGTCGGGGCGCACCAGGTCCGGTACCGCCCGGTCATCGCGGCGACGGCGACCGCGGGCTACACCGGGTTGGCGATCACGTTGCACCTGCTGGGCTCGCCCAGTCAGCTCCAAGTGTTCGTTGTCTTCTACCTGAGTCTGGTGGTGATGTGGATGGCCGGGACCGCGATGCGCCGGTGGCGGGCCGAGGAGGCGGAGAACCGCCGGCTGGGTGTCGAGGTGGCGACCGCCGGAGAGCGGGCCCGTATCGCGCGGGACCTGCACGATGTGGTGACCCACCACGTGACCGCGATGGTCGTCCAAGCGGACGCGGCGCAGTTCTTGCTCGACGGGGTGCCGGAACACGTGGGGAAGGGGTTCGACGCCATCAGCGTCACGGGCCGCCGGGCGTTGACGGAACTGCGTCACCTGCTCGACGTGCTGGAGGCGACGGGTGACTCGGCGAGGGCCGACCGGTCGCCGACCCTGGGCCGGGTCAGCGACCTCGTCGAGCAGGCCCGGCTGTCCGGTCAGCCGGTCGAGTTGACCAGGCGCGGCGACCAGCGTGAGCACGCCGTCGACATCGAGTTGGCGGCGTACCGGGTGGTGCAGGAGGCGCTGACCAACGCGATGAAGCACGCGGCGGGACACCTGACCCGGGTCGAGATCGACGACCACGACGACCGGATCGAGATCGAGGTGACGACGGACGGGATCTCCGCAGGCGGGTCTGCGGTCGGGTCGGGCGGGCGCGGCCTGAGTGGGCTGCGGGAGCGGGTACGGATGCTCGATGGTGAACTGGTGGCCGCAGCCCGGCCCGAAGGCGGGTTCCGGGTGCACGCTCTCATCCCGTCACGGAGGCAGGCATGACCATCCGCGTTCTGGTGTGCGAGGACCAGGAACTGGTGCGCGCCGGGTACAACACGATCTTCTCGGCACAACCGGACATGGAGGTCGTCGGCGAGGCCGCGGACGGCAGGCAGGCCGTCGAGGAGGCGCTGAGGTTGCGCCCGGACGTCGTGGTGATGGACATCCGGATGCCCATCCTCGATGGTATCGAGGCCACTCGCCGGCTGTCCGGGCCCGGCGTGGACACCCCGGCGAAAGTGTTGATGGTCACCACTTTCAACGTCGACGAATACGTCTACGAGGCGCTCAAGGCCGGTGCCAGCGGGTTTCTGCTCAAGGACGCGCCACCGGCGGAACTGATCAAGGGCGTGCGCACGGTCGCCGCCGGGGAGTCGCTGGTGGCCCCGGCCGTCACCCGAGCCCTGATCGGCCACTTCGCCGAGCGCCTGCGACCCACCGACACCACCCACCCGGCCCGGGACCACGTCCGGCAGACCCTCGCGCGCCGGGAGCTCGAAGTGCTCGTACAGATCGCCGCCGGTCTGTCGAACGCGGAGATCGCCGAGAAGCTGTGCATCACCACGGAAACGGTGAAGACCTACGTCTCCCGAATCCTGACCAAACTCGACCTGCGTGACCGCGTGCAGGCGGTGGTCCTCGCCTACCGGGTAGGACTGGTCGTCGCCGAGTGAAGCCCGCGCACGTCGAGCCGTGCGCAGCATGAAGCAACGCGTTCGCGCTGCTGCGCCCGCTGCCCTCGGCATCGAGGCCGCCGCCTTCACCGTCTGGCAGATCCTCCAGGACGCCGGGTCGACCCGCCTCCCGAGCGCACCTCGAAGACGCGAGCCGACACGCACGCTTCCTGATCCGCGACCGAGCCCAGAGCGTCAAGGTGCGGATCGCTCCTCCTGCTCGGTGTCCTCGCCCATGATCATCCGGTCGCGATCAGCCGCCTCCGAGCAGCAGGCCCCGGAGGGAGATCGCCTTGCCGGTCGACTGGTCGTGGACGAGGGCCCGGGACTCGCCGAACCGGCCCGAGTCGCCGCTGAGCCAGTAGTGGCCGATCAGGCTGCCGGTGCGGTCGGCGGACACCACGCCCGCGAACAAGGTCTTGCTGTTCTCCTCCCACGTCCGCAGTTCGCCGGTGGTGGTGTCGAGCAGCGTCAGCCGGACCGGGTCACCGGACCGGGCCCGGTAGTCGAACGCCAACCTGGTGCCGTCGTCGGACACGAGTGGTCGGCCGGCGCGCCGGCAGGTGCCGAACGGGTCGGCGCACTGGATCAGCGTGGTCGTCCTGCCGGTCACGAGGTCGTGGTGGAACAGCGCGCCCCGCTCGGCCGGGTCCGAGCCGGTCTCACCGGTGGAGTAGGCGAACGTGGTGCCGTCCCAGCCGATCGCGGAGTACCGCCAGTCGGCCCGCAGCGGGCTGCCGTTCTCCTTCCGGCTCACCAGGATGATCTGACCGGTGCGCAAGTCCTTGCGCACCGGGTAGTGGCCGAGCAGACGATCCGTCCGGTGCGGCGGGGGCACCATGTTGCTGGTGGAGTGCACCGCGAACAGCGCGTACCGGCCGTTGCCGGACAACTCGACGAATCTCGGCTCACCCGCCGACTCGGGATTGCCGGCGGCGTCGGTGTCGAGTCTGGTGAACCTCGAACTCGCGTCGGCCTCCTGCGCCGATGCGATCCCCGGCTGCGCCGTGGGGGCGATGCCCGCGATGGCCGCGACCACCACCACGATGATCCTTCGCAAGTTCCGCATAGCCGTCCTTTCGGGAGCCGGCGATGCCGAGAAGTGTGCCGGCGATTCGTTTGCCCGAAAGGGAAGTGAGGTGCGGCGTTACGACTGGCGCAACTGCTCTTCATCTGGCTGGGTGATTGAAGAGTGCTCCTCGAACGGTCCTCCTCAGCCAAGGACATCGACCTACCCGAACCAGACCGAACACCCGCCGAGACCACCGATAGATCCGAGGCGGGCTACCCACACTCGGCCACCGGACAACCGCCCCGACCGTGCGCCTCATGCTCAAACCCGGAAGCTCGTCACCCCGCCCGAAAGGGCACAGTCGTCGACCGAACCTCGTCTCGGCCCGGCGAGCGCGACTAAGGTCGCCGCGTGACGGCAGACATTCTCGGCCCGTTCCGCGACGAGGCGCTCGCACGAGGCATCCCGGCCGGCGACGTCGGCCGGTGGATCGGCATCGCCCGCCCGTGCGCGACCTTGACGCCGTCCGCGAACGGACCGGTCGTGGCCCGCTTCGGTGGCTCCCTGATGCTTCCCGTCGACGCCCCGAACCCGTGGTTTCCCCTCGTCGCCACCATTGACTGCGAGGCCCTGCCCCCGGACGCCACGGACCTTCCGCTACCCCCGGACGGTCAACTGCTGTTGTTCGCCTTTCCCCTGGCGGACGAACCCAGCGCGGCAACCGCCGGTGAAGCGCTCCACGTCCCCGCCGGCACCACAGTCGGAAAACGGGAGAACAACCCGTACTTCTACGGCGAAATCCCGGAGTACGAACAGGTCTGCCGAGCGTTGCCCCAGGGCGAGCTGCGCCTGGCCACGAACGTCTCCCTGCCGCACAGCGGAATCAAGGACGTCCCCGAGCCGCCGTACTCCGTGCCGCTGCCCGGCCACCCACGCTCCGAGGAACTGGTCGCGGTGTGGTGGGAAACCCGGGGCAAGATCGCCTCCGACGGCCCGCTCCAGATCGGCGGCTACGGCACGGACGAATCCGGGCTGGACCCCGTCACCTCCGCCGCGGAGATCGCGGCCGACGCCGAACGAGCGGGTTACCGGCCGACCGCAGAGCCACCCGACGCCGACGACTGGGTGCTGCTCGCCGACTGGTACCCCGACGTCAGAGGTTTGGAAGGCACCACCGTCCACTGGGCGATTCCCCGGGCCGACCTGGCCGCCCGACGCTTCGAACGGACGCACGTCACCACGTACTGGAACCCCTGAAACCCGGAACGCCACCGCGAAGGTCGACAACTCGGGTTCGGCGCGAAAGACCCTCAGTCCCAGCATGTCGCCGTTGCCGAGCAAGTGACCGGTGGCACGGTAATCCGCTTTCCCGCCCGTACGGCCTCGTCCACGACATGTACGGCCTGCTCGGTCCTGGTAGGCAGCCGGAAGCACTGGGAACCGCTCGCCGGGAGCAGCCGGCGGGGCACACCATCGGCACGGGCCGACCGTCAGGCAACCGGCAGGGAACCATCAGGTTCGTGGACGCCGGGCCTTCAGGTACGAGCGGTGTGATGAGAGCTCCTTGATCCACGACCGCATGGGAGCTCACCGTCATGGCCGTACTGCTCTGTCGGCTCGGTGCCTGGACCTACCGGCGTCGCCGGGTCGTCTTGGTGGCCTGGCTGGCAATCCTGACCGGGCTCGGGGCGCTCGCCGGCACCGCGGGTGGCGGGTACGAGGACGACTTCTCGATCCCCGGCTCGCGTGCCCAGCAGGTCCTGGGCACGGTCGCCGAGGAGTTCCCCGCCTCATCGGGGACCTCCGCGCAGGTCGTGTTCGTCGCGCCCGCAGGCCGTCAGGTCGCCGAACTGCGACCCGTCATCGCGCGGACCCTCGCCGCCGCAGCGGAGGCACCGCAGGTGGCCGGCGTGACAGATCCGTTCACCACCGCGACGGTGTCGCCGGATGGTCGGACCGCTCTCGCGTACGTCGCCTACCAAGAGAAACGCGCCCAGTTGGCGAGCGGCTCCCTCGACGCGCTGGAGCGGGTGGTGCAACCGGCGCGAGAGGCTGGGCTGCGGGTGGAGGTCGGCGGGTCGGCCTACGGCGACAGCTCCGACGAGGGTGGCACCGAGGCGTTGGGGCTGCTGATCGCGTTGGTCGTTCTCGTGATCACGTTCGGTTCGCTGGTGGCCGCCGGACTGCCGCTGTTCACCGCGCTGCTCGGGGTGGGTGTGACCGCTACCGGCCTGGCCGCGACCGCGAGCGCGCTGGCCCTGCCGACGACCGCGCCCGCCCTGGCCCTCATGCTCGGGCTGGCGGTCGGCATCGACTACGCGCTGTTCATCGTCGTGCGGCACCGGTCGCAACTGGCGGCCGGCATGCCGGTGGCCGAGTCCGCAGCCCTCGCGACCGGCACGGCAGGCACCGCCGTGGTGTTCGCCGGCCTCACCGTGGTCATCGCCTTGGCCGGGCTGACCGTCGTGGGCATCCCGTTCCTCTCCGCGATGGGGTTGGCCGCGGCCGCCACGGTCGTCGTCGCCGTGCTGGTGGCGGTCACCCTGATCCCGGCCCTGCTGGGCTTCGCCGGAGAACGGCTGCGCCCGAAGCCCACCTCGCGGACGGCCCGCCGCGAGGCCGGGAACGGTCGGCCGACCGCGGGGGCGCGCTGGGTTCGGCTGGTCACCCGCAGGCCGCTGGTCACGACGTTCGCTGTCGTCGCGGTGCTCGGCGTGATGGCCGTCCCGGCGGTGCACTTGCGGCTCGCGCTCACCGACAACGGTTCCGCGCCCCCGGACAGCACGCAGCGACAGGCCTACGACCTGACCGCCGACGCGTTCGGGCCGGGCTTCAACGGCCCGCTGCTGGTTCTGGCCGACCTGGCGGACGACGGCGATGCGCAGACCGCCGCGACGGCGCTGGCCGAGCGGCTCGGCGCGGTGGACGGAGTGGTCGCCACCGGACGCCCGCGACTGTCCACCGACGGCCGGTACGCGCTGCTGACCGTGATCCCGGAGACGGGACCGCAGGACGAACGCACTGAACGGCTGGTGGTCGACCTCCAAGCCGTGGGTGGGGAGACCGTCGGGGTCACCGGCTCGACCGCCGTCGGCATCGACATCTCCGAGTTGCTGAGCGCGTCGCTCGTGCCCTTCGCCCTGATCGTCGTGGGTCTGGCGTTCCTGCTGCTGATGGTGGCCTTCCGGTCGTTGGTGGTGCCGCTGAAGGCGACGCTGGGCTTCCTGCTGTCGGCCGGCGCGACGTTGGGTGCGGTGGTCGCGGTGTTCCAGTGGGGTTGGCCGGCCGATCTGGTCGGGGTCTCGGCCACCGGTCCGGTGATCAGCTTCCTGCCGGTCATCCTCATCGCGGTGCTGTTCGGCCTGGCGATGGACTACGAGGTCTTCCTGGTCAGCCGCATGCACGAGGAGTACGCGCGCAGTCGCGATCCCCGGCAGGCGGTCGACCGGGGATTCCGCGCCTCGGCACGGGTGGTCACGGCGGCGGCGCTGATCATGGGCGCGGTCTTCGCGAGCTTCGTCCCGGGCGGCGACGCCACGCTGAAACCCATCGCCTTCGCGCTCGCGGTCGGCGTCGTGCTGGACGCGTTCCTGATCCGGATGACGCTCGTGCCCGCAGTGCTGGCGCTGACCCGGCACCGCGCCTGGTGGCTGCCCCGGTCGCTCGACCGGGTGCTGCCGAACCTGGACGTGGAGGGCGCGCGGCTCGCCAGGACCGCCGAGGAGCACCCGCGCGCCCCGGTCGGGGTGGTGTGATGGAGGACGTGGACAAGATCCTCGTAGTGGACGACGACCTCGGCCTGCGGACGCTCCTGCTGTCCGCGCTGCGGTTCTCGGGGTTCGAGGTCGAGGCGGCCGGCGACGTGCCGGCCGCCCTGGCCGCGATCGAGGCGCGCCCGCCCGACGCGATCGTGCTGGACGTGATGCTGCCCGGTACGAACGGCTTCGACCTGCTGCACCTGCTGCGGTCGCAGGGCGTGCACGTGCCGGTGATGTTCCTGACCGCGCGCGACGAGTTGGACGACCGCGTGCGCGGGCTGCGCCTGGGCGGCGACGACTACCTCACCAAGCCGTTCAGCGTGGTGGAGGTCGCCGCACGGCTGGAAGCGCTGCTGCGACGCGCCCGCCGCGTGCCGCCGGCGGTGCCGGAGGGCATGTGGCGCTGCGGCGACCTGGTGATGGACGAGGCCCGGCACGAGGTGACCCGGGGCGGGCGTCCGGTCGAGCTGTCCCCGACCGAGTTCCGCCTGCTGCGCTTCCTGTTGATCAACTCGGGGCGGGTGGTCTCCAAGGCGCAGATCCTGAACCACGTCTGGCAGTACGACTTCGGTGGCGACACGAGCGTGGTCGAGCGGTTCGTCTCGAACCTGCGCCGCAAGATCGACTCCGGCGGGCCGTCGCTGATCCAGACCGTGCGGGGATTCGGGTACAACCTGCGGGCGGTGCAACGGTGAACCGGCACCCACGGTGGCGGCTCGCTCTCGTCCTGTTGCTCGCCGGGCCGGAAGCCGCCATCGCCACCGCGGTGAAGCAGGCGTTCGACGCCCAGCGGCGAGCCCAGGACCGGTTGCGCAGCTTCGTCGCCGACGCGGGCCACGAGCTGCGCACCCCACTGGCGACCATGCAGGGCTGGATGGACTTGTACGTCCAGGGTGCCCTGCGCGAACCCGGCCAACTCGACCACGCCATGGAACGAATGCAGGTCGAGGTCGGCCGGATGCGACTGCTCGTCGACGAACTGGCGCTGCTGGCCCACCTCGACGCGGCCCGTCCGCTCGACCGCAATCCGGTGGACGTGGTCGCGCTGGCGGGCGAGGTGGTCGACGACGCCCGGGTCGTCAGCGCCGACCGGGCCATCAGTCTGCGCGGGGTGGCGGAAGCGGTCATCGACGGGGACGGCCCCCGCATCCAACAGGTCCTGCGCAACCTCGTCGGCAACGCGGTGCAGCACACCCGACCCGGCACGCCCGTCACGGTCACCGTCACCCGCCAGGACGGAGGAGTGACGATCGCGGTGCGCGACGACGGCGACGGGATCGAACCGGAGCACCTGCCGCACGTCTTCGAGCGCTTCTACCGCGCCGATTCCGGCCGCGGCAGCGACGGAGGTTCATCAGGTCTGGGCCTGGCCATAGTAGAGGCGATCGTCACCGCACACGGCGGCACGGTCGGCGTCACCTCGACACCTGGGCAGGGCACCACAGTCTGGGTCACCTTCCCCGTCGACAGCACTCCCTGACCCGCCATGACCGATCGCATCGAGGCGGACCCCGCTCTCCAGCCTCGCCTACCTGGGACCCACGTCCTCAGCCGGGCGGCCCGGTCGGCATCCGGGTCCTGGCCACAGGTGCCGCTCTGGTGGCCCTGGAGGTGACCCGCAGCTCGTCGGCCGGTACGCCGCACAGATCCGCCCGGCCCAGGTTTGCCAACGCCGCTGTCGGCGGCTGACAGGTCTTCGGCTCGTGCCCCGGTGGACGCTCAGGGGCGGACGCCGTCGAAGGCGAGGCGGAGCAGACGGCGTGCCGCTGCCGAATCACTTTCGGTGGCCAGGGAAATGGCCGTCACGAGGGCAAGCAGGTCGTCCGGTGAGATTCCCGGTCGCACGGCACCCGCCGCGAGCGCTCGATCCACCAGGTGAACGGTCGCCGTCCGCACCACGCCGTGGCAGCCCTCAGCGGATGACGGCCCGCCGTCCGCGTCGGCCTCCAACGAAGCGGACAGGCCACGGGTTTCGACAGCGGCCACGGTCAGCTCTTCCAGCCACGTGAGGAGTCCCGCGCCGGGGTCACCGCCGAGCAGCTCGTCACCTCGCCGGCGCAAGCGCTCGGCAGCCTCGCGGAAGACCTCGTCCAGCAACGCGCGCCGGGACGGGAAGTGCCGGTGCAGGGTGGCCGAACCCACGCCGGCCTCGCGGGCGACCTCCTCGAAGGAGACCTGGGCTCCGTCCCGGGCGACGAGGGGCCGGGCCGCCGCCAGGAGCCGCTCGTGGTTGCGCTGCCAGTCCGCCCGTTGCGGCTTGAGCCCACTGCTCGCCATCGGGACGACCTCTCGCTAGACAAACGGGGTACCACCCCATATCGTAGCCCAAGCAAAGTGGGGTAGCACCCCACTTACCGATCGGAGGATGCCGTGCCCACATCGCAGTCGTTCGTGCTGGTCACCGGAGCGACCGGCAAACAGGGAGGTGCCGTGGTCCGCGCGCTGCTCGCCTCCACCATCCCGGTGCAGGCCCTGGTGCGAGACACCGACACCGATCGGGCCGCCGCCCTGCGTGAACTCGGAGCCGTTCTCGTGCAAGGCGACCTGGACGACGTCCCGTCGTTGGAAGCGGCTCTCGACAACGCCCACGCGGTGTTCTCCGTGCAGACGCCCGACATCACCGACCTGTCGGGCGACTCCGAAGTCCGCCACGGCCACAACCTGATCAAGGCCGCCCGAGAGGCGCAGGTCGGACACGTGGTGCACACTTCGGTCTCGGGTGCCGGAACCATCGACGTCGAGAACTTCGACGAACAGCGCTGGGGCTCCTTCGTCCGGCACTACTACCGCAGCAAGGCCACAGTCGAGAACCTCGTGCGCACCGCAGGATTTCCACAGTGGACGATCCTCAGGCCGGCCACGTTCATGGAGAACTTCGTCCGACCATCGCCCTACTTCGCCGACATGACCTCGAACCGCCTTGCCGTCGCCGCCGACCCCGACGTCGCACACCCTTTCGTGGCGGTGGACGACATCGGAGCCGCTGCCGCCGCAGCGTTCGCACAACCAGATCGCTTCCACGGCGTCGAACTGGAACTCGCCGGCGACGTCGTGAGCTTCCGCGACGCCGCACAAATCCTGTCCCAGGCACTCGGGACCGACATCGAACTTCCCCCCAGCCCGGAACACGTCCGAGCGGAGGGCCTTCCCACGGCACTTCTCCACGCACAGCAACACATGAGCGCCCACCCCGCGCCGGCGCGACCACAGTTCGCCGCACACTGGGGCGTACCCACAACGACCTTCGCCGACTGGGCGAAGAACACCCTGCCCAACCGGTCGTCCGGCCCGGCCGGGAAGTGAAACTCGTTTCCCCGTCACGGATTCCCCGCCAACAACCGGTAACGGGTTGTCTGCGCCGCCCGTCGAGCAGTGTGCCCAAGAGCTGGACTGGCACGACCGAAGACTCCTCATCCGGCCCGTCATCACATACGTGGAGTCCGAACAATGCTCGCTGTGGCCCCACAGGCACATCACCCACCGGGTTTGGGTGGAGCGGATGTATGACTACGACATTCCCCTCTTCGCTCAAGGCGAGATCTTGCTACGCCATAGCAAGATCGGCGAACTGCACTTCGCGAGACGGCTCTGCTCGACCGTTTCGGCCATCCCGCCGAGCCTGATGCCAGACGCTCGCTTCCGGTGTCGGGATCGGTCAGTCGTTGCGGAACTTGCCGAACTCTTCGATCAGCACGGGATACTGCTCTCCGCCATGTCCTGCGGCGATCGAGCGGTCGGCCATCGCCTTGATCAACTTCGGCAGTTCGGCGTTGACGCCCACCGCCTCGCTCTCCTCGATGAGGTGTGCCATCGCCCGCGCGTCGGTCTCCAGGGCCGACACCTCGGCGGGGAAGGAGCCACTGTCGATCTGCTCGGCGTACCCGGGCAGCCAGGTGGCTACAACGGCAGCGATCTGCTGTGCGAACGGCGCGTACGTCGTGGCGTCGACACCGGCCGTCCTGAGCAGGGCAGTGCCCTGGAGCCAGCCGTTCAGGACGCTCCACATCATGGCCAGGCCGGCCACGTCGTACAGGGACGCCAGCCCGTGGTCCGCACCGAGGTAGGTGACGGTGCCGAGCGCGTCGAGCGTTGACTTGTGCGCCTCGAAATCCGACTGCGGCCCGCTGTGCAGAATCACCGCCTCGGCGGTCCCGATCGCCGACGGGATGGCCATGATGGCACCGTCCAGGTAACGGGCACCGCGCAGCTCAGCCCACTGGGCGGCTTGGCGGGCCTGGGCCGAGTCACCCGAGGTCAGGTTGATCAACGTCGTGCCGTCCAGCGTGATGTCGCTCGCGTCGAGCAGCTCGTGCACGGCCTGGTAGTCGGTGACGCAGATGATCGTCAGGGAACCCGCCTGGAGCGCGTCGCCCACCGTTGGTGCCAGCCGCGCACCCCTGGCCACCAGCCGGTCGGCCTTGGCGGCCGTACGGTTCCACACGGTGGTGGGATGCCCGGCTTCCAGCAACGCGCCAGCGAGTGCCTGGCCCATCAGTCCGAGCCCGATGACTGCCACGGGTGTGGTGGTTTCGTTGTTCATGGCAGCATCGTCAACGTTGATACCGGTGTGAAGGTCAAGCGAGGTTTCGATGCGGATCGGGGAACTGAGTCGACGGGCGGGCGTCAACGCCCATCAGTTGCGCTACTACGAGGCCCAGGGCCTGCTGGACGCGGACCGGGGCGCGAACGGCTACCGCGAGTACGGCGAGGACGCCGTGCTGCGGGTGAAGCAGATCCGGCACCTGCTTGGTGCCGGTCTGTCCTCGGAGGACATCGCGTACCTGCTCCCCTGCGCGGTCGGAGAGCTCCCGGAACTACTTGGCTGCCCCGAATTGCTGGCCGCGATGCGGTCACGGCTGCGGCGACTGGACGAGCAGATGGACAGGCTCGCCCAATCCCGCGACGCTCTCGCCGACTACATCGATGCGGCCGAGCGAACGGGCGGCGAAAGCTACCCACCCTTTGACGGTGCCGAGCCAGAGCCCGTCCCCGCCTGAGCCGCAGGGACGGGCCGTGCCAGCGGGAACGCCGTCCCGGGTGACGGGACACACGTCCACGGATATCCGACATCCCTCAGGACCGACTACCACCATGAAGGTCTTCACCATGCCGTTTCGAATCCACCGACACGAAATGGACGTCTACTCCCACGTCACCCAACCCATGATCGACACCATGCTCGAAACACCACAGATCAAGGGAGCAGTACGGGCGTATAATTGCGTCACCTCTTCGGAACGGCAATAGGGGTCAAGACACGTGCTCCCATACTGCTCCCCAACCCGCTCCCACGCGCTCTCCGGCACACCGAGCACACCGAGCACACCATCCTGGAGCAGCACCGACCCGATGGTGGCATCAAGGCCCTCGTTGCGTACCGCCTGTTCGCAAGTCCGGCATGAGATGATCGAGAAGTGAGCTGGAGAGCGATGACGCCTGTCGAGGCATGCGACCTCATGGAGTTCTGGGAGGTTGAGGCCTGGCCGCTCACGCGTGACCGAGTGCACCAGTTGGCCGTCGAGTGGCTCGGGTGGACGATCGAGATCGAAAACGGCACCTCGTATCTCATGAACACGGTGTCCGGGTTCACCGTCCCGGATGTGATGACCATCAGCACCAAGAGCGACCTGTCGTACCTCAGGCTCGACGTCGCGGACCGCATCCGCGAGGTCACTCCCGGGTCAAGGCGATTCCTCGGGGACGCGTTCGCCCTGATGGTGCGTGAGGCGGAAGCTCGTTGGGGCGTGCCGACGATGCGCGACTTCGAGGAGACAACGTCCGCGCACTGGGTCACCGCGTCCGGTGGACGGATTTCGTTCAACCTCACCTACAGAAGCCTCCGCGCGATGTTCGAAACCCCTCAGGGATTCAAGCTCGACCGGAAGGCCGGATACCGATGAGCACGAACAACGACCGCCTTCCGGTGCCCGGACGATTCGTCCGCTACCGCGACGTCGACTATCGCTTGCAGCACTCGGTCAACAAATGGTGGATCACGTCGAACCACGCAGTCGACGAGTCGTTCACCCAGGTGGGACGACGCTCCTTCGTGAAGCGCCTCACCCACGACGACGTGCTGGAGTGCTACGACCTTTTCCGCCCCGGTACCTACCACGGCATGCCCGTCGAGGTCATCACCGACAGACCAGGCGGGTACGCGGTGACCACCCGTGACCCGAGGGCGGGCGTGGAGGGTTTCGAGCGGGCCGATCATCGCAGCCCGTTGGAGAAGCTGATCGCGTTCGACGACGCAGAGCTGCGGTTCACCACCACGATCACACCGGTTCCGATGCCGTGGAAGATCGCGTACGACTGGGAGCTGTTCAACGACCGACTCGCGGACACGCTCCGCGACGTGATCGATCATGTTTTCCTCATCGTCCATGCGACGACGGACCCCATGCGATACGTCCAGTTCGCCGGCGCACCTGACCGGCTCTACGCGGAAGCGCCGGGAAGAGACGTCGTGGAGGATGCCGACGAGTTCCAGCTCCGCAGGTTTGACTGGATCGCACCCAACGTCGCGCAACCCAACTGGACGTCCTCGCTTCGACGCCCCGCGCTCACGAAAGAACTGGTACTGCTGGCGAAGTGTTGCACCGCAGCACTGCATGAGGCATACGGAATCATGAGCCCTGATGAACTCTGCTACCGCGCGTGGCGCGAACCCGCAGGAGTAAGGGCTACCCCGGTGGAGTTTCCCGCACTCGGGCTCGGCTGATCCATGTGACCTGCTGACCCACCGACCCGACCACCGTCCTGATGTACCCCGAGCGCCCCGTGCGCGACACCATCGGGCCAGCTCGCCATCCCCCTCTCCGCAGACGGTCACAGAACACCGGGAGAACGTCTTTCGCGGTGACGGGCTTGGACGAGCGACATCCCACCGGTTGTGCGAATCCACCACCACTTCAGCGCTGTAGGCGGCAGACTTGCGTGAATGGTGGCACGGGTCACGGCTCAACTGGTGCTCGGCGCGCTCGTCCTCGCCGGTAGCACGATGATCTTGTCGTTCCTGTTCAAGCCTCCCGTGGTGGGGGTGGCCAGTCCGCAGTGGGGCCTGGTGTCACCGGTCGCGGTGCAGGAGACTGTGGCGAAGTGTGTCGGCGGGCCGGGCTCACACAGGAGTGCGGAGCCTGTCACGGGTCCGGTCATGACGCGTCCCAACGGCTTCGTGGCCGTCACCGGCGCTTCCAACCAGGTCACCGCCTGCGTTCGAACCGGTGCTCATCCCAGTGCCCACACCGTGGCGTTCTCACAGGACTACCTGCAGAAGTCGGTGCTGATGTCGGCCTGGCTGGACGACGGCGGAGGGCCCATCGGCTACGGAGCCGTTCGCTCAGACGTCGCCACTGTGGTCATCCACTTCCCCTCTGGCCGCATGATCAGCGCACAGGTGAGCAACGGTTTCTACCTGACCGACTTGAGCGGCCTACCCCCGGAAGAATTGCCCCGGCTGACCTACCAGGCGCTCGATGCCGCCGGAATAAAGTTGATCAGCTAGTGCCAGTAGACCTCGCTCAAGAGCATCGAACGCTCACTGGCACGGACGCCATCCGCCCGTCGCCATCCACAGCAAGCACGACTGCTCATCACAACACGACGCCGAACAGGCGCTTCAATGACGAACGCGTGTGCCACTCGGAAAGTCATCATCGCCGGTAGAGCGCGAGTGCCACCGTGTTGAGAGCACGCCCAGGTGATCGTGTCCCTGCTGTATCAGGTGCCCCGGAAGCTGCCGCCCGTGCCGTGGGTGCTGCTGCGCAGCAAAACGGCGAAGGACGCCGGGCTGCTCGTGCTGCGGCACGCAGAATGCGGCCCTGCGCCGACAGCTTGTGGGTCCGACCCCCTCGATGAGCCTGCACTGGCATTCCTCGAACACGACACTACACGCCTGCCCGTCATCGGCGTCACCACCCACCCGACACAGGCATGGACGGCACAGCAGATCCCTCGTCGGCTTTTCAACCGGAGTGGGACCAGTTGGCGACGATCGAGAACTGGGTGGAGAAAGGCACCGATCCGGCGAACACCATCGTCACAACCGATGACGCCGGCGTTCCCGACCGCTGTGCATTTTCCCCGGCTGGCCGAAGTACAACGGATCAGGCGATGTCAATGACGTAAAGTCCTTCACCTGCGCTTCGCGGTGATAGCGTAGTCGGAGATTAATGCAGCGAGTTCCCGGCCTTGCTTGGCGACGGCGACGTGCTCGGATCTGGTGAACGGGCGCAGTGGCGTGACGGCCACGGTTCCTTCCATTGCCGTCCAGGTGCCGACGATCCGACCGCCGACCAGGATGAAGCCGTCGGTGACCAACAGGCCGCGGTGCCGGTCGGCGAGGTGCCTACGGCGGTGGGATCACCTCGATCAGGTACTGCTGGTCGGCTGCGCCCGAGCAACGGCCTTGGACGATCTCGGCACCTTCGACGGTGTCCTGGTCGCGCAGGCTCAGGCACTGGCCGGTGCCTTCCGGGCGGATGCGGAAGTGCGCGGCCGCCGGCGAGCCGACCGGCTCGATCCGCCACCGTTGGGCCGGATCGCTCTCCGAGCAGTCGTCCCGGGGTTCGACCAGATCGCGGCCCTCGCCGTCGGTGAGCACGGTGAGGCAGCCGATGGCGTACTTCGGGTGATGCCACTGAATCTGGACCACGCCGTCGCCCAACGGCTCGATGTACGTGCGCGGCAGGTCGGCTTGCGAGCACGGGTGCTGGGCGGCGACGGCGGTGGGATAGCGCTGTGTCCGATCTCGGCCTTCGGTGAGGCAGAAGTCGGGGTTGCGCGCGGGGTGGATCTTCGCCCAGCTTCCCACGGCGGGAATGCCCAGTCCCGGCACAGGCGGTTGCGCTCGCGGCGGGTCGGTGCCCGACCGCAGTGCCTGGACGCCCAGCATGCCGAGGACACCGACCGCCACCGCCGTGACCAGGCTTGCCACACGCAGCCACCACGGAACACGGTGTGGCACGGCAGAGCCGTCCGGTTGGGTCAGGCCGGGTTCCTCGTCCCGCAGATCGCTGCGAGGGTCGCCGCCGGTCCGCGCACGGTCACCCACCGCGATGCGCCTGCGGGCGGCCAGCCACTGCCGGACGTCCTCGTCACCGAGCCCGCACGCGCGGGTGAACGCCTCGACGAAGGAGTCCCGGGGCAGCGTGCTTCGGCCCACGGTGGTCGCGATCGTGCTGGCGGGGAGCGTGTTCCCGAACGCCTTCGCCTTGCCTTCCAACTGCCGGTACGTCAGCCCGGACCAGTTTCGCAACGCGCGCAGCTCGGCTGCGAACTCGGCCGGGTCCTTCAGGTGAGCCGGCTCTGGTGCGTGCCTCTGCGGCTCGGTCGAGCCGCCCCCTCGCCTCGCCCCATCACCCCACCTTGGCCCAGGTGCCCCACATCGCACGACCGCCAATCTGGTGATCGGCGATCTGTGTCCAGGCATGTTCGCGCACCGACTCGAACAGCGTCGTGACCAGGCTATTCCTGCTCGAACGTGGCTGAACGGCGATGAGTTGGTCCGGGTCTGTTCGACACCCGTTCGGAACGGCTGGCCATGGTTGCTCCGCGCTGACGCCGACCAGCACGCTTGGGGTGGCTCGAGCCATCAGGAGACGTTTCTCGGTCGATACCAAGGAGTTGTC
The DNA here is from genome assembly GCF_040640215.1 of Actinosynnema sp. NPDC023587. Classification (NCBI taxonomy): domain Bacteria; kingdom Bacillati; phylum Actinomycetota; class Actinomycetes; order Pseudonocardiales; family Pseudonocardiaceae; genus Actinosynnema; species Actinosynnema sp. NPDC023587. The sequence goes on along the minus strand of NZ_JBFABG010000023.1, from coordinate 47,551 downwards.
GCATGTACAAAATGCTGGAGGCACTGGGAGCCGGACTGCTCGGGATCTTCGTCCCGGAGGTCGACGCGGCGGCCTCGTCCGCGTCGTGTGGGAGCTGGCCGGCTTGCTGGCAGTGCGCGGGCCCGTGCGGCTACAACGCTCCGTGCGCCGGGTGTAACGGCGCGTATGTCTGCGACTGCTGACCGCAGCAGCCCGTGACCGGGTGGCGGGCCGGGGTGTCACGCAGCCCGCCACCTCGTCCCTCCTGCCGCACCACGATCATTTGAGGGGCTCTCGCATGCAGTACTTGGCCATCGGCCTGCGATGCCTGATAGGCGTGGTGTTCCTCGCCTCCTCGGTGAGCAAGCTGGCCCGCCGGGGATCGTTCGCTGCCTTCGCGTCCTCGGTCCGCGACATGCGTCTGTTGCCGTCGGCACTGGTGAAACCCGTGGCATCGCTCGTACTGGCGGCCGAGCTCGCCGTGTGCGTGCTGCTCGCCATGCCGCCGGCACCCGCCGCAGCGACCGGACTGCTGGTCGCCGGGCTGTTGTCGGTGATCTTCGCGGTCGCCATCGCGGTGAGCGCGCGGCGAGGTGTTTCGGCGGCGTGCCGGTGCTTCGGTGCCTCGAACGTGCCGCTCGGGCCGGTGCACGTCGTGCGCAACCTCATCCTCGCGGTCGTCGCGGCCGTCGGTGCGGTGATGACGTCGATGGCGTCCGGCCCGGTCGATTCGGCCGGCGCACTCGTGGCCGCGCTCGCCGGTCCGCCGGCCGGGGCCGTGATCATCCTGCTCGACGACATCGTCGAGTTGTTCCAGCCAGTCGGCAAGGTTCCGAGATCATGGACGATCTCCGGAAGATCATGAGGAGATGCCATGCAGTTCCTGATCGCGGCCGTGGTGGTCGTGGGGGTAGTCGCCCTGCTTGACCTGGTCCTCACAGTAGGCGTGGTCAAGCGGCTGCGAGAGCACACCGAGCTGCTGTCCGCCGGGGAGAACCCCGCGCCCGCGCTCCGGGCCGGCGAGGAAGTCGGTGCGTTCGAGACGTTCGCGATGGACGGTAGTCCGGTGAGCCGGGACCTGGTGACCGGCGAAACCGTCGTGGCGTTCTTCTCGCCCGGTTGCCAGCCGTGCAAGGACAAGATGCCCGAGTTCGTGCGGTACGCGAACACCATGCCCGGCGGGCGGGACCGGGTGCTGGCCGTCGTGGTCGGCGACGCGGACGCGGCCGCCGAGTTCGTCAGCGAACTGTCTCCGGTCGCCCGGGTGGTGGTGGAGAGCCGCGAGGGTGCCTTGAGCTCCGCCTTCAAAGCGCGTGCCTTCCCGACTGTGCTCATGATCGGCCCTGGCGACGAGGGACTGCTGACGGTCCGCGACGACCACCTGGCCCTGGACCGGCCCTGGGCCTCGGTATGACCCCCACGTCGGCGGGTCCGGCGGCGACGAAGGTGATCGGAGCGGATCGGACCACGGCGAGGACGACTTGGCACCGGGCCGTCGCGGCGTGTTCGCTCTCCGCGACGGCGGCCCCCGGCGCGTTCGCCCTCTACCTGGTGCTCACCCTCGTCGGTGGTGCCCTGCCGGTGGTCGGCGCTTGGCTCACCAAGCTCGTCATCGACAACCTGGCCACCGGAGCCGCGCAGGGCACCACGTTGATCGTCATCGCCACGGGGCTCGGCCTGGTCGGCGCGGTCGTGGCGATCACCCCGCAGGTGACCAAGTACCTGCGGGCCGAGATGGAGCGCGCTGTCGGACTCACCGCGCAGGACCGGCTCTTCAAGTCGGTGGAGGGATTCGTCGGGTTGGGCCGCTTCGAGGACCCGCATTTCCTGGACCGGCTGCGGATCGCACAACAGGCGGGCGGTCACACGCCCAACCAGGCAGTGGACGGGATTCTCGGTACGGGCAGGTCCGCGATCACCGTCGTGGGGTTCGTCGGCACGTTGCTGTTGCTCAGCCCCGTGATGACAGTTCTGGTGCTGCTGTGCGGCGTACCGGCGCTGGCCGCCCAGACGGCGCTCTCCCGCCGGCGTGCCCGGATGTTCTGGGACATCGGCCCGGCCGAGCGGCGAGAGATCTTCTACGGTCAACTGCTCACCGACGTGGCTGCCGCCAAAGAAATCCGGCTGTTCGGGATCGGCGGCTTCCTGCGCGGTCGCATGTCGTCCCAGCGGCACACCACCAATGCGGCGAAACGAGCCGTGGACCGCGCGGAGGTGCGCGTTCAGACCGGGCTCGGCCTGCTGGCCGCCGTCGTGGCGGGCGGCGGCCTGGTCTGGGCCGTCTGGGCCGCTCAGCAGGGCCGGCTCACCATCGGGGACATCACCGTCTTCACCGCAGCGGTGATCGGCGTCCAGAGTGCGTTGAGCGCTCTCGCGACCGAGATCGCCCGTGCCCACCAGGCCCTGTTGATGTTCGACCACTACATCGCCGTCACCGCGGCCGGGCCCGATCTCCCGGTGGCGGCCGAACCCGTTGCTCTGCCGCCGATGCGACACGGCATCGAATTGCGTGACGTGTGGTTCCGCTACTCCGATGAGCACCCGTGGGTGTTGCGCGGGGTCACCCTGACCATCCCGCACGGCAAGGCGGTCGCCCTGGTCGGCTTGAACGGAGCGGGCAAGTCCACGGTGGTGAAATTGCTGTGCCGGCTGTACGACCCGACTCGGGGCACGATCCGTTGGGACGGCGTGGACATCCGCGAGGTCGATCCCGCCGAGCTGCGGCAACGAATCGGCGCGGTGTTCCAGGACTACATGGACTACGACATGACCGCAGCCGAGAACATCGGCCTCGGCGACCTGGACTCCATCAACGACCGGGAACGGATCACCAGAGCCGCGCGACGGGCCGGTGTGCACGAGAGGATCACCGAACTGCCCGACGGTTACGACACCCTGCTGTCCCGGATGTTCTTCACCAACGCGGACAGGGACAACCCGGAAACAGGCGTGGTGCTGTCCGCTGGGCAGTGGCAGCGGCTCGCGCTGGCGCGCGCGTTCCTCCGCCACCGGCGCGACCTGATGATCCTCGACGAACCGTCCGCAGGTCTCGACGCCCAGGCGGAGCACGAGATCCACGCGTCGCTGCGGCAACACCGGAGTGGCCGCACGAGCCTGCTCATCTCGCACCGACTCGGCGCGGTCCGGGATGCCGACGAGATCATCGTGCTCGGCGGCGGGCGGGTCGTCGAGCGGGGCGGGCACAACGCCCTGATCGAATCGGGTGGGGAGTACGCGCGGCTGTTCGCCTTACAGGCTTCCGGCTATCAGGCGCGAGAGGTCGTGCGATGAACGCCCGCCTGTGGATGGTGATGACGCTGGGCGCATGTGTGCTCTCGGCGGCCGTCGCGGTGATGCTGTGCACGGCCGCACTGTTGGGACGCAGACTCGTCGCGGTGACCGTGCGCGGTGTGAGCATGGAGCCCACTTACCGCGACGGCGACCGCGTGCTCGTGCAGCGCCGTAGTGTTCTCAAGGCAGGACAGGTGGGCTTGACCCGTTTTGACGGACATCCGAGATCAGGGGACGCATGTCCCCGGAGGGATGTCCCATCATGGAGCCCATGGGCAGGAAGAAGCGGCGGCCCCGGCGGTCGTTCCCCCCGGAGTTCAAGGCCGAGATCGTGGAGTTGTGCTCGCGGGGTGACCGTTCGATGGGTCAGGTCGCGAAGGACTTCGACCTGACCGAGACCGCAGTGCGGCAGTGGGTCGTGCGGGCCGAACGTGACTCCGGCACCCGCGCCGACGGGCTGACCACCGACGAGCGGGAGGAGCTCGCAAGGCTGCGGCGGGAGAACCTTCGGTTGTCGGAGGACGTGGAGATACTTCGGCGTGCCACGGCTTTCTTCGCGAAGGAGATCCGGTGAACGCGTACCCGTTCATCGAGGCGGAGCGAGCGGGCGGCGGCAACGTCCAGCGGGCGTGCTCACTGCTGAAGGTCTCCCGGTCCGCCTACTACGCCCACCGCACCGTCACGCCCACCGCCCGCGCACGACAGGACGCCGATCTGAGCGCGCGGGTCGTGGCGATCCACGACGAATCCAAGGGAACCTACGGCGCGCCCAGGGTGCACGCCGAGCTGCGAGCCCGGGGTCATCGGCATTCCCGCAAACGCGTCGCCCGGCTGCTGCGCGAGACCGGACGCGCGGGACGCGCACCGAAGCGTTGGCGCACCACCACCGTCCCCGACCCCGCCGCGACCGTTCCGACGGATCTGATCCGGCGTGATTTCTCCTGCGCCGCAACGGATGTCGACACGCGGTGGTGCGGGGACATCACCTACATCCACACCTGGGAGGGGTGGCTCCACCTCGCCACCGTCATCGACATCGCCTCACGTCGGGTGGTCGGCTGGGCCACCGCGGATCACCTGCGCACCGACCTCGTCGCCCAGGCCTTGGACAATGCCGTGCGTCAACGACGCCCCGAGCCCGGCGTGATCTTCCACGCCGACAGGGGCTGTCAATACACGTCCGACCGGTTCGGCGCCCTCGCCGACGACCTGGGCGTGCGGTTGTCGGTCGGCCGCAAGGGCCAATGCTGGGACAACGCCGTCGCGGAGTCGTTCTTCGCCACCATCAAAGCCGAACTGCTCGACCGGCAGCCCTGGCCCACCAGGACCAGCGCGCACAAGGCGATCTTCGAATACATCGAGGGCTGGTTCAACACCCGCCGCCTGCACTCCAGCCTCGGCTACCTCAGCCCCGCCACCTACGAAGTGACCCGCTATCACCCGGCGGACCGGGTAGCCTGACCGCACTCATCGACCCTGTCCGTCAAAACGGGGCAACCCCAAGGTGGTCGTGGTGGAACGACCGATGCACCGGGGTGAATGGCCCGCTCCCCCGGTCGCGACGCGCATCGGCGGAGCCGAGGTGCCCCGCATCGAATGGCTCATCAAGCGGGTGGTCGCGGTCCCGGGCGATCCGGTGCCACGCGACATCGTCCCCGCACTGGCCGACGTGCCGGAAGACCGAGTACCCCTGGGCATGCTCGTCCTTCTCGGCGACAACCGGGACGCCAGTTTCGACTCGGCCCGCTTCGGCTACTTCCCCACCGACCGCGTGCTGGGTGCCGTGCAGCGCCCGCTGTCGTCCAAGCAGAGCACCTGACAGTGCCGACATCCACTCCGCGACGCCCCCACTATTGCCGGCCTGCCCTCGCGGGGGCTTGTTAGGTGCCAGAACTCTGCACTGAGGCGCTGAGCTGGAGTGATCGTGCACATGAACCATAGAGATATGACTATGTGGCGTGGAGATACGACCGCCACGCCCGACCAGCGAAGGGCTCCTTGACTGGCCTTTCTGCCCTGCCGGTCATCGGTGGTGAGGAATGCCGAGTTACCTGCGCCGCAGCACGAGGTTGCCGTGACGCGGCAAACCAGTCCCGGACCGTTCATGCAGTGACAGCCGCACCGGCGTGGCATCCCCTTCCCTCTGCCGCCGCTCGATCACCAACCGACGACACCGCGCACTATCCCGCGACAACACCGGCATCGAGGCACAAGGAGCCTTTTTCATCATGGTTGGCGGCAGGTTTCGACGTGGTGCAGGACGAGGATGGCCGCGACGATCGCGGTGGCCCGGCGGGGACAGCAGCGCAGCTTGACCAGGACTTTCCAGCCTTTGAGCAGCGACACGGCGCGTTCGCCGAGGGCGCGAATACGGGCATGGGCCCGGTTGACCGTCTGCTGGCCGCGTGACAGCCGTGGTCATGTGGCGTGACGCTTGAACGGCGTGCGCACCGTGCCGCCCGCGCCTTGGTAGGCCTTGTCGGCGAACGTGGTCACCTCATGTTCAGTCGGCACGTCGAGCAGACCGTGGGTGCGGGCCGCGGTCAGGTCGTGGGCGGAGCCGGGCAGGGCCGGCGAGGCCCGCACCAGCCGACCGGCCGGGTCGGCGAGGATCTGGACGTTGACGCCGTGGCGATGGTGTCTGCCCGAGTAGTAGGGCTTCCGGTCGGCGACGCGGTCGATCGGGACCAGGGTGCCGTCCAGGATCGCGTAGGCCAGTCGGGCGGCCCGCTCACCGGCGGCGTGCAGGTCGTCGGCCAGGGCGGCGAGAAGGTCCACCGCTTCCCGGACGTGGCGCCAGGCGGTACTGCGCGAAACTCCGAACCCGGCGGCCGGGCGAGCACAGGTGTCGCCGTTGCGCAGGTGGGCGAGCACCAGCAGCGCCTGACGGCCAGGATCCAGGCACCGCCACCGGGATCGTCGCCGCACACGCTCGGCGCGGATCAGGTCGCCCAGGCGGACGAGGGTGCGGTCGGACAGCGCAATCGCGGCAGGATAGGACAGCACGGCGAGGCTCCCGGTCGGGGCATCGGATCCTGGTCGACTGCTGTCTTACCGGGAGCCTCGCCCACCACGCTCCCCACTCCTCACCCTGCGCCGTGACCTGCGACGTCACGATGAAAATGGCCCAGTGAGCCCTTTCCAAACCTCATTCGGCGGCGAGGTGAAATGCAAGGACGGCTCGGGTCAGGTTGGTGATGCGGGTGGTGGAGCAGCGGAGTCTGTGTAGTGGTCGCCAGGTCTCCAGGGTGGAGACGGCCCGTTCGCCGAGTGCGCGGATGCGGGCGTGGGAGCGGTTGACCGTTTGTTGACCGGGCGAGAGGTTGTGCCACCTGCCGCGGTGGGGCACGCGGATCGGACCGCCCGCGCCTCGATGGGCCTTGTCCGTCCAGGACGGGATGTCCGGTGTGGTCGAGGCGTCGACGATGCCGTGGGTGCGTGCCGCGGTCGGGTCGTGGGCCGAGCCGGGCGGTGCGGGCGAGGTCCACGGCAGGCGTCCGGCCGGGTCGGCGAGAACCTGGACGTTCATCCCGTGTCGCTTGTGTCTACCCGAGTGGTACGGGCGGTCGGCGGCGACTCGGTCGATCCGGAGCAGGGTGCCGTCGAGGATGACGTAGGCCTTGCGCGAGGCGACTTGCACCGCGTCGGCCAGGTCCGGTGCCAGCGCGGCCAGGAGTTCGACCGCTTCGTGGATGTAGCGGCAGACGGTGGCCAGGCCTATGCCGAACCCGGCGGCGAGACGGGTGTAGGTGTCGCCGCAGCGCAAGTGGGCCAGGACCGTCAGGGCTTGGCGTCCGGGGTCGAGGCGGCGCCACCTGCTGCCGATCCGGCGCCGATGCACGGCCGGTTCCCGGGCGAGGAACCGGACAGGTCGATCGCGGATGGGTGGACAAACACACGAAGCTCCTGGCGATGGCCTTGCTCTTGGTCGAGAAGTCATCTACCAGGAGCTTCGCCACGTCTCCAGCCCGCCACCACCAGGTTGGAAAGGGCTCAGTGTCGACCAAGATCACTGAAGTGCAGGAACTCCGTTGGAAGATCAGTGTTTCATCACCCGTGTCACGACTGTGGCAGGGGGCCGGTTCGCGCCGGGGCATCTGGGCGAGCTGACCCGGATCGTGCCGTTCGAGATGGTCGACGACGTCTTGGCCGCGACCGGAAAAACGCAGGCCAGAGTCCGTGACCTGCCCTCGAGGGTGGTGGTCTACCTGCTGCCGGCGGCCGGGTTGTTCGCCGAGTCCGGTTACCGGCAGGTGTGGGCCAGGCTGGTCGCCGGTCTGGACGGACTGCCGGTGGCGATGCCGACCTCCTCCGCACTGGCCCAGGCCCGCCGCCGGGTCGGCGCGGCACCGCTGCGGGCATTGTTCGCCTTGGTCGCCGGTCCGGCGGCCGGGGCGGCCCGCTGGCGGGGGCTGCTGGTCTGTGCCATCGACGGCACCACGATGTCGGTGCCGGACACCCCGGCCAACCTGGCCGCCCACACCCGCCAGACCGGTTCCCACGGCGGTTCGGGCCATCCGCTGCTGAGACTGGTCGCGGTGGTGGCCTGCGGCACCCGCACGGTGATCGACGCGGTGTTCGGGCCGATCGGTGTCGGCGAGACCACCCAGGCCCCACACCTGCTGAAATGCCTGCGGCCGGGGATGCTGTTGTCGGCCGATCGCAACTTCGCCGTCGCCGGCCTGCTCGCCCGCATCGCCGCGACCGGCGCGCAGGCACTGATCCGCTGCAAGAACAGCCGCCCACTGCCCGACCTCGCCCTGCTGTCCGACGGTTCCCGGCTCTCCAGGATGGGCGGAGTCGCCGTCCGGGTGGTCGACGCCGACATCACGGTGACCCTGACAGGCGGGAACGGCGCACCGGCCGCTACCGGCTGGTCACCACCCTGCTCGACCACCACCACCACCACCCCGCCCGCGACCTCGTCGCCCTCTACCACCAGCGCTGGGAGATCGAGACCGCCTACCTGGAACTGAAATCGACCGTCCTGGGAGGAAGGGTGCTGCGCGCACGCACCCCCGACGGCATCGACCAGGAGATCCACGCCCTGCTGATCACCCATCAGGCATTGCGCACCGACATGGAGGCATTGCGCACCGCCATGGCCGACGCCGCCCACCACCTGCGGATCCCACCGGACCGGGCCGGGTTCACCGTCGCACCGCACACCGCCCGCGACCAGGTCGTCCACGCCGCCGGCGTCATCACCGGCACCACGGTCGACCTGGTCGGACGCATCAGCCACGCCGTCCTGACCCACCTACTCCCACCACGCCGCAGCCGGACCTGCCCCCGCGTGGTCAAACGCGCCATCTCCAAACACCGCGCCAAAGGCACCCTCGACCGCACCAACCACCGCACCACCATCCACATCATGATCACCACCGGGTTGACGACCGACTCACCGCCCCAACTACGCGGCATTGGCGCTAGTGGTGCTCTGGTCAGCGGGGTCGAGCGAGGGGGTGTCGCGGCTGGTGAAGGTGCCGGGTTGGTACCAGCGGGCACCCATGTTGACGTTGCCGCCGGCGGGTTCGGTGTACTGGTAACTGAGCGTGGGCTGCGGTCCGGCGCTGACGCCATCATGCCATCCCGCTGGCTGTTCCCTGGCGGCCAACTCGGCCGCCAGAACAGCACACAACAGCCCGAACAGAGGCTGGGCCAGCTGGGCATCCGCCCCGACCAAGCCCGCACCACCGCGCTGTTCCAGCTCGCCACCGAGATCCCTGCGGCAATCCTCGCCCGAACCCTCGGCATCAGCGTCAGTTCCGCCGTCCGCCGGCAATAGACCTTTGCAGGAGACTGGACCACCTACGCCGCCGACGTCAGCCGCCGAACCTCATCCCAGGAGCACTGATGACACACCGCAACGGACTACGCCGCAACCTCGCAGTCCTCCTGGTACACGGAGGACTGTGGGAGGACATGGACGCCGACCGATTCTGGACGCTGCCTGGAGTCACAGGTGGCATCCGACGAGAAGGCTTCACGGTGTTGGCTCCCAACCGCCTTTACCGGCCACCGGACTGGGACGCCGAAATTGAGCACCTCGCGGCATTCCTGCCCGAGCAGCCAGTCGCCGTGATAGCCGGGTCGAACGGGTGCTCAGCGGCCGTCCGCCTCGCGCTGGCCTTACCGAACCGGATCGCACGGCTGCTCCTGGCCTGGCCCGCCACCGCTGGAGACAGCACCGTGGACTCCCACACCCGCGCCGGTCTGGCAGCTCTTGGTGCCTCGGACCAGAATATCCGCGCCTTGCTGAACGGGCAGACGTTGCGTGGCGTCACCGACAACGAACTGGCCACGCTCACCATGCCGGTCAGCGTGCTTCCATCGGCCCCGGAGAACCCGTTCCACCAGCGGCGCACGGTCGACTCCTTGCGGCGGGTTCTGCCAGCCAGCGAGGAACTCCCCGGCTTCCCGGAGCCGCCTCGCCCCGACTTCCCTTCCCATCTGGACAGATTCCTCGCCTCGATCACCAAGTTCGCTGACCGGTGAGGCCCGACCCATTCCGACAGTTCTGATACCCGATGTTGCCATTACCACCAAGGAGGAAGTCGTGGCGGAAGTGCTGGCCCACCACGCCCGCCAAGCCGAGCGGCGTGCCGAGCCGGTGCCGCCGCCCCCGGCACTGGCTACGACCCGCAGTCGTTAGGTGTGCTGTTCGGGGGCCCTTGTGACGACCACCGCCAAGCACACCACGCGCAAGCCACTGGCCGTCGCCAACGCTGGCGATCCCTGTGTCTGCCGAAAACTCCATCCATGCAGGTAGAGAGCATACGAAGCCCAAGTCTTCGAAGCACTCACGGCACGACTGCCATCCACCGCGATGTCGTCCAGCACGGCATGATGAGCAGCTGCGCCGCTCCGACCGGCCTATCCCGGTGTGACCAACGCGTTCGCCTTGCTGCGCCTGCTGCCCATGAGCGACCGGAGCAAGGACGTGGAGATTCTGGTGCTGCGGCACCAAATCACCGTCCTGGAACGCGAACCGGGCAACGCCCGTCCGCGGTTCTCCTCAGACGACCGGGCGTTCCTCACGGCACTGCTGCACCGACGTCCCGTCGACACGCTTCGTCGGCTCCGACTGCTGGTCCGTCCGGATACGGTGCTGCGGTGGCACCGGGACCTCATCGCCTGTCGCCACGCAGCCAGGTCCCGTCCCGAGCAGCCCGGCCGACCACGAACCATCCGCTCAATCCGGCTACTGGTGCTGCGCCTGACCCGGGAGAACCCTGCCCGGGGCTACCGCCGCATCCACGGCGAACTCCTCGTCCTTGGGATCAAGATCGCCGCGTCCACCGTCTGGCAGATCCTCCAGAACGCCGGGATCGACCCGGTGCCCGAACTCACCACGACGACCTGGACAGTCTTCCTCCGTTCCCAGGCCGACGCACTCCCGGCCTGCGATTTCTTCGAAGCCTCCACGTCGAGCGGCACCCGACTGCACGTACTCGCGGTGATCGAGCACGCCAGTCGCCGGATCCGCGTGCTCGACGGCACCACACACCCGACCGCCTCCTGGGTCACCCAAGCAGCCAGGAGTCTTGTCATGCACCTCGAAGACGCGGGCAGTCCCGCACGATTCCTGATCCGTGACCGCGACGGAAGTACCCCGCCCTTTTCGACGCCATCCTCACCGACGCGGGCATCAGAGTCGTCCCCAGCGGCATCCGTACCCCCGCATGAACGCGATCATGGAACGCTGGGTCCATAGCTGCCGCCGAGAACTCCTCGACCACACTCTCATCTGGAACCAACAGCACCTACTCCATGCGCTACGTCAGTACGAGCAGTTCTGCAACACCCACAGACCCCACCGAGGCATCGCCAATGCCCGACCGCTACACCCACTGCCACCACCAGCAACCGACCAAGCAGTCATCACCCACCTCGACATCCGCCGACGGCAACGACTGGGCGGCACCTCAACGAGTACCACCACACCGCCTGAGCTGCACGAATGCCATTCTCAGCATGCACAACGCCGGCCTCGCCGAGATGTGCACGTCGCAGCTACGCTCGCCGCGCGAGCAGGTCAGGTCGCTGTTCGCCACCCGGGTGGCGGGCGTGCCGGTCCTGCCCGCGGCGATCGCCGCCGTCAACGACGCGCTCACCCGCGTCCCCACCGCGGCTTTGCTGCTGTGGGACGACAAGACCGGTCCGCACCGCGCGTCGCCGCGCCCGGTCAACCAGATTCTCGACCACGCCTGGCGGCGCTGGCGATCAACACGGCGGACCTGCTCACCAGCCCGGACGTGGAACGCCTCACCGCATGCGGATTCCCGCCCTGCAACCGCTTCCTGCTGCGCCACGGTCGTAGGCACTGGTGCTCGACCCGCTGCGACGACCGGGCCCGCGCCACCCGCACCTACGCCCGTCGCACTCCGACCGGGGACGAGTAGGCGGGGTCCGCAACCGCCGGCCGGGTACGGCGAAGCCGCCGATCAGGTGACAGGTCTTCACATAAGGCACGGTGACGAGGGAGTCCATGTCGGTCTTCGGACGTGGACTCCCTCGGCCGATGTCGGCAAGCGGGTCTCGGGGGAACCGGATGATGGACATTGCGCGGTTGTGGGCCAAGGGCCGGGCCGTCTGCCGGCTCACGCCCGAGCCGATGGACGTGCCGTGGGGCTGCGGATCGAGATCGGGCAGCCGACCGGAAGGTGCGGCACATCCTGCTCGACACCGACGCCACCACCGTCGAGACCGCCGACTACGTCACGTACGTCCGCACCCTGACCGCCGACGGTGAACTCGCCGCGCGGGTCAGACCGGCCGGACCGACAACGCCTGCGTCTACGACCAGACCATCACCGAACCAGCCCACCGGCACCATAGCCTCGGAACGATGACGATGGGCACGCCCACCAACGCAGCCATCGAAAACGACATGTCCACAGGGATCTTTGGCGCGACAGTCCAGGGCCGCGCGCTCTACGAGGTGCTCGCCTGGAAGGTCCTCGCGCCGCTGAACGGTTTCGTCTACCGGCCGGTGAGCCCGGAAGCCCGCTGAACCCGGTCGCCCGGCGCGGTCGTCCGAGTGTCAGCTCACGCAGATCGCGTTTGCCTCCACGGTGGCCGAGTACAGGGCCACGCTCGGCAGCTCCTCGAGCCTGAGGATCTTGTAGCGCCAGCCCACGCAGTCGACGCCGGCCGCCAGAACGGCACCGCGCGCGCTGGCACCGGCGGATTCGATGGCCGAGTTCGGGCTCCGCGTGGTCGCGGACCCCGACGCGGAACGGGGCACCGTGTAGTCGGCGGCGGAGGCAGCGGAAACCGGCAGCAGCATGGCCGCGAAGACCGCGGCCGACAGGATGAGTGGTCTCATGACGGCGATCCTGACAGCCCGACAACCCGTCCGAAACGGCCGTTCCGCGCAAAGGCCGACCGCGTTCCCTGACCTCTTCGACAGCGGGTCGATCCGCCGTCCGCCGTGGGCCGAACGCCCGCCGATGGCGAGAATTCTCATACGCCACAAGGAATCAGCGACCATTTGCCGGATGTCCGACCGCGAGTGCAGCCGGAATCCGAGTCATCAAAACGGAAACACAGGCCAGCAACCAGGTCCCGCCCCTGCGGCCGGTCGGTCCGCAGCCCGCTGGGCCGCGTGCCGACCGGCCGGAAACCGGAGTCAGTCGGTGGTTTCCGCCGGCACGCGGTCCGACGGGGTCGGGTCGCGTTCCAGGTCGGCACCCAGCGCCTCGTAGACCGACGGCCGATAGCGACGCAGCCACCAGGCCGTCGCCAGGCCCGCCACGGCGACCAGTGACAGCAGCCAGGGCAGGTTGGCGATGACCGGGTTGTCCGAACCGGCCAGGGTGGGGAAGTTGACGATCGAGACCGCGCGGCAGCACGACGCGCTCGACGGGCTGTGCGTGAAGGTGTTCGAGGAGAAGATCAGCGGCACGCTCGCCGTCGATGCCCGCCCCCTCACCGCCGCGCTCGACTGCATGCGGCCCGGCGACATGCTCACCGCACAAGAGGTCGACCGACTCTGCACGACCTGCTCGACGTGGCGGAAGACCACAGACAGCACCTTCCCCTTGCCGCTCGCCCCTATGCCGGTTCACCATGTGCACGGCCTGGGCCCGGTTCCTGTCGGGTGCCAGAACCCTGCGTAGGGAAGCTGAGCTGCGACGACCGTGCCCCTGTGCCTCCAGGGCAGGATCGTGAGATATGGCGTTACGGTTGCTGTACCTGATCTTCATCTGGGTCGTCGGCTGTTTGATTCTGCTCGGCGGTCATCGGCGGGCAAGGACATGGAGTTGCTGGTCCGGCGGCACGAGGTCGCCGCGCTGCGCCGGACCAACCCCGCTCGCGGCTTGAGTAGGCCGATCGCGCTGTACTCGCCGCGCTGATGCGCCGACCCCCGCCACAACGCCAACACCGGCTGGTAACGCCGGAAACTCTCCTGCGAGTGCACCGACGCCCGGACGCGGAGCCAGCGGCCGAAGTCGGACTGGGCCACGTCAAGGAAAGGTCCGCGTGCGAGACGCCGAGAGCGATGCTGCGGGCCGACGACGGCCCGATGGCCGTCGCCCCTGGCGGAGCGCCTGTTCTGACGAACCGGCGACAACCTCGAAAAGCCGGACCGCACGTCCCGGATCATCGACTGCCAGTCAGGTGAACCCACGAGGTGACTACCGACATCGGCAACGAGCCCGACGCGGCTCTTCCTGGATACAGAAGTGCTCACCCCGGAGTACAGCCCGACCGCTATGCCGTTCACCACTGTTGACCTGCGATTACACGCCGTTCGGCGCGGTTGAACGAGGCTCGAAGAACACTTCGGTGTGAATGAAGCCGGAATAATTCCTCTACCAGCGCGGATGTAATTACCGCAGGAAAAATGCCGCTATTGGGTGCCGTTGGATGCGGTTCAATACTGTTGAACGCGTCCGACGGCTCCCATTCTGCTCCCAGCATCCGCTCCCACGCACTCCCCCGCTCCCTGACGATCTGCGGACCGCCGACCGCGATGGTCGCGCACCCGACCTTCATTCCGGCCCGGACAGTGGATGTATCCGTCGCCGCGGAGGACGAGGGTCATGCCCGCCGACCGGCGGGCATGACGACACGCAACGTCGTGTCGTTGTCGCCGGGCCGCTGTCGACGCCGACCCGCTATCGTGTCGGTGTGACCGCAGCAGCCGCGCACCCGCCCTCGCCGGAGGTCGAGAAGACCCCCGAGGCGATCCGCGCCGCGCTGCTGCCCGAGGAACGCGACGCCTTCGACGCCGACTGCCGCCACGCCCTGGGCCGGGCCGCGGCCGAGTCCAGCCTCGAACCCGTCCGCAGCGTGATCGAGCAGTGGTGGCGCATCGCCACCGTCACCCGACACGACCCCGCCGCACACCGACGGATGCTCGGCCGCATCGACCAGACCCGCGCCACAGGCCAGACACCCGGACGGCTGCGCACCTGGGACGAACTGCAGACGGAGCGCGGCGGCCGATAGGTGACCTACCAGATCCAACTCCCCGACGAGGTCTGGGACCAGATCCACGCACTGCCGGCGGAGGCCGACGAACCGCTGTCCGAGGCCATGACCCTGCTGACCCACGAACCTTGGTACGGCGAGCCCTACCACCGCGCCAACCCCGACGGTGCCCTACGCCAACTCGTCTACGGGTACGGCAACGGCCTGATCGTCTACCTCATCCTCGAACAACAGAAACGCATCGTCGTCGAACGCGTCCTCTGGCTCGAAGACCTCGGCTGACCACCACACCGCAGAAGGTTCACGGTCGTGGTCACAATACCTGGCGACAACAGCGCGGTTTAATCAACACTGAAATTATAGAGTCCACTCACACCGAGTCGCGCTGTACCGCTCGGCAAGTCATCGAGCTGCCGTCGACACGCCGCCGACCAGTCCTCGACGGCTGATCGACGAGTACGAACCCATAGCCGCGTAACCGCAGGTCAAGCCACGTGGCCGACTTCTGGCACCCCACAAGGCGGACCTTCACGACCCGGCGTTCGCGCCGGGTGGGCAGGCGACGCGGGCTTCGGTGCGGGCGGCTGGAACGGTCGGCCATGCCCGCCTCGCCCAGCTCGCGGTAGCGGGAGGCCCAGCGGGCGGCGGTGGTCGGCGAGACCTGGAACCGCTCGGCGGCCCGCCGCAACGGCCATGCCTCGTCCACGACACACCGGGCCAGACGCAGCCGTCCCAGCTCGGTCAAGGGTGCGTTAGCGTGGGTCACGAGGGCCTCCGTGGGCTTGGTGTAGACGTCGCAATCCACACCGACCCCGGAGGCCCTCCCTCATTCCAACATCATCCGACTACGTGTCGAACCGCCCACAACCTCCCAGGGCAGTACAGCTAGCCGAAGTCCAGCTTCAGCACCCCGGACCGGCACCACACCACCAGCGTGCCGTCCGGGCACCAGATCAGCTCTTGCACCGTCGATCCCAGCTCGATCAGCGCGAGGCGGCGTGCTTTGCCGCCGCGTGGGCACGACCACACCGCCAGGAGCCCGTCCGCGTCACCGGTCGCGACGAACGCCCGACCGTCGCGCAACATCAGCGCCACCTTCGGGCTCGGGCCGTCCGTGCCCGACCAGGACGGCGCCCACGGCGTGAGCACGTCCCCTGCCAACGAGTGCAACGCCACCTGCGCGGTGTACGAGAACGTGGCAACCACCGGCACGTCGTCACCCTGGTCGAGCGCGAAACTCAGCACGCGCTGCTTGGACCTGGCGAGCACCGGCAGCTCACCGCGAGCGGGCACGGCGTACAGCCGCAGTCCGTGCCGGTGGATCGCCAGCAACCGCCGCCCACCCGCGCCGTGGTAGAAGAGCAACCGCATGGGACCTTGGTAGTTCTCGGCCAGAGTGTCGGAGCTCTGCGCGAACTGCCGCCATCGTCCCCACTTCGCCCGGTAGCAGCGCACCTTCCCCTCGTTGTCCAGGTGCGCCGCCACTCGGCCGTCGTGCACGGCGATGGGTGACGTAAGCCCGTAGGGGGCGCGCGTGATGACGCCGGTGGCCATGCGTCGCTGTTTCGCGCCTCGCCACACCCATGCGTCCAGCCGACCGGAAGCGGTGATCCCGGCCACCAGCACCGGACCGCCAGGCGGTGTGTGGACCGCCATCCCGATAATCCAGTGCCCGTTTGTGTGCGCTGCGCCGAGTCCCAACGGCGGCAATCCCGCCTCGACCCGGACGGCGCGCATCGAGCCGTCCGGCGACGAAGACAGCGCGGCGACTCGCCCGTCGCCGGTCATAAAGAGCACCACGGACCAAACACCTGACATCCCGAACCGCGCAGGTCGTGCGTCCGGCTCGGGCGCGTCATAGTCGACCTCCCAAAGGCGTACCCGGCTGTCGGGGCGCTCCATGGACAGCACCACCGGGCGTCCCTTCGGGTCGAGGCCAGCCGCGATCGAGGTGAAGCCTGCCTTGTGGCTCGACCGGTCCGGGCCCACCCGGGTCAGGACGTCGTCCAATGCCCAGACGGAGATGGCGTTGAACATGTCCGCGATCACCACGGTCACCTGGCCGTCGGGCCGCCGTACTTCGCAGAACAGGTTGGCGGTCAGTCCCTCCACCACGGATTCGTGGGTCAGACCGTGGTCGCTCACGCCGTAGCAGGCAAGGTCCTTATCGTCCAGGCAGAGGAGCAGCAGGCGACCGTCGGGGCGGGTCACGAACCCCATCGGATCGTGGCGCCGACTGATCCGGGCCGGCTCTCCGACCGGCGTCAGTCGGTCGTCCGCCATCCGGTACAACGACAGGCCGGTATTGCCGTGGAACGCCACGAACACGACGCCATCCTGGACGCCCAGCGTCGCCGGCATGATCATGACGGCGTGGGAGGCGTCGATACGGTCGAGGACGACCGGCACGTCGGCGGTCCAGTCGACCAGGCGCACCTCCCGCGGACCGGTGACGACCGCGAGCAGCCTTCCTCCGGGGGTGCGCACTGCGGCCACGCCCTCCGCGACCGCGTTCCCGCCGTTGCCCAGCGATCCGAGTTCGCGCAGACCGCCGGTGAACGACCACTTGCGCAGCACCCCGTCCGTTGAGGTCGTCAACCCGAACTCGGTGCCGTCGGCGAGCACCACGCAGGCGGGTCGGCTGAGCCGCATTCTGGTGTGACCGGGCGTCTCGGCGACCGGGACCAGTCGGTGGTCGCGGAACCGGTAGAGGACGGCACAGCCGTTGTGGGTGCTGAACGCGGCGGGCTCACCGGACGGGTCGAACCACAACCCGGTCGGGTGCGAGCCCGGCAGTTGCGCGAGCACCTGCTGTGAGTCCTCGCCCTTCCACGCGAGCACGTCGGCGCGCCAGGGCAGGTCGAACCGTTTGGTGAGCTGGCTGGCGAAGCGGCGAAACCCGAGCTTCCGGGCCGTCAGCGTCAAGTATGCGGCGCGTTCCAGCACGTCCACGCCGGTAAGGTGGTGACTTGTCTTGCGGTAGACGTGCGCGTGCGCCCTGGCTGGCTCGGACGTCACCCAGGGCAGGTGCGGCACGATGCGCTCCGGCGTCACGACGACGAGGAAACCTACGTCCTCCACCAGTTCGTCCAGCCGGCCCGCCGCGACGGCGTGCTGTGCCAGGTGCGCCCGCACGTACTCAGGCGCGTTCTCCCATTCGGTGACCTGCGCGCGCAGGGTCTCGTAGACCACCGGTTCCACACCCGGCCGCTCGGCGCGGAACGTGTCGTCCAACGCCTGGTGGAACAGCCGGAACGTCCCACCGGTCTGCTCGACCAGGTAACTCGCCGCCGACGTCAGCACCTCACGCAGGTCCCGAGGGGTGTAATCGGCGGCGCTCAGGGCGTTTGCCAAGGCTAGCCACAACGGTCCTTCCAGCAGGCCCGCACCCTCGGCGAAAGCCAACGGCGCCAACAGGTCCCGCACCACCTGCGGCCGGTCGAACCGCACGGTCAGGTAGTCGTCGACGGCCGCGCCGACGCTGGTCGGGAGCCGATCGGAGTCGGTCAGGCAGGCCAGTTGCGCGATCAGGAAGTTGCCGCCCGCGTGCTGCGCGATGGCCGCCGCACGCTCCGGGTCGCCGACCCGGCGTTGCGCATAAGCGATCACGTCCTGGTGGTCGAGGTAGGCCTCGGAGTCGAGGTCGAGCACTACGGCGCTGCCGAGCTTGGCCGACAGTGCGTTCGCCGCAGACCCACGAGCGCCGACGCGGGTGCCGACGACGACGTGCCGTTCGGAGTACGCCGCCAGCCGGTTGAGCATGGTGGCGATGGCCATCGGTGCTTCGCCCGCGGCCTCGTCCAGCGCGTCGACCACCACCGAGATCGGGCCACAGCGTTGCAGGAGCTCGTTCTGGTCGGCCGCGTCGACCTCGGCGGCGTCGGCGATCGCGCGCACCACGTCCATCAAGGTCCGGCCGCGGGCGTGCACGGCGACCGTCACGCTGCCGACCGGCGGTAACGCGACCTCGGGCGGCAGGGTGTCGTCAGGCACCAGTGCTCGGCCGGCCTGGTCGGCCAGCACGACGGTCCGCGCGATCACCGCGCTCTTGCCGCAGCCGGGGCTCCCGACCACCGCCCGCACTCGTCCGTCGGCCGGTCCTTGCAGGTAGGACGCCAACTCGGTCAACGCCCGGTGTCGGCCGACGAAGTGCCAGACGTCGGTGGGCTCGTGCGGTTCGACGCCGCGCGCACGGGGCAGCCAGTGAGTGTCGAACGCGTCGTCCAGGTCGACTCGCCAGCCCGTGTAGGTAGCTGCGGACGGCCAGCGCCGGACGATCTCGTCGACCGGGATGAGGTTGCCGCCGCCGACGGCCTTGTGTGCGGTCACGATGATGCCAACGACCGCGCGCACGTCGTCGTCCCACACCGGCGCACCGGAGAAGCCGCGGGCGATGGGGTGACCGGAGGTGTGTTCCAGTTGCACCCAGCCTGGACCGACCCGCCCGCCGATCCGGCCGCGCGACTCGGTGTGGTGGCCGCCCGCGAAGCCCTGCACCAGGTACGTGTGGTCGCTCATCGCGGTCGGCGCCCGCAACGGCGCGCACACAGCGCCCGGAACCGGGGTGGCCAGGCGCAGCACGGCCAGGTCGCCGTCCTCGACCGGGTCGCGGAACTCGACCGACGCGGCGAGCGTGACGCCGAGGTGGACCAAGGTCACATCCACCGAATCGTGGGGCACGACATGGGCACACGTCAGCACGAGGTCCGGTGCGACGAGCACGCCCGCGCCGACGTCACCCACCCGCGCTAACCAGGGCGGGCGCTCCCGGTAGCTCGCGCGCACAGTCCGTGAGCCTACTGCCGGGACCAGACGCGGCGGGCGGGCACGGGCACGGTCTCGTGTTCGGACTCGTCTTGGCTACCAGCCAGGCACACACCCGCCCGGCCCACCACAAGAAGGGCACCACCGAGCCGATCGAGGCATCGACATCGGTGGCCGCCAGGTGGCCGGTGAAGCTGATCGAGGTGTACTGGGCGAGGTCAATCGGTCGACCCGCGGTCGCTGTGGTGGATCAACTGCCCGTCGCGCACGTCGCGGGACTGAGGAGTCACCCCCATGCGCGGGGGTCCTCGCCCAAGGCGCTTGGATGGCACCCGTCTGATGGGGAGGCGGGTCTCGCGTGTGGCGTCGCTGGTGGTCGTGGTTGGTGGTGGGCGTGCCCGCGTTGGCCGTGGTCGTCACGACCACGCTGGTGGCGGTCTCGGTCAACGTGTTCACCGAGCTGGAGGTCCCGTTGCTGGGGCCGGTCCGGGAGCACCCGCTGCGGTGGGTGCTCGGGACGACGGCGGTGCTGGTCCTGTGCACGCTGCTGGTCTGGTGGGGGCAGCGGTCGCACGACCGGCGGCTGGGCGCGCTGGTGCCCGCCGAGCAGCGCCCGGAACCCTGGGTGGTGGACCGGCCCGCCCCGGTGCGGCGGGTCGTGGCCGCGCTGTGCCGGCGGGGCGGGGTCTCGGTCGGGATCACCACGGCGCTCAGCGGTGCGGGCGGGTTCGGCAAGACGACCGTGGCCAAGCTGGTGCGGGCGGACCGGCGGGTGCTGCGCCGGTTCGGCGGGGGCGTCTACTGGGTGACCCTCGGTCGGGACGTCCGGACCCCGGCGGCCATCGCGGCGAAGGTCAACGACCTCCTCGCCCGCGTCGCCCCCGGCACCGCGGTGGCCTTCACCGACCCCCAGCAGGCGGGTGAGTACCTGACGGCCCTGGTGGCGTCCGGCCCCCGGCGGCTGCTGGTGCTCGACGACGTGTGGTACCCGGAGCAGGAGGCGGCGTTCCGGGTGGGCGGGCGGTGCGCGCGGCTGGTGACCACCCGCATCCCGTCGCTGGTGGCGGGCGCGGTGGTGCCGGTCGAGGTGGACGAGATGACCCCGGCGCAGGCGCGGGCGCTGCTGACCGCGGGCCTCCCGCCGCTGCCGCCGGAGCTGGTCGAAGGGCTGCTGGCGGTCACCCGGCGGTGGCCCCTGCTCCTGCGCCTGGTCAACGGGGTGCTGCTGGACCAGCTCCGGACCGCGCCCGACGCGGTGCGGGTGGCGGAGGAACTGCTGGCGCGGCTGCGCGACGCGGGCGCCCTCCACCTCGACCGGCTCACCGGCGCTGACGGCCAGGCGATCGACGTCGACGACCCGCGGCAGCGGCAGTCCGCGGTGGCGGCCACGATCGAGGCAGGCGTCGGGCTGCTCACCGCGGCGGAGCGCGCCCGGTTCGCGGAGCTGGGGATCTTCGCCGAGGACGAGGCGGTGCCCGTCGCCGTGGTGGGCGCGCTGTGGGAGGCCACCGGTGGCCTGGACCTCGTGGCCACCCGCGCGCTGTGCGCCCGGCTCGCGGCCCTCGCCCTGCTCACCACGACCGGCACCGCCGACGGCGGCGCGGTGGGGTTGCACGACGTGGTCCGCGACTTCCTGCGCCGGGAGCTGGGGGCGGCGAGGCTGACCGAACTGCACGGGGTGCTGCTGGACGCGGTGGCGCGCGACCTGCCCCTCGGCGATGGCGGGAACCCGGCGTGGTGGGAGCTGCCCGGTTCGGCCCGCTACCTGTGGGACCACCTGGTCGAGCACCTGGTGGCCGCCGAACGGGTCGACGAGGCGGAGGCCCTGGCCTCGGACCTGCGCTGGGTGTTCGCGCGGCTGGAGCGGTCGGGCCCCGCCGCGCCCTACACCGACCTGTCCCGGGTCGACACCCCGCGGTCCGCCCGCCTGC
This sequence comes from Actinosynnema sp. NPDC023587, assembly GCF_040640215.1. Classification (NCBI taxonomy): domain Bacteria; kingdom Bacillati; phylum Actinomycetota; class Actinomycetes; order Pseudonocardiales; family Pseudonocardiaceae; genus Actinosynnema; species Actinosynnema sp. NPDC023587. The sequence continues at coordinate 26,144 of NZ_JBFABG010000023.1, read as the reverse complement.
GCCGGGTGCTCGGGCAGACCGCCCACCTCCTCGTCCCCACCGATCCCGCGCACAGCCGGCTGGACGTCCTGCTCAGCCGGGTGGCCCACGACCCGCACTGGGGTCCCCAGGCCGCCGCCCTCACCGCCGGGCGCACCGAACCCCGCCTCGTCAACCGCCTGTCGCTGCCGGACCTGCCGCACCCGGCGCTGCGCCTGACCCTGGAGGAGCAGGCGATCGCAGTGGCCGCGGGCGACACCTGGCTGGCCACGGTCGACTTCGACGGGGTGGTGCGGGTCCGGGACCCGGCCACCGGGACCGTGCGGACGGAGTTCACCGCGCACCCGCGTCCGGCGCAGGTGGCGGTCGCCGGCACACGGCTCGTCGCGGTCGGCCACGACGGGACGGTGCGCGGCTACGACCTGCCCACCGGTGCCCCGGGAGCCGTGCTCACCAAGGGTCGGGATCGCCGGCGGCGGTTGTCCGAGCTGGCCGTGGCCCCGGACGGGACCTGGTTCGTCACGGGTGATGTCGACGGGGTGGTGCGCGTGTGGGACTCGACCACCGGCGCCCAACGTACTGAGCTGGTCGGCCACACCGCGCTGGTGCGCGCGGTGGCGGTGGCACCCGACGGGTCGTGGCTGGTGACGGCGGGCGACGAGGGGACGGTCCACGCCTGGGACCCGGCCACGGGCGCGGTGCGGGTCAGGTTCCCCGACCAGGGGGTCCGGACCGAAGCGCTGGCCATCGCGCCGGACGGGACCTGGTTCGCCACGGGTGATTCCGACGGGGTGGTGCGGGTCCGGGACCCGGCCACCGGTGCCGTGCGGGTCGAGTTCACCGCCCACCCCGGTTCGGTGACGGCGGTGGCGACCGACGGCACCTGGCTCGCCACCGCCGGACTGGGCGGTTCGCTGCGGCTGTGGGACCCGGTCACCGGGGTTCGACGCGCCGAACTGGAGGGGCACGTCCGCCTAGTGGCGACGATGTCGGTCTCGCCCGACGGCTCCTGGCTCGCCACCGCCGGCCAGGACCGAACGGCGCGGGTCTGGGACGTGCCCACCACCGCAGGGGAGGACGAGGCCACCGGCGGCGCCGACGTGGTGCGCGCGGTGGCGGTGTCCCCGGACGGCTCCTGGATCGTCACCGGTGGCCAGGACGGGGTGGTGCGGGTCCGGGAGTTCGCCACCGGGGTGGTGCGGGTCGAGTTCGACGCCGGCGCGCGTCGGGCCGGACCCGGCGACGGCGATCCCGTGGCGGGGGTGGCGGTGTCCCCGGACGGCGTCAAGGTGATCGTCACCCACGCGTCCGGTCCGGTGTGGACCGGGGACCCGGTGACCGGTGTCGATCACCCGTGGGCGGGGGAGCGCGTCGACCCGACGCGGGTGGTGTCGCCGGACGGGGCCTGGATAGCCACCGCGGCCACGGGCCGGACGGTGCTGATCCAGGACCTGGCCTCCGGTGGTCAGCGGACCCTGGCCATGAACGGGTACGTGCACGCGGTGGCGGTGTCACCGGACGGAACGGCGCTCATCACGGGGGAGGCCGAAGGGGCGGTGGAGGTCTGGGACGTGGCGACCGGTGAGCGGCGTGCCGAACTGGCCGGTCACACCGGTCCGGTGAACGCGGTGGCGGTGTCACCGGACGGGAGGTGGCTGGCCAGTTGCGCGAGCGACCGGACGGTTCGGGTCTGGGATCTCCTCGCCGGCCGGCCCCGGGCCCTGATGCGGGTCGACAGCACCGCGCTCGCCTGCGCCTGGTCGCCCGACGGCGGTGCGCTCGTGGTCGGCACGGGGTCCGGGCTGTGCGTGTTCGACTTCCACCCCAGTCCCGCGGGGTAGCCAGCCGCGCTCACCGGTGGACGACCAGCCCGCGCCGCCCTGGTTAGTTGTATGAGGCCAGGACGTTGGTGACGCCGGTGTGGAGCCGGGTGGCCGGTGGTCGGTTTCCGGCGGCGGTGTGGGGGCGATGGTAGTTGTAGTGCACGTTCCAGACCGTCAGGGCGTCGGCGCGGTGTTGTTCGCTGGTCCAGGCGTGGGCGTAGAGGAATTCCTCGCCCAGGATGCGCTGGTAGCGCTCGACCTTGCCGTTGTGGCGTGGGATGTAAGGCGTGATGCGCTGGTGGCGGGCGCCGCGTAGCACGGTGGCGAAGTCGTGGGCGCTGTGCCTGCCGACAACTTCATCCATGCAGGTTGAAGCCGTGTGCAGCTTGTAGGACCGAGGTGCTTGGGGGCGGCCGAAGGTCCACCGCGGCGTCAGCCAACACGGCATGATGACCGGCTGTGCTGCTCCGACTGGCCTTGTGCCTGCCGGTAACCCCATCCATGCAGGTGAGAGCGCGGACGGGACAAGGGCTCGGAATGGCCCATGAGGGTGCTCGTGTTCCACTGGCTCGGCGACTGGCGCGGCATGATGACCGGCTGTGCTGCTTCGACTGGCCTATCTGGGCATGACCAACACGTTCGCGCTGCTACGCCTGCTGCCCATGAGTGAACGGGACAAGGACGTGGAGATCCTGGCGCTACGGCACCAGATCACCATCCTGGAACGCCAACTCGGAGACGCCCGTACACCGTTCTCCCCCGCCGACCGGGCGTTCCTCGCGGCCCTGCTGCACCGCCTCCCGACCGCCACGCTTCGTCAGCTCCGACTGCTGGTCCGTCCGGAGACGGTGCTGCGATGGCACCGCGCCCTCCTCGCGCGCCACCACGCTGCCAGGTCCCGCCCCAAGCGTTCCGGCCGACCACGGACCATCCGCTCGATCCGACTCCTGGTGCTGCGCCTGGCGCGGGAGAATCCCGCCTGGGGCTACCGACGCATCCACGGAGAACTCCTGGTCCTCGGCATCACAATCGCCGCGTCCGCGGTGTGGCAGATCCTCAAGGACGCCGGGATCGACCCGGCACCCGAACGCACCACGACGACCTGGTCGGCCTTCCTCCGCTCACAGGCCGACGCCCTGATGGCCTGCGACTTCTTCGAGACCACCACCCTGAACGGCACCCGCCTGCACGTACTCGCGGTCATCGAACACACCAGCCGCCGGATCCGAGTCCTCGGCGCCACCGCGCACCCAACCGCATCCTGGGTCACCCAAGCCGCCAAGAACCTCGCCATGGAGCTCGAAGACGAAGGCCGACACGTGCGCTTCCTGATCCGCGACCGCGACGGAAAGTACCCCGCGCTGTTCGACGACATCCTCGCCGACGCTGGCATCCAGATCGTCCTCAGCGGAGTCCGCATCCCGCGGATGAACGCGATCATGGAGCGCTGGATCCGCAGCTGCCGGAGAGAACTGCTCGACCGCACCTTCATCTGGAACCAACGGCACCTACTCCACGTCCTGCGCGAGTACGAGAAGTTCTACAACAACCACCGCCCCCACCAGGGCATCGACAACGCCCGACCATTGCGCACGCTGCCACCAGCCGTCACCGATCAAGCGGCGGTCATCCGACTCGACGTCCGCCGACGGCAACGACTGGGCGGCATCCTCAACGAGTATCACCACGCCACCTGACCTGCACGGACGACATTTTCGGCAAGCACAAGGTCAGGCGGTATGACCGACTTTTGGCAACCCACAGCCCGGACAGGGCGGCGAACCAGAACCGGTCCGCAGGCTCGTAGCGAACCTGACCCGCCGGTTGCCGACGAAGGACCGCGTTCCCGTGCCGCAACACGAGCAGCTCGGCGTCCTTCGCCGCCTCGCTCCGAAGAAGCACCGACGGGACGGACAGCAACCTACGGGTCACCTTGAACAGCAGGGACACGATCACCCAGACATGCTCGCAACACCGCGACAGGTTGACCCTACCAGCGACGATGACTTTTCGAGCGGCACAGCCTTCCTCACCCTCGCCGCAACACTGACCTGCTTCAAACGACTGGCGAAGATCGCCACATGAGACGTCGTCTTAGTCGTCCTCGCCGAGCCCGTACCGAATGTTTTCGTGTCCGCATGATGGGCACACAATGCAGGCGTGTGAGTTGCTCCCATCTTCATAGGGCAGGTATGACATGCCCTCAGATAGCGATAACTGACACACTTCACAACTACCAGCGCCGCCACTCCTAAGACTCTTCGCGTCGAAGAGTTCCCCGTCCACCGTCTTGAACAGAATCCCGCAACGCTCGCACCAGTACGACCCCATTACAAGGTGCTCGTCGTTCAGCGTCACACCGCATGAGGGACAGGGCGGTGCCGACCTACCACCCAGCCCGTCAAGCAACTTGCCGAGTAGTCCCATCCGCACCGTTCCTCCTTGCTTGCTGCCAGTGCTACCAATCGGACACATTGTCTCAGCACCGCGTCCCACCCGAATCCGCTAGCGGCGCGCTCAGGCGGTCGGCGCCGGAACTCTGTGTCTGCCGACACCTCATCCATGCAGGTAGAAGACGTACGAAGCCCAATACCTCGAAGCGCTCACGGCACGGTTGTTATCCGCCACGCCGCCAGGTCCCGTCCCAGCGGCCCGGCCGCCACGGACCATCCGCTAGATCCGACTCCTGGTGCTGCGCCTGGCACGAGACCCCCTGGGGCTACCGCCGCATCCACGGAGAACTACTCGTCCTCCGCATCAAGGTCGCCGCGTCCACGGCGTGGCAAATCCTCAAGGACGCCGGAATCGATCCGACCGTCGAACGCACCACGATAGCCTAGTCGACCTTCCTCCGCTTACAAGCCGCGGCCTACTGGCCTGCGACTTCTTCGATGTCACACATTGAACGGCATCCGTCTATACGTGCTCGCGGTCATCGAACACGCCAGCCGCCGGATCAAGATCCTCGGCGTCACCGCAAACCGACCGCCTCCTGGGTCACCCAGGCCACCAGAAACCTCGTCATAGACCTCGAAAACGTGGACAGCCCCGGGCAGCCGCTTCAACGGTTCGCCGCGTGCTCAAGCGCCTACGCATACCCGCCCGCACCCCGACTCGACAGCGACACCTCGTGGCGGCGGTTCCTGCGCGCTCAGGTGGCGAGCCTGTTGGCCTGCGACTTCTTCCACGTCGACTGCGCCGTGACGCTCAAGCGGGTCTACGTGTTCTTCGTGCTGGAGGTCGCCACGCGCGACGTCCACCTCCTCGGCACCACCACGAATCCGGACGGCCCCTGGACAACGCAACAAGCCCGCAACCTACTGATGGATCTCGGCGACCAGGCAGAAGACTTCCGGTTCCTCATCCGCGACCGTGCCGGCCAGTTCACCGCCTCGTTCAATGCGGTCCTCGCCGACGCCGGCATCAAGGTAGTGACAATCCCACCACAGTGTCCACGAGCCAACGCCCACGCCGAACGATTCGTCGGCACCGTCCGACGCGAAGCCACCGACCGCCTTCTCATCATCAACGAACACCACCTGAGAACAGTGCTGAACCGCTACGCGGCCCACTACAACCACCGCCGACCCCACCAAGCACTACAACTCGCCCCACCACGACCGGACCACTCGATCGCAGAGCCAGGCTGCACCTCGATACACCGCCGACCCGTCCTCGGCGGCCTCATCAACGAGTACGAACCCACAGCAACCTAACCCGCAGCTCAGACCACGTAGCTGACTTTTGACACCCCACAGGTCGCAGCGGTGGAGAAGACGGTAACTGCCCACAGCACGTGCCGGCACGTCGGACCGGCACGGCGCACCAGGGTCGCGGAGGAGCGGGCCCTGCAGCGGCACACCACGGTCCACGGCCTGCTCGACCAGGGCGTCGGGCTGCTGGAATGCGCACGAGGACTCGGCGTGTCGCTCAACACGGTCAAGCGCTACGCCCGCATCCCCTCCGCCGAGGATCTACGGCGCCCGCCGCCCTACCGCCACAGCATGGTCGACCCCTACCGCGACCACCTGCGTGCCCGCCTGACACGGCAACCCGACGTCCCGGTCACCCACCTGCTCGCAGAGATCCGCGCCCCGGGCTACTCCGGCAGCGCCAACCTCCTGGTCCGCCACCTCACACAAGGCCGCGCCGAACCCGAACGCGTCCCACCCTCGCCACGACGCCTGGTCACCCGGCTGACGAGCAAGCCCGAGAACCTGCCCGCCCACCACCGTCGCCACCTCGATGACCTAATCACCGGCTGTCCACCGATGACGACGCTCGCCCAGCGGGTCCGCGAGTTCGCCGCGACCCTCACCCGCCGCCGAGGGCGCGATCCCGACGCCCGGACCGACGCGGTCCTGGCCGACGACCTGCCCGCCCTGCACCGCTTCGTCCACGGTCTGCGCAAGGACAACGAGGCGGTGCTCGCAGGACTGACCCTGCCCCACGGCAACGATCCCACCGAAGGAGTCGTCAACAAGATCACACTGCTCAAACGGCAGACCCACGGACGGGCAAGCTCCGCCCTGCTGCGCAAGCGGATCCTGCTCAACCAGTAGCAACAGTCGTGGCATCCCGCCTACTCAACTCAAATCGTTGATCACGCAATCAGCGACAGAACCGCTCGTTTGACAGTCCCGTCGATCGCGGACCGGAGCCGGCGATACCGGGGAGGATGGTCCGGCTCGCGTTTCGAGGGGTTGATCCTCGGTTGCCGGCAGCGCGGGGTCGGGCCCGTGGTCGATCCCGTACACGGACTCCGAGTTCCGACTGCCCGTCGACCAACTTCTGTGTGAGCCAGCTTCCTCCTGGCCTTCGAACTACAGGGCTCAACCGTCACCGATGGCGGTCAAGCGCTCCTGCACATCAGCAGCCGCTCGTGGCATGTCGATGTAGCGGAAGATGAAGACGGCTTCTTGCCAGTGCAAGGTGGCGCCGATCATGTCGCCGTCTTGCAGGCAGGCTTGGGCGAGGAGGTCCAGCGCGACCGCTTCCCAACGCCGGGCTCCGAGCACACGACAGGTTTTGAGGCCGGCCTTGGCTGCATGTTTCGCGTCCGATTGGCGTCCGCGACGGACATGGTACTGAGCGAGGCTGATGTGCGCGGTCGCGCGGAACAGGCTTTGGTTCAGGTTATCGGCGTTTTCGATGCTCCGGTCCAGATACGATTTCACCTCGTCCAAATTACCGTGGCGGGCTTGACTCCACGCGATGGAGTCCTCCACGAGGGCTCCGCAGAACAGGTCGCCCAGACTGACGAATGTTTCCCGTGCCTGACCGAAGACGCTCATGGCGTCGTCGAGTTTTCCATCGTCGGCGAGCAGTTCGCCGATGTTCCAGAGCGTCAATGCCAGCTTCCGGTCGTCGCCAATCCGCTTGAACTCGGACATCGCCGCGTCGAAGCGTTTCCGCGCGAGTTCCTTTCGACCGCAGATGGAGTCGATGATGCCGATGTGGCGGGCGGTGTTGGCCTGCCACATCGTGTCGCCCAGCTCACGGAAGATCTCGTTGCACTCGTTGAAACACTCCATCGCGTCGTTCCACTGAGCTTTCAGATGGTAGGCGTCGCCGAGGCTCAGCAGCGTGATGGCGGTTTGACGCCGGTGGCGGCGGGCGCGCAGTACCGGCAGTGCGTCGCGGAACGCGGCAATCGCGTCGTCCCATCGGGTGTCCGCGCGGTAGACGCCTCCGATGGTCGACCACGCGTACGACTCGCCGAGTTCGTCGCCCAGGTCGCGGTACAGGAGTCTTGCCGCCATCATGTGCTCGAGGGCCTCTTGCCGGTCACCCAGGTAGCGATGTGCCTCGCCTAGTCTGACGAGGGCTGCGGCACAGGGTCCCAGCGCGTCCAGCGTGCGGAATATCTCGGCGCTCTTGCGGAGATCTTCCCTGCCTTCCCGGCGTCGCTTCGTGTACAGCATCAGGTCACCTCGGCGACGGAGCATCGCCGCTTCGGCGAGGCCGCTGTCCGTGTGCCTGGCGGCGACCAGCCCCGCCGCGACGACCTTCTCCCATTCGGTCCACCTACTGGACACCTCGAGCAACGGGATCAGCACCTCACAGAGCCGCCAAGTCGGTTCCCACCGCTCGAACCGCGCCCCCAGTTCCACTACATCTACGAGGTTGGGGACCTCGTCGGCGAACCACTCCGCAGGTCTGTCGCCTAGTAGGCGCTCGGCCCGGGAGTCCCAACTGGCGCTGGGAACGTGTCGCACGACCTCGTTTGGTCCCGTCGGCTCATACGATTCAAGGACACGCGACGTAAGTTCGATGTAGGCGCGGACGAGCCGATCTACTGCGTCGATCCGCTCCTGGAGGCTGTCCCGATCGGCTCCGACCTCCCGCGCATAGGCGCGCACCAGGTCATGGAAGCGGTAGCGGGATTGCCCTGTGACAGTCTCCGCGACCGTCTCGATGAGGTGCGCGGCAGCGAGCCCCTCGGCTGCTTCCTCGGCCGCGACCTGGGAGCACGCCAACAGCGGCCCGAGCACCCAGTCGGTGAAGGCAGTCGCGTCGATGAGCCCGAGCATGCGGAAGGCGCGCCGTTCACTATCAGTGATCATGTGTCGGTAACTGAGACTGAAGCACGCACGGACGTCCAGATCACCGGCTCTGAGCACGCCGAGAGTCCGTTTCTCGTCCTGAAGAAGAATACGCAGTCGCCGCAGGGTCAACTCCGGTTGTGCCACCAGGCGTGCGCCGCAGATCGTGATCGCCAGCGGAAGTCCGCCGCACAGGTCCGCGATGGACGCGGCCTCCCCGCTCTCCCGGGCCACTCGCCGAGCGCCGACGAGCCGGGTGAACAACTTGATGCTCTCCGTCCTGTCCATGACCTCCAGGCGCACCCTCCTCGCCCCTTCCAGCCCTGCCAACGGCTTCCGGCTGGTGACCAGCACGACCGCGAAGGGACGCCCCGGCAGCAACGGTCGCACCTGGGCTTCGTCCTTCGCATTGTCGAGTAGGAGGAGCATCCGCTTGCCGGCGACCTGACTGCGGAACAGACTCGCTCGTGCGCTCGCATCCTCGGGGATCAGCTCCCCGTCCACGTGCAGGGCCCGAAGAAACTCGCCAAGCACGTCCCCTGCGGTTCGCACCTCGCTGTCGGGCGCGACGCCCCGCAGATCCGCGTACATCTGTCCGTCCGGGAAGCGCTCTCGCAGCAGGTGGCCCACGTGGGTCGCCAACGCCGTCTTGCCGACTCCGCCTTGCCCGGTGAGGGTTGAGATGACGATCGCGCTCGAGTCGCCGCGCAGCCCTTCCTCGACGAGCGCGCAGAGCTTCTGCACCTGCTCACCACGTCCGGTGAACTGGGCGATGTCATGGAGAAGCTGCTGCGGAGGAGGCTCGGTTCCACGTCCGTGGAAGTGCACACCTCCAACCGACATCGCCCGCACGACGTTGCCGAGAACCTCATCGTGGACGAGATCGTCTGTCTCCTGCGGGACACCGTCGTCTGGCATTGCCTGATTATCTCCACGCCCGACGGCAAACCGGCCGCATCCGCTCCACACCTACCCGAACAGCCGACAATGGATTGACACCCGTTGCTGCCAGGACGGACGTGGACGTCGGCATGACCACCCCATCCGACCTCGGCTCACGTCCGCGCCGGCACCAGTTCCCCCACAACCCGGTGCGCGACCATCCGGCCACGATGGTGGTCTCCGCCGCCGAGCCGGCGCGTCGCTCTGACCGTACCCACTAACGTGGTGGCGTTCGGCGGCGATCTCCAGGCATGGACGGGACCAGCGAGTACACGCACCTTAAACGCAGGTTCAGCAGAGACATGGCCAACGGCGTCGCCGAACTGGCCCGACTGGGATACCCGGCGAGGATCTTCCACCGCATGCTCGCCGAGCTCGGCGCGGTAGAGGCCGCCAGGAGGTTGGTACTGGACCCGAAGCCGTCCTACGGGCTGTGGAGACTGCGCGACCTCCACCGGCTGGACGCCAGCGTGGAGATGTGGGTCCTCCTGCCCTGGTACGAGCTACTCTTCGACGACTCGGTCCGGGAACAGGCCGCACGCAAATTACGACTGCTCGATGTCGACGTCGACCGTGAACTCGGACAACTCGCCGCACGCCTCACGCCGACGAACTGACCTTTCCCTCCACCGGGCACACACCGCCCAGGACCCGGAGTTCCTCGCCAGCCGCTGCCGCCGCTCGTCCACCAGTGACATCTCCGACGACCGCCGATCGCCCGGACCGCACCTTGGTTCCGGCTTGCGGCCGACGGCCTCAGTCACCACATCCGCGGAGGTAGCCACTGTGACCGACACGGAAAGCCCTCGGGCCACGTCCGGTCTGCCCGGGGCGGAGTTGCCGGCACCCGTGGCCACGTTGGCCGTCTGGTCCGGCTGGGTTCCGTTCGACGTGCTGCCCGTGGCGGCCCCGCGGCTGCCGGGGGTGTACCTGGCGGCCGTCGCCGGAGTGCTGGTCTACGTGGGCATGGCCGGAGACCGCCGGGGAGCGGGACTGCGTGGCAGGATGATCGCCTACCGGACCGGCAAGGCGGCTGTCTCCGGCCTCGGCCGTGCCGTGCTCGACCGGGCTTTCAACGACCAGGACTTCCTCACCAGACGCCTCACCGCACTGACCACCGGACAACGGTTGGACGCCAAGGGCTGGGCGGCCTTGGCCGTGAAGGAGGCCGGCCTGTGGCTGTGCTGGGCCACAACCGCCGACCGCGCCGCCGCCGTGCAGTTGGAGCATGACGTCCTCACCGCCCTGCGCCGGCAACATTTGTGGAACCTCCGCCGTCCCTAGTACTTCCCAACAAGCCAGTCGACGTTGGCCACCCCCGACTCCCAGACCGGACTTAACGGCCTGACCTCTCTCGACCCTGAACCAGTACCTCGCCGGACCATCATGCAGGTCGGACATCGGCTCGCAGCCATGATGCCGGGTCGTCGGCGGGCCGGACGAGTGGAAACGATCGATGCCCGTCTGGCAGAGGGGGTGCCGTGAGATCGGGAGGGCTTGCCGGATCAGGCAAGCCCTGTCTGTTCCGGCAAGCCTCTCGTACGCCCCGAGGTAGGAAGTCGGCGAACCGCTGGCGGGCCCCTCGGTCGTTCCGCGATCACCCGTGCCCTCGCCGGTATCCGGCCCACGTTGGCCGAACGGGGCTGTCGGACTGAGGCTGGTCGGCGGTGGCGAACCCTGGCCGAGGTCATCGAGCACCCCGGCGGGTTGGGCACGGACGCCAGCGAGGTCGGAGGCCAACACCCTGCGGCGACCACGGTCAACCGGCACCGTGCGCCGCCCAGCCACAGTGCAAGCACCGGCTGTGACACCGGGAATCCCTCCTGCGATGACACCGGCGCTTGGACGCGAAACTGGACTCGACCACGTGCAGAAAGGCCGCGTGCGACGCCCTGAGAGCGGCGCCGCAGGCCGACGACGGCCCGCCTCGCCCTGGCGGAGCGCCTGTCCTGACGATCCGGCGACAACCTCGAACATCGGGACCGCACGTCCCAGAGCATCGACCGCCAGTCAGGTGAACGCCCCGAGGTGGCCATCGATCCCGACGGCGAGGCTGACACGACTCTTCGTAGATACAGAAGTGCTCACCCCGAAGCACCGCCCGACCGACATACCATTCACCGCCGTTCACCTGCGGTTACGCGCCGATCAGCGCAGTTGAGCGCCGTTCGAAGAGCACTTCGGTGTGAATGAAGCCTGCAAAATCCCTCTACCAGCAGAAATGTCATCACCGCACGAAAACATGACCGACACGTGCCGTTGGGCCCGGTTCAGCGCCGTCCGACTCGCCTAACGGCTCCCATACTGCTCCCACAACCCGCTCCCACATGCTCCCCCAGCACACCAACCGGACGCAGCACTAACCCAGCCTTCAGCGACCGGGAATCGCACTATGACACAGCGATTCCTTTCTCAGGATGACATCAAAGCCGACTGTACCGAAGCGCGAGCGTCATCGCCTTTTAGCGAACTAAAATATTCTGAACTAGCCGCTCAGGGACCGCATCGAGTTCAGAGTTCAGCCCTGGGCGGGAAGTCGTTGACCGCGTCCGCCAGATATTGGGCGATTTGGCTGTGGTAGGCCGCGTTGGGTGCGCCGTTGGTGAGGTACTGCGGTGCGAGGTTGTTGAGGTTGGTGGAGTCTCGGACGGCCGCGTCGTAGTCGACGACGTAGTCCGCTCCCAGATCGTGTGGGTTGGCGGCGAGCAGGGCGTGGTTGAGGTTGCGGCGGTGGATTTCTCGCGGGTCGTCAGCCGCCAGGCCCAAGGGTGGGATGGTGGTGAGGATGACGTGGATGACGTCGCCGTTGGAGCGGGCGTGGCGCTTGAGGGCACCCGGATTGTCTTCTTTGATCAGTCGGGTGAGACTGGTATGGACCTCGGTGTCGGTGGCACCGTTGAGGATGTCGGTTGCTCCTGCGGCGACGATGACGGTACGGACGTTGGGCGCGGCGAGCGCGGTGCGGTGGAGTTCATTGGTGGCGTTGGCTGCCGTGAGTGCTCCGATATGAGTTCCGACGCCCGTAGTGCGGTAGGTGTGTTGGACATCGGCGGGGCTCAGGGTTCTTTGGTGAACACGGACGTCGGCGACGCTGCCACTGAAATTGTGCATGTACGTGCCGGCGTGCTTTCCACGGCCGATGGTGAGGGGGCCGTTGGAAGGGAAGGCGGTGGCGTCGGTAACGGTGTCTTCGAGGCTTCCGTTGACGTAGAGCCGCATGGTGCCTGTCGTGCGGTCGTAGGTAGCGGTGAGGTGGTACCAAGTGCCGCTTGCGGGTTCGTTGTCGGAGTAGGCGCGGCGTACCGGCGTAGTGGCACTGTCCTCGGGCAGGACGGAGAACGCCCAGCGCCGCTGGTCTCCGTCATAACCGAGGTGGAAGGCGTTGTACTGGGAGCCTTCCTGAGTGATGGCGGTCTGCCATCCGGCCGAGTTGGTCTTGAGCCAAGTGGAGACGCTGAAGCTCTTGGATGTGTCGATGACCTTGCCAGCGGTTCCCAGGTAGGCGGTGGTGCCGTTGAGGGTGACGGAGCCGTTGTGGTCGGTGCTCCAACTGGTGCCGCCGTGGAGGGTGGCGTGGTTGCTGCCGATGGTGTCGTGGGCGGTGGTGCCGGTGTTGTCGTCGAGGCGCCAGCGGGCGGCGTCGGGGATGCCGGCACGGCTGGCGTTGACCAGGCCTCCGGGGAGCGTGGCCCCGACACCGGCGAGTTTGCCGGGCAGTTGGTCGACCCACGTGTCGCGTTGGGTGCTGCCAGGCGGTGCAGTGGCGGTGAGATGGTCGCCGAGGACGACGACGGTGCCGTGACTGGTGTCCGGTGTCGACACGTCGACACCGGTGACGAAGTAGCTGTCGTTCAAAGTTGTGGTGAACGGCGTGCCGTCGGTGTTGGTCACCGTGTTGCCGGACGCGAGGAAGGTGGGTGCGGTGGCGTTTCCGTGCACCGGGGTGAGCGCGATCGCGTTCGGCAGGTGAAGGCTCACGACCAGATTGCCGTTCCCACCGGAGGGGAAGGTAACCGGGTCACTGAAGACTTCACCACCGGCGGGGAGGGTTACCGACGCGCTGCCCGCGAAGTTGAGCGCGGTGCCGGTGGTCGTGGCGGAGTCGGTTCCGCTCTGTGCGGCGATGGCGGCGGCACCGATGGTGACGGGAGCGTTGTTGAGGGCGTTGGAGAGTTTCACCCGCGCTTGGCCACCGGTAACGGTGGGGTGCAGAACTGTGCGCAGGGTCTTGTTGCCGAAGCCGTGGCCGTCCGGAGGGACGGTCGCCGCGTCGGCCGGTGCGGCCCAGCTTCCGATCCAGCCGGTGTCGATCGGTCGGGGTGCGATGGCCAGGACGTGCAATTCGGTGTCGCAGTCGTGGTCGAGCAGTGCGCTGCCGTAGTTGGGCAAGGTGATCGACTTGATCGTCTTGGTGGGGTCGGCGGACACGAAGATCGGGTGGATCACCGGCTGGTGCTGCGGTTGCCTGGTCAGCTTGTAGTTGCGGTAGGGCAGGGTGATGCCGGTGTGGTCCTGCGGAATCGGCTGTACCCAGTCACCGACTTCGGGGAACCACGGGTTGGACGTGGTTTCGTCGGTGTAGGTGATGGTGCCGAAGGCAGGCTTGGTGGTGCCGCAGGTGCTGAGGACGAGCAACCCGACGGAGTTGGCCTTGACCTGCTGGGCAGCGGGGAAGGGGATGGTCTGGCCGATCGCGATGACGTTGTCGTTTCCGGTCCCGGAGTTGGGGATCGGCATGGTGAATACGGCACCGTTGATGGCCACGGTGTTGCCGGGCGCGAGTCCGGCGGTGGCGAGGGTCTGCGTGGAGAGGGAGTAGCCGCTGTCACCGAAGTTGCCGGAGCCGTCGTCGGCGATGCCCTTGTTGTTCATCGCGTCGATGAAGCTCGACGTGGTGACGTTGTTGACCGGCTGGAACGTCAGGTAGTCCAAGCCGATGCGGTAGCGCAGTTGCGTCGAGTTCGGGTGCGTGCCGACCGTGCGGAAGGTGATGTCGTGCTCGCCCGCGCTCAGGTGCGCACCTCCCAGCCCGACGAAGGTCGCTGTGGCGGCGAGACTGTACCCGTCGACCGGCGTGACGTCGGTCTTGCCGATGGGGGTGCCGTCGACACTGACGCTGTAATTGCCGTAGTGGTCGGCTTTGGTGATCGCTGCGCCGATGGCGTAGTCCGCTTCGATCGGCACGGTCACCTTGAGCGTGAACGACTGTCCGACACCGTCACCCTCGAACCGACGCTGAGCGCTGCTGTTCCACGGCAAGGTGTTGATCACGTGCACGAACGGCTTGTCGCTGGACACGACCGGCAGGGCCTCGGCGTCGAGCCTCACCGTGGGCGACAGGTCGATGTAGTCGATGCCCACCTTGAAAGTCGACGCCGTCGATCCGGGCTTCTTGGTGATCTTGACAGCGAGTTCGTGTTGTCCTGCGGCCAGGTGTGCACTTGCGACCTGCTTGTCCACCACAGTCGATTGCGCGGCGGTAGGGCTGTATACGTTGCCCACCCACCGACCGTCGAGTTCGTACTCGGCGCTGTCCGGCAGCGTAGTCCCGTCGATCATGCCCATATCCACGTTGTAGTAGCCGGTTGCCGGCACGGTGAACGGGAATCGGATGCGGTCGGTGGTGCCACTGGTCGATGCGGTGGCGGTGACGTACTTGCCGCCTGAAGCGATCGCGTCGATGGTCACGGTGCCGGGAACCGTGCCCGTCGTGGTGACGGTCTCCGCTTCGATCCGCTGGGTGGGCGCGGGTGCGACGTAAGACGGGGCTACGTAGAAGCGGTAGGCTTGTGATTCCGGCGAAAGCTTGTGTGCGTCGTCGAAGCTGCGCACGTGCACGGTGTGGTAGCCGGGGCTCATGCTCGCGGGCAGGGTGATGGTGGCCTTACCGCCGTTGTTGGCCGCCCAGCCGCCCGTGGTGCCGAAGGTGCGATTGTAGTCGCAGTCGTTGGCGGTGGGCACGACTTCGGTCCCGGCACCGTTGAAGGTGTAGGTGAAGCCGACGATGTTCGCGGCACCCTTGGCGTCGAAGGTGACCGTGCCGGGCAGGTTCTGCGGGCGGCCCCAGAATCCGGCGGGGTAGTCGGCGCTGGTGATCGCGGGGGTGGCGGTGATCGGGTTGGGGCGGGCGGTGAAGTAGGACCAGTCCGACCAGGGCCCGGCCCACAAATTCTTGCCGGGGTCGCCGGGGAACTGGTTCTTCACCGCGACCTTGAAGGCGTAGTTGCCGTTGGGCAGGGGGTTGTTGGTGATCCACGCGCCTTGGCTACCGGAGGAGATGACCGTCGGTGGCGAGGAACCGGTGTTGGCCTTCATCGTGGTGCCGTCGGCGGTCCAGACTTCGTAGTACAGCTCCAGCGGAAGCGGCGAGTGGTTGTTGTCCGTGGCTGTCGCGTACAGCGTCGGCTTGGTGATCGGGGTGATGACTTTGCCGCCGCAGGTCACCGCGTTGCCCACCGACAGACCGGTGGCGGGGTTGGGCGGAAACGCGTACAGCACGTCCAAGTAGGGGTTGTTGGCGAACTTCTTCCACTGGTTGCGGTCGTTCTCGTTCGGAGAGCGGAGCCCGACGTGCAGGTGGTCCCAGTTGTTCGCGATGATGCCGGCGGCCGGGGACCAGGCGTTGAACGCCACGGCGCCCGTACCACCGCACTCAACTCCGGCGTGGGACCACTGGGTGTCGATCACACCGCCGTTCGGGCCCGGCCAGCGGGTACCCGAGTCGAATGCGTCGGTCTGGTACAGCGAGACGGGGTAGTCCTCGGTACACGAGGTACCGTGCTTCTGCACGGCGTAGATCATGGCACCGAACAGCACGGGCTCGCGACCGTTGCGCTCACGCAGTTCGTCGGCGGAGAAGCGGAAGAACGACCTGGCGACCCAACTGCCGCCGCAGCCGGTCCAGTTGCCGCACAGACCGACCTGGGCGTCCATGTTCGCGTTCCAGTAGTACCAACCGTTGCTGGTGACCTCGGCCCACCCGTCGTGGTGGCGGGACATCAGCGGGTCGATGTAGACCGGGTACTGGACGTCTTCGCCGCGCAGCGCCTCGGCGTCGGGGCTGATCGTGAGTTCTGCGGTCGTCAACGCCCCGTTGTCCACGGTGGTGGCGGAGACGTCCAGTGTGGACACCTTGCCGCTGCCGGGATCGGTCGCGGTCGGCTCGGGACCGCGCTTCTCGTCCTTGGTCGAGTCCCACATGATGGGGGTGGAGCCTTGGAACACCACTTGGCCGGTGTCATCCGTGGCGCTGAGTACGTCGCTGGTGCTGGTCAGATCGAGACCGACGGTCGCCGCGTGGAGCGTGAAGGACGACAGCGCGGGGTTTGCGGCGGCTTGCTCGTCCTTCACGATCAGGACTTCGGAGTAACCGGTGCTGTTCGCGGTGAGCTGGAGGTCGACGCCGGGCAGCAGTTCCGGGTAGGTCGCGCTGGACCCTGTGACGACCGGTGCGGGTAGCGGCGTCGGCCAACTGAGCGAGAACTCCTTGCCGCCTTCGCGCATCGTCACGAGCGGGGCGGTGCCACCGCCGGAGAAGGACACGTCGATCGGCGTCGCGGCCGGTGCGAGGGTGCCGTCGGTGGCGCGTGCGAGAGTCGTGTCGATGTCCTGCCAGGTATCGTTCTTCCTGGTGCGCACAGGCTTCGCGTGGGACCGCAGGGTGGAGGTGCCGTCCGGGTTTACCAGGACCGTGCTGGTCTCGGTGAGCTTGTCCGCCACCGGCACCGGCTCACCGGTGCGCTGCGCCTCGACGAGGGCGGTCTTCTCCCCTGCGGTGCGGACGTCCGCAGCCTGAGGAGCCACCGGTGGCGTCACCTCGGACTGGGCGATCGCAGCGGGAGCGAGCCCGACGACCGTCTGCACGGCCAGCGTGCAGACGGTCAGCGCCGCGAGCACGGCGGGTCGCTTGCGCATGGCGAAGCCAGAAGTTCTTGGACGCACTGGTCCCCCCGGACGGTTCCACGATGAGCCCGATTCGGGCCGGAGCAGACCCTAACCACCTCGACTACCTGCGGAGAACTTGTTGAAGTGTGGTTAAAGTCACATAGTGATGAAGTAACGTTCGTGAACCGAATTCACATGCCGGCGGATCACCGAAGATCGTCCACGGCAAGGGTTCCGGAGCCGCTTGGGATGTCTTAGTGTTCGCTGGCCTGTGACCGATCGCGGTCCTGTTCTCCGGGGGGCTTGAGACATGCTCGGTGGTACTTCCGCGCGCCCGTCGAACGTGATCCCGCCTCTGCCGGGGCGATCCAGACGCGTGCTGTCCCTGCTTCTCGCCGGTGTTGTGACCACCTCCCTGGTGGCAGGGTTGAGCTCGGATGTCGTGCGCAGCACCCAGATTCCGTTGCCCGAGCCGGAAAAGCTGACCCCGCGAGTGGAACTCGCAATGCCGGCACAGGCAGACCCGGTGCGCGAGCCGGCTCCGATGGAGTTGCGCGACGCGACCTGGCCGCGCGCCGGCGAAGCCTCGGTTTCTGCGGGAGGAGCCCCGCAGCGTGCGGGCGAACTTCCGGTGACGGTTGCGGTCGAGGGCGGCCAGGAGAAACAGGTCGACGTCGAGGTCGCCGACCAGGACATCGCACGGAAAGCCGGTGTCACCGGCGTGGTGCTCGCGGTGAAGCCGGCCGAGCGCGCCGACACTCGCATGTCCGTGGGCGTGGACTACTCCGGGTTCCACCACGCCGTCGGTGGCGACTACGGTGCGCGGCTCAAGCTCGAACGACTCCCCGACTGCGCCCTCACCACACCGGAAGTCCCCCAGTGCCAGGTCCGTACCCCCCTGCCCACGACGAATGACACCGCAGGGCGAACCGTGACGGCGCGCGTCGCCACCGAAACGACGGTGTTCGCCGCTACCGCCGGCGGCGAAGGCGCGAACGGCACGTTCCAGGCATCCTCGCTGTCCCCGTCAGGCACCTGGTCGGTGTCCGGTAACTCCGGCTCGTTCTCGTGGAGCCACCCGATCGCGGTGCCTCCCGCTGCCGCAGGCAGCTCGGCCTCTCCATCGGTCGCACTGTCGTACAGCTCGTCCGCTGTGGACGGTAAGACGATCTCGACCAACAACCAGGGCTCCTGGATCGGCCAAGGTTGGAGCTACTCGCCGGGCTCGATCGAACGCAGCTACCGCACCTGCTCCGAGGACAAGGCGCTGCCGCAGGAGCAGCAGACCGGCGACCTGTGCTGGGCCGGACAGATCGTCACCCTGAGCCTCGGCGGACAATCCACCGAGTTGGTCTACGAACAGGCCACGAACACCTGGCATGAGGCCAACGATCGCGGATCGCGGATCGAACTGCTAACCGGTGCGGCCAACGGCGCCAACGGCGGCGAGCATTGGAAGATCACCAACACCGCCGGGGTCAGCTACTACTTCGGCCGTGATCGCGGCCCAGGCTACACGAACCAGGAGCAGACCGACTCGGCCTGGACCATTCCGGTCTACGGGCCCCGAGCGGGCGACCAATGCCACAATCCCGGCGGATTCGCCTCCTCCTGGTGCATGCAGGCGTGGCGCTGGAACCTCGACTTCGTCGAGGACACCCACGGCAACGTCACCGCCTACTACTACTCGCCGGAGACCAACCGCTACGGCGCCAACAACCAGACCACCGGCGTGGCCTACACCCGTGGTGGCACGCTCAAGCGCATCGACTACGGCCTGCGCATCGTCAACAATTCGATCTACGGCACGGCGGCGCCCAACCAGGTCGTGTTCGACGGCGCGGAGCGCTGCCAGACCGGCGGCGCATTCGATTGTGACCCGACGAAGTTCAACGCAGAGAACGCCAAGTACTGGCCGGACGTGCCGCAGGACCAGGAGTGCAAGGCGGGCGCGGTGTGCAATCTGCACTCGCCGTCGTACTGGTCCACCAAGCGACTGACCACCATCACGACGCAGTACAACACCGGCGCAGGCCCGGTCAAGGTGGACGAGTACCGCCTGGTCCATCAGTTCCCCAACGCGCTGGACACGGTCAAGGAACTGCTTCTCGCCTCCATCACCCGCACGGGTTTCAAGGGTACGAGTTCGCTCGCGTTGCCGCCGGTCACGTTCGCCTACCAGCCGCTGGACAACCGCGTTGTGGGCTACCACAACATGCCCGCGATGGCGCACAAGCGCCTGACCGAGATCCGGACCGAGACCGGCTCGGTGATCAGACCCACCTACAGTGCCCGGGACTGCTCACAAAACGACGTTCCCAGCGACCTGGCCAACAACACCCGGCGCTGCTACCCGGTCTACTGGACCCAGCCGTTCAACCAGAACCCGACCCTGGACTTCTTCCACAAATACGTGGTCGAGAAGATCGAGGTGCAGGACCTCAACGCCCTGTCACCCACCCAGGTCACCTCCTACACCTATCCGGGTTCCCCGGCCTGGCACTACGACGACGTTGAACTCGTCCGCCCCGAACACCGCACCTACGGCCAGTACCGCGGCTACGGCAAGGTCGAGAAGCGCACCGGCGACCCCGGCAACACCTACGACGGCGTCGCCGACAAGCGAACCCTGACCCGCACCACCTACTTCCGCGGCATGAACGGCGACACCTTGACCGGCGGCGGGCTTCGCACCGCGACCGTCTCCAACTCACTCGGCGAGACCGTCACGGACCACGCCAAGTTCGCCGACACCACATTCGAAGAAGAGACGTTCAACGGTGACGGCGGCGCACGTCTGTCCACCAAGATCAACGAGCTCTCGGTCATCGGCACCACCGCGACACGCCTGCGCACCGGACTGCCGGCGCTGACTGCCGACATCGTCGCGCCGACGCGCACCAGGGGCATCACCGACCTCGCCGCGGGCGGCACCCGGACCGCCACCACGACCAGCCGTTACGACGCCACCGGCAGGCTGGCCGATCGCACCGAATCCGGTACCGGTGTCCCCGACCTGTGCACCAGGACAACCTATGCGGACAACACGGCCGCCTGGGTCCGCGACCGCGTCGCGCAAACGACCGTGTCTCAACAGACCTGCCCTGCCGATGGCGTCGCTCAGACGTCGATCCTCACCTCGGCACGCACCTACTTCGACCACCACACGACCCTGGGCCAGGTCACCGTCGGCGATGCCACCCGGGCCGACGTCGCCACCGCCAACACAGGTGACCAGTTGTCGTTCGCCACCAACGGCACCCTCACCTATGACGCCACCGGGCGTGTGCTCTCCAAGACGGACGCGCTCCAGCGCACCACGAGCACCGCCTACACCCCGGCCGAGGGAGGCGTGCTCACCAAGTCCGTCACCACCAACCCGAAGAACCAGAACAGCACCATCGAACTCGACCCCGGACGCGGCATCCCCACCGCCAGCATCGACGTCGGGTCCCGCCGCACCGACGCCGACTACGACGCCCTCGGCCGTCTCATCGCGGTGTGGAAGCCGGGCCAGAGCAAGAACGCGTCCCACCCCGCGACCGAGACGTACTCGTACCTGGTCCGCAACGACGGGCCGCTCGCTGTCACCACCAGTACCTTCGTCGACTACGGCGCGGGAATCAACCGTCTGACCAAGATCGACCTGTTCGACGCTTTCGGGCAGCTCCGCCAGACCCAAGCGGACGCCGTCGGCGGAGGCACGGTCGGCAAGGACGTCTTCTACGACTCCCACGGTCGGATCCGCCACACCTACAACCACTGGACCGCCACCGGAGCACCTGCTACCGCTCTCGTCGGTTACAACGCATCGCAGATCGACGACCGTGCGGTCACCGACTACGACGGTGCCGGTCGCGCAACGCTCGTCACCGCCTACAAGGGAACGACAGCCACCTGGAAGACCAGGACCGTGCACGGTGGCGACCGCACCACGGTCTTCCCGCCTCAAGGCGGCACCACCAGAACCGTCGTGACAGACACCCGTGGCAGGCAGACCGAATCCCGCGACTACACCGCGCTGCCGACTATCACCGGCGACACCGTCACCGGCGGTGCTTTCCAGACGACCACCCACGAGTACTCCCCCGCGGGGCAACTGAAGAAGATCACCGACCCGGTCGGAAACGACTGGACGTTCGACTACGACTTCCTCGGCCGCAAGACCAGCCAGAGCGACCCGGACGCGGGCACGACGAGCACCACCTACGACCTGGCAGGACAGGTCCTCACCACCACCGACGCACGCGGCCAGACGCTGGCATTCGCCTACGACGTCCTGGGCCGCAGAACCGCCGAGCACGCAGACTCGACCAGCGGCACCAAGCTCGCCGAATGGCGCTACGACGGAGCTACCAACGGCGTTGGTCTGCCGTACTACTCCACCCGTTACACCCCGAACGGGGCATACGACTCAGGACCGACGCACTACAACGGGCAGGGCCTGCCGGGCAAGGTCCTGGTCCGCATCCCGGCCGCCGAGACCGGCCTGAACGCCACCTACACGACCTCGTACGGCTACACGACCACCGGTCTGCTCAATGCAGTCCAGTACCCCAGCGGCGGCGGGTTGGTCAGCGAAGCCGTGGGCATCAACTACAACAACCACGGCAAACCGACGATCACCTCATCCGCCAACAACGTCTACGTCTCGAACGCGCTGTACACCCCGTTCGGCGAGGCACGCCAGTACACCCTCGGGCCGAGCCACAACCACGCCAGCCTCACCTACGACTACGACGCCCAAACACGACGCCTCACCCAGACCAACATCAGCGCGCAGACCGCCGACGCCCAACTCGACGACACCCTCTACTCGTACGACCCCGCAGGCAACGTCACGAAGGCCGTCAACACCCAGGGCCGCGCGGGCCAGGCCCCGGTGCGCACCCAGTGCTACAAGTACGACGCGCTGCGCCGCCTGACCGACGGATGGACCGCGACCGACGACTGCGCAGCCACCCCGTCCACCGCCCAAGGACACACCAACATCGGCGGCCCCACCCCCTACTGGACCTCCTGGACCTTCGAACCCGGCGGTCTGCGCACCAACCAGACCCAGCACGCCCTGCCCGGCACCACCGGCGACACCACGACCACTTACACCCACCCGGCCAGTGAGACCGCGCAACCTCACTCCCTGACCAACGCCACCACGACCGGCCCGTCGGGTTCCACGCTGTCGACCTACGGCTACGACCAGTCGGGCAACACCACCCGCCGCACCCTGCCCACCGGCGAGCAGACCCTCACCTGGGACAAGGAGAACCGGCTCGACGTCATCACCTCACCTGAAGGCACCACCGAGTACGTCTACGACGCTGACGGCAACCAACTCCTCCGCCGGGACCCCGGCAAAACCACCCTGTACCTGCCCGGCCAGGAACTGACCCGCGCCACCAACGGCACCGTCACCGGCACCCGCTACTACACCCACAACGGCACCACCGTCGCGCTGCGCGTGGCCGGCACCAACCCCGTCTACCTCGCCTCCGACCTGCATGGCACGAACTCCCTCGCAGTCCAGTCCGTCGGCTTCGCCGTCAGTCGACGCACCTTCGACCCGTACGGCAACCCGCTCGGCCTCGTTGAAGGCATTCTCTGGCCCGACCGACACGGCTTCCTCAACAAACCCGTAAGCGAAATCACCGGCCTCACCGACATCGGTGCACGGAAATACGACCCCGCCACCGGAAGATTCATCAGCGTCGATCCCATCCTTGACTTGAACAACTCGCAGCAGTGGACCGGCTACGCTTACACCGATAACAATCCCACCACCTACAGTGACCCAACTGGCCTCCTCCGGCAATGCGGCGTCGACGGTGCGGGCTGCGGTAGTCGTAATTATGACAAGTGTTGCGGCCCCTCCGTCGACACGCTCCCGTTTATCAGTTACAAGCCGGCCGACGGCCTGGTCGTTACCTATGACCGGCGCGCGCGAAGGTATTACGTGAACGAAGTTCAGGTTCCGGCATCGGCTCCTGAAATGAGAAAATTGTTGACAGCCGCGAAAGAAGACCTGCCCAGAGTTCCTTATCGGAGGGATGCGGAGTTCGGCCTCCTGCTGGAGGAGCAGGTGTACATGCTGCTGGAGAGAGCCTGCGACGCCTTGCCCAGCTCCGACTGCTCGGCAGGTTTCATGTCGGACCTGATGCTCCAAAGGCCCGATGTCGGCATGGGGACCGACGCGCTCGTGTCGATGGCCGGCGCGGCCATCGGTGGTGCCGGCGCTTTCAGGATGGGGCGGTGGAAGCCGGGCGATGACCCCTTTGCCCCTAAAGCATCGGGGGACAATCCGGCATGGTCGACGGTGCGGGCACGATTCTGGAAGAACGAGGCCGATGAACCGAGTGCCGCTGACCAGTACGGTGCCGCGAATGTTTCACGAATGAAGCGCGGCTCGGCTCCTCAACGAACCAACCCGACAACGGGCGAACTGGAGTCGATGGAGTTGAGCCATGAGCCTGTGCCACTACGAGCGGGCGGCACCTCGGTAACTCCACGCTGGCCGGATGAGCACGCTATGCTGGATCCACATCGGCACCTGAAGAGAAAATAATGGGGTGACGGCCTCGATGGAAGAGTTCGGCGAGCGCTTCATTCGTGAGCAGGTCGACGTGATCGATGTTGACGGGATGCAGGTCCACCGGCGCCTACTTGTTCCGCAAGTTCGCCCCGGAGGCTCACTCCGCGTCACCTTTGAGCGACACACTGGAGAAGTCGACCAAGCAATTTGCATTTCGACCACGAAAGGAAATCTCCGAATCGGTGAGACTAAAGGCAGTCGATTCGTGCTCTGGGCGGACCACAGTCCGCCCGAATCCAACGTAATGCTCACGAACCGCGTTCCTACGGACGTCGTCCTATGGAATGCATGGAAACGGCGAGGGGGCGGAATCGATGCCGCTCTCAGGTATGCGGGCATGCTGATAGACGAAATCGAGCCTTCGGTGTGGCACCTACGCTGCAGTGATGGCATCGGACCTCCGGAATTCAACGATTTGATCCTTCGCGTGGAGCTTTGTCGATCATAGGTGGAACCGAAGTCCTGGAAACATCAGGCAGGTTCAGAGGGTCATAGCATCTGACGGGTCAATCGCCTGACCGGACTTTCCCGAACGTCGACAAACGAGGTGCTTCGCAGCCGGGTCGGATTTACGAGTTTGACGTCCCAGCCCCGGGCGGCGGCACGCGCACTGTTAGAATCCGTGACGATGCAGGTGGACACACCTTCAAGGATGACCCGTCGCAAAACCGAGGACCGCACTTCAACACAGAGAATGGTGATCACTATGACTACTAAGACGACGTCTCATGTGGCGATCTTCGCCAGTCGTTTGAAGCAGGTCAGTGTTGCAGCGAGGGTGAGGAAGGCGCAGTAGTTGTCGGCGTGGCGTTCGTAGCGGATGGTCAGTCGGCGGTAGCCGGTCAACCAGGAGATGGTGCGTTCGACGACCCAGCGGTGTCGGCCGAGTCGGTCGGAGGACTCGATGCCTTTGCGTGCGATGCGCGGGACGATGCCGCGCCGGCGTAACCATCGGCGGAGGTGGTCGATGTCGTAGGCCTTGTCGGCGTGCAGCTTCGCCGGTCGGAAGCGCCGAGGTCCGCGCCGGGACCGGATGCGCGGGATGGCCATGAGCATGGGCTTGAGTGCCTGGCTGTCGTGCAGGTTCGCCGCGGACACGCCTACGGCCAGCGGCAGACCGGCACGGTCGGACACCACGTGGATCTTCGAGCCGGGCTTGCCGCGGTCGACCGGGTTCGGGCCGGTCATGTCGCCCCTTTTTTCGCCCGGACCGAGGCTGCGTCCAGGATCGCCCGCGACCAGTCGACCTCCCCGCGCGAGCCGAGTTCGTCCAGTACGGCCTGGTGCAGGCGACGCCACAACGCCGCCTCGGTCCACTGGGTGAACCGGCGGTGCGCGGTCGGCACGGTGACACCGAACGACGGCGGCAACTCCCGCCACCCGCACCCGCTGGTCAACACGTAGACGATCGCGGTGAACACCGCCCGGTCGTCCACCGGCGCCGTCCCGCCGCCCTGCGGCCGGGCAGCGAACTTCGGGAGCAACGGCTCGGCCAACGTCCACAACTCATCGGGCACCAACCGCAACGACAACCGATCAACCACGATCCAAGATCATGACACGACCATCAACACCACGTGAGACGTGGTCTAAGCGCATCGCCATTCGCCGTGAAGTTGTGCGTGACTGGCCGAGCTTCGTGGGTGATTCGGAGATCCCGGTAGCAGTAGGTGTGACCTCTGTTGAGGTGCGGCGGCGAGTTGATGAGTCTGTCGCTTCGGCAGCCGTGGTAGCTGCGACTGCTCTGGGGGCTGCTCTAGGCGAGTTGCTGCCTTCTTACCAGGGAAGACTCTGGATCGTGGGGATCGGACGGCCGACCCTTCGTTCTAACCGTGTGGCGGCCTACAACGCTGGGCAGGACAAGCTCTGGGTGGCTCTCGAAAAGTCTGGCATTGTGCTGCCGGCCGGAAGTCGTGCCGAATCCGAGATTGAGCCCTCCGCTGATGTTCTGCGGTTCTGTGGGGCGATCGAACTGACCACCGCCGAACTTCCGCTGGCATTAGAAGTGACTCGACGCGAGAATGCAATTTGCGTTGGCAGTATTGATCAGTCAAGCGGCTTCGATTGGGAGCGACTCATATCGTCATCTGCCCCAGTGCCAAATGACGCTGTGGGGCTCCTTCGAGCTGTGCTGCGTCAGATGTCCGGTGGCATGTTCGCCGCTAGGTCATTCGGTCAGTTTGATGACGCCATCGTCACCTCGGAAGCCTTCGGAGAGAATGAAGTACTGAATCGACTTGAATCGATTCTTGAGCGAGCTGCGTAGCTGAGATCGAGGGTCACCCTGTGAGCCTTTTTCATCCTGGTCTGGATGTGTTGGTACGCAAGGAATGTCGGTCACAAACCGGCAGCGGTCGGCGGGTCGGTGTCCGGACATGGCGA
>NZ_JBFABG010000022.1:0-71080 GCF_040640215.1 Actinosynnema sp. NPDC023587 | reverse complement strand
CGACGGCCCGGCCACGCTGCACGTGACCAGGCCGGACGACGTGTCGGCCGAGGCGTGGGGCGACGGCGCGGAGTGGCTGCTATGTCGACCGGCGGTGGCGCTAGGAGCGGCGCTGGGTGATGTTCCGGTCGATCAGGATGGCCGGGATGGTCAGCACGGCCAGGCCCGCGCCGATCCACGGGATGGCGGTGAGGCTCGCACCCGCGCTGAGAGCGATGGCCGCCAGCACCGGGACGAGGCTGATGCCGAGCTGGAACATCGACACGGCGGTCGAGCCGGCGAGGGTCGGTGCCTGGGCCGCGAGCGTGAACACCCGCCCGTAGATGGCCGGGTTGAGCACGAAGCCCGCGACGCCCATCAGCAGCACCAGGACGATGACCGCCACGTCGTACTCGGCGAACAGCGCCAGGCCGACCGAGCAGACCGCGATCCCGACCGCGCCGATCAGCAGGGCGTGGAACGGTCGGCCGTCCGCGATGCGACCGCCGATGGAGATGCCGACGAACGCCCCGATGCCGAACAGCGTCAGGATCGGCGGCACCCACACCGAGTCGAACCCGGTCACGTCGGTCAGCAGCGGCGCGAGGTAGTTGTAGGTGATCATGTAGGAGGCGGTGCTCAGCAGGGTGGCGACGTAGACCGCGACCAGCCGGGTCTGCTTCATCGCCTTGAGCTCCTGGCGCACGCTGGGCTCGACGACCGACTTCGTCGCGGGCACGGCGGCCACGGTCAGCACCGCGCCGATGAGGGTCAGCGCGAACACCGCCCAGAACCCGCCCCGCCAGCCGGTGAAGTGGCTGAGCAGCGCGCTGGCCGGGCCACCGGCGATCATCGCCACGCTGAGCCCGCTGACCACCACGCCGGAGGCGCGCGCGGTCCGCTCCGGCGGGACCAGGCTGATCGCGGTGACCGCCGCGACCGCCCAGAACCCGGCGTAGGCGATGCCGCAGACGAAGCGGGCCACCAGGATCAGCGCGTAGTTCTCGGTGAGGAGGCTGACCGCCACCGCGAGCGCGAACACGAGCTGCGTGGCCACCAGCGTGGTCCGCCGGGGCCAGCGCAGGGTCAGCACCGCCATCGGCGGCCCGCCGATGACGACCGCGATCGCGAACGCCGTGATCAGCGCGCCGGCGGCGGACAGCGTGATGTCCAGGTCGTCGGCGATCGCCGGCAGCACCCCGGCGACCAGGAATTCTGCGCTGCCCATCGCGAGCAGGCTGAAAGCGAGCAGGTAGACACCCAGCGGCAACCGCTTGCTCGCGGTCGTGGTGGGCGTCGTGGTTTCCGCGCTCATCGGACAGCACCCCGGATCAAGATGGTGGCGGCGTGGTCGTTGGTCATTTCCTGGAACCGGATCCGTTCTCGCGGTGGAGTTCGTTCGGGAGATTTCCGGGCGGCCACAACGAGGTCTGGTATGCGCATTGACGGGTCCTTGGTGTGGTGCGAGGATTTTGCTTCAGCGGGGCGATCAGGCGTTCTGATCGCGGGCAACACCGGCCGGCCGCACCGCCCACGACGTGCCGGCCGCGTCCGGTCCCCAGATTGGGTACTGCGGCGATACCGCACAAGTTTTGTTGCCGAAAACGGGACGCCCCACCCACCCGACCGGGAAACGCCCCCGCGCCCACCCGGCGCGAGCGACGCCCACGGGAGCCCCGACGTCCTCGACCTCCGCCCGCCGAGATCCGGCGCGGGCGCACCCCCGCGTCCGAACGGCGCTCAAGCACCGCGCCCCCGGACGCGCGCCGGCGGGCGCGTCCGGGGACCGGACTACCGCACGGTCCACTTCACCGCGCGGTAGGCACCGTCCGCCGTCGTCGCCAGGCCGACGATCGTGCCGTTGTCGTTCAGCGACGTCGGCGAGCTGTACGCACCGCCCAGCGTGCCGAGGTCGACCACCTTCCCGTTGCGCCACAGGAACGCGCGCGTCTCCCCCGTCGACTTGCTCCAGCCGACGACGTCACTGCGGTCGTTCACCGCCACCGCCTCGGCCGGGCCGGGCACCGGGATGACGACCTGGCGGCCGGCGCGCCACACCGTCGCCCGGTGCACGCCCGCGCCGTCCTTGGTCCGGCCCACGACGTCACCGCGCTCGTTGATCGCGCGCTGGTTGCCGGCGACCCTGCCCTCACCGCCCGGCAGCACCGTGGCGGTGTCGCCCTGCCAGCGCACCGGGCTGTTCGCGCGCGACCCGACGACCACGCCGGACTCGTTCGCCGCCGCCACCGAGTAGGAGCCCGCGGTGCCCTCCGGGTCGGGCAGGCGCGAGCACGTGGTGCCCTGGCAGCGGAACGCGTAGGACGTGCCGCCCATCATCGGCACGAACGCGCCGGCCACCAGGCCGCGATCGTTGATCACCGAGCTGTACAGGTGCGAGCCGCTGTTGCCGGACGACAGCGGGCGCACCGCGCCGTCCAGCCACAGCGCCGCCTGCTCCGGGTGCCACACCGCCGGGGACGGCGAGTAGGTCATCGGCACCGAGCCGCTCGCGTTGATCGCGGACGCGGTCACCACCCCGGAGCCCTCCGGCGCGATGCCGGTGGTCGTGCCGTTGTGCCAGACCAGGGGGTGCTGCACGTAGTCGCCGTTGCCGATCCGGTTGTCCAGCAGGAGGACCTGGCCGCGCCGGTTGATCGCGGTCGCGGTGCTCCCGGGCAGCGCGACGACCTGGCCGCGACTCCACAGGACGGGTGACCCGCCGCTGGAGCCGACGATCTGGTCGACGTCGTTGAGGGCGGTGACGCGGGTCTCGGACCGGTCGGTCAACCCGCGCAGCTCCGTGATCGACACGCGGTCCGCGGCCTGCGCGGCGGGAGCGGCGACCAGCGGCAGCGTGATGGTCAGCAGGAGCGGTAACAGCGCTCGGGATCGGGGCATGGTCACTCCGGTGGTGAAAGGACGTGGCGGCCCTTGCCCCGGACGCTATCGGCGGCAGGCGGGTGGTGCGTCCGCCGGACAGCGGAATGATCGTCCGGCGGCGGGGCGCACCGCGTGCGGCCGGGTCGCGCGTCCGCCTACCCGCGCGGCACCGGACCCAGTCCGTCGAGCGATCGCCGGACGCGGTCGGCGTCCTCGGTCCGGCGCTGCGACCGGCACAGCTCGATGGCCCGCCGCCAGGCCGCGCGGGCCTCGGCGAGGTCCCCGACGTGGGCGTGGGCCGCGCCGAGGTGTTCCAGGACGTCGACCTCCAGGTAGGTGTTGCCGATGCGCCGGGACAGGTCCAGGGCTTCCCGGAGGTGCTCCACGGCCGCCGCGTGCCGGCCGGTCTGGTCGGCGATGTAGCCGAGACTGTCCAACGTGGCCAGTTCGCCGTCCCGGTCGCCGTGCTCCCGGTTGAGGACCAGGGCGCGCTCGCAGCGGTCCCGCGCGGCCTCGTGCGAGCCGAGCATGGCGTGCTCCCAGCCCGCGTGGTTGAGCGCCCGCGCCTCGGCGACGGGGTCGCCCAGTTCCCGGTACCGGCGCAGGGCCGCTTCGGCGTGGTGCAGGGCTCGCGCGTGGTCGCCCGACATCTCCCAGTGGGACGTCAAGGCGTGCCGGCAGTGCGCCTGGGACCGCAGGTCGCCGGCCAGCTCCGCCAGCGACAGCGCCTGGCTCAGGTGCTCGTGGCCCAGCCCGGACCGGCGGAGCCGCGAGTAGGCGGTGCCGAGGTGCCGGTGCGCCTGGATCCGCGGGCCGAGCGCGTCGAGCTCCTGGGCGGCGGCGAGCCCCCTCTCCCAGCCGTCGATCAGGTCGTGGAACAGGCCCTGCCGGCCCCGGAACGTGTGCAGCGCCCAGGACAGCCGCCAGACCTCGGTGTGCCGGCCCAGGTCGGCGGCGGCCTGCTGCGCGGCCACCAGGCACGGACCCTCCACCGTGAACCAGGCGACGGCCGCGTCCACGTCGGCGAGCCGGACCGGGACGCAGCCGGCCACCGGCGGATCGAGGTCGATGTCCGGTCGGTGGGGTTCCAGCAGGCGGTCCCCCTCGTGGGCGGTGTGCGTGTAGCAGTCGACCAGTCGGCGCAGCGCCGCGTGGCGGTCGGCGGCGGACAGGTCCTCCCGGCCCTGCTCCACGGCGTAGAGGCGGACCAGGTCGTGCATCCGGTACCGGTCGGGCACGTGCTGCTGGACGAGGTGCATCTCGTCCAGCTCCCGCAGGACTTTCCGGCACCGCGCGACGGGCAGCGCGCACAGCGAGGCGGCGGCCGGGAGGCTCAGGTCCGGGCCGGGTGCGGCGGCCAGCAGCGCGAACACGCGTGCCGCTCCGGCGTCCAGCGCGCGGTGGGAGCAGGCCAGGACCGAACGGATGTCCGCTGTCAGGTCGCCGACGTCCAGCGCGTCCAGCCGGTTCGCCGCGTCGCGGAGCTCGGCGCTCAGGGTCGCGAGCGGGAAGTCCGGGTGGGCCGCCGCGCGGGCGGCCACCACGCCCAGGGCGAGCGGCAGGCCCGCGCAGCAGTCCAGGAGTTCCGCCACCGCACCGGGTTCCGCGTCGACGCGCGCCCGGCCGAGCCGCCGCACGAGCAGGTCCCGCGCCTCGGCGTCGGCCAGCCGGTCCAGGTCCGCGGCGAACGCGCTGTGGTTCGTGCTCAACCCGGTGAGCCTGCGCCTGCTGGTGACCAGGACCGCGCAGGTGGGCCCGCCGGGCAGCAGCGGGACCACCTGGGCGCTGTCCCGGGCGTTGTCCAGCACGACCAGCATCCGCCGGCCGGCCACCAGGCTGCGGTACAGGCCGAACTGGGCGTCGAGGTCGACCGGGACGGCGGCGGGGTCGACGCCGAGCGCGTCCAGGAACCCGCGCACGGCCGCGCCGGGCGCGATCGGCGGCCCGAGCGGGTCGAACCCGCGCAGGTTCACGAACAACTGGCCGTCCGGGAACAGGTCGAGGTTGCGGTGCGCCCAGTGCAGGGCCAGCCAGGTCTTCCCGATCCCGCCGGTGCCGCCGATCGCGGAGATCACCACCGTCGAGCCGGCGTCGACGTGCCGGCCCAGGGTCGAGGTGAGGAAGGCGAGCTCGGCGGTGCGCCCCGCGAACAGCCTCGGCGCGGAGGGCAGTTGGCGGGGCACCGGCGTCACGGGGCCAGACGACCGGGTCAGGGCGGGGTCCGCGGTGATGATCTGCTGCTGCAACCGCCGCACGGCTGCGCCGGGGTCGGTGCCCAGCTCCTCCACCAGGCGGCGGCGCAGGCCGTCGTAGTGCGCGAGCGCGTCGGCCGCCCGGCCGCTGCGGTAGAGCCCCAGCATGAGCTGCCCCGCCACGCGCTCGTCCAGCGGGTGCGCCGCGGCCCGGGTGGCGAGGTCGGCGAGCAGCGACGTGTGCGCGCCCAGCCGGAGCCGGACGTCGGCCAGGTCGAGCCGGGCCGCGTGGAGCTCGCCGAGCAGGGTCGAGCGCACGGCGTTGAGCCACGGCACGTCGAGACCGCCGAACGGGTCCCCGCGCCACAGCGCGAGCGCGCGCTCGTAGAGGTCCTCGGCGTCCTCGTCGCGCCGCGAAGACCGCGCGTCGCGGGTCAGGTCGCGGAACCTGTGCAGGTCGACGGTGCAGTCGTCGGCGGTGAGCCGGTAGCCGTTGGACTGCCTGGTGATCCGCACGCCGTCCACCGCGGCGAGGCCGCGCCGCAGCCGCGAGACGTAGCTCTGCACGATGGCGGCGGGTCGGCGGGGCACGCGCAGCCCGCCCCACACCCGGTCGACGAGCTGGTCCACCGACACGGGGCGGCCGAGGTCGACCAGCAGGACGGCCAGCAGGCACCGCCCCTTGGCCGGGCCCACGTCGACGGACCGGCCGTCGGCGCTCGCCTCGATCTCGCCGAGCAGCCGGAAGTCCACCGTCATCCCGACCCCTGGAGTCGATGCCGCGGTGCGGATCACCGCTCGCTTCCTATCCCTTCCGCACCGCCGGCTCAAGGGTTACCGGGGAATCGCGGACGTTCGACCGCACCGCGTGGTCCGAGCGCCGAGCGGGGGTGCGTCACCTCGGCCCAGCCCGGTCGGTCCGGTCCCACCACCCGCCGGCGTGGTCGGCCGGGTTCGCGCGCCCGGCGTGGTCCCGGTCGGCGGTGGACCACGTCGTCGGCGTCTTCCGCGACCCCGCCGCGATTCGTCCGTGCCCTCCGGTGACGCGGTTACCCCGTTGTTCGGTCACGCGGAACCCGTTCGAGTGAAAAGGCGGTCACCGCGACCGCCGCGCCGCGCACCGGGAAACTCCCCCGGCCCCGGTTCCCGGCGCTTTCTCGTTTGACACCGCGCGGACGCGGCTTTCCGGTGCCCGTCGGAGCTTGGTGGACCTGCGCTTACCGGCCGCAGTGGCGCTGCCGTGACCGGCCTCCGACCGGGTTGCGCGGACGCGACCGCAGGCGACTGCGCACAAGGCTCGACGCAACCCGTTGACGCAGTTCAGACCGATTCCGAAGGGGTCGGGTCGACCGACGGTGAGACGGTTACCGTCCGAATTCGAATATTCACTAGTTTGGGTGACTTGTGTACACCATGCGGCTATCTGGCGATTTCGGGGCGATGCGTCCCGATAGTGTCCCCGTCGTTCGACATCCACAGCGCTCCACGGACCTCGTCGGGCATTCGCAAGGAAATCGAAGGAGAACCTACAGTGTTGAAGAAGGCCGGTATCGTGTTCGCCGGGGTCGCCAGTCTGTTCATGATTGGTGGCGCAGGCATGGCCTCCGCCGGTGAGGTCGAGGGTCATGACTTCGCGCCCGGTGCCCGGGAGATCGTCCACAAGGACAACGTCATCGGCGTCGACCAGGTGAGCGTGGCGGACGGTGCGCTGGCCAACGCGGCGCAGTGTGTCTCCGTGGCCAAGCCGCAGGTCCCGGTTGCGGTCGGCCTCGTCGCCGTCGCCGCCGCCGTGCAGGACGTCAAGCCCAACCTGGGTCTGCCGGAGATCAACGTGCTGGGTGGCCACAACGGCGACACCACCACGAGCACCGTCATCAACGAGCAGACTGGCAACAACAGCTGCGCTGGTGGCAACGGCAACGGCGCGGGTGGCAACGAGGACAGCGACGGTGCCGGCGTCGTGGGCATCAGCGAGGCCCCCGGTGTGGGCATCGCGAACCTGACCGGCGAAGAGAACGGCTGAACTTCGTTCAGCGCGTCCGATCCCGTCCGGTAGGGACGGTCGGCCGAGGGGTGTCGGTTCAAGCGGACACCACAGGCAAGGGGAGCCCGGCCTCAACACCGGGCTCCCGATTCGCGGAGGCGGCATCGGGTACCCCGATCCTGCCGCTCCGGGGGGTGGGATCGAGACCCCCCAGCCCAACAGTCCGCCCGCTGCTCCACACCGGTCGATCCGTCCGACTCTCCGGGCACCGCACCGCCGGCTCAACCCGGCGTTCGGTGTCCCGGAGGTATCGGGAAAGGCCGTGAGCCAGACCGAATCCCGCTGATCGGGCTCCCGCCCGATCAGCGGGATTCTTGGCGTTCGAGGACGGGTCGGCACCGCCGCGAGCCCGGGGGGACCTGGCTCGACACCCCGTCGACCGCCCTGTCGACCAGTCCGTCGACCACCCCGTCCGGCTTCTCCGGCCGCACGCGCACGGGTGCTCCGGATCTCCTTCCCCGTAGGGCATTCAGCTCTCGCCACCTCGGCCATCCGCCTTCCCAGGGCTTACGCCTCGGCGCGCTTCCCTTGGCGCGCAACAGGCTGCGGTCCGCCACTCCGACCGACGATCCGACCGAGCAGGACGACCCGCCCGATTTCCCCGGGGTCGGACCGGGTGGGCGGTGAACTCCTCGCCACCGCGCGGGAGAAGCTGACCTGGTACGAGGCCCCGGAGGACGTGGTCCTCGTGACCGCGCTGCCCCGCACGCCCAGCGGCAAGCTGCGCCGACGCGAGGTTCGCGCGCCAGCCTCCCGGGGACCATCGGCGATCGGCCGGCTGTTCGTCGGCGTCGGGCCGGTGCCGGCGGCGATCCTCGCGGGTGTGGTGCTGAAGGAGGGCCCGCCGGTCCGGCTCGTCGCGGAGCCGGCGATCGCGTTCGCGGGCACGGCGGTGGTCGGGCTGTTCGGCGATCACGGGACGTCGAGCACGTCGGGGGTGCTGCTGTGCCCGCTCGCCGACGTCGCGAGCGCACCCGCGTCGGCGACGGTCTCCTTGGTGTACCTGGGTTTGCTGCCCACCGCGCTGGCGTTCTACACCTGGGCGCACGCGTTGTCCCGCACCACGACGGGCAGGCTCGGGGCGACCACCTACTCCGTGCCCGCGATCGTGGTGCTGCTGTTGTGGCTGCTGCCGGACGAGGTGCCCGGCGTGGTGGCCGTGCTGGGCGGCGTGCTGTGCCTGGTCGGTGTCGCCGTCTCCCGGACCCCCGTCGCGCGCCGACGGCCGAGGAGGTGCTCGACGGCGTCCACGACGATGTCGGCCGGGACGGCGTCGGGGTTGAGCAGGTGCTGGATCAGCAGGCCGTCTTCGAGGGCGTGGATGATCAGGGCGAGGAAGTCCGCGTCGGCCGTGCCGCCGGCGGCGAGGCCCTCGGCGATGGTGGAACGGGCGAAGGTCTCCCGCTCGGCCAGCGGCGGCCTGCTGCCGGGGTCGCGCAGCGCGTGCAGGACGAGTTCGAGCCGCAGTGCCATCCAGGCCGGCAGGTGTTCGGCGCGGTCGCGGTTCCAGCGGCGCAGGGCGTCGAAGTCGCCGCCGAGGGCGCGCACCTCCTCGGCCTCGCGGTGGGTCCGCCGCAGGAGCAGCTCGTGCGCGATCGCGTTCTTGTCCGGGAAGTTGCTGTAGATCGCGCCCCGGGTGTAGCCGGCGCGCTCGGCGATCTGCTCCAGCGACGTGCCGTTGACGCCGCGCTCGGCGAACAGGCCGGCGGCGGCGTCCAGCAGGCGTTCCTTGGTCAGCGCGCGGTTCTCGGCGCGGGTGAGGCGGGCCACGGCCTGAATATACTGGAGCGCATTCAGATACAGGTCTGTATGTTAACTGCCATGGACGAGATCTGGACGTGGTCGGCGACGACGATCGCCCGCGCCGTGCGAGAGGGGGACGTGTCGGCCCGCGCGGTGCTGGAGGCCCACCTGGCGCGCATCGCCGAGGTCAACCCGACCGTGAACGCGGTCACCGCGCTGTTCGACGAGGCGGGCGAGGCTGCGGCACGGGTCGACCGGCTGGTCCGCGAGGGCCGCGACCCCGGCCCGCTCGCGGGCGTGCCCGTGACGGTCAAGGAGAACATCGACGTCGCCGGCCACCCCACCACGCACGGCGTGCCGCACTTCGCGAACGCCGTCGCGCGGACCGACGCGCCGCCCGTGCGCCGGCTGCGCGCCGCCGGGGCCGTTCCCGTGGGGCACAGCAACATGCCCGACCTGACCTTGGCCGGCAACGTCACGGTCAGTCAGCTCTTCGGGGAGACGCTCAACCCGCACGGTGCCATCCGGACGCCGGGCGGCACCAGCGGGGGCGACGCGGCGGCGGTGGCGTCGGGCATGGCGGCGCTCGGCCTGGGCAACGACTCGGGCGGCTCGATCCGGCTGCCCGCCCTGTTCTGCGGGCTCGCGGGGCTCAAGCCCGGTTACGGCCGGGTCGCCATGGACCACCGGATCGGCGGGACGGACCCGACGTTGGCGTCCCAGTTGTTCCCGACCGACGCCCCGATCGCCCGGGGCGTGGACGACCTGGCGGCGGCTTTCGCCGTGCTCGCGGGCAGCGACCCGGCGGACCCGCGCGCCATCCCGGACGCGACGTCGCTGCCGGAGCTGCCCCGCCGGGTGGCCGTGTGCGCGGACCCCGCCGGCCTCGGCGTCGACCCGGTGATCCGGGCCGAGGTCGAGAAGGCCGCCGTGGCGTTGGCCGAGGCGGGTTACGAGGTGGAGGAGGCCGAACCGCCGCGCGTGGCCGATGCGCTCACCGCGTACGGCACGCTGATCAGCGCGGAGTTCGGTCGCCGCTGGTCGTCGATCCGGCGGCTGCTCACCGACGAGTCGGCCCGGCACATGGAGCTGTCCCTGGCGCAGCGCCCGGCACCGACCTTGGACGACTACCTGGACGCGACCGCCACCCGGTTCGGCGTGATGCGCGAGTGGGCGGCCTTCGCCGAGCGCTACCCGACGATCCTCGGCCCGGTCTACACCTGGCGGCCGTTCGACGCCGACCCGTTCGACCGCGACCAGGGTCTGCGGGTGATGTTCGGCATGCGCCTGTGCACCGCGTCCACCTGCGTCGGCGTGCCGGCGGTGGCCGTGCCGACCGGGGTCGACGCGGGCCAGCCGCTGGGCGTGCAGGTCATCGGGCCACATAACCGCGAGGACGTCTGCCTGGCCGCCGCGCGCGTGCTGGAGGCCCGCTTCGGCGTCCTGGGCCCCGTGCGCAGGCCGTTGGTCGCCGAGCGGGCCTGACCGCACTCGTCGAAGGGGTCGAGGCCGGGCGCTCGCCGCGCCCTAGTGACCGAGGGCGGAAGCGAGTTCCTTCTTGGTCATCTTCGAGCGGCCCTTGATGTTGCGCTGCCTGGCCTCGTTGTAGAGCTGGTCCCGGGTCGGTCCCTGCGGTCCCTGGCGGTTGCCCGACCGCAGACCGCCCCGGCGCTGCGAGGAGATGTCCTTTATCGACGACCGGCTGGCCGTCTTGGACTCGCCCGCTCGGGCCCGGTTCTTGTTGACCGTCCGGGCGGCGATCTCCTCGGCCTTCTTCGGGGACTCGCCGCGCTTCTCCACCGAGTCCTTGATGTGCTCGTACTGACGTTCACGTTTGGCGTTCGATCCGCGTGGCATGGCAAACCTCCCGATCCAGCCCTCCGGGTACCCGACCCGCCGCCGTCCACACCCGGTTACAACATCGGCGGGAGGAGTCGGTAGCTCTCCGCGTAGTAGGCGTCGGTGCGGTGGCGGAACTCGTCGCTGTCGAACGAGTCCGGGTCGTACTCCGGCGCGGCCTTGATCTGGTCCTTGGTGCGGTCGACGTGGATCGTGCGCTCGTCGTGGTCGACGTGGCGCACGATGCCGACGGGCAGCACGACGGTGCGGCCGAAGATCCACGGGCCGGTGTCGATCAGCAGGCAGCCGTCCGGGGTCCTGCCGTTGTCCCCGTCCACCTTGCCGATCCCGCCGTCGGTGGCCTCGACGTGGTAGCCGACGAGGTCGGTGTCCCGGCTCTCGCCGTCGCCCGCGCTCTCGCGGGCCCGGTCGAACGCGGTGTCGCGGCCGATCAGCCAGGCCGGGTCGCGCCACGCCCAAGGGGTGAAGGCAAACGGTTCCATCTCGTCCTCCCACGTCCGGGGTGTCCGCACCCGGTTACCCCGAAAACGGTTGCGGAACACCACTTCTCCCCGGACATTCCGACTTCCCGACCTTTCGGGACCCGGCTCCATGCCGCCAGGGGTGCGCAGATCCCTTGGCTGCCAACCGAAATCCAGCCGCCGGTGTCCGGGGTGGACGTCGGTGCCGGGCGGCAGCGCCGTTTCACGCCGAGCCCGCCACAGGTCCTGTCGCGGGCCGTGATCGCGAAGTGGCCTGTCGGGACCCCTGAGCGCGCAGCCCACCGCTCACTTGACGCCGCAGATGGCCCGTTCGACCAGGTCCGCGGCGATGTCCGTGGTCTGCATCGGGGAGCCCTCGTCCACCGCCGGACTGTCGGAGTTGATCGACACCACGACGCTGCGCCTGCCGTCGTCGGTCACGGCGTTGCGCGTCATGTAGCCGACGACGTCACCACCGTGCGACCACGCACCGCCGCACGCGTTGCCCTGGTGCATGATGCCCAGGCCGTAGCGGATGTCCTTGAAGCCGAAGTCCGGCGGGACAGGGACGGTCCGCTTCATCTCCGCGAGCTGGGCGGGCTTGAGCACCCGACCGCCGAAGAGGGCCTGGAGGAACGTGTTCGCGTCCTCCGTCGTGCTGATCATCTCCCCGGCCGCGCCGGCCCACGTCGTGTTCTGGAGCGTCACGTCGTGCTCGGCGCTCCACTGCGGGTTCTGCGGGTCCATGCGGGCGGGGAACCGCTCGTAGGCCCTGGAGTGCGGGTGGGGCAGGAACGGCGAGGCACCCGGCGAGGACGTGTGGCGCAGGCCGAGCGGGCGGGTGATGCGCCGATCCACCTCCTCCTGCCAGGTCCGGCCGGTCACCTTCTCGATGACCATCCCGGCGAGCACGTACCCGGTGTTGGAGTAGCGCCAGCCCGTGCCGGGCGCGAAGTCCGGGGGCGCGGCCGTCGCCAGCCGCACCGCGTCGGTCGCGGTGACCGTGGTGAACCGGTGGGCGAGCCACCCCTTCTCCCCCGACAGGACCGGGAGGTCCATCGTGTAGTTGTGCAGTCCGCTCGTGTGCTGGAGCAGGTGCCGGATGGTGATCGCGCGGCCGTCGTTGCCGTTGCCCGACACCACACCGGGAAGCCGGCGGTCCACCGTGTCGTCGAGGGACAGCTTCCCCTCGCCGACCAGGTGCAGGACCGTCGCCGCCACGAACGTCTTGGTGAAACTGCCGATCCGGAACCTGGCGTTCCACGGGATCGGCGTCTTCGCCTTCTTGTCACCGACGCCGCTGCGCACCTCCACGTCGCCCCGGGCCGTGTCCAGCTCCACCAGCACGCCGGGAACACCCTTGGGCAGCACCGCATCCGCTTCGCGCTGCAACTCGCGCGACAGCGGTGACGACTTCGACTCGGCGGACACCGGACCCGTGGCCGCGCCGGCGGTGCCCACCGGGACCCCGATCGCCACGGACAGGACCACCGCGACCACAGAAGATCGTTTCATGACGACAAAACTACGAGGAGGACCGTGCGAAGTCGTCGCCCCGCAGCGGCAATCCCGCCTACCCCGGCGGGGGTACGGGCGCACGTCGTCGGAAGTGCGAACCCCGAGACCCACCCCGAGACCCACCCCCGGGATCGGCCGCGCGGGACGGTCAGCTCCCCGCCGGGGCCCGGTCGCCCCGGAGCGCGTCCTCGACCGCCTCGGCGATCCGCCGCTCGGTGACCGCGCCCCGCCTGCGGGCCCGCAGCCGGAACGCCACCACCAGCCCCGCCGCGACGACGAGCAGGGCCAGCGCGGTCCACGGCACGGCCCACGTGCTCGCGGTGGCGGTCACGTCGGCCGGCCGGGGCCCGGTGTCGACACCTTCGACCCGGGGGGTGAGCCGGACCGACGCGGCCAGCCGGACGAGCGGCGCGACGTC
The DNA here is from genome assembly GCF_040640215.1 of Actinosynnema sp. NPDC023587. Classification (NCBI taxonomy): domain Bacteria; kingdom Bacillati; phylum Actinomycetota; class Actinomycetes; order Pseudonocardiales; family Pseudonocardiaceae; genus Actinosynnema; species Actinosynnema sp. NPDC023587. The sequence goes on along the minus strand of NZ_JBFABG010000022.1, from coordinate 57,985 downwards.
GGCCACCGGCACGGTGAAGTCCAGGTGCGCGCCGGGGAGCAGTTCCGGCACGGTGAGCGTCTGCGCACCACCGCCGAGCCCGAACAGGCCCTCGACGGAGACCGACTGCTCCGCGCTCATCCGGAGGTTGCCGGTGTTGGTGACCCGGAAGGCGACCGTGGCCGAGCCCCGGCCGACCGGGTTGGCCGTGCCCTCGTAGTCGATCGACAGGTCGCTGATCGCCAGGGCCGGTCGGGCTTCGCCGCCGACCCGCAGGTGGATTCGCGTGCCGAGCCTGCGGTCCACGCTCACCCCGCCCGACTGCTCGGGCACGGCCAGCGAGGTGACGATGCCGCCCGTGTGGTCGCCGGGGCCGATGTCGGCGGGCACCGCGACGGTGAACGGGACCTCGACCGTCGTCTTGGCCGGCACGTCGACCTGGGACCGCTCCGGTGTCACCCACGCGCCCAGCCCCGTCGCCCGCTCGCCGCGCGGTCGCAGGTCGAGCTGACCGCTCTCCGTGGTGAACCCGTCGGCCGCGTAGACCAGCAGCGTGATCGGCCGGTCGCCGTGGTTGGCGATGGCCACGGCGTCGCGGACGGTGCCGCCGGGATCGGCCGCGTAGCTGTAGTTGGGGCGGTTCTCGCCGTGGTCGGCACCGGCGGCCGGGCGCACGCCCCAGGTCACCGGCTCCTGCGCGCGGGCGACACCGGGCGGCGTGACCCAGACCAGCGAGAGCCAGGCGAGCACGGCGGTGACGAGGACGGGCAACGGGCGGGGCATCGGGATCTCCAGGGGGACGAACGGGACGGTGGGGCGGCGCGGTGCGCCGCCCCACCGGGAGTGGCTCAGCCCAGTGCGGTCAGGGTGAGGGTCGTGCGGTAGGTGCCGTCGGCCACGGTGACCGGCAGCCGCAGGTCGAGGTTGGCCCGCAGGACCGACGACCCGCCCGCGTGGCCGACCGGGGCGCTGCCCAGGGTGGCCGACTGGGACAGACCGCTGCCGGACACGAAGCCGGAGGCGACGGGCGCGCCCGCGACCGCGCCGCCGGCGTTCTGGCCGACGAACGGCGACCAGCCCAGGTACTTGCCGCCGACGGTCTTGCCGGCCGAGGTGAAGTCGCCGACCTGACCGGACAGCGACCACTGCGGCGCGTCGAGGCGGGTGTCGGTGACCCGCACCGGGTTGAGGGAACCCTTGGCGGCGAAGTGGTCGCCGGACTCCACCGCGGTACCGAGGTCGACCACGCCGTTGCCGCCGTCGATGCTCCACACCAGCTCGCCCGGCGCGCGCTCGGGCACGGTCACCTTCACGCGCTGCTCGCCATCGGCCGCGGGCGGCTCGACGCCGGCCTCCGTGACGTGCTTGACGCCGCCGCGCTTGGTGATGGTGAAGGTGTCGTACAGGTCGCCGACCTTCTCGGGCTCGGGCGAGTTGGCCGTCTTCTCGGCCACGTAGGACCGGTAGGTGACGGTGTCACCGTTCACCGAGACGACCTGGTAGGTGGTCACGCCCTGGCCCCGGCGGACCTGGGTCGCGCCGTTCTGGGTCCAGACGTTGTTGTCGGCGGGGGCCAGCGTGTAGTGCTTGGCACCGGAGTTGCTCACCGCGTACACCGGGCCCTTGGTCAGGCCGGGGGTGTCGGTGGCGTCGGTGTTCTTGAAGCCCCGGGCGTAGGTGTGGTCGTGGCCCATCAGCACCAGGTCGATGTTGTGCTTCTCGAACACGGGGACCCAGTTGGCGCGGAGGATGGGCTCGTCACGGCCGGTCGAGGTGCTGTAGACCGGCTGGTGGAAGGTCACCACCGACCACTTGTTCGGGTTCGTGGCGAGGATGTGGTCCAGCCACGCGGCCTGGAACTCGACCCACAGCGACGCGGCGTCCGGGCAGGAGGCCGCGCACGCCGGCAGGTTCGCCGGGCGCAGGTAGCCGGTGCTCTGGGTGGCGTTGAGCGTGATGAAGCGGACGTCCTGGAAGTCGCTGAAGTACACCGTCTCCTTGGCGACGTTGTCCCAGTGCGCGAAGTAGGCCGCGGTCTGGCGTGCGGCGTCGGTGTCGCCCTTGGCGCGGTCGGCCAGCGCGCCGATCGTCGTCAGGTTCGGGTGGTTGGCCGGGTACTCGAAGTTCATCTTCCAGTTGCGCAGCGCGGTATCACCGCTGTACTCGTGGTTGCCGGGCGCGGCGAGCACCTGCGTCGTGGCGGCGCTCTCGCCCATGCCGTTGAACCAGCTCGTCCACTGGACCTGGGTGCTGCTGTCGATCAGGTCGCCCGCGTGGACGCTGCCCGCCGCGTTCGGCGACTTGGCGTTCGCCGCCGCGACGACGGCGGGCCAGGTGGAGTCCAGACCGATCTGCGCGTCGCCGTAGTAGAAGAACTCGAACGGCTTCGCGCCCTTGGCGGCGGAGCGGAACGGACGCCAGCGGCTCCACTCGGTGCCGGTGCCGACGCGGTACTCGTAGGCGGTGTCGGCGGTCAGGCCGGTGGCGGTGGCCGAGTAGTGGGTGTAGTCGACGCCGGCGAGGTTGCTGGTGTCCACGGCGGTGGCCGCGACGTCCACCGCCGCACCGCCCGCCGGGCGGAGCTGGACGGTCCCGCCGGCCGCGTCGGTGCTGCGCCAGGTGAAGCTCTGCGAGTCGAACGGCGTCGCGGTCGGGGTGAGGACGACCCGGCTGACGTTCGAGGTGTCGGCCGCGGCCTGGCCGGTCAGGCCGAGCGTCCCCGCGACGACCGCGCCGACGACGGCGGCGGCCAGGACGGTGCGCGAGGGTCTGCGTCCGCGTTTCGGCTGCTGTGAAGACATGCTGCGGCGTGCTCCTTCGGGTCGGGGTGGTGCGCCCGAACGCTCGCAAGCAACCCGGGCCAACCGAGGAACGCTCGGCGAACGCAGGATGACGATCCATGAACGGATGAACATGTGTGCATCCGAACACCGCCCGTGACGTGCGCGGACGGTGGCGCTCACCCCACCGGGAGCGAGCGCCACCCGGTCAGGTGCCCGGCGGAACCGCGCTGTCGAACCCGCGCGCCCGGCCACCCCGGCCGGGCGGGCGATGTCGGGTGCGACGCGGTCGGGCCGACCGCTCACCGGGTCAGCGGAGGACCTCGTAGACGAGCTTCTGGATGCCGTTGGAGTAGGACTCGCTCTCCACGACCTTCAGGTTCTGCTTGGCCTTGTCGGTGTCGCTGAACAGGCGCTTGCCCGCGCCGAGCAGGACCGGGAAGACGAGCAGGTGGTAGCGGTCGACCAGGCCGGCGTCGGAGAGGGCGCGGTTCAGCGTGGCGCTGCCGTGCACGCTGATCGGCCCGCCCTCGCCCTCCTTGAGCGCCGCGACGTCCTCCAGGGAGCGGAGGATGGTCGTCGCGCCCCAGTCGGACACCAGATCCTCGTCGCGCAGCGTGGTCGACACGACGTACTTCGGCATCGCGTTGTAGGCGGGGAACTGCTCGGTCATGCCCGGCCACACCGGCGCGAACGCCTGGTAGCTGACCCGGCCCAGCAGCATCGCGGCGGCCTCGCCCTGCTCCCGGCCCTTGATCTCGTAGGCGGCGGGGTCGAAGTCGACGTCCTGGAAGGTCCAGCCGGAGTTCCGGTAGCCCGGCTCCCCGCCGGGTCCCTCGACGACGCCGTCCAGCGAGACGAACGCGGTGGTGATCAGGGTGCGCATCGGGTGCTCCTCGGTCGGTCTTGCCCGCTCTCACCAGTGCGTCGAACGGGAACCGCCGGAATCGACACCCCTGGCCGGATATTTTCCGACGCCGTCCGCGCACACCGGCTTGCCGCCACCCGGACCGCCGGGGGTGATCCGGGTCACCCGCCGACGACTTCCCGCCGGGCAGGCGGTCCCACCAGGCGGAAGTACCGCGTTCGAGCGAAGGAGCAGCCGTGAAGGACGACGTCTGGACGATCGTGCACGAGGAGCGGGCGGCGCTGGTCGACGACCTCGCCCACCTGGACGACGGGCAGTGGGAACAGCCGTCGCTGTGCGCGGGGTGGACGGTGCACGACGTGGCCGCCCACCTGGTCGACACCGCCCGCACGACGCGCCTCGGTTTCGTGGTCGGTCTCGTGCGCGCCCGGTTCGACTTCGACCGCCAGAACGCCGTCGGCGTGGCACGGGAACGCGGTGCCACGCCGCAGGAGACGCTGGGGCGGCTCCGCCGGGTGGTGACGCGGACGTCGACCCCGCCAGCACCCCTCGCCTCCCGACTCGTCGAGGAGGTCGTGCACGGCGAGGACATCCGGCGTCCGCTCGGACTCACCCGCGACTACCAACCGGAGGCCGTGGTCCGCGCGCTCCGGCACCACGCGGCCACCCCGGCGTCCGTCGGCGGGGCCAAGGAGCTCGCGGCCCGGCTCCGGCTCACCGCGACGGACGCCGACCTGTCCGTCGGCGACGGTCCGGAGGTGACCGGGACCGCGCTCGCGCTGCTGCTGGCCCTCTACGGCCGCCCGGTCTCGCCGCTGGAGCTCGCCGGGCCGGGGGTCACCGCGCTGACCACGCCCGCCTGACGCGGTCGCCACCGCGCACCGTGCGAGAGTGCTCCCCGTGACGACCACCCCGTGGAACGGCGACGACTACCAGCGCCGCTTCGACCAGCTCGCCGCCGCCGGCACCGACGTGCACGGCGAAGCCGCCTTCGTCCGCGCCTACCGGCCCGCCACCGTGCTCGACGCCGGGTGCGGCACCGGACGGGTCGCGATCGAGCTCGCCCGGCACGGCGTCGAGGTCGTCGGGGCCGACGTCGACGCGTCCATGCTGGCCACCGCGCGCACGAACGCCCCCGACCTCGTCTGGGTCGAGTCGGACCTGGCCGAGCTCGACCTCGGCCGCGTGTTCGACGTCGTGGTGATGGCCGGCAACGTCCCCCTGTTCACCCCGCCCGGCACGCAGGCCGCCCTGGTCGCCGGCGTCGCCCGGCACGTCGGCGGGGTCCTGGTCGCGGGGTTCGGCCTGGGTCGCGGCTACTCCCCGGCCGACTACGACGCGCACGCGTCCGCCGCCGGCCTGGAGCTCGTCGAGCGGTTCGCCACCTGGGACCGCACCCCGTTCACCGGCGGCGACTACGCGGTCTCGGTCCACCGGCCCGCCGGGACGAACGCCGGGGTGTGACGGCCGGGACACCGGCACCCGGCGGTAATCTGTGCCGCCCGCGCCGGGAGGCACGGCCGGGCCAGGCGTGACGCGCGGCGGTGGCCGCCCGGGGAGCACCGGACGCGTCGCCGTGCTCGGGAGGTGTCCGGTTCTGCTCGGGTGGTCAGGCGTGGCGGCGGTCGTGCTGCTGGCGCTGGTGCTGGTGTGGGCCGTCGTGCGGCCACGGGGACTGCCGGAGGCGGTGGCGGCGGTGCCGGCCGCCGCGATCGCGGTGGGCCTCGGGTTGATCCCGCCCGACCACGTGGTGCAGGAGGCGGCCCGGCTCGGCCCGGTGATCGGGTTCCTGGCCGCGATCCTGGTGCTGGCCAGGCTGTGCGACGACGAAGGGCTGTTCCGGGCCTGTGGCGCGCGGCTCGCGCGCACGGCGGCGGGGAGCGCGCCGCGCCTGCTGGTCGGCGTGTTCGTGGTCGCCTCGGCGGTCACCACCGTGCTGAGCCTGGACGCGACGGTGGTCCTGCTCACCCCCGTGGTGCTGGCCACGGTCGCCCGGCTCGGGGTCCGCCCCGACCCGCACGTCTACGCGTGCGCGCACCTGGCGAACACCGCGTCGCTCCCGCTGCCGGTCTCCAACCTCACCAACCTGCTGGCCTTCACCGCCAGCGGGCTGGGTTTCCTCCACTTCGCCGGTCTGATGGCGCTGCCCTGCCTGGTCGCCGTCGCCGTCGAGTACGCGGTGTTCCGCCGCTTCTTCGCCGCCGACCTCGCCCACCGGGCGGCCCGCCCGGAGACCGTCGAACCCGTCGCGCTGCCGAAGTTCGCGACCGCGACCCTGGCGGGCACGCTCGCCGGGTTCGTGCTGTTCCCCGCGCTGGGCCTCGACCCGGTCTGGGCGGCCGTCGCCGGGGCGGGCGTGCTGGCGGTGCGGGGACTGCTCCGGCGCACCACCACCGCCGGCCGGCTGGCGCGGTCGACCGCGCTGCCGTTCCTGGGTTTCGTCCTGGCGCTGGGCGTGGTGGTCCGCGCCGTGGTCGACCACGGCCTGGCCGACCTCGTCGACGGCCTCGTCCCCGTCGGCAGCACCCTGCCCGCCCTGCTGGGCACGGCCGCGGTCGCTGCGGTCCTGGCGAACGTGATCAACAACCTGCCCGCCGTGCTGGTGCTGCTGCCCCTATCCGCCCCGCTCGGGCCCGGTGCCGTCCTCGCGGTCCTGATCGGCGTGAACCTCGGCCCCAACCTCACCTACGCCGGATCGCTGGCCACCCTGCTGTGGCGACGGGTCCTGCACGACCACGGCGTGCGCGTCGACCTGCGCAGGTTCACCGCGCTCGGGCTGCTGACCGTGCCCGTCGCGCTCCCCCTCGCCGTCGTCGCGCTCTGGTCGTCCCTGCACGTCTTCGGCGGCTGATTCCCGGTATTCGACGAATACCGGGAATCGACGACAGCGGCAATGGTCGCGGGCCGGCGGTTCCGCGTTATCCGGACGAATCCCCGTTTCCGCCGCCGATCCGTCCGGTCACCGCTATCGACCGGACGATCTCAGGCGGCGGCTTTTCACCGGCCAGCCGTGCGGCCGCGCGGTAACCGGCACCGTAGACCGGGTCGGGATTCGATTCCATGGCGTCCAGGTAGTGGCGGGCCAACCGCCCGCCCCGGTGCCGCAGCCACCAGCTCCCGACGAGCTCGCAGATCCCCTCCTCGTCCCGGGCGTTCCGGATGCCGGCACCGGGGCACCGGGCGAGCCAGGCGTGGCCCATCTCGTGGGCCAGCACCCGGCCGAACTGCGTGGCCGGCATCCCGGACACCACCCGCAGCTCCACCACCCGCCCCGGGCCGCCGGCGTACTCGACCCTGGTCAGACCGTGTGCGGAGCCGCCGGCGAGCTGCTCCAGCCGGTCGGGTTCGATCAACCCCACGCGGACCGGGTTGGGCAGCCGGATGCCGTAGGAGTGCAGCAGCGGCCGGACCAGGGCCACCACCCGACCGACCTCGGACTGCCGGTCCACGGCCCACGCCGAGCAGCGCGCGCACCGGATGCGGCCGTCGTCGAGAACGGTCCGGGCGCGCTCCCCGGAACCACCCGTGGCGGCCTCGCAACTCCAGCACCGCAATTCGCGGGAACACCCGGCGCACAGCGAATCCCCGAAGTGGTCCACCGCCCACGAGAAACCCGGTCGCCGCCCGCAGACGACGCAACCGCCGGCACGTTTCATGGCTTAGACTCGCCCGATGAGAGCGGACGTGTTACTCGCCCGGTGCCGCCAGGGAGCCGCGTTGTACGGGCTCAGAGTCGAACAGCACCCCGAGTCCTGGTACGCCACCTGGGCCTTCGTGATCGACGAGGCCAAGGCGCGCGGTGAGAAGTACGAGGCCACGACCACCGAGGGCGGTCTCGGGATCGGTGAGGGGTTTCCCGGTTGTCCGAGGTGCACAGCCGACTCCTTCGTCCAGTGCGGCCGGTGCGGTCGCCTGAGCTGCTGGGTGACCGGTGCCCACTGGAGCTGCCAGTGGGCACCGTGCACCTCGGCCGGACGACCGCGCGGGGCCATCCGCGCGTTCAGCGCGCACGGCGACCGCTGACTACCGCTCGATCAACGCGCTGACGGCGTCGAACTCGATCTGCGCGCCCGGCACGAGGGCGACCGACTGGCCGGGTGCGACGGGACGGGCCACCGGCGAGCCGGGGAGCGTCGCGAACCACTGGAACCCGCTGAGGTTCTTGAGCCCGTACCGGTCCTGCGTCGGGTGCTTCGCGACCTCGGCCACCGGCGGGTCCGTCAGGACGACGTCGCCGCGCTTGCTCATGTGGTGCGCGTACAGCTTCGTGCCGCGGTCCAGGATGACCGTCCGCCGACCGCCGATGACGAGCTTCATGGGCACCCGGACGGACTTCCGGCAGCCCCAGCAGGTCACCTCGGGCCGCGTCCGGCAGTAGAAGTTCTCCCGGCCGCAGCCGCCGCACGCGAAGATCGAGTCGACCGTCGTGGAGATCGCCGCCTCCCACTCGCCGAACGTCGGCCGGCGCGCCGGGTCGGCGAGCCCGGTGGTGAACACCTTCGTGAAGATGTCGCGGACGGCCTGCGGGTACAGGTCCCAGAAGACCTGCGCGTTGACGTGGACGCCCGGGATGGGGCGGTTGCTCGCGTCGTCGGGGTCGAAGATGAACACCGGTTCGGTGCCGTAGATCTTGCGCATCGCCGCCGCGTCGAACACGTGGATGCGCGACTCGGCCTCGCCCTGGAGCGGGTGGTCGTTCATCAGCAGCAGGAAGAGCAGGACCGCCATCGAGAAGCTGTCGGTCAGCGCGGACGGCTTCTTCTCGTTGCGCACGATCTCCGGGGCCATGAACCTCGGCGTGCCGAGCACCCTCGGCGCGGTGCGCGACGAGCCGACGTTGTCGTTGTCGCAGATGAGCACCTCGCCGGTGCGGGGTTCCACGAACAGGTTCGCGTCGGAGATGTCGCAGTAGAACAACCCCTTGGCCTGCAACGCCTTGAACGCCGCCACGGTGTGCCCGGCGGCCTGCACCAGCTCCCGGAACTTCATCGGGACCTTGCGCCCGAGCACCCGCGTCAGGCTGACGTAGTCGGGCGGGCGCAACGGCATCACGTAGCCGAACTCGCCGTTGCGGGACACGATGTCGGCGGGCCACAGGAACTGCTCGGACGGCGCGTGCTCGCGCACCAGGTAGGTGATGTTCTCGCGCAGCTCGTCGGTCTGGAACGGCGGCAGGTACCACTTGATCGCGACCACCCGGCCGTCCTCCGTGCGCCCCTCGCGGACCTCGCCCTGGCCGCCGGTGCCCAGCACCTCCCCGACGGTGACCGACGTGCCGGATTCGCTGTCGAGCCGCTCACCGGTCTTGATCATCGCGGGTCCCGCTCCTTCCTGTGCTCGGATCTGCGAGCCGCTGCGGCACCGCCCGCTCCGGGGGTTCGGCGGCGGCCTGGCCGGGCCGGTCCTCGGGTACCGGCTCCTCGGTCTCGACGGGCGGCGGGTTCCCGTCCGACTGCCGGCCCACGTCCGCCGCGTCGGCGGCCGGCGGTGCGGACGCCTGCGGTGCGGGCTGCGGTGCGGGCTGCGCCACGGGTTGCGGTGCGGGCACCGGCTCGGGGTCCGGGCCGGGGTGATCGGTCGGCACCTCGCCCGCCCAGGCCAGCGCGACGCTCATGTCGTCCCCGCTGCCCCGGCGGGAGATCTCGGGCAGCCAGCGGTCCAGGTTGTCGACGAAGTCCGACCTCGCCCGGCCCCCGTGCGCCACCGGTTCGCCGGTCGCCCTGGCCCGCTCCGCGACGTCCTGGCAGAAGCGGAGGAAACCCGCCTCCTCGATGTAGGAGTTCGGCACCCCGTCCGTCGTCAGCACGACGGCGGACGGCACGTGGCCGTTGTCCAGCGGCACCGTGCCGACCCGGAGGCCGGTCGGCGCGCCGTCGTCGCACAGCGACGGGGTCGCGTTGCCGATCGCCTCGGGCGGCGGCGGCACCAGGTAGCTCGCCTGACCGCCCACGATCTGCACCAGCGCACCGTCGCCGAGCTGGATCCAGTGCAGCGAATCGGGACCGACGATCACGCCCAGGACGGTGGTGCCGTAGGCCTTCGCCTGCCAGTTGCCCAGCTTCGCGAGGTCCCAGGCGGGGTCGTCGGGCAGCGGCAGCGGACCGAGCTCCTCCGGCGTCGGCGACGTGCACCGCGCGGCGTACTCCGCGAACCCGCGCAACTGCCAGAACAACTGCTCGGTCTGGGCCAGCCCGTTGCGCTCGGCGAACGTCGTGACGAACCGGACGACGCCCCGCTCCCCGCCCTGCCTGCCCGGCAGCACCGGCGGCTCGGTCACCAGGTCGGCGTGCACCATCGCCCGCCACCTCGGCACGACGTGGCCGGTCTCCTGCGCCCACAGGGCGGCCAGGTGACCGGGGTCGACGCCCTCCCGCGCGGTGCGCACGCGGTCGTGGAAGGCGACGAACACCTCCCGCATGGTCGCCACGGCGAGCTGCGCGCCCCGGTCGCTGCGGAAGTGCCGCTCCGAACCGTGCCCGTCCGCGACGACGACGAACGCCCACTTCCCGTCGTCGAGCACCCGGCTGTCGCTGTAGTCCTGGCAGACGATCCCGTCCCGGACGTGCGACGCGCCCAACGTCGACAGGTGCGCGGCCCGCCACGTCCGCTGCTGCCTCCTCCCACCGCCGGTGAAGGGGCGCACCACCTTGTTCAGCACGCTCACCAGACGAGGTCCTGGTCGGAGGTGGTGGGCGGCGGGGGCGGCGGCGGAGGCGTGCCGAGGAACTGCGTCCCCACCGGCTGGCTCGCGGGGGCGGACGCCGACTTGAGCACGGTCGTGGACGCGTACTTGACGAACTGGACCAGGTCCCTGGGGTTGCGCGCCGTCAGCGGTTCGATCTCGGGGTGCGCGATGAACTGGCGCAGCACGTCGAGGTCGGCGTCCGGGCCGATCCCGATCGCGATGCGGACGGCCCGCTTGCCCCACGGCTCGCCGAGCAGCGCGCGCAGCCCGCTGTCGAAGTCGTCGGTGGGCTGGCCGTCCGACACCAGCACGATCACCGGCGGCAGGCCGCGCTCGGGCATGTTGCCCACGGCGAGCTCCGCCGCCATCGCCTTCATCGCCGCGCCCATGTCGGTGATGCCGCTGACCGACACGTCGGTCCAGCCGAAGTCGGCGAGCGGCACCGGCCGGGGCGTCATCCAGCGGAACCCGGTGCTGAACGTCATCGCCCGGATCTCCACGGCGGCGTGCGGGTTCTCGTCGGCGGAGGAGACCATCTCGGGCAGGGTCTCGCGGATGGCGTGGTTGAGCTGGCCGATCTTCTGGCCGGCCATGGAGCCCGACACGTCGAGCATCCAGAAGAAGCGGAGTGGTCGGTGGGAGATGGCCCCACCGGGCAGATCGGTAGTCACGACGAACTCCTGTCCGGGGCGTGCGCCAATCGGTTCGTGCGGGTGGAGGTCGGGTCAGCAGTCCTCCGCCGGGGTGGTGCCGAGCGGCCCGTGCCGACCCTCGATCATCGGGTAGACGTTGACGGTGATGGACCCGTCCGCCTTGCCCTCCTTGGGGTTGCCGCCCCAGAACGCCCGGTTGGCCACCGGGCCGCCGTCGTCGCGGTGCGCGAACGCGCCGAGCCTGGGCAGCACCTCGGCGTTGAACGCCTCGGCCTGGTCGGTCCCCCGGGTCGGGTCGTCGGCGACGCCGAACGACAGCACGACGCCCGCCCTGCGCCCCACGAGGTCGGGCTGGGCCAGGCGGTGCACCACCTGGCCCTCGACGGACCTGAGGTGGGCGTCCCGCTCGGGCGACGCCGGCCCGGTCATCAGGTTCGCGTCGGCGGCCACCCGGAAGCAGACGAAAGCGCTGTCCACGGCCGGCGGCGCGGTCGGCGCGGTGGTGGTCGTGGTGGTCGTCGTCGACGAGGTGGGTGTGCTGACCGCGCCGCCGGTCTGCGTCGCGAGGAAGACCACGACGAGCACCAGCAGCGAGTCGGCGAAGATCCACCCCACCACGCCCACCAGGTTGGACCCGTTGTCCGGACGGCGTTTCACCGCGTGCCCCCGCCCGACCCGCGTCGCCACCACCGGCGCTTGGCCTGGCCGTCGAGCTCCACGAGCCGGGTCATCAGCGCGACGAGCTCACGGCTCTGCCGGGCGCTGTCGGCCAGTTCCGCCGACACCGCGTGCAGGTCCGGCAGCAGCACCGCCGGCGCGGAACGCAGGTCGTCCACCGCGCGCTGGAGGGCGTGCACGGCCTTGACGGCGGATTCGTCGAACCGGCCGAACGACTCGCCCACCCGGCCGGCCGCGACCCGGCGCTCCTCCAACTCCCGGTCCAGGGCCATCACGACGGACTCGCGCAGCTCGGCCATCTGCGCCGGCAGGGCCGCGACCGCGGCCTGCAACGCGGCCTCGGTCTCCTTGGCCAGCTTCGCGGTGCGCGCGGCGGACTGCGCCGTCGCCAGCGGGTTGTCGGCGAGCACGCCCAGTTCCTGCGCGACGACCTCCTGCCGGGCGTGGATGCCGTCGAGCTTCACGCCCAGGGCGTGGATGCCCGTCAGGACGTCGAGGACCTGCTGTTGCGCCGCCGGGAGCCTGGTGCCGAGCCCTTCGGCCCCGGCGACGAGCGCGTCGACCCGCGTGCCGAACCGGTCGGTGGAGTCCGCCAGCGCCTCGACGTGGGACCGCAGGCCGTTCGAGCTGTCCACGATGGCCTTGCCGCCGACCGAGATCGTGTCGGCGGCCCGGACGAACTCGCCGACGCTGCGCTGCCCCTCCTTGATCGACGCGGACAGCTCCCCGCGCGCCTTGGCCAGCTCCGCGACGGCGGCACCGTGGGCGGCGGACTCCCGGTGCAGGTCGTCGATCCGGCCGGCGTGGACGCCGAGCAGGTCGCGGTGGATCTCGCCGATCCCGCGCACCACGTCGAGCAGGTCCTCGCGCGCGGCGGGCAGCGCGCCGCCGACCTCCTGGACGGTCGCGGTGAACGACCCGGTCGCGGTCTCCATCTCCTTGACCCGCGTGGCGAGCGCGGTGGTCGGCTCGGCCAGGCTGCGCGCACCGGCCGCGATCGTGGTGCCGGTCCGGGCGAGGTCGCCCGTCGCGCGCACGAGTTCGTCGATGTTGGCGCGGCCGTCGCCGACCAGCCTGCCCATCGTGTCCTGCGCGCCGACCAGCAGGCGCAGGGTGTCCTGGTAAACCGGCAGCAGCTCCTTGGCGCTGTCGGTGAGCCGGTCGACCGCCTGGTCGTCGTCGTCGCGCAGGACCGCGCCGGTCTCGACCAGCACGTCCCGCAACCCGTCGGCCCCGAGCAGCCGGTTCCGCTCCTCCGCGTCCGCCGCGCGGCGCTGCAACGACGTGCCGCCCACGTAGAAGACGACGACCGCGAGGATCGCGCAGAAGTCGAGCAGGGCGACGACGTCGAGCGTCACCCAGGTCCGGTCGCCGAACCCGCGCGTCCACATCTGGAGGAACGACGCGTCGGCGAACAGCGCCTGCTCGGCCTGCGGCGCGCCGAGCAGCTCCCGGTAGGCCCGCACCGCGAAGTAGATGCCGCCCCAGGTCACCAGCAGGGGCAGGAACAGCAGGATGGTGCGGACGACCTCGACCCGGTCGGCGAACCAGGCCACCGGCCCGCGCCGCTGCCCGACCACCGAGTCGGCGTCGAAGAACGCGAGCAGGTCGACGTTGCGCCAGTGCGCGGTGCGCCCAGCCCCCACGTCGTCGGCCAGCCGGACCAACCCCGGAGCGAGGTTCCGGTAGGCGGGCGCTGCCGCCAGCTCCCGAAGGCTCGCCTCGACGGTCTTCGACACCACTCGGACCTCGTTCTCGTCACCCGGATCAGCGAATTCGACAACAGCGCTGGTAGCGGCTTCGTCGTCCGCAGTATCGCGCCCACTCGGACCGCCGTTACCGATCTCGCCAGGACGACCGGCCGTCCGTATCCAGGATCGTAACGAAGTCATTGCGCGTCCGGAACCGTTTCCCCTGCACTGCATTCCCCGCAAAAGTACGGGAAAGGTCATCCGCAATTGCAAGGGTACCGCCAAGGCGGCCGGCCACCCCCGCCCACCTGCCTTCTTTCCGCTGCGTGGGCGATCGGGAACCGGTCGTCACCACTCCACGACACGAGGTTCCCTCGATTTTCCGAACAACCCCCGCCCGCCCCCCGAGCACACCGCACCCACCCCGTGACGCCGCACCGCGCGCAGTGCGAAAGAATGCGCCCGCGCTTACCGCGAGCGGGCCGTGAGCCGATCCGGTACGAGTATTCCGATCAGGGGTTTTCCGCGTTCAGCCGCGCCTTCTGCTCCGGTAAGGCCGCTCCGCGCCGGTGACCGGGGTGATCACGCTGACCTCGCCGCGCGACCACGCCCGCAGGAAGTCGCGGAACTCGCCGGGCAGCGCCATCCCGCGCAGGTCCACGTCCACGGCCGCCTTGCGGGCCTCGCCGAGCAGGTAACCCCAGTGCCGGCCCACCGTCGGGTGCGCCTTGAACGTCATGCCCGATTCCAGGTAGGGCAGCGCGACGAGGAAGCTCAGCGGCCGGTGCTCCTTGACCACCAGCGGGGACGGGGTCGCCGTGAGCAGCTCGCCCCACCACCGGTCACCCGGTATCCACGGGAGCGGCGCGTTTAGCAGCAGCTTCGGGTCCAGCCCCATCGGCCGGCCCATCAGCACCCGCTCGGCCAGGCTGGGCACCTGGTCGCGCCCGCTCCAGAACGACAGGTAGAGCGCGTGCGGGCCGAACTCCTCGACCAGCGGCGACAGGTCCGCCGCGCCGAACAGGACCGTCGCCCACGGCTGCGGTCGCACGACCTCGCCCGGCAGGCGCAACGAGGTCCGCAGCCAGTCCGCCACCGGCTGGTCGTAGCGGCCCGACGCCAGCTCGGCGGAGATCGACTTGAGCACCACCGCGCGGTTGGCCGCCGAGGAGTCGAACACCAGCGTCTCCAACGGCGTGTCGTCGCGCGCCTTGAAGTACACGACGTCCCACGGCCGCCAGTAGTGGAACCTGGACTCGACGGTGTGGCGGACCGCCAACCGCACGGCCGCTTCCACCACGGACCGCACGGCGGTCGGGTTCGGCTGCGCGTACCGCAGGGAGTGCGCCGCGAACCACGTGACGCTGAACTGGTCCTCTGCGGCGATCAACCGCAGCAGCTCGCTCCCGCCGTCCTCGTGCTTCTGGTCGTAGAGCTGCAACGCGATCTGCGGCACCAGACCACCCGCACCGGTGAGCAGCATCGGGCGCAGCGCGGCCCACAGCGGTTCGGCGGTCCGGTTGGTGCGCACCAGGTGGTCGGCGGCGAAGAACTCCAGGAACGTCCGGTGGGTGAAACCGTACTGGGGCTCGCTGCGGTCGATCCCGGTGTCGCTGAGCACCCAGGGCCGACCGGTGCAGAAGTCGACGAACCGGGTGGCGCTCTCCTCGGGGTCGAACCCCTTGCGCTCCAGGTACTCGGTCAGCATCCCCACGATCCGCCCACGGGACCAGGCGGCCCCGGAGTTCTCGGCGGTGAGCTGCCGCCACGCCAGGTAGCCCACCGCGCCCCGCAGGTAGCTCTCGAACCGGGTCGGCATCGGCAGGCCGCGCATCCGGTCCCACTGCTCGAACAGCAGCAGCGCGCACTTCTCGTAGACCTGGGCGAGGTTGGCCGGCAGGTAGTGCTCGCTGGAGAACATCGCGCACAGCAGCGCGAGGAGCAGCGGGTTGCTGCGCAGCTCGGACACCGCCGCGCTCTCCCCCAGGAAGGCGTGCGCGAGCTGGGTCCGCTCGTGCTCCGGCGTGCTGCTGTCCAACGCGAACCAGCACAGGACGTAGCGCCGGACCCGGTCGCCGTCGAACTTCTCGATCAGCCCCGTGCGGAACGCGCGGGGGTCCAGCGCCGCCGTCTCGTAACCGATCTTGCGGGCCGTGACCACGATCGGCACCAGCGGGTAGAGGTCGGTGAACGACTCGACCAGCCGCGCGAACCGCTGGCGCACCGCCGGGTCGACCAGTTCGTCCACGCCGTCGAGCAGGACCACCGCGCGGCCGTTGCGCAGCAGGTACTTCACGGCGTCCGGCGGTGGCGTGAGGTTGTAGGGGTCCCCGCAGAGCGACTCCAGGTACGACACGAGCGTGCGTCCGCCCTCGCGGAGCGACGTCGTGAAGTCGCGCAGCACCAGCAGGAACGGCACCCGGCCGGCCGGGTCGGAGGCGATCTCCCAGGCGAGCTTCGCGACCAGGGTGGACTTGCCCGCACCCGGGTCGCCGAGCACCACCGACCGGCGTCCGGGCAGCGCGAGGTCCTCCAGGCCGCTCAGCGCCGGCTCGACGTAGAGCAGGTGGTAGGGCACCGACCGGCTGACACCCAGGTGCGGGAGGCGGATCTCGGCGTGCGCGCGGGCCACCTGGGCCCGCAGCCGCTCGGCGAACGCGTGGAACGTCGCGAGCGAGCCGACCCGCGCCAGCAGCCGGGTGTTGCCCGCCGCGTTCGCCGCCAGGTGGGCCGCCGACGTGGCGGTCACCTGGTCGATCCTGCTGCGGTCCACGTGCCGCACCGAGCCCTCGACCGCGACCCGCAGGGCGTCGAAGACCACGTCCGCGCCGGTCGTCAGCCGCTCCCGGGCCAACCCGACCGCGTGCCGCAGCCCCAACCGGACCTCCTCGCGGAGCGTCGGCTCGATGTCCTGGGTGGTGCGGTCCCGGAGCAGCCGCCACAACGCCAGTTGGAGGGCGACCTCCTCGAAGTCGGGCGAGGCCAGGTACCGGTTCAGCGCCTCCGCCTGACGCCCGTCCAGCGCGGCCACGAAGTCGTCCGCCACCTGCGACGGGACGGCCGCGCGGACGACGTCGCGGAGCACCCGGTGCTGCCGCTCCTGACCGAGCCTGCCCACGATCTTGCCGGCCACCGTCGCGGCGGTGCGGCCCGCCGCTGCTTCCAATCCGGACATCGCACCAAGGGTAGTGCTCCGGACACGCCGCCGAGCGGAAACCGGCGCGAGGCGGGGAAAAGCGCCCGCCCGCCAAGCTATTCGTCCAATCGGCGTGGAATCACCGACTCCGAGCACCCCTCGCTTCCTGATGACCCGGTGTCCGAAGTGGACAGATCGGGAGAAGTCTCCGCAGACCAGTCCTCCGGACGAACCGCACCACGGCGCACCGACACCCGGACGCCGTCGACTCCCCGGTGGCCGAATGGCGGGAGACGGCCGTGGCGACAGGCTGAACGGCGGGGGCCGCTGAGGTTGGAGTGATCTTCGCCGGGCTCGGGTGTCACCCGTCGGTGTCCCGGCCCGCCCCAGCTCACCGCCTGCGACAGGCCGGTTCCGGCACCCCGGTGACGCCACCACACAGTCCGGCGAACCACCGGGAATGGCCTGGGGCGACACCGACCCGCCGTGGCAGTCTCGACCGAGGACAGGGCGCAGTCAGGAGCGGCCGGGGAGGGGACAGCATGAGCCGACACATCGGCGAAGAGCGGCATTCGGATACGCGGAGCACGCCGGCGAGCCGGACGTGGCCGGACCCGTCGGCCGCCCCCGGCCCGGTCGCACCGCCCGCCGGCGCACCGGCCATCACCGCACCGGCACCCCGCGAACCCGCCCTCGACGAACGCACCCCCGGCACCGAACCCGCCCCCGGTGAACCCGCACCCCGCGAACCCGCACCCCGTGAACCCGTGGCCCACGCCGTGCGGGCGGCCGTGGAGCGGGCGCTCCCGGACGAGGACGAGTTGGAGGGCCGGGAGTTCGAGCTCACCGACGCGGGCCTGACCGCGCAGCAGCGGAAGCAGGCGCTCAACCGGCTGGAGACCTACCTGGTCGGTCGGCACGAGCACATGGTCGGTTTCCAGGGCAACCAGGACACGGGCAACGCGCAGGCCGACCTGGGGCGGTTCCTGGACTTCCACCTGAACAACGTCGGCGACCCGTTCCAGCAGGGCAACTACAAGCCCAACACCAAGGTCGTGGAACGCGCGGTGCTGGACCGCTACGCCGCGCTGTGGCGGGCGGACCGGCCCTACGACGCCGAGAACCCCGACAGCTACTGGGGTTACGTGCTGACGATGGGGTCCACCGAGGGCAACCTCTACGCACTGGCCTCGGCGCGCGACTACCTGTCGGGGCGGAAGCTGATCGGCGACCCCGGCGGCGGTGCCGACTCGTCGTCGCAGATGGTGTACGTGCAGGCCGCACCGCCCGTGCGACCGGTGCCGTCGGCCCAGGTCGGCGACCCGCCCACCACCACCAACCCACCCACTGCAAATCCACCCACCACCACCTCACCCAGCACCACCCCACCCACCCCCGACCCGCGCAACACGTACCGGCCGGTGGCGTTCTACTCCGAGGACACCCACTACTCGGTCATCAAGGCCGTGCGGACGCTGGCGATCGAGACCTTCGGCGCGATCGGCACCGCCGAGTACCCGGGCCGGTGCCCGATCGCCGACCAGTGGCCGATGGAGGTGCCGTCCCGGGGCGGCGCGGACGGCAGCGGCGAGATCGACGTGGACAAGCTGGAGGAGCTCGTCCGGTTCTTCGCCGAGCGCGGCCACCCCGTCCTGCTGCTGCTCAACTTCGGCACCACCTTCAAGGGCGCGTACGACAACGTCGAGAAGGTCGCCGCCCGCCTGATCCCGATCTTCCGACAGCACGGCCTGCTGGAGCGCGACATCGAGTTCGAACCGGGCAGCACCGACCGCCGGCGCGGGTTCTGGGTGCACGTGGACGGCGCGCTGGGTGCCGGGATCATGCCGTTCCTGCGGCACGCGGCCGAGGAGGACCCGCACAGCGAACTGGCCCTCGCGCTGCGGCGGGAGCTCAAGGGCAAGGTGCCGGAGTTCGACTTCGGGCTGCGGGTCGAAGGCGTCGACGTGGTCGGCTCCCTGGTGATGAGCGGTCACAAGTGGGCCGGTGCGCCGTTCCCGTGCGGGGTGTTCATGACGAAGAACAAGTTCCGGGTGGAGCCCGCCGCCACCCCCGCCTACACCGGGTCCCCCGACACGACGTTCGCCGGCTCGCGCAACGGCCTGTCACCGCTGGTGCTGTGGAACCACCTGGCGTCCAAGTCCGCCCGGGAGCACGCCGGCGCGGCCGTGCGGGCGCTGCGCACGACCCGGTACCTGGAAAGCTCCCTGCGCGAACTGGAGGACCGGCTCGACCGGGAGGACCGGTTGCCCGAGGGCGGTCTGTTCGTGGACCGCAGCCCGATGGCGCTGACCGTCCGCTTCCGCCGGCCCGGCGACCGGGTGATCGGGAAGTGGTCCCTGTCGTGCCAGCCCATGCGCACCAACGCGGGCGAGCTCCGCCACTACGCGCACGTGTTCGCGATGCCGTCGGTCACCGAGGAGAAGATCGACCTGTTCATCGAGGACCTGTTCGCCGAAGGCGCTTTCGACCGCCCGGAACCGGAGGAGCAGCCACGACCGGCACCCGCAACGGGGGCGTTCGCCACCGACGTCCACCCGCTGGCGCTGGTGCCGACCACCGGCCGGGGCTTCCAGTAGCGCGCCGCCGAGCCCCACGCCGGGCAACACCCCTTAAATCCACAGTGGACCCCGGAACGCTGTCGACCGACAAGGGAACGAGGTGGCCGTACGGTGGTGGTATGAGCGACCTGCCCGAGACGTTCGACGACGCGTTCCGGATCTCCGAGCGGTCGGAGTGGCTGCGCCGGGCGTTCCCGCCCCTGCTGGACGCGGACCTGCCGGCCGAGGTGGAGCCGTTCTCCTTCGTTCCGTCGTCCGGGCTGGAGGAGATCTCGTCGGCCGTCCGCGTCGGACCCGGCGGGCTCGTGGTGGACGTCGCGTGCGGACGGGGCGGGCCCGGCATGTGGGTGGCGCGCCGCGTCGGTGCCGCGCTGTGCGGGGTCGACGGTTCCACGATCGCGGTGGCCGCCGCGACACGACGGCGGGCCGCGTTCGGGCCGGGGCTCGACGCGCGGTTCGTGGTCGGTGACCTCGCGGCCACGGGCTTGGCCGACGGCGTGGCCGACGCGGTGATGTGCGTCGACGCGTTCCAGTTCGCCGAAGACCACGACCTGGTCGCCCGCGAGCTGCACCGGGTGCTGCGCCCCGGCGGTCGCCTCGTGCTGACCTGCTGGGAGGCTCGCGAACGCGGCGACACCGCCGTGGCGGACCGGTTCGCCGACCTGCGGTGCGGCGAGGTGTTGCGCGACAACGGGTTCACCGACGTCGACGTGACCGAGCGGCCCGCGTGGGAGCAGCGCAGGCGAGCGGTGTACGAGGCCGCGCTCGGGGCCGGACCGTCCGAAGACCCGGGGCTGGCCCTGATGCGGACCGAGGCGGGCACCGCCCTCGGGCAGATGTCCCGAATCCGGCGGGTCCTCATCACCGCCGCCAAGCCCGCCTGAGCCGGTCCGGCGGGCGCGCCCGGGTCACTCTTCCGGGCAGTTCCAGGTCGTGATCGGCGTCCGGGCGGTACCGTGCTCCGGTCCGGGTCGCGGTGGACCGCCGCCCGGAGATCCCGCGAACCCGGAACCGCAGAGGCGGCCAGTGAAGATCGACAACAGTCCGCCGCGCGGCACCCGCGACCTGCTCCCCGACCGCGTCGCCGCGCGTGACCACGCGCTCGCCGAGATCAGCGAGGTCTACCGCCGCCACGGCTACCGGCGGATCGAGACCCCGGCGCTGGAGGACATCCGCCGGCTGCGGGGCGGCGAGGGCGGCGAGAACGAGAAGCTGGTCTTCCAGGTCCTCAGGCGCGGCCTCGACGAGGTGGTGGCGGCCGGGACGCCGGTGGGCGACCTGGTCGACCTCGGGCTGCGGTTCGACCTGACCGTGCCGCTGGTGCGGTTCTACGCCGACAACCAGGCCACCCTGCCGACGCCGTTCCGGTCGTTCCAGTTCGCGCCGGTCTGGCGCGCGGAACGCCCGCAGAAGGGCCGCTACCGGCAGTTCCACCAGTGCGACATCGACCTGATCGGGGAAGGCTCGGTGCTCGCCGAGGTCGAGCTGATCGAGGCGACCACCGAGGCCCTGGCGGCGCTGGACATCACCGGCACCACGGTCCGGTTGTCCGACCGGCGCTTCCTGTCGGCGCTGGCGCGCCACACCGGGCTCGCCGAAGCGGAGTGGCCGGGGTTCTTCATCGGTCTGGACAAACTGGACAAGATCGGGTGGGACGGCGTCCGGGCGGAACTGACCGGGAAGCGGAACCTGCCGGCCGCCGCCGTGGACACCGCCCGGTCGATCATCGAAGGGCTGGTCGGGCTGGACCCCGCGAAGGTGGCGGACCGGATCGCCGACGCCGTGCCCACCGTGCCGGACGAGGTGGTGGCGGACCTGGCCACGACCGTCGCCGGCCTGGTCGACCTCGGCACGACCCGAGCGGTCCGGTGGGAGTTCGACCCGACCCTGGTCCGCGGCATGGGTTACTACACCGGGCAGATCTTCGAGATCTCGCACCCCGGATCGTCCTCGTCGGTCGCCGGCGGCGGGCGCTACGACAAGCTCGTCGGCCGCGCGGCGGGCAAGGACGTCCCGGCCTGCGGGTTCTCGCTGGGCTTCGAGCGCATCATCGACCTGATCCCCGAGGTGCCGGCCCGCTCCGCGCTGGCGGTGCTGGTCGAGCCGGACGTGCCCGTCCCGCACGCGCTGCGCCGCGCCCGCGAAGCCCGCGCCGACGGGCGGGAGGTCGTGGTGATCCGGCGCAGCGGGAAGCTGCCCGCCCAGCTAGGTCGGCTGGAGGCGCAGGGCTTCACCGGTTTCGTCCACCTCCGCGCGGTCACGGCCGGCGGTGCCGGGGAACCCGAGCGACCGCTGAGGTCCGCCGAGTAGCGACGACCACACCGGCCCCACCGCTTCCGCCGAAACGGAACCCGGCGGTGCCCGCCTGCGTCATCATCAAGAGGCGGGGACGGGGAAGCCGGGGGAAGGCTGCGGTCGGTTCATCGACGGTCACCGCTCTGCGCGCAGAGGGAGGGGATGTCGATGGCCGGCGAGAACCCGTTGGTGGCGAAGGCTCCGGCGGAACCGGGTGGTGCGTTCAACGCCGGTACCGGTGACAACGGCTGGGCGACGGGTGTGTCGATCGCGGAGTCGGCGATGGACACGTTCAACGGGGTCAAGGACGGGAACTGGGTCGAGGCCGGCCTGGGGATGGTCGGTCTGGCGGCGGATGCCGCCGCGATGGCGATCGACCCGTTCGGGACGTTGTTGTCGTCGGCGGCGTCGTTCCTGATGGAGCACGTGCAGCCGTTGAAGGACATGTTGGACTGGCTGGCGGGGAATCCGCCGGTGATCGAGTCGTACTCCACGACGTGGAACAACGTGGCCACGGAGATGGGGAAGGTCGCGGAGGACTACCGGGCGGCGGTCGCGTCGGGCACCGCGGGGTGGGAGGGTGCCGCCGCGCAGCGGTACCTGACCAGTGCGCAGGAGCACGGCGACGCGCTGAGCGGCGCGGCGTCGGCGGCGGGCACGGTGGGGACCGTGGTCGGCATGATGGGGATGGTCGTCGGGTTCGTGCGCGAGATGGTGCGCGACCTGATCGCCGACCTGGTCGGGAAGCTGATCGCGTGGGTGTTGGAGGCGGCCTTCACGCTGGGCTTCGGGACGCCGGTGATCGTGGCGCAGGCGGTGACGGCGATCTCGAAGTGGGCCGCGAAGATCGCGAAGATCATCCAGGACCTGCTGAACACGATCAAGCGGGTCTCGCCGATGCTCAAGCGCCTGGTCGAGGTGTTCGAGAAGGTCATGAAGGTGCTGGGCAAGATCGCCGGCAAGGTGACCGGTCTGGACGTGCTGGACCCGAAGAACATCAAGAAGGGCGGCTTCCTCCAGACCGGCAGGACGAACGTCGACAGCCCGTCCGGCGGCGGCACCCCCGGTTCCGGCACCCCCGGTTCCGGCACGAACAGCCCCGACGGCGGCGGCACCCCTGCCTCGAACACCCCCGGTTCCGGCGACTCCTCCCCCGGCACCCCGGGCTCCCAGCCCCCCGGCTCCCAGCCCCCCGGCTCCACCTCACCGGGCTCCACCTCGCCCGACTCCACCTCGCCCGACTCCGGCGCTCCCGGCTCCGGCGCTCCCGGCTCCGGTCCTCCCGGATCGGGCCGCCCGGGTGACACGACCGGCACCTCCGGCTCGACCGCCCCGCCGGTGGACCGCCCCCGACCCGGCGATCCGGCCGACCTCCCGCCGAGCGCCCCGCGCCCCGGCCGCCAACCGGACCCCGGCCCGGACGGCGGCTCGCCCACACCCGGTCCGGGCAACACCACCCCGGGCACCGGCAACCCCCGCCCCGGCGCACCCGTAGGCGACCATCGCGGCGGTCCCGGCGGCAACAGCCCGGTAGGTGAGCATCGCGGCGGTCCGGGCGGCCAGCCCGCACCGGGCAGTTACACACCGACGGGCGACCATCGCGGCGGCCCCGGCGGCAACAGCCCAGTAGGCGAACACCGTGGCGGCCCCGGCGGCCAGCCCCCGCCGGGCAGTTACGGCGGCGGCGGCAGTTACGGCGGCGGCAGCTCCTCCAACGGCGGTTCCCCGACCTCCGGCGGCAGCAGCTCCCCCGGCAGCCCCACGCCGAACGGACCTACGCCGAACCGCTACGACCAGACCTCCGCCTCCACCGCAGCGCACCCGGACGCCCCCGCGCGGCCCGACCAACCCCACGCACCCACCCACCAACCCGGCACCACCCCGAACACCGGCCCCGGTTCGCACTCCGGCCAGGGCACGCCACCCGGCGGCCCGGGAACCGGCGGTGGAGCACCCGGCGGCGGGGCACCGGGAGGTGCGACGCCCGGCGGCTCACGCCCCGGCGGCGGCGGTTGGACCGGCACACCGGGCAGCCGGGGCGACACCGGCTCAGGCATCCCCTCGGCCCGCACCCCTGACACCCCACGCCCCGACACCTCACGCCCCGGCACGACGGGCCCGTCCGGTCCGAGCCACACCGGACCCGGCCACACGAGTCCGAGCCAGGCAGGTCCCGGTCACCCCGGCCCGAACCAGCCGAACCCCGGCCACCCGGGCCCTGCCCACACGAGTCCCGGCCAGCCAGGCCCCAGCCACGCCGGACCGGGCAACAACGGGCCGTCCAACAACGGACCCGGCGGCAGTGGACCCGGAGGCAACCGCCCAGGCGGCTTCGGCCCGACGCACAGCACCCCCGGTCCGCACGCACCCGGTCCGCACGCACCCGGCCCGCAGCACCACCGCCCCGGAGGTCCCGGCCCTCACGGACCCGGTCACCACGGGCCGAACGGCCCCGGCCGTCCCGACGGACCACCCGCGAGGCCCGACAGCGGACGCCCCGGTCACACGCCCGGCACCTCGGCACCCCGGCACGCCCCCGAGCCCTGGCCACCACCACACCGCGCCCCCGACGGCCCCCCGCACGGCACCTCCCCGCACACCACCTCCCCGGACGGCACCCCGCACGACCGGGACAGCAGCAACCCCGACAGCACCCACCCGGACACCAACCACCCCGACGCCAACCACCCCGACAGCACCCACCCCGACACCAACCGCCCGGACATCGACGAGGCGCACGCCCGGCACGGCGAGACCACCCCCTCCGGCGTCTCCCACCACCGTGGCGATTCCGACATGGGCGACCTGCCCCACCGCGTCCCCCACGACCCCCGCTACTTCACCGCCGACGTCCACGTCACCCCCGACGGCCGCGCGCGCATCGGCAACCACACCTACTCCCCCGAGGAGTACGGCGACCTGTTGCGCCGCAACGGTTGGGACGGCAAGACCCCCATCCGCCTGATCGGCTGCGACGCCGCCGCCAACGACTTCGCCAAGCGCCTGTCCCACCACACCGGGGCCGACGTCCTCGCGCCCACCAAACCCGCCTGGACCGACAGCCGGGGCCGCGTCTACACCAGCGACGCCGAGATCGGCCCGGACGGCAACCGCCGGCCGAGGATTCCGCCGGACGGCGAGTGGCACACCCACCGCCCCGACGGCACCACCTCCAGGGCGGGCGACGACGGGTACGTCCCCGGCACCCACGACTCGCACAAGGCCGACCACACCGACCCGGACGGCGCGCGCGATCGCGGCCAGGACGACGGCTGGAAGGAACAACCGGGCCGGGACAGCGGCAAGACGCCGAACGACAAGATCGCCGACCCCCGGTACCTCAAGGACCACTACTACCTGCGGCAGCGCAAGGACGGCGACTGGGAGCTGGTCACCCGCAAGCCGGGTACCGACCGGTGGGACCCGCCGACGAACGTCAAGGCGCTCGACCTGAAGGTGCCGGAGGGGTGGACGCCGCCGCCGAACCGCGATCTCGCGCAGGTGGACCTGGACGAGGTCGAGATCAAGTTCAAGGACGACCGCCCGCCGGCCGAACCCGCGTCGTACCACCGGGACGTCCACGACACCCGAGGCACGCTCGACCGGCAGGAGGTCGAGCGCCACCAGGACCTCATCGACGAGCGCCGGTCGGCGATCGACGACGCCAGGGCCAAGGAGGGCACCGCGGACTACCCGCCCGCCCAGCACCAGGCGACGAAGCTCGGCGAGGAACTGGGCGAGACCTCGGGCGCGCACTACGCCCGCGACGAGTACGGCGACTTCGACCGGGTGGACGCACAGTTGGCCGGCAGCGGCCGGTTCGACATCGTCGGGGAACTGCCGGACGGGCGGCACGCCGTCATCGAGGCCAAGGGACCGTCCGCGACGGTCGGCGAGGCCAAGGCGCTGGACGGCACGCGCGTCGAGCAGGGCCACGACAAGTACTGGGACAAGAAGATCCACGACATGAAGACCGCCACCCTGTCCGGCGAGGCCGAGGAGCGGATGCGCAAGCGGCTCGCGGACCAGGGCATGGCCCCGGCGGACGTGGACCGGGCCGTGGACGACCACCTCGCGAAGCTGGACGGCGACCGCGAGCTGGCGAAGACCCTGGAACGGGCCCGCGACCCGCAGGTCCTGGCCGACCACCTGCGCGAGCGGGCGGGGGTCGCGGAGGACCGGATCGACGACTTCCTGCGCGACCGGCACGGCGACCGGGTAACCGGCATGTCTCCCGAGGAATTGCAGAACTTCAAACGCACGAATGGTTACAACGAATTCTTCAAGAATCACATCGAAGAACTGGCGCAAAGCTCGAACAGGGCCGATCGGGACCTGGCCGCGCAACTGGAACGCGCCCGCACGCATGGTATGGTCGAGTACAGCCTGGTGACCGCGAAGGTGAAGCTCGTGGACGGTCGGGAAGTGTACGACGGGTATGTCGCCCAACAATTCCTGATGGGCTGGCAGCGCGACATCGACCCCGCCTCCTGAACCGGAAAGGCGAATACCCGTCATGGTGGAGATCGAGCGGCACAAGACCTACCCGAACGCGTCGCGACGGGCGCTGCGGCGGCTCGCCGAGGACGTCGAGGAAGGCGTGGCGAAGGTCGAGCGCTACCCGGACGCGCTGAACCTCCAACTCCTCGCGGGCCTGGCGCTGCTGGGGCACCGCACGGTCGTCGACCCGGCCGGTGCCGAGCGCGAGACCTGGCTGGCGCTGCGCGCCGCGCTGGACGCCGGCGCGGCCGTGTTCACGGTCGCGGCAGCGGACCGGGGCGCGCTGGTGCCGGTGCGGATGGGCGGGAGAGCGGTCACCACGTCGGGCACCGGGCCGGTGTACTACTCGACGGCGGAGAACTGGCTGACGACGCTGTGGCTCGCGGTCGTGGCGCGGGACCGCGAGGTGCTGGAGCGCCTCACCGCGTTCCCCCCGGACCTGCTGCGGGCGTCCGGTTCGGAGCCCGGGTACCTGTACGACACGGTGCGGGCGTTCCAGTTGTTCTTCCGGCGGGAGGACGGTGTGGGCCCGGCGCTGGGCGCGGCCCTGGCCGGCAGCAAGCCGGAGGCGCTGACCGACGACGACGAGCGCGAGGTGGCGGACCTGCTGCGCTTCCCGCAGTTGACGCTGTTCCACTACGTGCTCAAGGACGACGCCGCGACCGAGTTCAACGACGCCCTGGCGGAAGCGCTGCGCGCGCACGAGGCGTACTGGTCGAAGACCGAGGAGCGCCGCGCGTCCCCGATCGGCTACCTGGCGCTGGGTCCGCTCGCCCTGGCGACGATCGCGCAGGACGCGGGCATCGCGATCACGGTGACCTCCGACTACCTGCCGCCGGCGCTGCTGGACGGCACGGCCCGGATCGAGAACGGCTGACCCGGGCCGGTCACGCCGACCGGGAAGGGTGGGCGGGCCGACCAGGAGCGGAGGCGAGGCCGATGACGGAGTCCGGCGAGGCGCGCGGGCGGGATCGCGTCGAGGGCGGTGACCCGGTGTGCTGGTTGTCGCGGGTGTGCCCGGAGTGCGGTCACCTGGCCGACGGCGAGCAGCCCGCGGTGTGCCCCCGGTGCGGCGCGGCGGCCGGCGGGAGCGGTGACGTGCGATGAGCCCGGTGGTGGCGGGCGCGGCCTGGCTGTGGGCGGGGATGGTGCTGGCGATCTCCTTCCTGGAGGCACCGCTGAAGTTCCGGGCTCCGGGCGTGACGGTCGTGATCGGGTTGGGCATCGGCCGGATCGTGTTCCGCGCGCTGAACGTCGCCGAGGTGGCGGCGGCGTCGGTGATCGTGGTCGCGGCGGTGGCGGGCGGGTCGCCCGCGCCGGTCACGGGTGCGGTGATCGCGGCGGTGGGTGTGCTGGTGGTGCAACTGGTCGTGGTGCGCCCGATCCTCAACCGGCGCTCCGACCGCGTGTTGGCGGGGGAAGACCCGCCGAGGTCCCGCACCCACCTGGTCTACGTGGCGCTGGAGGTGCTCAAGGTGGTGGCGCTGGTCGTGCTGGGCGTGGCCGCCCTCTCCGCGCTCGGCTGACCCGCGCAGGTGCGTCGGAGAGGTGACGCGGGCGGGAACACCTGCGGCAGGCCGGCGATCACGTCGACGGGCCCGGCCGGCGCGTCGAAGCCCCGACCGCTCTCGATGTCGACGTCGCCCAGGAATCCGGCGGTGTGGGTGAGCGGGATTGGACAGATCAGCGGCGGGCACGGACTCCTCGCCGTCCCGCAGGATGACGACCACGGCTCCGGAAAGCGGGCCTCCGCAGCCCACCCGTCAGTCGGCTGCGCGGTCCCGCGTGCTCGCCGGAGCTCCCCGGTCGCCCGGGTGCCCGTGCCAGGAGCGCGACAACCGGCTGTACGCGCCGCCGGCGGCGACGAGTTCGTCGTGGGAGCCCAGCTCGACCAGTTCGCCTCCTTCCAGGACCGCGACCCGGTCCGCGTCGTGCGCGGTCTGGAGCCGGTGGGCGATCGCGATCACCGTGCGCCCGCGCAGGAGCGCGGCCAGGGACCGCTCGGCCGTCCGGGCCGTCGTGGGGTCGAGCAGGGCCGTGGCCTCGTCGAGGATCACCGTGTGCGGGTCGGCCAGCACGACCCGGGCCAGCGACAGTTGCTGGGCGCGGGCACCGTCCAGCCGGGAGCCGGTCCCGACCTCCGCGTCCAGGCCGGCCGGCAGCTCGGCCACCCAGTGCGCGCCCACCACGTCCAGCGCGGCGCGCAGTTCCGCTCCGGTGGCGTCCGGGCGCACCATCAGCAGGTTGTCGCGGATCGTGCCCTGGAAGACGTGGTGGTCCTGGGTGACCAGCACGACCTGCTCGCGCAGCCGGTCCGGCGGCAGGTCCGCCACCGGCACCCCGCCCACGGTCACCGACCCGGCGGTCGGCCGGTCGAGGCCCGCGAGCAGGCGGGCCAGCGTCGTCTTGCCCGCGCCGGACGTGCCGACCACGGCCAGCCGCTCCCCCGGCCGCACCACCAAATCCACGCCGTGCAGCACGTCCCGGCCGCGCTCGTAGGCGAAGTGCACGCCGCGCACCTCGATGCGGTCGTCCGCCGGCACGAGCCCGGACCTCGGCGCGTCCCGCCCCACCCCCGCCAGGCCCTCGACTCTCGCGTAGGACGCCGCCGCGCCCTGCACCTGCTCCACCCACAGCACCAGCGTGTCCAGCGGTCCCACCAGTTGCCGCAGGTACACCGTGGCCGCGACCACCACGCCGACGCTGACCACGCCGGCCGAGTGCAGCGCCCCGCCGACCAGCAGCACGCCGACCACCGGCAGCACGCACGAGACGTCGAAGGACGGGAACAGCACGGTGCGCAGCCACAGCGTCCGCAACCGGGCGCTGCGCGCGTCCGCGACAGCCGCGTCGACGGCTTCCGCGCGCCGGGCCTCCAGGGCGAGCGCTTCGACCGTGCGCGCGCCGGCGGCGGTGCCGGTGACCACGTCGGCCAGTCCCGCACCGGCCGCCGCCTCGGTGAGGTAGGCGGGCCGGGCCCGGCGCAGGTACCAGCGCAGCGCGGCACCGGTCCCGACCAGGGACACCAGTCCGCACAGCCCGAGCAGCGGGTTCAGCACGAACACCGCGACGATCAGGAACAGGGCCTGGACGAGGGCCACGGTCACCTCGGGCACGGCCCGCCGCAGCGCCGTCGCCACCACCGAGGCGTCCGTGCTGCCGCGCGCGATCAGGTCGCCGGGGGGCACGTGCTCCACGACCGACGCGGGCAGCGCGAGGGTGCGCTCCAGGAACCGCTCGCGAATCCGGCTCGCCATCCGCTCCCCGAACCGGTACCCCACCGCGAGCGCCCAGCGGGACAGCACCACCTGCACGACGGTGAACACCAGCACGCCCAGCGCGAACCGGTCCACGGTGCCCACCAGGTCCTCGCCGCCCGCCCGGACCTCGTCGACGATCCGGCCGAGCAGCCACGGCGCGACCAGGCCCGCCGCGGAGGCCAGGCCGTTGAGCAGCAGCAGCCCCCACACCGCGCCCCGGTCGGCGCGGAGGTCCTCCCGCACGGCGGCCCGCACCCCGGCGGTGCCCGCCACGGGCAACGTCGCGCTCACCGCCGGTCCGCCCGTTCCGGGTCGCCGGTCGTCCCGCCCTGCACGCGGGACACCAGGTCCGCGTAGGCGGGGTGGTCGCGCAGGAGCCGGTCGTGCGTGCCGCGAGCCGCCACGCGCCCGTCGGAGAGGAACACGACCTCGTCGGCGTGGTCGAGGACCAGCGGTGAGCTGGTGGTGACCAGGGTGGCGAGGCCGCGTCGGGCCGCGCGCAACCGGGCGATGACGACGGCCTCGGTCCGCGCGTCGACCGCCGACGTCGGCTCCACGGCCAGCAGCACGTCCGGTTCGGCGTAGACCGCGCGGGCCAGGCGGAGCCGCTGCCGCTGGCCACCGGACAGGTTGCCGCCCTTGGCGGTGATCAGCGCGTCCAGACCGCCGGGCAGCGCTTCGACGACGTCGTCGGCCACGGCGGTGCGCACCGCCGCGCGCACCCTGTCGTCATCGGGTTCGTGGCGTCCCGAGACGATCTCCCGGACCGTGCCCGCGAACAGGTCGGCGTCGTTGTCGGCCACCAGCAGGCGTTCGCGCAGCCGGCCGGGCTCCAGCACGTCCAGGCGCGTGCCCGCCCACGTGGCGTCGGTGTCGGCGAACCGGCCCAGCCGCTCCACCACCGCGACCGCCTCCTCCGGGCGTGCGCTGACCAGCGCGGTGAACCGGCCCGGCCGCACCACGACCCCCGAGGCCGGGTCGGTCACGGGGCCGTCCGGTTCCCCCGCCGCGCCCTGTGCGCCGTCGTGGTCGGGGCGCAGGGTGAGCAGGCCGGTGATGCGCCGGGCGGCCACCAGCGCCCTGGCGAGGTCGCCGCCGCCCTCGATGAAGAACGACACCGGCACGACGAGGACGGCCACGTAGCCGTACACCGCGACGAGGTCGCCGATGGTGATCTCGCCCAGCGCGACCATCCTCGCCGCCAGCCACACCACCACCGCCAGGAACAGCGCGGGCAGGCCACCGGCCAGCGCGGTGACCCAGCTCGCCGGGCCGCCGACCCGGTAGCCGCGCCCGACCAGCTCTGCGGACTCCCGCCCGTAGCGCTCGGTGACGGTCTCCTTGCCGCCCAACCCGTTGAGCACCCGCAGTCCGCCCAGGACGTCCACCAGCCGGGCCGTCAGCAGCCCCTGGTGCAGGCGGTAGCCGGTGCCGGTGCGCTCGATGCGGCGCAGCAGCGGCACGACGGTGACCACGAGCAGCGGCACGCCGGCGAGGACGACCAGGGCCAGCAGGGGCGAGATGGTCGCCAGCACCACCGCCACCACCGCGTAGGCCACCACCGCGCCGAAACCCGGCCCGGTGACCGTCAGCGACTGCGCGACGACCTGCACGTCCGCGATCCCGATCGTGACGACTTCGCCCGCGCCGACCTTCCGGGACAGCGCGGAACCCAGGCGGGCGGTGTGCCGCACCACCGTGCGCACCGTGCGGAAGGACGCGTCCATCCGAATCCTGGTCATGGTGCGGTGCCGGGCGATGGCCAGGACGGCGGTGAGCACGCCTACCGCGAGCAGCACCGCCGACCACCGGACGAGCGCGCCCGGGTCACCGGCGACGAGCCCGTCGTCGATCGCGCGGGACAGCACCCACGGCGGCACCGCGAGGCCGACCATCCAGGAGCTCCCCAGCGCCGCGCCGGCCACGACCCGCCGGGCCTGCGATCGGACCAGCCACCACAGAAAACGGGCCGGGCCGCCGATGTCGCGGGGTTCGGGCGCGACCCACGCCCCGGGATCGCGGGTCGCGGTCGTGCGGTCGTGCGGCATCGCACGACCCTATCCAGCGGCCCGGCTCGCCCCGGCGGCCCGGCGGTCCGGCGTGCTGATCGGGCGACGACCGGGACGGCACCCCGTTCCCGAATAAAACTCATTTCTTTTTGCGGCCATTCGGTCGAGCGGTGTCACGCCGTCAGGAGGGTTTTCCCGACCGGTTCCGGGTGTGGACGGCCTATTCCGTTTCACCGGGCCCTGCCCGGGTACTGGTCTGGACCACCGACCGGTTGCGATCCGACCGGCGCAGAACCCGAGAAAACGGAGCCACGGATGAGCCAAGCGAACCTGCCCCCGCTGTCGATCGACGAGCTCGCCGCCGAGGGTGGCACGGCGCTGCCGGACAAG
This sequence comes from Actinosynnema sp. NPDC023587, assembly GCF_040640215.1. Lineage (NCBI taxonomy): Bacteria > Bacillati > Actinomycetota > Actinomycetes > Pseudonocardiales > Pseudonocardiaceae > Actinosynnema > Actinosynnema sp. NPDC023587. Next base: position 26,482 of record NZ_JBFABG010000022.1, on the reverse strand, counting down.
GAGGTCTACTCGCTGCTCGACCTGAACGTCGACCTCGACCTCGCGCTCGACCTGGCGGCCCCGATCGGCCTGGCGGTGGCCGGCAACGCCAACGTCGCCGCCCCGATCGACGCCGCCGTGGGCGCGAACGTGCTGTCGGACGGCTCCACCGCGCAGGCCCTGTCCGACCAGGGCGTCGCGATCCAGCAGGGCATCACCGGCGAGGCGCTGGCCAACTCCCACCAGGACAGCGCGATCGACCAGGGCGAGGAGCAGGACCCGACCCCGCCGCCGCCCGCCGGCGGCAGCGGGACCGATGTCCGGGCGCAGCCCGCCGACGTGGCGGGCGCGCTGGACGGCGGCCTGCTCAACGTGGACGTGAACCTCGCCGCCGACCTCGACCTGGCCGCGCCGATCAACGGTGCGGTGGCCCTCAACGCCAACGTGGCCGCGCCGATCGACGCCGCCGTGGCCGCGAACCTCGGCTCGGTCGGCTCCGAGGCGACCGCCGTCGCGCAGCAGGACGCCATCATCCAGCAGACCATCGACGGCACCGCCGAGGCGAATGCCGAGCAGAGGTCCGACATCGACCAGTGAGCGACCTGATGAACGCCTCAGCGGAGAACCCCGCCGGGCGGGGCGCGGACACCGCGCTCCGCCCCGCGCGGGCGGAACGGGACGTGCCGCACCGCGCGCGGGGCGTCGAGCTGATCGGCGAGCTGCGCGGTTCCGGCTACCGCCGCCCGCCGGCGCTGGTCCGCCGCGCGGACGGGCAGGTCATCCAGCTCACCCCGCTGCTGTACCGGGTGCTGGAGGCCGTGGACGGGCAGACCGACCACGGCGGGATCGCCGACCGGGTGGGGCAGGCCGTGGGTCGCGCGGTGACCCCGGCGGACGTGCGGACGCTGCTGAGCACGAAGCTGGAGCCGCTCGGGGTGCTCGAACTGCCCGACGGCTCCCAGCCGGAGCACCGCAAGGCCGAGCCGCTGCTCGGGCTGCGCCTGCGCCGCGTGATCACCGAGCCCACGCTGACCAGGCGGATCACCACGCCGTTCGCCCGGCTGTTCCACCCGCTGGTGGTGGCCGTGGTGCTGGTGGCCTTCGCGGCGGTGTCCTTCTGGGTGCTGTTCGAGAAGGGCCTGGCCGGTGCCACCCACCAGGCGTTCCACCAACCCGCCCTGCTGCTGCTGGTGTTCGCGGTGACGGTGGTCTCGGCGGGCTTCCACGAGTTCGGGCACGCCGCCGCCGCGCGCTACGGCGGTGCCACCCCGGGCGCGATGGGGTTCGGCCTCTACCTGCTGTGGCCCGCCTTCTACACCGACGTCACCGACAGCTACCGGCTCGGGCGGGCCGGGCGGCTGCGCACCGACCTCGGCGGGCTGTACTTCAACGCGCTGGTCGCGGTCGTCGTCTTCGGCACCTGGTGGCTGTCCGGCTGGGACGCCCTGCTGCTGGTGGTGGCGACGCAGATCGTGCAGATGGTGCGCCAGCTCGCGCCGATGGTGCGGTACGACGGCTACCACGTGCTCGCCGACCTGACCGGCGTCCCCGACCTGTTCCACCACATCAAGCCCACGCTGCTGGGCCTGCTGCCGCACCGCTGGGGCAAGCCGGAGTCGAAGGTCCTCAAGCCGTGGGCGCGGGCCGTGGTCACGGTCTGGGTGCTCGTCGTCGTGCCGTTGCTGCTGGCGAGCACGGCCCTGCTGGTGCTGGCCTTCCCGCGCGTGGTGGCGACGGCGTGGCAGGGCGTCGGCGAGCAGTGGCGCTCGGCGAGCGCGGCGCTGGACGACGGCGATCTGGCGCTCGTGCTGGTGCGGGCGCTCTCGACGGCCGCCATCGCGCTGCCCGTGCTCGGCATCGGCCTGCTGCTGATCCGGCTCGTGCAGCGGCTGTGCGCCCGCGCGTGGCGCTCCTCGGACGGCAAGCCCGGCCGGCGCGCGCTGCTGGTGCTGTGCGGGCTCGCGGTGATCGCGGGCCTGCTGTGGGCGTGGTGGCCGCAGCCCGACCGCTACCGGCCGATCCAGCCCGACGAACGCGGCACGGTGGCCGACGCGGTGCCCGCCGTGGCGTCGGGTCCCGGTGCGGTCCGGCCCGCGACGACGACCACGCCGGAGACCGTCACCGCCCGCACGGCGTGGCCCACCGGCCAACCGGTGCCCACCAAGGACAAGCCGGTGCTGGCGATGGTCCTGGAGCCGGTCGGCGGACCGGCGGACGCGCCGACGTGGGTCTTCCCGTTCGACCGCCCGGAAGCCCCGGGCGAGGGCGACAACCAGGCTTTGGCGGTCAACACCACCGACGGTGCCGTCCGCTACAAGATCTCCTTCGCGCTGGTGTGGGAGACCGACGGGCTGGTGGACAACAAGAACGAGGCGTACGCGCTGGCCTCCTGCCGGGGCTGCACCACGGTGGCCGTCGCGTTCCAGGTGGTCCTGATCGTCGGCCAGGCCGACGTGGTGGTGCCGGAGAACATCGCGGTCGCCGTCAACCACTCCTGCGTCGAGTGCGTGACCTACGCCCTGGCCTCGCAGTTGGTCGTCAGCCTGCCCGAAGACCTGAGCTCGCAGGCGAAGGCGCGGCTGGACGAGGTGTGGGCCGAGCTGTCCCGGCTGGCCCAGGACATCCCCGGCATGTCGGCGCAGCAGATCCAGCAGGCCCTCCAGGACGCCAAGGCCCGCATCCTCGACGTGCTGCGGGACGAAGGCGTCCCCCTCCCCGGCGCGGGCACCACGACCAGCGCGCCGCCCGGCACGACGACCACGGAGACCTCGCGGCCCACCTCGTCGTCCGAGGCCCCGACGACCACGAGTCCCCCCACCACGACGACCTCGGTGGTGCCGAGCGCACCGGCGACGACGACCACGCCACCGCCGTCGGAGAGTCCCACGACGACGGTCCCGTCGTCACCCAGCACAGCACCGTCGAGCTGAACCGCACGGCGAAGTCCGCAGCCGGTCGCGATCGGGCAGCCCGACCCCCGATCGCGACCGGCTTCCGGCACTTCCCCGGCGGTGCGCCGCAGCGGGTGCGTTCACGGCCACCGGTTCGTCAGCTCTTCAGCGGGTCGTGGCCCCAGTTCATCAAGGAGTACCGCCACTTCGTGTCCTTGACGTCCCCGTCCGGGCGTTGCGCCAGGTGCCGGTGGACGTACCCGACGACCTTGCGCATGTGCGCGTGGTCGGCTTCGGTCAACTCGGCCTTCTTCTTGCGCAACAACTCGACGATCCGCCTGCCGGACTCGTGCCCGACCGACTCGCCGCCGCCGTCGGACTGGCCGACGGACTTGGACTCGTCGGACGCCAGCCAGCGCTCCAACTCGCCGGCCGTCATGTTCACCGACTCGGTGAAGTCGTCGCTCACGAGTCGTCCCCCAGCGCGGACGGCTTGTGCACCGCGTCCTTCCCGGTCTTGTCGCTGCGGACCCGGTACTGCGGCTCGTCCTCCGACGCGCGGACCTGCCTGCCCGCCGCCTCGGTGTCCTCGGTGATCTCCTCCACCACCTCGCCGTGCACGGTGTTCCCGTGACTGGACCAGGTGACGTGGTCGCCCTTGTGCACCTTCTTCTCGCTCATAGCCGAAGTCTGTGACGTTCCGCCACGCTCCGCAGGACAGTCACCCGTCGGTCCGGGGCGGACCGGGCCATTTTCACCTGGTGGGGTGTCGGGCGGAACCGCGCCCAGGGGTGGTCAGCGCCCGACCGCGCCGTCGATGAGCTCGCGGATGACGTCGGCGTGGCCCGCGTGGCGGCCGGTCTCCTCGATGAGGTGGGTGAGCGCCCACCGGACGCTGGGAGCGGGCCCGCCCGGTCGCGGCCGGGGAACCGGTGCGCCGAGGTCGGTGCACCGGTCGAGGACCTGGTTCGCGAGCTCGACCGCCTCCCGGTAGCGGGTGACGACGTCGGCCGTTCGAGCCCGCGCCTCGGGGGCACCGTCGACCTTCGCGGCGATCGAGGCCCGGAGGTAGTCGAGGAACCCGCGCAGGACCTCGGCCTCACCGCTCCCGGTCCGGGGCGGCGGGGTGTCGTGGCGGGAAGGAGCGGGCACGGTGGCCTCCATTTGTCGGGGACGGCGCTGGGCGTCGGGTCAGGCGGCGCGGCGGACGAGCAGGACGTGGTCGGTGACCTCGGCGGTGCGCCCGTCCGGGCCGGTCGCGATCCGGCGGGACGCGTCGGCCCGGTCGACCACCCACGTCGCCGGGTCCAGGTCGATCGTCGCGGCGAGCTCCCGCGCCGACGGGTACCGGACGTCGGGGTCCTGGTTCCACGACCACGGCGCGGTCGAGCCGTGGTCGACGACCAGCAGCCGCCCGCCCGGGTCCAGCGCGTCCGCCGCGGTGCGCAGGACGGCGGCCCGGTCCAGGTCGGCGGGGGTGTGCAGGTAGTGGGCGCAGACCAGGTCGAACCGGCCCGGCGGGAACGATTCGCGCAGGTCGTGCCGCTCGGCGGCGACCAGACCGGCCAGGTCGCGGGAGCGGGCGAGGTCGGCCAGTCGGCCGAGCGCCACGGCCGAGATGTCCACGGCGGTGACGCGCCACCCCCGCCGGGCGAGCCACAGCGCGTCGCCGCCGTCGCCGCAGCCGAGGTCCAGCGCCCGGCCGGCGGGCAGGTCCGCGACCACCTCCGTGAGGCGGGCGTTCGGTCGCGGGTCGGTGGCCGCCGGGCGGCCCGCGTGGACGCCGTCCCAGAAGGCGACCGCATCGGTGGTGCTCATCAAAACTCCTCGGGTCGGGGACGCCCAGTCTCACCAGGCCCGCCGCGCCATGGCACGGAATCTTGCGGTTCTGGCAAGATGGACCCGTGGACCGCACGACGGACGACGTGCTCGACGCGGTGGGTGCCCGGCTGCGCGCGCTGCGCCGCGACCGTGGCATCACCCTCGCCGACCTCGCGGCAACGACCGGGGTGTCCGAGAGCACCCTGTCCCGACTGGAGAGCGGGCACCGCCGGGCCACCCTGGAACTGCTGCTGCCGCTGGCCCGCACCTACGACGTCCCGCTGGACGAGCTCGTCGGCGCGCCGCGCACCGGCGACCCCCGGATCCACCTCAAGCCGATCCGGCGGTTCGGGATGGTCTTCGTGCCGCTGTCCCGGCGGCCGGGCGGGGTGCAGGCGTTCAAGATGATCATCACGGCCCGCCCCGAACCGCTCGACCCGACCCCGCAGACCCACGACGGCCACGAGTGGCTCTACGTGCTCAACGGCCACCTGCGACTCGTGCTCGGCGGGCGCGACCTGACGCTGCCGCCCGGCGAGGCGGCCGAGTTCGACACGTCCCTGCCGCACTGGCTGGGCAGCGCCGACGGCGGCGCGGTCGAACTGCTGATCTTGTTCGGCCCGCAGGGGGTGCGCGCGCACGTGCGCGCCGGCACCGAACCCCGGCCCGACACCGACTGACCCCACGACTCGACCACGACCGTCCACAGTGGATTCCCGCCGTGCGGGGCGTCGGCCACGCCCTCCAGCGGCCCCACGACGCGGTCACCGGTGCCGGCCACCCTGGGGGGTGTGACCGGCACCGGGAGTGCCACTCCGCAACACTTCCTCGCATGTTCGCCGTGCCGGAACAGCTTCTCGTCAACGGCCTTCACCGGCAATTCCGACACACCCCGGAGTGGCCGTGCGGTCACGTTGTCGGGACGTTCGGTCCGCCTTTTCACGGGTAGCCGTCAGCGCGCCGGCAGCCTGCTGAAATTCGCCTCCGCGTGATCACCGCCTGTGGCACGATCGTCGGTGTGGACCCCAGGCCGTTGACCCAGCGGGAGCACGCGGTGCTCGACGCGCTCCTCGCCGTCGAGTTCGAGGGTGTCGAAGACCTGCGACGCCAGGCGGCGGCGGTGGTCGTCGCCGGCACGTGCGACTGCGGGTGCCCGTCCATCGACTTCTACCGCGGCCCCTACCGCGGAATGGAAATCCGCGTCAACGCAGCCGCTCCGGGCCCGCACGACGGCCTGTTCCTCTACACGGTCGAAGACCCGGGACGCGGCGCGATTCTCGGCGGCATCGAGTGGGTCGGCGGCGTGGACGAGAACCCGGAACAGTTGCCGCCTCCCGACCAACTAGTCATCCGCCCGGCCTAGAACCGGCCTGATAGTGGGTGCCGTGCCGAGTCGACCGGCAAGCGTGACCGCGCAGGACTGTCCACATAGGACATCATCGTGTCCCCTGGCCGGAGTCGGCGCGCTCGACGGACCGAGGTTCTCCATCCCGGGCAGTCGCGGGCGAATCGTTGCGGGGCCACAGGAATCGGGCTGCGACGGTGCCGGCGACGGCCAGGGTGGCGAGGGCGGTCCAGCCGGTGGTGAACCCCGTCGCGGTGACCACCCAGCCGGCGATCGGGTACGTCAGCAGCCAGCAGGCGTGGGACAGCGAGAACTGCGCGGCGAAGACCGCCGGCCGGTCGGCGGCGCGGGCCGAGCGGCGCAGCACCCGGCCGATCGGCGTCAGCAGCAGGCCGGCCCCGGCACCGAGCACGGCCCAGGTCGTGAGCGCGGCCGGCCACCGCCACGCGCCGGACCCGGCGGTGGACAGGGCGATCGCGAGGCCGGCACCGACGCACAGGGCGGTCGCGCCGGCGAGCACGACGGAGCGGTCGGCCACCCGGCCCAGCACCCGGGGCAGGGCCAGGGCGACGACGATCGTGCCCGCGCCGTGGGCGGCCAGCAGCACCGCGACGTCGGTGTCGGTGCGCCCGAGCGCGTCGTGGACGTAGTTCACCGTGTTGACCATGACGATCGCGCTCGCGCCGGCGACCGCGAGGTTCACCGCGAGCAAGCCGCGCAACCTCGGCGTGGCCAGGAAGATCCGGGTGCCGGCGGTGATCCGGTCGACCAGTCGGGCGCGGACGACCGGGCGCGCCGGCGGGATGCGGGTGGCCACCACCAGCGCGGCCGACACCAGGAATCCGACGGCGGTGCCGGTGAACAGCCAGTGGAAGCTCACCAGGCTCAGCACCGCGGCGGCCAGCACCGGGCTGAGCAGGGTCTCCGCGCTCGACGCCAATTGCGAGGCCGACAGCGCGCGGGTGTAGTCCCGCTCGTCGGGCAGGACGTCGGGCAGCACCGCCTGGAAGGTCGGGGTGAACGCCGCCGACGCCGACTGCAACACCACGATCAGCGCGTAGACGTGCCAGACCTCGGTCACCAGCGGCAGGGCCGACACCACCAGCGCGCGCACCAGGTCCAGGCCGGCCAGCAGCAGCCGGCGCGGCACCCGGTCGGCGAACGCGCCCGCGATCGGCGCGACCACCACGTAGACGACCATCTTCAGCGCCAGCGCGGTACCCAGCACCGCCCCGGCTCGCGCGCCGGCCAGCCGGTAGGCCAGCAACCCCAGCGCGACCGTGGCCAGCCCGGTGCCGAACAGCGCCACCACCTGCGCCCCGAACAGACGCCGGTAGTCCCGGTTGCCGAACAGCGACCGCTCCACCGCACACCCCCCGGTCGTCACGCCTCCACCCGTCGACCGCGAGAGTATCGAACACTTGAAGAGCTCTTCAATTGTACGAAAGTTTAGGATGGGGAGATGGGACACCAGGAGTCGGGACGCCGGTCGGGGCACGCACCACCGGCCCGACTCGGCCCGGACGAGGCCGCGAAGGTCGCCGCGACGTTGCAGGCCCTGGCCACCCCGAGCCGCCTGCTCATCCTCGCCCGGCTGCGGGAGAGCCCCTGCCCGGTGACCGAGCTGGCCGACGAGGTCGGCATGGAGACCTCGGCGGTCTCCCACCAGCTACGCCTGCTGCGCACCCTCGGCCTGGTCACCGGCACCCGCCACGGCCGCAGCATCGTCTACAGCCTCTACGACGACCACGTGGCGATGCTCCTCGACGAGGCCGTCTACCACATCGAGCACCTGCGCCTGGGCCTGCGCCGGGACCCGTCGACCGGCGAACACCACCGCCTGCCCCCCGACGAGACCGCATAGCCCCGCGCCACCAAGAGGCCTCCGCCGGACCGCCCCCACCGGACCGCCTCCTCAGCAGACCGGCACGGCGCTGTCCACGGCCGTGAGGTAGGGCCCGCCCGGCGGGTCGCCGTTGCGGTAGGAGTTGGCGGGCGAGTAGTACTGCCGGTTCCACGGTGCGCTCGCGATCAGGTACCACCACCCGGGCTGCACGCTCGGCGGGGCGTCCGGGTCATGGAACCTGCACACCACCTCGATCTCCTGGCCCGGGGTGAGCTTCGGGCCGGCACCCTTGAACGCCCTCGGGTCGCGGAAGGTCCGCGCGGCCGACCGGCTCGCCTGCTCGGGGTACGTGACGTTCGCCGTGCAGGTCGCGCAGGTGGGCAGCGGCATGTCGGGCGGGTGCGGGCGCACCGACGTCGCGGCGGCCGGGGACGCCGTTTCGGTCATCTTCTCCATGATCGTGAGCCCGTCCGCGGTAAAGCTGACCAAGCCCCCGAGAAATGCCGCGATGGCCACGCCGAGCGTGGTGTACGCAATCTTGTTGGACGGGTTCTGGCGCGCCCACCAGCCACGACGCTTGCGCGGCGCGACAGCGCGACGGCGTTGTTTCGTTTCCCCCTGACGACTCCCCACAACCCCAGTGTGCCAAATTGATCATCTATTGTGATTGCCCCAGGCGAGTGTAAATAGGCCATTCGATGTCACCGAACCCGCCAAATGGCGGGTCAACCCCTCCGCGCCTTCCCGCCCACGCCGAGCGGGCCACGTCGACCCGAAGGGCGCAGTACGCACAGGACACCGGTCGCGTACGCAGTACTAAGATGATCCCCTGCCCGGCTTACATCGGCGACCGCTACGGCGATACCCACGCCGTGGACCTCCGACGAACACCGAAAACATGACGGACACTCAGAGCGAACCGCCCGCACCGCACTCCTTCCCGCACCGGCACGTCCCTGGCAACGCCCCCGGTCCGACCGAGCCGACACGGCCGCTATTCCCTCGCCCGAGTGAATGGCGACCAGTGAGCAGAACGCGACAACGGCGTTCCGCGCTCATTCGTGTGTCACTCGTTCGATTGACAATGTTGATCACCTGTGGCACAACTGGCGCGCGGCTGCCCCCGGCTGATCAGGTGCCGGGAGGGGCGCGCGGGCGTTGCGTCGATCGGGCGTCGGGGCAACCACGCGTCCCCGTTTCCCGGCATGATCCATGGTGGCGCAATCGGACGTTCGGACGGTTTGCGGGAGCGGCGGGTCGGAGGCCGGAACCGGGGATCGCGCGACTGGGGAGTTGTTGCTGGTGAGCCACGCGTGGGACAGAGCGTCGGACCGACTCGACCTGCTCCACCGGGCTTTTCCGGTCCTCGGCCGGGGCGAGCTGCCCGCCCGGGTCCTCGCCGTCAGCGCCGACCTCCCCGTCGAGGTCTTCCAGGACGTCCCGGCCACCGGTGCGCACCCGTCGGGCCTGATCCGCACCGGGCCGGACGCGTTCGGCCCGCACCGCCCGACCGAACCACCGGACCCGCCCTGGGACGAGGCCACCCGGGACCTGGCCGCCCGCGTCGGCGAGGACGTGCTCGCGACCCTCGCCACGGCCGGTCGGGCGCTCGGCCGCCCCCCGGCCGGGTTCGACCACCGGGCCACGACGACCACGGGGCTCCCCCCGGTGCGGTTCGCCGACCGGGAGCGGGCGCGGGACTGGGTCCGCGCGAACCTGGGGTTACTGCCGGCGGTCGTGCGGGCGTGCGCCAACGCCCGGTCCCGGGCGCTGGCCGTCGCCGTGGCCGCCCACAGTTGGACCTGCGCACCCGGTGACGCACCCCCGGCGTGGGCGCACGACCTGTCCGAGGCGGGTGCCGACGCCGCCATCGCCGACCGCGCGCCGCGCTCGTTCACCGGTCTGATGCGGTTGGGCGCGCAGTGGTTCGCCGACCGGGGCGACATCGCGACAGCAGAACGCCTCGGCGTCCGCGAGTGGGCCGCGTGGGAACGCCTCGCGGACACCGACGGCATGATCGACGTGCTGTGGCACCGCGCCGGGGTCTACGCCGCCGCAGGCCACGAAGATCGCGAGCTGGACTGCTACGTCCGCCTGCGCTCGCTGTACGAGGCCGGCGGCGACCACCTCGGCGTCGTCCGCACCACGGCCGCCACCGGCACCGCGTTCGCCCGGCTGGGCAGCGACCAGGACGCGCTGGAGCACCTGTCGCAGGCGGCCCAGGAGTTCGCCGCCCTGCCCGGGACGACCCCGGTCGAGCAGGCCACCGTGCTGATCACCCTCGGCCGCGTCCACTGGACGTCGGGCGACCACTACGCCGCCCGCCGCCGCTTCCACGCCGCCCACCGCCTGCTGGCCGACGCCGACCGGGCGGGGCCGGCCGGGCGGGCACCCGTCGAGGCCCTCGCCGACCAGGTCCGCCGCCTGCTCGACACCGAGGCGGGGCGGTCACTCCCGGACGGCTAGCTCCAGAACTCCTCCCAACGCACCCTCAGCTCGGCCAGGGTGTGGACGAGGGCCGTCGCGGTTCTGGCCCCGGAAAGGAGTCCGGGCCACCACGACCGGGGTCGTGGCCGGACGTGACGGGTGCGGCCGAGGGCGTGCACGCGGCGTCGGACGAGCGACGCCCGGCGGGTCGGCGGGGACACGCGTGGGGACATGGTCGGGGTCGGGTCGCCTTTCACTGTGGGGGGTGCTCACCGCTCGTCGGGGCGCGGCTCGAACAGGTCCGCGTCGGACGCGGGTTCCAACGGGGTGCGCAGCGTGTACAGGTCCAGCACCTCGTCGCAGACGAACACCCGGTTCCACGACTTCTCCTGGACCACGCGCAGGACCCCGGTCGAGAGCAGCCGCCGGGTGATCTCGCCGGCGGTGCGGTTGGAGAACCCGTACCGGGTTTCCAGCGCGCGGTTGGTCATCACCGGCTCCGTGATCAGCCCGGAGACGACCCGCCGCGTCGAGGGGGAGACCACCCGCCGCGTCGCGGGAGCGCCTTCGGCCTTCGCCAGCATCCTCGTCAGCAGCTCCTCCAGCGCCGCGATCAACCGGAGCTGCTCCTCCGCCTGCTCGCGGACGCCGCGCGCGAAGAACCGGATCCACTCCTCCACCGCGCCGCCCTCGACGATCGCCTTGATCCGCAGGTGGTACTCGTCGGAGTGGGTGGCCATCCACGGCGACAACGGCAGCACCTGGTCGCGCAGCATCCCCGAGTCCACCATGGCCAGCGAGGTGAACAGGCGCGCGAGGTGCCCGTTGGCCTCCGGGTAGGGCTGCAACAGCTCCAACTGGAGGTGCACCAACGCGATCCGGCCGAGCGCCGACAGGGGGTGCGGTCGGGTCATCCAGTCCGACAGCTCCGCCAGCGCCGCGCGCAGCGGCTCTCCCGGAGCCATGGTCAGCACGTGCGCGCGGGCCTCGTCGGGACCGCCCAACCACCCGTGGCGGGTGCGCAGCCCCTCGCTCCCGGACCGGTGTCCCCGGCCCGTGAGGATGCCGCTGCCCTGACCCAGCAGGTCCACGTCCAACGAAACGCCGGGGGTGCCGGCCAGCACCCGGCCGCAGTGCTCCGAGGCCAGGATGAACCGGCCCAGCGGATAGCGCGCCAGGACCTCCCGCGCCGACTCGTCGGCCACCTTCGCCCCGCGCCGCATTAACAGCCGGATCAGGAAGGTCTCCAGCAGCGACCGCCCCTCCCCGGACATCCGCGCCGACCGCTGCACCTCGCGGAACTGCGAGCACAGCGCGAACCTGGCCCGGTCGGGCGTGCGCTGCGCCGCCTCGTCCGCCCGCCCCACGGCGAGCGCGGCCGAGGCCAGGTCGGCGTGCGCCCGCGTCGAGAGGGTCACGTCGACCGGGAGGGGAGCGGGGGTGAAGGCACGCAGCCCGCGCAACGCGACGGGCACCTTGTCGACACCACCACCGGCGGGGTCGACCGACTCGCCCTGAGGCGAAGGTGAATGGCTCACCGGGGAACCATGGGGCAACAGAACAAACCACTGCAAGTCTTCTGAAGTGACCTGAGACATCGGGGTGCGTGCCTACGACCCGGACGACCCGAGAACTGCGGAGTCCTTCTCCCCCAGAGCTGCTCCGGAACGTTTGCCCAGCTCACAGACGCTTCGACTACCGGCCTCCCGGCATCGTCACACCCTCGTACTGCGGATTACCACCCGGATGAGAAGGCCCGGCTCACTACCACCTGCTCTGATTTCTCGCGATTCCAGATCCGAAATCTCTACCCGAACGGGTGACGCACCAGCCTGGAAAGCCCGCCGCGCCGCCTCACCGCGATGTCGGTTCGACAGGAGCGCAGACCGCATTTTCCCGCCAGGGCCGACCGGGAAGCGGCGACTTTTCCTGCCTCTGCGAGGAATCTCGCCGGCGACGGACAAATTCCCGGCCGGCGAATCCATCCTGCACGCACACACCGGAACACCTGTCGCGTGCGGCACGCGACAGGTGTTCCCGGATTTCGGTTACCCAGGTGAAGAGCTCAGCCGGTGGTGCCGCGCCGACGACGACGGAGCAGGAAGACGCCGCCCGCGAGCACGAGCGCGGCGCTCGAACCGCCGACGACCAGCGGTGCCGAGGACGACGGGCCCTCGGCCTCGCCCGCGACGTCGTAGCCGCTGGAGAAGCCCTTGGTGTCGTACTCGGAACCGGACTGCTTGTCCGCGTAGCGGTCCTTGAGCAACTTCTGGTAGTCGCCCAGCGACATCGACGCCCGACCGTTGAGCCCCTGCCGCGCCTGGTCGTTGAGCGGCGTGACCGTGAGCAGCTTGAGCTGGTACCAGCCGCGAATCTGGGGTTCGGTGAACACCAGGCTGCCGAGGTCCGCCTTGCCGGCGAAGGTGACGTCGCTGTCGCCCTCGCGCACCGCCGCCAGGTGCCAGCCGCCGCCCTGGGTGGGCGCGAGCATGACGGTGGCCTGGCGGTTGTTGACGGTGGCGTTCAACGACGACACCAGGTGGCTCAGCCTGATCGCCTCGGTGGCGACGGGCGGGGACGTGCCCGCGGCGAAGCCCGCCGTGATCTCGTTGACCGCCAACGGGTCCTTCAGGGTGAAGGTCGGCAGGCCCTCGCACGGGTCGGCCCGGTCGGGGATCGGCTGCGGCGTCACGGACCCGCCCTCGGGCACCGGCACGCTCAGGAAGCGGCACACGGCTTGGCGCACGGCCGTCGACTTCACCGCGTCGAGCGCGGCCTGGTAGTCGGGGATGTCCGCCTCCAGCGGATTCCGGTCCGGGGCCGCGTGGCCGGGACCGGTCCCGCACAGCAGGGCGGCGGCGCTCAGCGCCAGGACGGTGGTCAGGCGGGCGAGGAGCGACGCCACTCGCTCGCGGGAGGTGGGTGTTACGCGCATGTCGCCTGCCTTAACGGGAGATGCCGATCCGGGAGTGGGTCCACTTGAACGAGCTGTTGCTGACGTAGTCGTTGTAGTTCCACCAGGTGTAGGTGGTGGTGTCCGGCCAGGGGTCGGCCACGCCGATGGTGTTGTTCGAGGTGTCGAAGCCGTAGACGACGTTCATGTGGCCACCGCCGGAGGTCCACCCGATGCGCGCGCCGAGCGGGCGGGACGCCTTGACGTCGTTGTAGACCTGGTTGAACGATGCCGCGCTGTTCAGCCCCGAGCCGGTGCGCGACATGCCGAGGCTGCCCCAGGCCCTCGCCATGTCGTCCAGCGTGGCGGGCTGGTTGTTGCAGCCGTAGTAGGGCTGGGCCCGGGTGCAGAAGTCCGTCTGCGTGCTGCCGTAGCCCTGGAACTTGGCGATGGTCAGGCCGGAGGCGACCCAGCACCACTGGTTCTTCTCCTGCTTGTACATGCCGATGTTGTTGTATCCGGATTCCGCCTGGGCCGTGCCCCCGACGGCCACGACCAACCCGCTGACAGCCAGCACGATGGCCGATGCCGCGGTCGCGAACCTGAACCTGCCCATCTTCCCTGCCTTCCCGTGTGCACTACGAGTGCCGGGCGATCTGCATGGATATGACAGCGCGAAATGCCGCTGCCACGCAGAGTCGACGAGGAAGTTGCTTCGGAAGAGTGAACCGCGATGTCCAGCGCGGAACCGGACGCCGGAGACCGACGCCGACACCCCGCGGATATCAACAACCCCGTGTTCAGGCTGTTGCCATTCTTACCCGCCACCCCACGATGGTGGCCGAACCCCACTCGTTACGGTGTCGCGGACCACCGAACCGATAACCCTCCGCGTCGCAACACCACACCCGTCAGGCGGTCTTTACCACCAGGAGGTGAACGCAGACGATTCCTGCCGTTCATTGCCCCGACCTGTTACAACCGGAAAAATTCGGGAATCCTACACGGCGCGAATTGAGACATCGAGAAAACCTCTCCGCCGGCCGCGACACCCGCTCGCCGGATGTCCGCCGCACTCGACACGACCACCGGTTCCCGGTCCGGCCGGACTCACAACGCGGGACGTCGTCCGGTGAGCAGTGCGAGGCCCAGCAGCACCACGAAGCCGATCCCCGCGACCACCGCGAGTCCGGTGGTGGAGTCGTGGCCGCGCTGGACGAACGTGCCCAGGCTGCCCAGCACCGCCACGCCGAGCGCCAGGCCGAACTCCACGCTGGTCTCCGACAACGCCGACGCGGCCCCGGCCCGCCCCGGCGGTGCCGCACCGACCACGACGTCGGTGCTCAAGGCCATCACCGGGCCCTGCCCGAGGTAGATCAGCACGAGCCCGACGACCAGCGGCACGACGCCCTGCTCCTCCGGGGTCCACACCAGCACGAGAAAACCGAGTGCCGACACCACCAACGACCCCGCGAGCAGGCGGTGGACCGGGATGCGCCGGGCCAGGCTGGGTGCCGCGACCGAGGTCGCGATCATCGCCACCGCGCAGGGCACCAGCCACAACCCGGCCCGCAGGGGGGAGAGCCCGACTTCCCGCTGGAGGTAGAGCGCGGCGAACAGGTAGACCCCGGCGACGCAGGCGAGCGCGGCCAGCAGGACCAGCAGGGCGTTGCGCAGCGGACGCGCGGCGAACAGCCGGAGGTCGATCAGCGGGAGGTCCAGCACCCGCTGCCGGCGCAGGAACACGCTCCCGGCACCCGCGCCGAGCACCAGCGCGACCACGCCCGGCAGCACCGAACCGCCTTCGGCGAGGTGCTTGATGCCGTAGACGACCGGCAGCACGGCCGCCAGCGACAAGACCACACTGGCCAGGTCCAGCCGCCCGGGATCGGGGTCGCGGTGCTCCGGCAGCAGGATCGGACCGGCGACCAAGAGCAGGAGCATCACCGGGACGGCGAGCAGGAACACCGAACCCCACCAGAACCACTCCAGCAGCAGCCCGCCCGCCACCGGCCCCAGTGCCACCCCGGCCGACAGTCCCGCGGACCACAGTCCGATCGCGACACCGCGTTGGCGCGGATCGCGGAACATGCCGCCGATCAGCGCCAGCGTGGAAGGCATCAGCGTGGCACCGGCGACACCGAGCAGGCCGCGAGCGACGATGAGGAGTTCGGCGGTCGGCGCGTAGGCCGCCGACACCGACACGACCAGGAACGCCGCGGCCCCCACCAGCAACAGGCGACGCCGGCCGATGCGGTCGCCCAGCGAGCCCATCGTGACCAGGAAGCCCGCGACCAGGAAGCCGTAGGCGTCGGAGATCCACAGCAACTGCCCCGGGCTGGGAGCGAGTTCCGCGGCGAGGCTGGGCAGCGCGAGGTAGAGGACCGTGGCGTCCATGGACAGCAACGCGGTCGGCAGCACCAGCACGGCGAGCCCGAGCCACTCACGCGGCCCGGCAGGGGTTTCGAGTTGTCGATCGGACATACCGCGACGCTAAAGTCTCACACGGATGTGAGAGTCAAGCACGATTTTCGGAGGCACCGTGCGCATCAGCGAGCTGGAACGCAGGACCGGCGTCAGCCAGCGCCTGTTGCGCTACTACGAGGAACAGGGCCTGCTGCGCCCAGAACGCCGGCCCAGCGGCTACCGCGCGTACGTCGAAGCCGACGTGACCACCGTCGAGCACATCCGCAACCTGCTCGCCGCGGGCCTGTCCACCACCACGATCGCCGACCTGCTGCCCTGCATGTCGTCCGCCGGCGGGCAGCTCATCGCGGACTGCCCCGAGCTGCTGCTGGACCTGCACCGGGAACGCGCCCGGCTCAGCGCCGCGATCACCGAGCTCACCACCGCCCGCAGCACCCTGGACCGGGTGATCGCCACCGCACCGCCCTCGGTCGAACACGCGGCGGCCCAATTGCGCGAGGCCCGCTGAGGGTGCGCTCGACCGGGCACCGGCCGTGCTCGGGCAGGACGGCTTCCCGTGTCACGCGGTCCGCCTCGCCCCGACGACCCGGGAATCACGGGAGGGGGATGAAACCCGGCCACCCGGCCGGGTGCCGACCGTCGCAGTTCACCAGGAAGAGCGTGTCGTCGGTCAGCGCCGGAACAGCGAAACTCCAGTACCCCCAGGTGACGAGAACCGCACCGACCAGCACGAGGGCCACCCTGCCGTACCGGTTCCACGACCGTCCGACCAGGCGGGGCAGGAAGTGCGAGCCCACCGCATATCCCACGAAGAGCAGCAGACCGGCGAACAACACCGTCACCGCGATGACAAACATCCCGGGGCTGGTCGCATCACAGGCCCGCACGTACCACTGCACGACCATGTGCGCGCCGATGAACCAGAACACGCCGACCGCACCCCGTGCGAGAAGCGCCAGAGATCCGCCTAACCGCTCCACTCCATCAGCCACGTCGACCTCCCAGACCAGTGCCGCGGACATCACCCGACGAGGGCCGCACCCCCGCAGATGATCTTGCCAGAAGAGCCGGGGCAAGCCGAGCGGTTTGCCGGCGCGACCTCCACCACCGACCGGATATTGCCTCCGGATACCGTCGCCGGATGACAAGCGGTGCACGTCCCGGCCGGGTGATCCTCCTCAACGGGACGTCGAGCGCGGGCAAGACCACCTTGGCCCGAGCGATCCAGGACGAGAGCGGCACGCCGGTCGTCTACTGGGGAATCGACACGCTGTTCACCCTGGTACCACCGAACTGGGGCGGGGGACGCGACGGCCCGCTCAGCCGTGACGGTTTCTGGTATGACCGCACCGACGACGACGCGGACGGGCACCCGTCGGTCGTCATCCGCTACGGCGAAGTCGGGCGGCGGATGCTGCGGTCCGGTCAGACCGCGGCATCCGCGTTCGCCCACGGAGGTGACGACCTGGTCATCGACGAGTTGCTGCTGACCCCGGATCTGCTGCCGACGTGGATGGATGCGTTGTCCGGCTTGGAAGTGCTGCTCGTGGGCGTCACGTGCCCGCTCGCGGTGGCAGAACAGCGGGAACTCGACCGGCGCGCCCCGAACGGGCTCTCACGAGGGCACTACCGCACGGTGCACGACCACGGCACCGCGTACGACATGATCGTCGACAGCACAACCGGAACACCCGCCGAACTGGCCAGAGCCGTACTGCGCAGGCAACGCGCCCGGTAGAGCCCCGCAAACCGGCGTGATCCCCCAAACCTCCGGCACCAGCAATCACATCCCGACGTGAACTCGTTGCGATATCACGCCATGGTCAGAACCGATAGTCCACAGTGGACCATCAGGTCTGCGCGGGCAGGTCGAGGCGCTCCTCCAGGCGCTCGATCCGATCGACGAGCGGCTGTAGCTGCTGACGGAGCACGGCCACGATGTCGGCGGCCGGTGACGCGCCGCCGCCCGCCGTGGTGGCCCGCAGGTGGACGTAGCCGGCGAGAGCGGCCACGACCGCCCCGCGCGTCGACCGGAGTTCCGCCCCCGCCGCGCGCAGCACCTGGCCGCCGGCACCATCGGGTTCCGCGATCAAGCCCAGCAACAGGTGCTCACAACCGACGTAGTTGTGCCCCAGCGTGACCGCCTCGGTGATGGTCAGCTCCAAGGCGTTCGCGGCCGGCCCGTCGAACCGGTCCGCAGGCGTCGTCCCCGCCGCGTCCGACGTTCCCGCGGGCTCGACCCGCTGGTCGGCCACGCGTTCGGGCTCGATCTCCATCGCGCGCAGCACGTGCAGGGCCAGGTTGTTGCCCTCGGCCAGCAACCCGTGCAACAAGTGCCCGGTGCCCACCATCGCCGCCCCGTCGGCACGCGCCCGTTCGATCCCCAACCTGATCGCCGCACGGGCCCGGTCGGTGAACTGCGACAGCCCTCCGGTGGGGTCCCCACCACTCAGGTCACCCAGCGCCGCCGCCCGGATCGCGGCCACCCGCTTCACCGACTGCTCCAGCGCCCGCTGACAGATCGCCGACACCGGCACGCCCAACTCCTTGACCGCGTCGGCCAGCTCGTCGGACAGGTACACGTTGATCTTCGGCATCGCCCTACCCCCTCGGTCCACTTGTGTACCCCCATGTATAACCCCTCATGGGGGGATAGGGCAAGGGGAATCTGCGATCCGAGCCGCCTGCACGTCCCGCCCACACCCCGTCACACCGCCAACGTTCTCCGACGACGATTCCAATTCACCGAGAAAAGCAGAGGACGACGACCCTTCCCCGCTTGCTAGTCTTTCCGGTCATGCGAGCCCTCTTCCCAGGATCTTTCGACCCGGTCACACCAGGACACCAAGACGTTCTTCGCCGCGCCGCCCGCCTATTCGACGAGGTCGTCGTCTGCGTGATGTCCAATGTGAACAAAACCGGCCGCTTGCCCATCACCGAGCGGCTGGACCGGCTCCGCGCGGCGGCAACCGGCCTGACCAACGTCACGATCGACTCCCACACCGGCGGCCTGCTGGTCGACTACTGCCACCGAGCCGGGATCGACGTCGTCGTCCGCGGAGTCCGCAACGTCCACGACCTGGACTACGAAATGCCGATGGCCCTCATGAACAACGACCTGGCCGGTGTCGAAACGCTCTTCATCGCCGCAGACCCCACCCAGGCCCACATCTCTGCCACCCTGGTCACCAAGATGAGCCACCAAGGTTCTACACACCCTGGTTGAGCCTCGGCCAAGGCCATGGCATCACCGTCATCGGCTGGCGATGCCGTCACACCTCGACGGTCATTCGACCTTCGGCCACCCCGCCCCTAGTCCTCCAGCGGCGAGAATGACAAGTTCTCGAACTCCCACCGAGCTTGCGCGACTGCGGCGTCGATGCTGTCGTGATAAGTATCCGACATCACCTCCCACTCGCTGTTGCAGTAGAACAGGTAGGCGCTCGAATCGTCTTCGTACCGGGCGATCGCCAGACCCACGACCAACTGGGGAAAGCCGGCCACCGAATGCCGCGTCGCCCCGGTGGCCACCTGGTCCTGGCCGCGCAGCGCGACGAGCTCCACCTGAGCGCCGTCGAGCACCCGGGGAGGTCGATTGGTCATCGGACGATCCTCGCCACGGTGTTCTCGACCACTCGGCCGTCCTCCAGCGCTTCGAACTGGCCGATCGTAGTCGGCGACCACGTCGGCGGAAGTGCCCTCGTCCGCCGAACACACCACGGCAGCCGCGTGGACGCGGAATGCCGCGTTGAGCAGCCACGCACCCTCGTTTCGACGTACGTGGTCCGCGTGCAAGTCTCGTCGCCGGTGACGGCAGCAAGGCCAGGTCCGGATCACCGTCCGTCCCTTACATCACCACGAGGCTGCGGTGTTCTCCGTGCCACGGTCGATGCCGAGGGTGGCGACGAGGTCTTCGTGGAGTTGGAACCACACACGGTGGCAGGAGTCGATGTGCGTCTTGTCGACCCAGTCCCGTTGTCCTCCCTGTGCCCGTCGCAGGGCTGCCGCGAAGCGGATGTCGTAGCCGTCGAACCTCGCCAACACCTGCGCGAGGCGAGCGATCAGCGGCGGGAGGGTGTCGTTCAGGGTGTCGAGTTCCGCCAGGACGCGCCCGTCCCAGGTGGCGTCGGCGTGGTCGTTGGGTGCGAACCTGTCTTCGCCGGTCGGTCTGATCTGCCAGTCGGTGACGGCGCGCAGCAAGCGGGCGTTGAGCGGGATGAAGGCGCGGTAGACGGTCGCGATCCGGTTCTCCGGGTCGGCACCACCGCGTTCGACCGCGAGTTGGCGCTCGTTCTCGGCCTTGCCGGAGTCGGTGAGCGACCAGCCGCCGAGGTCGGCGAACTCGACGTGCTGCACCCAGCCCGCGCGTTCCGCCTCGCGCAGCACCCGCAGGGTGTCGTCGTGGCTCGCCCCGGCGCGCTCGGCGACCGTGGCGCTGTTCGCGAAGCCGAGGAGTCGTACCGCGTGCAGGATGAGCAGCTCCGGCGCTGACCGGCCGGTCACGTCCGCTTCTCCTGCCTGGCGCTGAGGCGGGTGACGTACTGCTGGCAGGCCTGCGGGGACTGGAAGCCCATGGCCTCGGCGATCTGCGCCCAGGTCAGGCCCTCGTTCCGCGCCGCGAAGAGCAACCCGATCTCCACGCCCTCGACCTCCGCCCGTGCTGCCGGGAGCAGCGCCAGCGCGCTCAGGAGGTCATCGCGAGTGAGGTCCGCCGACCGCCAGACCGCGAACTGCGTGAGGTCGACCGCCGTGGGAGGCACCGGACCAGGCCGCCACGGGCGCGGCTCCAGCCGATCGGCCCCCAGTTCCATGAGCCGGTCCTGGGCATCGCGCTCGCGTCGACCCTGCGCGTGGTCGGCGCTGCGGGCTCGTTCGAGGTCGTGCTCGCGTTCCATGCCACCCAGCCTGCTACCTTCAACGAAATGTTGTCAACTCTTTGTTGAAGGGTGGTCCGGTGCTGACGGCACTCCCTGACGCGACTCGCTCGACCTGCGGCGGCAAGGCAGCCACCTTGGGCGTGCTGCTCCGCGACGGCCTGCCGGTGCCCGACGGTTTCGTCGTGCCCGCCGGCGGCGAAGAGCGCACTGGTGCCGACATCGGGCAGGCCCTCCGCACGGCAGTCGCCCGTGAGCTCGGGCGGCTGGGCGATCCCGTAGTGGCGGTGCGTTCCTCCGCAGCGAACGAGGACACAGCAAGCGCTTCCGCAGCGGGCCAGTACGAGAGCGTCATCGGCGTTCGGGGAACGGATGACGTGTGCGAGGCGATAGCGGCCTGCTGGGCGTCTGCCCGCGCTGCGCGAGTCGCCGACTACTGGAAGCGGACCGACGGCAGCACCGCACAACCGGCTCCTGCCATGGCAGTCCTCGTGCAGCGCGTGATCGAAGCCGAGGTGTCAGGCGTCCTGTTCACGCCCCAGCAGCCGGGGCAACCAACCCGCATCGAAGCGTCCTGGGGCCTGGGCTTGGCCGTCGTAGGCGGATTCGTCACCCCCGACGCCTACGAGGTCGCAGCGGACGGATCTGTCGGGTACACGGTCGGCAGAAAAGAAACCCGCACCGACCTCAACCGCGAGCGCGGCGGCGTCGTCACCAGCGCGGTCAGCGAAGAAGCGCAGACCGCACGGACTCTGGACGACGACACGACAACGGCCCTCGCAGGTCTGGGAAACCAGATTGCCGCCCTGCTCGACGGCCCGCAGGACATCGAATGGGCCGTCGCGGACGGCAAGGTGTGGATACTGCAATCGCGCCCCATCACGGCTTCGCTCCCCGCGATCCCCGTTCCCGGTTCGGTCATGCCTTCCGGGGCGTTGAGCGGCACGCCGGGTTCCCACGGAACCGTGACCGCGACCGCGCGCATCGTGCGCGGTCCGTCGGACTTCCCGGCTGTCCGCCCCGGTGAGGTCGTGGTGTGCCGGTACACCGACCCGGCGTGGACACCGCTGTTCACCATCGCTTCCGGCGTCGTGACCGAGACCGGCGGTGCGCTCTCGCATGCCGCGATCGTCGCCCGGGAGTACGGGCTCCCCGCCGTGCTCCGCGTCGCGGACGCGATGACCCACATCCGGAACGGCGACCGGATCGTCCTCGACGGAACAGCCGGAACCGTCACCGTCCTCCACCCCTGACCGCACCCGAATCCGCACCCGCACCCGCACCCGAGAGGAGACCGGGAGCCACGCCCGAGGTGCGCTTCCCGATGTGCTCATGGCAACCAGGTACCTCTACATCGCCAGGCACGGCGACGCCGACGCCTTCGGCAACCTCACCGACACCGGCCGCGAACAGGCCGGGCTCCTGGGCAAGCGCCTGGCGCACCTGCCGATCGCCGCTGTCTGGCACTCACCGCTGCCACGCGCCGCTGACAGCGCGCAGCAGCTCAACATCTTCCTCAGCGGGAACGCACCCGTGGCCGAAGCTGCGGAACTCATCGACCACGTGCCCTACGTGCCGCCCGTCGAGGAGACCCCGCAGCCGTGGCTAACGTTCTTCGACTGCTACGACACCGAAGAAGCCGCTGCCGGGAACAACATCGCCCAGGCCCTCACCGCGAGGTTCGCTGCCGCGCCCGAAGGCGAGGCTGACGTGCACGAGGTCCTCATCACCCACGCGTACCCCATCGCCTGGCTGATCCGCGACGCCCTCGACGCCCCGCCCGTGCGGTGGCTCAGCTTCAGCAGCGCCAACACCGCGCTCACCGTCATCGAGTACCGGCCCGGAATTCCGCCCACCCTGGCCATGTTCAACGAGATGAGCCACCTCCGCGACGACCTCCGATGGACGGGCTTCCCCGAAACTTCGCGCCCCTGACCGACCGTCGGCGTCGTGCCGACATCCCGGCGGCGGCAGCCCGGGTGGACCGACGGCGTCCCGGTGCCCCGAGGTCGGCCGGACCGACCTCGGGGCACCGGGTCACAGCGCGAGCAACGCCCGCACCGGGAAGCCGCTGTCGGACAGCGGCCGGACCGCGATCCTCAGCAGCGCCAGCGGGTTGTCGTCGCCGGCGATGCGGTTGGCGCTGAGCTCACCGCACTCCAGGCAGTGGTGGATGAGCAGCCACTCGCCGTCCGGTCGGATCGACAGGCTCAGCGCCTCCATCCGCCCGCCGCAGCCGGCCGCGCGGTCGCCGGGAACCCGGCCGTCCACGTGCAGGCTGCTCAGGCACTGCGGGCAGTGGTTGCGGTGCGCCGTACCGGGCGCGGCCAGTGGCACGTCCAGCCGGCAGCCCGCGCAGCGGAACGCGCCGCCGAACCGCCGGTCGGCACCCGGAAGGACGTCCTTGTGCCGCTGGACGCGCCGGTCGGTGTTCCGCGAGTTGTGCCGTGGCATGGTCCTCTCCCGTTCCCGACGACCTTCACAGGTCGCCGAAGATCTCCAGTGGGAACGGTGGTTGGGCCAGCGGGCGGACGGCCAGCCGCATCAGGATGAGCTGGTTGTCGTCGGCCTGCACCCGGTTCGCGGTCAACTCGTCGCATCGCGTGCAGCGGTGGACGACCTTCCAGTCGCCGTTGCGCAGCACCGCGATCGAGATGGGTGACATCCGCGCCTGGCACTCGGACGGCCCGCCCTCGACCTGGTCGTGGACGTGCCGGGAGTGCAGGCAGCTCGGGCAGTGGTTGCGCCGCTTGCCGTCAGGATCGGTCGCGACGACCGTCAGCCCGCACCACACGCAGGCGAAGGTCTCCGTGCGCGCAGCGGAGTGGGAAGGATTGGTTTTCTTGTCGGTGTTGGACACCCGGGGCTCTCCTAGCCGGATCTCGTACTTCGCGAGGACGAAGGCCGGAGGAGGCCGAGCGGTCCTCACCCCCTGGGGCGAGCCGTGTCGGTAGAACGGGCAGCCCGAAGCCGCACCGGACGATGCCGGGAAAGCCGACGCGCGCGAGCGGTCAGCGACGAGACCCGGCCGAGGTGCGGTGGCGAGGCACACTCGGCCCATGCCGGGGCATAGATCAACTGCTTTCCAGGGCGTGACGCCCACGAGTTCACGGTCGGACGTGCCGGACGCTACCCACCGGCCGGCGGTCCGCCAACCTGTTTTCCACGCATCACCCCGTGCCGACGCTCCCCCGGTGCCCGCCGGCGGTGGCCTACTGGACCTGGGGCGTCGGGCTGCGCAGGCCAGGCCGCGCGAAGAGGCGAAGTTGGGCGCGCATGAAAACGGTGCCAGGCCTCGCGATCACGATCAACCCGGCCAGCCCTCGACCGCGACGCACTGCCGCGTCACTACCGGCCCGTCGCGTCGTCCACTCAGGACTTCCGCGCCCGAGCAGCAGCTTCCGAGCACATCAGGAAGCTCACGGTGCGCACCGCGTCATCGACAAGATCCGGGTGGGAACGGCGAACTGCGCGGTCCACCGCATCCTCGATCTGTTTCCACCCATAGTCCTTCTTCAGCCTGCTCCAGACCCCTCGCCGATCAGGGGGAAGCCGCATCCCGGCGCACGCCTGCTCAGCGGTGGCGATCACCCGCATGACCTCGGGCAGCAGATCGGGATCGACGGCATCGGGCTCCCGGGTCGGGATTCGCCCACCGTGCAGGTAGCGGCCCGTGTACTTGAGGAGCGCCGCGTCGAGCGGGGTGAGACGCACGCCGCGTCGGGCGCGGTCCCGGTCCGCGTCGTACTGCTGGACGCGATGCCAGTCGGACTTCGCGGTCGCGGACCGCAGCGCGGCGAAGACCTCGCCACGTTCCAGCAGTTCGATGTCCGCGCCCTGGGCGATGAGCCGGCGTTTGTCCCAGGGGATGCTCCGGAACAACGACTCGACGTCCTCGGGCGTACCGAAGAGGATCGGGTCCAGCAGGGCAACCGCCGCGCGTTCGTCGAGAGGACCCTGGGTCCCGGCGGCCGTGCACAGGGGCAGGATCGCGCTCCACAGCAGCAGGTGCCGGGCCAGGTCGTTCCCGATCACCTCCAGGTGGGCCGCCGAAATCGGGACGGTGAACGTGCGGGGGTCACGGTTGGCGTTGGCCCCGGCACCCCATTCGAGCCTGAGCCCGCCGTCCGCGCGGACCACCTGGGGAATCCAACCGTTCTCCCGGGTGAAGACGACTTCGGTCATGACCAGTTCCCGAGTTCGGCGTCGATGCGGGGGTCGGTGCGAACCCACACCTCGCCGCTCGCGGCTCGCGGCGGTGCGTCGACGCGCTCAAGTCCGAGGGTTCGGATCAATGCCAAGAGCTCGTCACGGGCCTCGCCCGCTTCCTCGACCGTGCGGCTGTCGAAGAGGACGTAGTGCACGTCCCAGCGGTCGTTGTACCCGGAGTCGGCCCAGATCCGGCAGAAGCGATCCACCGCCTCCCGGTCGAGTGGCGTGATCGGGGTCTGCTCCGGTCCACTCGCGACAGTCGCCGCGAAGCCTTTCGCGATGTCCTCGGCGCTCCACCACTGCACCTCTTGGGCGACGATAACGGGGGTGAAGTCCTCCGTCGCGAGGAAAACCTCCAGCAGTCGGCCAATTCCGGTGTCTTCGATGTTCGTCCGGGTTTCCTGCAACCGGGCGAACAGGCCGTCGGCCATGGCGCAGGGGCCGGAGAAGGTGAAAATGCCGGTGGCGGCGACGAGGGTGCCGCCGTCGGGGTGGGGGACGTTGCGTGCGGTGTCGGTTTCCGGTGCGTTTTTCGCCGGGTGGAGGAGGTCGGCCGGTACGCCGTCGTAGAGGGCGGCCTGGGCAAGGGGGTCGTCGGAGCAGTCGAGTGGGCTGGTGTGGTCGAAGGTGACGAGCAGGCCGCGTCCGTCGGCGGTGAACCAGGCGTTGACGGTGTCGCCCTCGCCGCTGCCGTAGCCGAAGTGGGTGGTGCCAGCGGCGGTCGTGGGTTCGCGCCCGTCGACGCGGGTCAGGATCTCCAGTCGACGGCGCAGCTCGCGCGGGTGGGTGCGCCGCAACACCGACCCGTCGAACTCCGATCGGAGTTCTTCTCCACGCTGGTCACGAAGTTCTCCACCCACTTCGTGTTCTGGACGAGCACCACCCGCAGCCCGTTGGTGGAGATGAGCCGATCGTGCACGCATCAGGCTAGGGACGTCCGGCAACCAAGGGCCGTGGTCGTCGAGCGCGGTGAAGCCGCCGCGAACGAAATGGTCTGCCAGGGTTCGGTAGTCACCACGGTCGGTGACCACGCGGTACTCGCTCCGCGAGTTCTGCCACCCCTTGATCCGGCAGACGGCCCCGACCTCGAACATGACCATCAGCACTTCTTCGTTCCCCTCGTCCTCGATGCCGAACGACGTGTTGTCGGCACCACGGCGTTGGGCAACGAACTCAAGGAACGCGTCGACGGCGGAGTGAGGACCTCCCGGAAGCCACTCCTGCTCGTGGTCCTTGTCGTCGCTGAAGGTCAGTGGTCTCATCGCCATCCCTGCCGTGTCGGGCTACGGATTCTTCCGGAACGTCGCACGCGAAACGCTCACCTCACGGCAGAACGTCGGCACGACAGAACCGCAGAGACCCAGGCCGCGACCGTCCTTTGAGGTGACCCACCGCCCGCAAGATGCCTCATGACCAAGCACAGTAGCCGCGCCAGGCCACTCGGACAGGTCGTGGGCAGCGCCGACAGCACGAGACGACCGGACACCGACCAGGCGATCGATCGACGTCGAGCCGATGTCGACAACGATGAAGGTACCCGTCGTCGACGTAAGTTATGACGTTACAGACCGGCCCAGTGCTCCTCGACGTGCTCCAGGGCCGGGCGCAGCGCTGGAAAGTTGATCACCTAGCCGAGGGGACGGTAGCGCGTCCGCAGAACCCGTTGCGCGCAAACCGTATGCATCGGCAATTCGGTTCACAGCTTGGCCGACCTGGCGGCTTGGGCGCTGGGGGCCGGCTGCCCCAAGCCCCCCGGGCGGGGGCCGT
>NZ_JBFABG010000021.1:38201-82641 GCF_040640215.1 Actinosynnema sp. NPDC023587 | reverse complement strand
GCCACCACGCCGCAGCCGAACCTGCCCCCGCGTGGTCAAACGCGCCATCTCCAAACACCGCGCCAAAGGCACCATCGACCGCACCAACCACCGCACCACCATTCACATCACGATCACCACCTGCTTGACAACCGACACACCGCCCTAACTACGCGGCATTGAGGATAACCCTGGGCGGGCCGGCCCACGGGTGGCATGACAGGGTGAACCCCATGGAACCCACTCGTTCCCGTTCCTGGTCGGCGCTCGCGCTGGCCGGGTTGCTCGGCACGGCCGGCGTCACGCATTTCGCGCGACCGCGACCGTACGACGCGATCGTGCCGCGATCGCTCCCGGGCAAGCCTCGGACCTGGACTTATGTCTCGGGTGTCGCGGAGGTGGCGTTGGCCGCCGCAGTGGCCGCACCGCGCACGCGCGGCCTCGGTGGTCTGCTGGCGGCCGGGTTCTTCGCCGCGGTGTTCCCGGCGAACGTGACAATGGCCCGCGCGTACCGGGCGAAGTCTCCCGGGGCGAAGGCGATCGCCTTCGGCCGGCTCCCGCTCCAGGTGCCGCTCATCCTGTGGGCGCTGCGCGTCCGCCGTTCGGCGCACTGATCACTCTCGGCGCTGGGTGCGATACTCAGCGCGCCCGAGATCTGTCATCGAACCCGCAACCAGCCCTAGGATGCCCGAGTGCAACCGCTCCTCCACCATGCCGCGTCGGCACTCGGTTGGCGCGGCCTCGTCGTTCCCGACGTCGCCGTGCTGGGTCACCAGGTGTCGGCCGTCGTGCGGGTTCGTGCCGACGTGCACGAGTGGCGCAGCGCGAACAACTGGCCGCCCCAGGCGGACCCGTCGTGGTTCCGCTCCTGGTTCGAGCCCACCGCGCACGACCAGTTGCCGGTGCCCGCGGTCGAGTTGGTCGGTGTCCTGGTCGGTGAGTCCACGGTGGACCGCGCGTTGCAGTCGTGCGGGACGCTGATGACGCTCGCGCCGTGCTCCGTGGTGCTGCCCGCGCCGCAGGGTGAGCGGTCGTGGCCGCTGATGGAGCTGGACTACTACGGGATCGGCGTGGTGGCCGTGGACGAGGCGGGCACGGCCGAGCTGATGGTGCCGCCGGAGGACCGGTCGACCGAGTTCGGCCCGTCGCTGTTCGGCCGGTGGCTGCTGGAGGTGCTCTACGACCGGGTGCTGAAGGAAGTCCCGGCGCACGCTCGCGTGAACAGCTAACAGCTCACCGGGCACCTTGGCCGGCCCGCGTGGTCGGCACCGGCCAGGTCACCGGCCCGGTCGGCACCGGTTAGGTCGGCACCGACCGGATCAGGGTTCGCAGACCGTCCGCGTCGAGCAGGTCCGCGGGGCGCAGCGTGTGGTCGTGCCGGACGTAGTGGAACGCCGCCCGCACCCGTTCGACGGGGGTGTCCGACAGCGCGGCCCAGGCCAGCCGGTAGGCCGCCAACTGCACGGACAGCGCCGGGAGCCGTTCCTCGTCCGGGACCGCGCCGGTCTTCCAGTCCACGACGGTCCAGCCGCCGTCCGGGTCGGCGAATACCGCGTCCATGCGTCCGCGCACCGACATCCCGTCGATCTCGGTCTCGAAGGGCACCTCCACGTCGTGCGGGGTGCGGTCGGCCCAGGCACTGCCCAGGAACGACTCCTGGAGGCGGCCGAGCTCGCTGTCGGGTGCCGCGCCCTCGTCCGCCGCGCCGGGCAGTTCGTCGAGGTCGAGCAGCCGGGTCGCGCCGAAGCGCTGTTCCAGCCAGGTGTGGAACGCCGTGCCGCGCCGGGCCAGCGGGTTCGGCGGGAACGGCAGCGGGCGGCGCAGCCGGCGGGCCAGTTGGTCCGGGTCGGCGGCGAGTTCGACGAGTTGGCTCACCGAGAGGTGGTCGGGCAGCACAACCCGTTCGCGGCGGTCGGCGGCGGCGGCTCGTTCGGCGAGCAGCACGTCCACGTCCCGCGCCCAGCCCTCCGGGTCGTCCGCCGACTCGTCGGGCTCGTCCGGATCTGCGGACCCGTCGGGCGCGTCAGGGTCGGCAGGCTCGTCCGGGTCGGCGAGGTCGGCGAGGTCGGCGGGGTCGTCCGGGAAGTCGGTG
The DNA here is from genome assembly GCF_040640215.1 of Actinosynnema sp. NPDC023587. Lineage (NCBI taxonomy): Bacteria > Bacillati > Actinomycetota > Actinomycetes > Pseudonocardiales > Pseudonocardiaceae > Actinosynnema > Actinosynnema sp. NPDC023587. The sequence continues at coordinate 80,570 of NZ_JBFABG010000021.1, read as the reverse complement.
GGCACGTCGGATTCGGGGCCGGGGTCGGGGTCGTAGTCGTCCGGCGGCTCCGGGGGTGGTTCGTCGTCGTCCGGGGGTTCCGGGGGGAGGTCTTCGGGTGCCTCGGGAAGGGGCTCGGGGACTGGTGTGCGGACGGGTTCGGGGGCCGGGGCGGCGGGGTGGCGCGGGGTGGACAGGTGGCGGTCGAGGGCGGCCAGGACCAGGTCCGCTCCCTCGGCCACGGCGGCGCGGCGCTTGCCGAGGGGGTCGGCGGGCCAGTCGGCCGATTTCACCTGGGAGGCCAGGGGGTTGGGCTCGTCCTCCGCCGGCGGGGGTGCCCAGTGGACGATGTCGGCGGGCGGGTGGTCGGCGGCCAGCACGGACTCGCGCAGCTCGCCGAGGAACGTGGACGGACCCTTGGGCTTGTCGCCGGTCTCCGCCCACCAGTGGCCCGACACCAGGAGGCAGTGCTCGGACCTGGTGAGCGCGACGTACAGCAGCCGGCGCTCCTCCACCAGGCGGCGGTCCTCGAAGTCGTCGGCGTGGCGGTCGAGGGCCTCCTCGACCTCCTTGCGGTTGCTGCCACCGGGGATGCGGAGGGTCGGCAGGTCGGCGGCGTCGCCCCGGAGTTCGGCGGGCAGCTCGGCGACCGCCTTCAGCCAGCACGAGGTCTTCTTCCGGCCCGGGAAGACGTCCTTCACCACGTGCGGCAGGGCGACGATGTGCCATTCGAGGCCCTTCGCCGAGTGCATGGTGAGGACCTGCACGCGGTTCTCGGCCACCTCGACCTCGCCCGGTTCCAGACCGTCCTCGGCGTGCTCGGCGGTGTAGAGGTAGTCGAGCAGGGCGGGCAGGGTGGCGGACGGGCTGGCCGCCGCGAAGTCCGCCACGACGTCGGCGAACGCGTCCAGGTGGGCCCGGCCGACGCCGCCCGGCCGGGCCATGGCCTCGATGTCGAGCAGCAGGGTGCGTTCGACGTCGGCGACGATCTCGGGGAGCGGCTGGTCCAGGCGTCGGCGCAGCGCGGACAGCTCCGCGCCGAGTCGGCGGATGCGGCGGTAGCCCTCGGCCGAGTACGCCGTCGGGTCGCCGGGGTCGTCCAGGGCGTCGGCCAGGCCGGCCTGTTCGGCGTGCTCGCCCGGCAGCGCGTCGGCGAGGACGGCCAGCGGGTCGTCGGCCACGGACTGGCGGCTGGGTGCCCCGGCCAGCTCCCGGGCGCGCTGCCAGAGCGCGGCCAGGTCGACGGCGGCCACCCGCCAGCGCGAGCCGGTGAGCAGGCGGGCGGCGGCGGTGCCGGCCAGCGGGTCCACCAGGACGCGCAGGGCGCTGCTCAGGTCGCGGACCTCGGGCTCGTCCAGGAGACCGCCGAGGCCGACCACCTCGACGGGGAGGTCGCGCTCGCGCAGCGCGGCGGCGATCGCCGCCATGTCGGCGCGGCGGCGGACCAGGACGGCGGCGGTGGGCGGCTCGTCGCTGGAGTCCAGGTGCGCTTCCCACTGGGCGGCGACGGTGTCGGCCATCCAGCCCAGTTCCGCGCGGACGTCGGCGAACAGGCCGATGCGGACGTCACCCGGGCCCGCTCCGGGACGGGCCCGCAACTCCTCGACGTCCAGGCCGGCCGCGCGCAGCGGCGCGGAGACGGCGTTGGCCAGCGCCAGCACCTCGGGCGGGTTGCGGAAGCTGGTGAGCAGGCCGAACTTGCGGGCGGGCGGGAAGTCCTGGACGAAGCGCGGCAGGTTCGCGGCCGACGCGCCGCGCCAGCCGTAGATGGCCTGGGCCGGGTCGCCGACGGACGTGACGGCCATTGGCTCGCCCTGGCCGAACAGGGACCGGAGCAGCACGCGCTGGGCGTGGCCGGTGTCCTGGTACTCGTCGAGCAGCACCGCGCCGTAGCGGTCCCGCTCGCCGCGCACGACCTCCGGGTACTCGCCGGCCAGGCGGGCGGCCAGGGACATCTGGTCGGCGAAGTCCATCGCCGCTTCCCGGCGCTTGCGCGCCTGGTACGCCTCCAGCAGCGGCAGCAGGTTCACCCGCAGCCGCTGGGCGTCGACGATGTCCTTCAGCTTCTCCGGCAGCGCGTCGCGCTGGCGGGCGGTCTTGGGGGCGGACTCGATCACGGTCGTCAGCCACTCGGCGTTCTTGCGCAGGTCGGTGGGTTCGACGAGGTGTTCGCCGAGTTCGCCGGCCAGCGCCAGCAGGTAGCCGGTGACGGTGGCCGGGACCTTGTCGGTGTCGATGTCCTCGGCCCACGTCGAGACGACCCGGTGCGCGAGCTGCCAGGCCGCGGTCTCGGTGAGCAGTCGCACGCCCGGCTCCACGGGGAGGCGAAGGCCGTGCTCACCGACCAGGCGGCCCGCGTAGGCGTGGTAGGTGAGGATCACCGGCTCGGTGGTGAGGACGGCGGCGCGGCGCTCGCCGCTCGGGTCCAGGCGGTCGAGCAGCGGTGAGCCGCCTAGCCGGCGGAGCCTGATCCGGACGCGTTCGGCGAGCTGGCGGGCGGCTTTGCGGGTGAACGTGAGGCCCAGGACGCGGTCCGGGGTGACGAATCCGTTGGCGACCAGGTAGACGACCCGGGCGGCCATGGTCTCCGTCTTGCCCGCGCCGGCACCCGCCACCACGAGGGCGGGGGCGGTCGGCGCGGCGACCACGGCGGCCTGCTCGGGGGTCGGTTTGGGCAGGCCGAGCGCTTCGGCGACCTCGAACGGGCTCGCCAGGTGCGCCACCCCGCCCGCTCGTTTCCGATCACCACCCGGCACCACCACGACTCGCATTCTCCGATTCCCGCCGCGCGACGCTTCGGCGACCCGCAGCGGCACGGCCGGATCGGTCGTGGACGTGGTGCGGGCGGCGGCGTTGCCCTGGTCTCAGCGGCCCACGACTGTGTCAGACGCGAGCGGGCTTCGCCAAACGGCCCGCCGGTAACTCCGGCCTCACGTCATCACCGGGTGACAGCGCGACCGCGACAGGTGACGAGGGGGCAGTGCCAGGGGCGAGGTCGGCCCCGTGGCGCACGCCGAACCGAACCCGCACGCCGGACCGAGCTCGCACGCCGGACTCGGCTCGCACGCCGAACCGAGCTCGCACGCGGGCGGCGGGGTGCACGCCGGCCTCGCGGTACGGGGCAGTGACGCAGCGCGGTCGGGCGCGGCGTGGGGCCGGGTGGGTGCCGGGGAGGTGGGCGGGGGCGGCGTTATTGGCTGACCTGCCTGCCGGAGGAGTGGACCGGGCAGGACGTGCGGGCCGGGCAGCGGTCGCAGTCCGGGGTTTCGCTGGCGGTGTAGTTCGGGCCCACGCTGGAGTTCGCGGCGGCCTGCACGGCTTCCAGCCACGCGCGGACGCCCTGCTCGTCCAGCGGGGCCTGCTCCAGTTCGGTGGCCCCGGTCTTCTTGTTCTCCTTCGCCACGTACAGCAGGCGCGCGCCGCCCGGATCCGTGCCCAGGCCGAGGTGGGTGAAGCCGCCCAGCGCGGACGCCAGTTGGTAGACCGCCAACTGCGGGTGCTGGCGGGCCTCCTCCTTGGTCACCGGGGACTTGCCGGTCTTCAGGTCGATCACGACCGGGCGGCCGTCGCGGTCGGTTTCCAGGCGGTCCACCCTGCCCTTGACCCGCAGCCACGGGCCGCCGGCCTTCTTCGGGACCTCGACCGAGATCTCCTCCTCCACGGCGACCTGGGTGAGCTGGTCGCGGCTGGTGGCCAACCAGGTCAGGAATGTGTCGAGCATCCGCTCGACCCGGATGCGCTCGCGGCGGGAGAACCACGGCGCGCCGGCGTCGACCGCCGACCACGCCTCGGCGAGCTTGGTGCGCAACTCCTTCTCGTCCGCTCCGGTCGAGGCGGCCTGGGCGAGGGCGTGCACCAGGGTGCCGGTGACGGACGCCAGTTCGGCCGGGTCCTGGCCGCCGTGGCGCTCGACCACCCAGCGGACCGGGCACTTGGCCAGCACCTCGACGGTCGACGGCGACACGCTCACCGTGTGCTCCTCGGTCCACAGCGGGTCCTGGGAGGTCACGTCGGCCAGGCCGTACCAGGAGTCGGGGTGCGCGCCCGGCACGCCTTCCGCCGCGAGCCTGGCCAACTGGGTCGCCGCGCGGGTCCGGCGGTCCTCGGTCTCGTCGTCGGCGCACACCACCCGGCGCAGCTCGCCGACCAGTTCGGCCAGCACCAGGCCGCGTTCCGGGGTGCAGGTGGAGCGCTCGGGCTGGTCGGTGGTGAGCTCCTCCAGCTCGTCCAGGAACCGGGACGGCTGCTCGTCCTCGCCGCGCACCGCGCTGACCAGCAGGGAGCGCCGGGCACGGCTCGCGGCCACCAGGAGGAGCCGCCGCTCCTCGGCGAGCAGCGGCGCGATGGCCGACACCTGCTCGCCGACACCGGCCACCACGTCGACCATCCGCTCCACGCCCAGCAGCGACCCGCGCAACCGCAGGTCCGGCCAGCTGCCCTCCTGCACGCCGGGCACCGCGACCACGGTCCACTCGCGGCCGGCGGCCGAGTGCGCGGTCAGCACCGCCACCGCCTCGCCGACCGGGGCGGACGCGGCGAGCGTGTCGCCGACGATCTGCTGGGCGGCCAGGTAGTCGGCGAAGCCGTCCGCACCCGCGCCGGGCAGCCGGTCGACGTACTTCGCCGCCGACTCGAACAGGGCGACGATCGCGTCCAGGTCGCGGTCGGCCCGCATCCCCGCGGTGCCGCGCCGCGAGGACTGGGCGACCCAGCGGTTCTGGAGTCCGGTGTGCTGCCAGAGGTCCCACAGGACCTGCTCGACGCTCTGGCCCTCCGCGATGGCCCGGCGGGCCTGGCGCAGCAGACCCGCGACCCGCCGGGCGGGCAGGGCCTCGGCGTCCTCCAGGGCGGCCAGCCGGTCGTCGGACTCGATCACCTCGACCAGCAGTTCACCGCTCGGGCGGTCGCCGCCGGCGGCCATCTCCAGCCGGCGCAGGCCGCGCCGCAGCCGGCGCAGCGCCAGCGGGTCCGCGCCGCCCAGCGAGGACGCCAGGAGCATCGCGGCGGTGTCCTCGTCGAGGCTGCCGGGGGTGGCGGCGCAGCGCAGCAGCGCCAGGAACGGGGCCACGGCGGGTTGTCGCGCCGGCGGCAGCTCGTCGGTCGGCACCGCGACCGGCACGCCCGCCGCGAGCAGCGCGCGTTGCAGCACGGGCAGGGACCGGGTGGCCGAGCGCGCCACCACGGCCATCTCCGACCACGGGACTCCGTCGATCAGGTGGGCGCGGCGCAACTGGTCGGCCACCCAGCTCGCCTCCTGCGCACCCGACGCGAACAGCCGCACCTGCACCGAGCCGGTGCCGTCGACCGGCGCGACCTCGCGGGCCGGGGACGCGCCGGGCAGCCGGCCGGCGAGGCGGGCGACCGCGGCCCGGATCTCCGGTGTCATCCGGTGGCCTTCGCGCAGCACGACCGTCGGCCCGTCGGCGGCGGACAGCAGCACCGGGTCCGCGCCGCGGAACGAGAACACCGCCTGGTCCGGGTCTCCGGCGAGGACGAACTCCCGCGCGGCCGACCCGAGCACGGACAGCAGCGCGTGCTGCACCGGGTCGAGGTGCTGGGCGTCGTCCACCAGCAGGTGCCGGACGCGCACGTGTTCGGCGTGCAGGAGGTCGGGCTCGGTGTCGAAGGCGAGCAGCGCGCTGCCCACCAGCTCGGCCGCGTCGTAGGAGGGGGCCGCGCCCTGGACCGTCCCGGACAGCAGGTTGACCTGCTCGTACTGGGCACCGAACAGGCCGGCGGCCACCCACTCGTCCCGGCCGTGCGCGTGCCCGAGCTCGGCCAGGTCCTCGGGGGCCAGGCCGCGTTCGGTGGCGCGCAGCAGCAGGTCGCGCAGCTCCTGCGCGAACCCGGGCAGCGGCAGCGCCGGGCGCAGCCGCTGCGGCCACTTCGCCGCGCCCATGCTCACGTCGCCCGCGAGCAGTTCGCGGACCATCGCGTCCTGCTCGGGGCCGGACAGCAGCCGGGGTGTCGGCTCCCCCCGCCGCACGGCCTGGGTGCGCAGCACGGCGAACGCGTAGGAGTGCACGGTGCGGACCAGCGGCTCCTGCCTGGTGGGCAGCACCTCGCCCTCGACCGCGCTGGTCAGCAGGCGGGTGATGTGGGCGCGCATGGCGACCGCCGCCCGCCGGTTCGGGGTCAGCACCAGCACGCTCTCCGGGTGGGCACCGCCGCGCCGGATCCGGTCGGCCGCCACCTCGGCCAGCAGGGTCGTCTTGCCGGTGCCGGGGCCGCCGAGCACGCGCAGCGGCCCGCCCGCGTGGTCGAGCACCGCCCGCGCGGGCGCGCTCCAGTCCCGCCGGGGGTGGTCCTCCCGCTCCCGGCGCACCAGCAACGGTGCCCTGTTCACTGCCATGTGCCGATGGAACCACGGGGGTACGACATCGCCGGGGCGGGCCCGGTGAACGCCCGTTCTGCGCGGGCCCTTGACAACCGCGAGTGGTCCGGGCCACGTTGGGAACGTCCCGCGCACGCGCCCCTCCGCCGCCGCAGCGTGCTCCACTCGCGTCCCGGAGGAACGATGAAACCCTTGCGGCGGTTGATGATCACCATCACGGCCGGTCTCGCGGCGATGTCCCTGACACCCGCCGCCCAGGCCGCGCCGAACCCCGTCCTGGCGTCCCCGTACCTGTACCAGTGGGGTGCGAAACCCAACCCGGTGACCGTGATGAACCAGACGGGCGTGAAGGCGTTCACGCTCGCGTTCATCCTCTCGGACGGCGGGTGCAACCCGGCCTGGGACGGCCAGCGCCCCCTGACCGGCGCGGACGCCACCCTGATCCGCAACATCCGCGCGGCGGGCGGCGACGTGATCCCGTCGTTCGGCGGCTGGTCCGGCCGCAAGCTCGGCCCGAACTGCTCCTCGGCGACGGCGCTCGCGGCGGCCTACCAGAAGGTGATCGACGCCTACCAGCTCAAGGCGATCGACATCGACATCGAGAACACCGACGAGTTCGAGAACGCGACCGTGCAGGACCGCGTGCTCGGCGCGCTGAAGATCGTGAAGCAGCGGAACCCGGCCATCAAGACGGTGGTCACCATGCCGACCAACCGGTCCGGCCTGAACTCGTGGGGCACCCGGCTGGTCACCCGGTCCAAGGAGCTGGCCGCGCCGGTCGACGTGTGGGCGGTGATGCCGTTCAACTTCGGCGGGCCGAGCGACCTGGTGGCGGGCACCAAGTCCGCCGTGGACGGGCTGAAGAACCACGTCAAGGCCACGTTCGGGCTGACCGACGACGCCGCGTACCGGCGCAGCGGGCTGTCCTCGATGAACGGGGTCACCGACACGGGGGAAACCGTGACCACGGCCCAGTTCCGGGCGATCCGCGACTGGGCGGCCGGGAAGCACCTGTCCCGCTTCACGTTCTGGGCCACCAACCGCGACAGGGGCAACTGCGGCGCGTCCGGCAGCGATTGCAGCGGCACCAACCAGGGCACGTACGACTTCACGAAGATCGTGGCCGGCTACACCGGCTGACCCGGGGGCGAACCGGTCGCCCACCGTGGAAAGCTGTGCCGGTGGATGAACAGTTGCACGAGATGGTCCGCGAGGTCGTGCGGTCGATCCCCCGCGGCCGGGTCGCCACCTACGGCGACGTCGCCGACCTCTCCCGCGCCCCGTCGCCCCGGCTGGTCGGCCAGGTCCTGAACCAGGACGGGCACGACCTGCCGTGGCACCGGGTGTTGCGCGCCAACGGGACGTGCGCGCCGCACATCGCCGACACGCAGCACCAACTGCTGCGCGAGGAGGGCGTGGCGGTGGTCGACGGGAAGGTCGACCTGCGCACGTACCGCTGGCAGGACGCGGTCAAGGGGAAAGCGGACGAGCCGACCGGTCTGTGGTGACCCGCCGCTCCACGCGGGACAGCTCGGCCTCGACCTCCGGGTCGCGGGTGAGCGCGGCGGCGAGTCGCAACTGGGGCAACGCCTCCGCGTGCCGGCTCCGCCGGCTGAGGGTGCGGCCGAGCAGCAGCCGGGTGTAGCCGTCGGACGGGTCGAGCTCGACCAGGTCGCGCAGCACGTCTTCGGCCTTGCCCAGCGCCGCCGACTGGAAGTGCGCCAGCGCCAGCTCGGTGAGCACGGTGCGGTCGGTCGGGGCGTGCGACGCGGCTCGCGCCAGGAAGCGCGCGGCGCTGCTCGGGTCGCCCGCGGCCCGGAACTCCCGGCCGAGGTCCAGCAGTTCACGGATGTCGGTCACGTCTCCAGCTCCTCGTCCGCCGGGCCGGCGTGCGGGACGTGCGTCCCGCCCGGCCCGGCAGTCCCTCGATCACGTCGAAGAACCCCTGATGGGTGTTTTTCGCGAACGGCCCGTGGCTCCGGGCCATCACGCCGGGATCAACCTAGTTGAGTTCTCAACTATTCCCGGACCGGATCGCACCGCGACGAGGAGGCGAAGCTCCGGGGTCGCGGCTCGTCGCTCAGAGCAGTTCGAGCACCTTCGTGGCCGTGCGCTCCAACCCCACCAGGGACTTCGGGCCGGACAACGGGTGCAGGGCGTGCACCGCGAGGCGGAACAGGGTCGCGCGCAGCAGGACCTGGGGCCACTCCGCGAGGTGCGACCACCGCTGGATCAGGCTGTGGTCCGCGCCGCCCCAGGACGTCGCGTCCACCACGACGATCGCCGCGCCGTACTCGGCGGGCCGCCAGAACGCCTTGAAGTCGATGACGGCGGGCGCGGCGTCGCCCGCGAACAGCACGTTGCCGAACAGGTCGCCGTGGACCACCTGCGGCTTGCCGGTCACCGGCTTGCGGTAGGCGCTGAGCAGCTCGTGCAGCCGGCCGCCGAGCGCGTCGTCCAGTTCGACCCCGGCCTCCCCCCAGGCGCACCGGTCGGCGATCGCGAACACGTCCGCGCGGGCGTCCAGGAAGCGGGGCCTGGGCAGCCCCTCGGTCGCCTCGTGCAGCTTGACGGCGACTTCGACGATCTCGTCGTGCCGGGGCTCGGCCCGACCGGACAGGTACTTGGTGGCGGCCCACCCACCGACGACGTAGCGGCCGTCGGTCGACCGCAGGGGTCTGCCGATGCGCAGGTTGTCGACGGTCAGCGTGTCGAGCGTCTTGGCGACCCACGTCGCCTCGGCGGGCTTGCCCGCCGGCCGGATCGCCGCGTCGCCGCAGCGCCACACCGGGCCGGCGTCGATCAACTCCGGTTCGGCGTCGCGCGCGCCGAACGCGGCGCGCACGTGCGACGGCGGCGGCTCCGGAGATGGGGTCACGCCGGCACGCTACCCGCACGAGCCTCGTGTTTGGTGGACCCTGCGCCGCTTGTGGTGTGGCGTGCGCCTGAACGGACTAGCCGCAGTATTGCGGTCTCAGGTGATCGTGAACATCACACCCCGAGAGGCCCACCGGGGAGGCCGATCCCCGGTTTCCCACGACCACGCACTTCGATCGCCGGAAGACCGGGGGTCGGCCCGCCACAGTGCTCAGTACGTGGGCAGGGAGGGGTCCACCTCGCGCGCCCACGCCAACACGCCGCCGCCGACGTGCACGGCGTCCTTGAAGCCCGCGTGGTGCAGCGCGGCGAGCGCCTCGGCCGAGCGCGCGCCCGACTTGCAGTGCAGCACGACCTGCTTGTCCTGCGGCAGCTCGGCGAACGCCTCGCCGGACAGGATGCGGTCCTTGGGGATCAGCACCGAGCCCGGGATGCGGACGATCTCGTACTCGTGCGGCTCGCGGACGTCGACCAGCAGGAAGTCGTCGCCGCCGTCCTGCTTCTGCTTGAGCTCCAGCGGGGTGATCGTGTTGCCCGCGGCGGCCTGCTGCGCCTCGTCGGACACCACGCCGCAGAACGCCTCGTAGTCGATCAGCTCGGTGATCTTGATGCTCGCCGGGTCCTTCCGGATCTTGATCGTCCGGTAGGTCATCTCCAGGGCGTCGTAGACCATGAGCCGGCCGAGCAGCGGGTCGCCGATGCCGGTCAGCAGCTTGATCGCCTCGGTCACCATGATCGAGCCGATCGACGCGCACAGCACGCCCAGCACGCCGCCCTCGGCGCACGACGGGACCATGCCGGGCGGCGGCGGCTCCGGGTAGAGGTCGCGGTAGTTCAGGCCCTGACCGTCCGGCGCGTCCTCCCAGAACACGCTGACCTGGCCCTCGAACCTGAAGATCGAACCCCACACGTACGGCTTGCCCAGCAGCACGGCGGCGTCGTTGACCAGGTAGCGGGTGGCGAAGTTGTCCGTGCCGTCCAGGATCAGGTCGTAGTCCCGGAAGATGTCGAGCACGTTCTCCGAGTTCAGGTGCACCTGGTGCAGGTTCACCTTCACGAACGGGTTGATCTCGGCCACCGAGTCCCGCGCGGACTCCGCCTTGGGCTTGCCGATGTCCGACTGACCGTGGATGACCTGGCGCTGGAGGTTCGACTCGTCGACGATGTCGAAGTCCACGACGCCCAGCGTGCCGACCCCGGCCGCCGCCAGGTAGAGCAGCGCCGGCGAACCCAGCCCGCCCGCGCCCACGACCAGGACCTTGGCGTTCTTCAGCCGCTTCTGCCCGGCAACCCCGACGTCCGGGATGATCAGGTGCCGGCTGTACCGCGCGACTTCTTCCTTGGTCAGCTCCGCTGCGGGCTCCACGAGCGGCGGAAGCGCCATCTGATCCTCCTCGACGAAACATGTCCTGTACCGACGGACAACACCAGCGTGGCCCACCGTCTTCCCGGATGGGAAGCCGTCCCAGAGCGTGGACGGGGGTGGCCCCGGCCGTCCCGGGGTGCCCGAGCGCCGTCGCGCGGGCTTAGCGCGGTGCGACGGGGAACGCGTTGGGCGTGCAGACCTTGCCGTCCGCCGGCACGACGCCGCGGTTGGAGAAGTCCACCTCGTTCAACCGGGCCACGTAGTCGTTGGCCACCCCGAAGGACTGCTGCATCATCACCGGCGCGGCCTGCCCGTTCTCCTTGCAGCCCTCGTGGTTGTTCTCCAGCGCGTGCCCGACCTCGTGGTTGATCGCGTACGCGCGATAGGTCGACAAGTCGTTGCTGAACGCCTTCGCGCCGCGCACCCACCGGGCGGCGTTGATGATCACGCGCTTGGACGGCGGGTGCCAGCACGAGGACTCGTACTGGATCTGGAAGCCGCACATGCCGTGCGTGGTGGACGTGGTGGTGAGGCTCACGGTGAAGTCCACCGGCTGGTTCGGCTCGACGCGCTGCATCGCGACCAGGCCGGTGCCGATCCAGCTCCGGTTGTCGGCCAGGATGCCGTCGATCGTGCGGGCGAACGCCTCGCGGTCGCCGCCGTAGTCGGCCGCGTCCACCCCGTCCTCCACGGCGATCGCGTACCGGAAGACCTTGCCCTGGCCCGCCTGCGGGGACGAGCCCGCGACGACCTGCCACGTGCCGCTGCCCTGCTCGGAGAACTTCGGGCCGTCGGGCAGCACGGCGGTCGGGATGTCGACCAGGTCCACCTTCACCGGCGGGGTCTCGCTCGCGACGGGCGGACCGGGCGACGTCGTCCCGGTCGCCTCGGCGGCGGTCGTCCCCTCCGGGGAGCCGGTCTGGGCGGGCGTGGCCGTGTCGAGCACGACCAGCGCGGTCAGCACCACCAGCACGGGCACCGCGTAGATCCGCCACCCGTAGTTCGCGACCAGGCCCTTGAGCCCGCGCCGGCGCGGGCGGGGCCGGGGACCCGCCGGCTCCCAGGACGCGCTCAGCGGCTCTGCCCCGGTGCGCCGGGAACCCCGGCGGTAGCGGTCGTCCGGGGGGGACGGTCGGGCACCCGAGGCGGACGCCGTGTCGCGCCCGTCCTGCGATGTCCGGTTCACGGCGACCAGGGTGCCACAAGCGCACCCGCCCGGTGGACGCCGGTGCCGGGGTCGGCCGGGCGTGCCGCGGCACCCCGCCGGACCGGTCTACCAGGCATCACCGGACTCCCACATGCCGAGCACGGCCCGCGCGACGGACTCCGGGCGCTCCATCTGCGCGACGTGCCCGGTGCGCGGCAGCACGAGCAGCCGGCCGCGCGGCAGCAGCCGGGCCACCCGGGGTGCCTTCCGGACGCTGACCAGCCGGTCCTCGGTGCCCCACACGACCAGCGAGGGCATGCCGACCCGGGGCGGCAGCAACCACATCGACCGGGAGCGCGGCACCAGCCACGACCGGATCAGCGCCATCGTGCTCCGGTCGAGCGCCGTGCCGGCCCACGGCTGCGCGGACCGCTCGCCGTACTCGGCCACGGTCTGCTCGACCCGCACGTCGGGCACCAGCGACGGGTCGGCGAAGCACAGCCGCAACATCTGCTGGGTCCGCGCCTGCGGCGTCATCCTGGCCAGCCGCTGCCGCACCCGCGTGCCCACGACCGGCAGGAACGCCAGCGGCAGCCGGGGGTCGGACACCCGGCGCAGGCTGGGCCGCAGGTCCGGCACCGCCGGGGACACCAGGGTCAGCGTGCGCACCAGGTCCGGCCGGGAGGCGGCGGCGATCAGCGCGATCGCGCCACCCATCGAGTTGCCGAACAGGTGCACCGGGCCGACGCCGAGCGACTCGACGTAGCCGATGACCACGTCCGCGTGGGTGGCCATGCTGAAGGTGTAGCCGGGGATCGGCTCGGAGCGGCCGAACCCGGGCAGGTCCAGCGCGTGGCCGTCGACGTGCCCGGAGAGCTGGCCGGCGAGGTCGGTCCAGTTGGTCGCCGAGCCGCCCAGGCCGTGCACGTAGACGGCGGTCGCGTCGGCCGGTCCCGGGGTGCGCCGGACGTGCACCGTGTGGCCGGCCACCTCGACGTAGTCACCTGGCCACGGCGCGCTCGTTGAATCCAGCGGGGGCAGCGGCGCGGAGGACAGGGGCACGTGGGTGATGGCGGGTCTGCGCGCCTCCACGGTCTCGGTCATTCCTCCAGGATGCCTGCTCGGGCGTCCTGCGAAACGGGAAGCTCTGCCGAAACGCTGCTACCAGCGAGTAAGGTTGCCGACGAGCCGACCGGGGCAACCCCTGGTCGGTTCCGCGATGGACAGGTTGGCTGGAGGCACCATGACGGAGACGGCCCAGACCACGGTCGGGCACAACGGCGGCGCGGGACGAGGGGTCCGACTCCCACGCACCGCCCGGCGTGCCCAGTTGCTGGCCGCGGCGCAGGACGTGTTCGTGTCCAACGGCTACCACGCCGCCGCCATGGACGAGATCGCCGAGCGCGCGGGCGTCAGCAAGCCGGTGCTGTACCAGCACTTCCCCGGCAAGCTGGAGCTCTACATGGCCCTGCTGGAAGCCCACGTGGACGAGCTGGTGAACCGCGTCCGCGACGCGCTGGAGTCCACCGCGGACAACAAGCAGCGGGTGAAGGCGACGGTCGGCGCGTTCTACGACTTCGTGGACGGCGAGGGCCAGGCGTTCCGCATGGTCTTCGAATCGGACCTGCGCAGCGAGCCGGCGGTGGCGCACGCGGTGGAGCGGGCCACGACGCAGAGCGTGGACGCGATCACCGGGACCATCACCGCCGATACCGGGCTCGACGAGCACCGGGCCCGGCTGCTGGCCGTGGGCCTGGTGGGCTTGTCGCAGGTCACGGCCCGCGCGTGGCTGGCGGACGACCGCCAGGTGCCCAAGGAGGACGCGGTCTCCCTGATCTCCAACCTCGCCTGGCGCGGCATCGGCGGCGGCTTCCCCCTCCAGCACTGAACCGCCGCGACGTCGTCGCGGCGGCTGCCCGCTCTCGTCCGCCGGGTTCGCCGATCCGGCCGCTTGACTACGACTTGAAGTAACAGTTACTTCTGGTAACGTGCGTCACATGGCTCGAACTGCCCAGGGCGGGACGGACGCGCGCCGGGAGCGCTGGAAGGGGCACCGGGAGGCGCGGCGGGCGGAGTTCGTCGAGGCGACGATCCGCGCCGTGGCCGCGCACGGCCCCGAGGTCGGCATGGACGAGATCGCGGCGGCGGCGGGCGTGAGCAAACCCGTGCTGTACCGGCACTTCACCGACAAGTCCGACCTGTACCTGGCGGTCGGGCAGCGCGGTACCGAGCTGCTGATGGACCGGATGGTCCCGGCGCTCACCCGGGACGGCCCGATCCGCGCGCGGATTCGCGGCATCGTGGACGCCTACCTGGCGGCGGTCGAGGAGAACCCGAACCTGTACCGGTTCGTGGTGCGCAGGACGTCCGCCGACCGACCGGTCGAGCAGGACGCGGTGCGGGAGGACGAGCAGCTCGTCACCGTCGCGCTGGCCCGCCTGCTGGGCGACGGCCTGCGCGGGTTCGGCCTGGACGCGGGCGGGGCCGAGCCGTGGGCGCACGCCCTGGTCGGCCTGGTGCAGAACGCCGGCGACTGGTGGCTGGACCACCGGTCCATGACCCGGGCGAACCTGAGCGACTACCTGACCACGATCATCTGGCACGCCGTCGACGGCCTGCTCCGGTCGGCGGGCGTCGAACTCGACCCGGACGCGCCGCTGTCCGCCGACCTCACCGGGGAGCCCGCCCGACCGCGACCCGTCAACGACGGGGAAGTCTGAGGCCACCGCGCCCCGGAACCGGCCGAACACCGCTGGAACACGCGGAAGGGGCGTCCCGAACCGGGACGCCCCTTCCGCGTTCGTGCCCTGAATCCCTCGACGGGACCGAGGTCCTCACGCCGTGAAGCCCACCTTGCGCGAGTCGCTCGGACCGATCTCCACGTACGCGATCCGGCTCGCGGGCACCACGTAGCGGGCACCCTTCTGGTCGACCAGCGTCAGGTGGCCGCTACCCGCCCTCAGCGCGTCCGCGACCTGCGATTCGACCTCATCGGGGGACAGAGAGCTCGACACGACGAGCTCACGCGGACTGTCCGCGACGCCGACCCTGACCTCCACGCTGACCTCCGTACACGCGTTGACCACCAGACTCGGTGGTCAGACAACTGTCGAAATCAACCCTAGCCGAGCCCGAGCACCGTCATGCGCCGCGTGTGGCTCTGCTGGAGCCGCCGGAACAGCGCGGCGATGCCCGCGAGGTCGCCGGAGCCCCGCACGATCAGCTCGGCGAGCGGGTCGCGCTCCGCCACCACGTACTGGGCCTGCGTCAACGCCTCGCCGAGCAGCCGGCGGCCCCACAGCGTGAGCCGGTCCTTGATCTTCGGGTCCACCTCGCAGGCCGCCCGGACTTCGCGCTCGGCGAACGCCGAGTGGCCCGTGTCGGCGAGCACGGCGAGCACCAGCTCCTTGGTCGGCTGGTCCAGCCACTGCGCGACCTCGCGGTAGAAGTCCGCCGCCAGGCCGTCGCCGACGTAGGCCTTGACCAGCGACTCGTGCCACGACTTCGGCGCGGTCGAGGTGTGGAACGCGTCGAAGCCCGCCACGAACGGGTCCATGACGTCCTCCAGCACGTGACCCTGGTCGGCCAGGTACCGCTCGATCAGCGTGTAGTGCCCGATCTCGGCCGCCGCCATCGCGGACAGGTCCGCCCGCCCGGCCAGTGTCGGCGCGGTCCGCGCGTCCTCCGCCAACCGGTCGAACGCGGACAGCTCGCCGTAGGCCAGTGCGCCGAGCAGGTCGACCACACCTTCGGCCACTCGGCCGGACTCCACCGCTCCGTCACCCATGGGCGCGAGCCTAGTGGGGTGGCGTTCACTACATCCCAGGCACGCGACTCCGCAGCGACCACGGGTGTTCAGCCCCGAACGGCCTAGTCGGGAGGTAGAGTTACCATTCGACGCCCGGCGCGGCGCGGCCCAGCAGGGGCTCGCAGCGGTGCCGAGAGCCGATTACGGCGGCACCGTGCCGCCAGGAGAGGGTGCGCGCATACCTCGCAGGTCCTCCCGCACCACACGCCCGGCCGTCCCCTCGGCCGTGAGGCGGTAGGCGCGGTCGAGTGGCCCGTACAGGCCGTGCGCGCTGGTACGAGAGAGGCGATCATCCTGACCGCGACAAATGAAGAGACGCACCTGGACCCGGTGACCCTGGAGCACAGCGAGCGGGGAGTCCCCGATGCGGACACCTCCCACCCGCTGATCGCCAACGCCCCGGTCCGGTCCGACTCCCCCACGTTCGCCGAGCTGGGCGTGCGCGCCGAGATCGTCCGCGCGCTGGGCGAGGCGGGCATCGAGCGGGCGTTCGCCATCCAGGAGCTCACGCTCCCGCTGGCCCTGGCCGGCGACGACGTCATCGGGCAGGCCCGCACCGGCACCGGCAAGACGCTGGGCTTCGGCATCCCGCTGCTCCAGCGCATCACCGTGCCGGGTGACGGCACACCGCAGGCGCTGGTCGTGGTGCCGACCCGCGAGCTCTGCCTCCAGGTGACGCACGACCTGACCGACGCCGCGAAGCACCTGGGCGTCCGCGTGCTGGCCATCTACGGCGGCCGGCCCTACGAGCCGCAGATCGCGGCCCTGCGCAAGGGCGTCGACCTGATCGTCGGCACCCCGGGGCGGCTGCTCGACCTGGCCGAGCAGCGCCACCTGGTGCTCGGCAAGGTCCGCGGGCTGGTGCTGGACGAGGCCGACGAGATGCTCGACCTGGGCTTCCTGCCCGACATCGAGCGCATCCTGCGCATGGTGCCCGACGAGCGGCAGACGATGCTGTTCTCGGCGACCATGCCGGGGCCGATCATCACGCTGGCCCGCACGTTCCTCAACCAGCCCACGCACGTGCGCGCCGAGGAGAACGACGCCGGCGCGATCCACGAGCGCACCGAGCAGTTCGTCTACCGCGCGCACGCGCTGGACAAGACCGAGCTGCTGGCTCGCGCGTTGCAGGTCCGCGAGCGCGGCCTGTGCATGATCTTCACCCGCACCAAGCGCACCGCGCAGAAGGTCGCGGACGAGATGGTCGAGCGCGGTTTCGCCGCGGCGGCCGTGCACGGCGACCTGGGCCAGGGCGCGCGCGAGCAGGCGTTGCGGGCGTTCCGCAGCGGCAAGATCGACGTGCTGGTGGCGACGGACGTGGCCGCGCGCGGCATCGACGTCGAAGGCGTCACGCACGTCATCAACTACCAGTGCCCGGACGACGAGAAGACCTACGTGCACCGCATCGGCCGGACCGGTCGCGCGGGGCGCACGGGCGTCGCCGTCACGCTGGTCGACTGGGACGAGATGCCGCGCTGGAAGGCGATCAGCGACGCGCTCAACCTGGGCAAGCCGGAGCCGGTGGAGACGTACTCGACGTCCGACCACCTGTTCGCCGAGCTGGACATCCCGTCGGGTTCCACCGGCCGGCTGCCGCTGGGCCTGCGCACCCGCGCGGGTCTGGACGCGGAGCCGGAGGAGAACCTCAAGGGCGAGCGCAAGCCCCGCAAGCGCGGGCGCAAGCGCGACGCACCCGGTGCTCCCGACTCGAACGGCGAGGCCACGCCGACCGCGGACAGCACCGAGGGCGGGAGCGGGCGGACCCGCCGCCGGCGGCGCAGTCGCGGCGGTGTCTCGCCGGAAGGCGCGGCCACCTCCGAGGTGACCTCACCGAACGGCCAGAGCTCCCCCGGCCAGGACTCCCCCGGCCACGCGGCCCACGGCGAGGAGGGCTCCACCGAGCCCACCAAGTCGCGCCGTCGCCGCCGTCGGGGTGGTTCGTCCGGTGAGGCCGCGCACACCAACGGCTCCGCGCCCGGCGTGCTCGCCGAGGCCGTGACCGGTCCGGCCGAGGTCGGCGCACCGACTGGCAGCGCGGCGCAGGACAGCGCGGCACAGGCCGGTTCGGCGGACAGCGGCGCACCGGAGGACGGGGTCCGGGGCACGGCGGTCGAGCCGAAGGCGGAAGCCCCGGCCGGCGAAGCGCCCACCCGCACCCGTCGGCGCAGCCGGGCCGGTGCGACCACCGAGGCCGCGTCGGCCGCTCCGGAGGCACCCGCCGCCGAAGCGCCCGCCGCAGCCGCACCGGTCGCACCGGAGGCACCCGCCGCCGAAGCCCCGGCCGAAGCGGTCGCGCCCAAGCGCACTCGCACCCGCAAGAAGGCCGAACCCGCGGACGCGCCCGTCGAGGCCGTCGCCGAGCCGGTCGCCGAGACCGGGCCGGTCGCCGAGGCAGCGCCGAAGCGGACCCGCACGCGGAAGAAGGCCGAGCCCGTCGAGGCCCCGGCGGACGCCGCGCCGGCCGACGCCAAGCCCGCCGACGAGGCGGTCGAGGCGGCTCCGAAGCGGACCCGCACGCGCAAGGCCGCGGCCCCTGTCGAGGCGGCTGACCAGGCCGAACAGCCGACGGAGGCCCCGCCCAAGCGGACTCGCACCCGCAAGGCGGCCGAGGCCGGCGACGCGCAGCCCGAGGAAGCGGCGAGCCGCCCCCGGACCAGGCGCAAGGCGGAAACCGCGGACGCGGAGGACGCCGAGCGCCCCCGCACCCGCAGGCGTCGCACGCGAACCGAGACGGAAGGTTCCGCCGACGCCCTGCCGTCGGCAGACTGACGCCTCACACGGATCTCCGGCCACATGCGGGAGCATGTGGCCGGACAGATCACCGAACCCATCGGGAGCCGGGCAGTGGGCCAGCCGGAACAGGCGGAGTCGAACGGGCAGGTCGTGGTGGACTCGAACGCCGAGCGTTCGGTCGAGACGGACGTCGAACGTCCCGCCGACACCGACCACCCGACCGCTGCGACCACCGAAGACGTCCTGGCGGCACCCCCGCCCGAGACCACCGACGACGGCCCGGTGGGTCCCGTCCGGACCTGGCGGACCCGGGGCGACTTCATCGCCCTGGCGCTGGTCGTGGTCGCGGTGCTGGTGTCGTCGGTGCTGGTGTGGGCGTTCAGCGACGCCCGCAACACCACCTCGCAGACCGGTCCCAGCGAGATCACGCCGCTCCAGCCGGCGACCGTGCTGCCGCCGTCCTTGGGCGAGCTGTGGCGCGCCCCGAGCAGCGCCACGCCGGTCCCGGTGCACCTGGACTCGGTCGTGGCGACGGCGGACGGCGGCGAGGTCGTCGGCCGGGACGCGCTGACCGGCGAAGTCCGCTGGCGGTACAGCCGGGACTGGCCCCTGTGCTCGGTGAGCACCGCGTGGGGCAAGGTGTTCGCGCTCTACCGCAAGGACACCAACTGCTCCGAGCTGACCACGCTGGACGCCGCGTCCGGCAAGCGCGGCCCGCAGCGCAACGGCGACGCCGCCCTGGACACCCGGATGCTCAACGAGGGCTCGCACGTGCTGGTCACCGGTGAGACCTACTTCGAGGTGTACCGGCGGGACGACCTGGTGCGGTCGCTGGAGTACGGCACGCTGCGCGCGATCGTGAACGCCACCCGCCAGCCCCGTCCGGGCTGCCAGTACGGGTCGTTCGCGGTGACCGGCGGCAAGGCCGCGGTGATCGAGCGCTGCTACGGCCAGGACCCGTCCGACCGGATCACCGTGCTCAAGCCCAACCCGGAGAAGTTCGACGAGCCGCAGGTGATCAGCACCGCGCTGGTCGGCGTCAAGGGCGCGCGGGTGGTCGCGGTGACCGCCAACCGGGTCGCGGTGGCCGTGCCCGGCAAGCTGATCGTGTTCGACGCGGAGACCGGCGGGCTGATCCTGGAGTACCCGGTCGAGGTGACCGCCGACGAGTTGGCCGGCGACCCGCCCGGACGGGTGGTGGACACCGCCACCAGCACCGCGAACACCTACTGGTTCACCGGTTCGCGCACGGTCGCGCTGTCGCTGGTCGACCTGAACCCGCTGTGGTCGATGCCCTCGCGGGGTCCCGGCACGACCCTCGCGGGTCGCGCGCTGATCCCGGTCGAGGACGGGCTGAAGGTCGTCGACCAGGTCACCGGCCAGGAGATCGGCAGCGTGCCGGTGGACCGGGGCGGTTACACCGGGACGGTCCAGATGGGCACCGAGGGGCCGGTCGTGCTGGAGCAGCGCGGCGACACGCTGGTCGCGCTGCGGTAGTCCGCGCGCCGGTGGTTCGCCCACGCGCACCCGGCCGTCGTGCGGCACACTTCGAGGCGTGCACTCGCAGCTCAGCCCGCACCGCGCGGACCGCGTCGACCTGCCCGGCCGGGCAGGTCCCGTCGCCGCCCTGCGCGCGCCGGCGGCCGGTGCCGACACCGGTGCGACGGCGTTGCTGGTGCCCGGCTACACCGGGTCCAAAGAGGACTTCGCGCCGCTGATCGACCCGATCGCGGACGCCGGCCTGGAGGTCGTGGCGATCGATCTGCCCGGCCAGTACGAGTCGCCGGGCCCGCTCGCCGAGTCCGAGTACCGCCCGGGGGCGCTGGGCGCGGTGCTGGCCGAGCTGGTCGGCGAGCTCACCGCCGACGGCCGGCGGGTGCTGTTGGTGGGCCACTCCTACGGCGGGCTGGTCGCGCGCGGCGCGGTCCTGGCCCAGGCCCCGGTGACCGGGCTGACCCTGCTGTCGTCCGGGCCGGCCGAGCTGCCGGCGAGCGACCGCCGCGTCGCGCTGGAGCAGGGCGAACCCCTGTTGCGCGCGCAGGGCGTCGAGGCGTTGCACCGGTTCACCGCGGCCCGCGCCGCGCGCACCGCGCGCTGGGCGCTGATCCCGCAGGAGCTCAAGGGCTTCTACCGCGAGCGGTTCCTCCGCTCGACCGCCGCCGGGCTGCTCGGCATGGGCGACTCGCTGCGGACCGAGCCCGACCTGGTGGCGAAGCTGGCCCGGTCGCTGCGCTCGTCCGGCACGCCGTGCCTGGTGGTGTGCGGCGAGCTGGACGACGCGTGGTCGGCGGCGACCCAGCGGGACATGGCCGAACGCCTGGACGCCGACTTCGCGGTCCTGGAGGGCGTCTGGCACTCGCCGAACACCGAGGCACCGGAGGCGCTGCTGGCCACCCTCCTGCCGACCTGGCGGGCGTGGCTCAGCGCCTGACCCTCAGCGCCTGGCCCGTCCTGACCCTCAGCACCCCAGGGTCAGGACGGGCCCGGTCACGCCCACCAGAAGAACCACAGGGTCGACGCGCCCGCCAGGAGGACCGCCAAGCCGCACAGGCCGGCGACCCAGCCGGTGCGGCGGTCGGCGACCACCTGCGCCACCACGGCCACGCCGGCGGCCACCAGGTGGCCCGCCACGACGCCCACGCCCGGCCCCGGCAGGTCGTGGAGGCCCGCGTAGACCTGCACGCCGATCAGCGCCAGCGCCAGCAGCACGAGGCCCACGGCCACGCAGCCGCCGATCCCCCGCCACGTCCGCAGCACGCGCGGCTCGGTCTCCACCTTCGTCACGGATCTCCCTACGGCGCGAGCAGAGCCCACGGGTCGAGTGTCGGGGCCGCCCGCTGCCCCTCCGGGCAGCTCCGGCGGAAGTCGCACCAGGTGCACTGGTTGCCCGTGCGGGGCGGGTACAGGATCTCCGGGTCGCCGCCGGCCGCCAGGGTGTCGGCGGCCAGGCCGATCTCGTCCGCCGCCTCCTCGGCCCGCGACACGTGCCGCGCGAGGCTCTCCTCGGTGTGCTCCCACACCGCGACCGCGCCGGTGGGCAGGTGGTGCAGCTCCACCCGGTGGCACGGCTTGCGCAGCGTGCGCCGGGCCGCCAGCGCGTAGAGGGCCAACGCCTGGGAGCCGCGCGCGTCGTCCACGGTCAGCGCGTGCCGCCCGGTCTTGTAGTCGACGACGACCAGCTCGCCGTCCCGCAGGTCGATGCGGTCGACCCGGCCCTCCGCGACGATCCGGGAGGTGGGCGTGGACACCCAGCGCTCGATGCCGAGCGGCTCGATGGACGTGTCGAGCTCGTCGACGTAGTCGCGCACCCAGCCCTCGGCCCGGCCGCGGTACACGGCGGCCTGCTCGGCGTCGCGGAAGCCCTCGTTCTTCCACTGGCGGTGCAACTGGGCCACCGCCTGGTCCGGGGTGCGGCGCTCGGCCGGCAGGTCGAACAGCGCCTTCAAGGCGTTGTGCACGACCGCGCCCAGCGTGTTGTGCGCCCACGCGCCGCCGCGCGGCGGCGACGGCCGGTCGACGTAGGCCATGCGGAACCGCCGTGGGCAGTCCGCCCACGTCGAGAGCTTCGACGGTGTCACCCGTACGAGTTTCTTCGGCATCCCGCCGAAGTCGAGCCCGAGCTGTTCCCGCACCGCACCAAACTACCGAGGCCGACCGACAGTCCCGGCACCGCGTGCGGACGGCGCAGGGCTCCTTCACGCGGTTGGCCTAACCCACGAGCACTTTGCACCCGGTCGCCCGGTCGGCGATCGCGTCGAGCACGTCGGGTGCGGTGGTCTCCGCACCGAGCCGCACGGTCTTGTTGGTGCCGTGGTAGTCCGACGAGCCGGTCATGAGCAGCCCCAGTTCGCCCGCGAGCCCGCGCAGCCGGTCGCGGGTCGCCGAGTCGTGGTCGGGGTGGTCCACCTCGACGCCGGCCAGGCCCAGGCCCGCCAGGTCCGCCACCACGGCGTCGGACACGATCGGCCCCCGGGAGGAGGCGAACGGGTGCGCGAGCACGGTCACCCCGCCCGCGTCGGAGATCATCCCGATGGCGCGGGCGACCGGCGTGTCGGTGCGCGGCACGTAGTACCGCCCGCCCGTCAGGTACCGCGCGAAGGCCTCGTCCACGCTCGTCACCACGCCGGCCCTGATCAGCGCCATGGCGAGGTGCGGCCGACCGGCGGGCGCGTCGGCGGGCATGGCCGCCATCAGCTCGTCCGGGTCGATGGGGAAGCCGTCCTCCACCATCCGCACCGCCATCCGGCGCAGCCGGTGCCGGCGTTCGGAGCGCAGCCGGAGCTGCTCCTCGACCAGCGCGGGCGAGGTGGGGTCGTAGAGGTAGGCGAGCAGGTGGACGGTGATGACCCTGCCTCGACCGTCGTCCGACGCGCAGGACAGCTCCGCGCCCCGCACCAGCCGGAGGCCGGGAGGCAGCGCGTCGGCCGCCTCCGCCCAGCCCGCGGCGGTGTCGTGGTCGGTCAGCGCGATGGCGGACAGACCGGTGGCCGCCGCGGCGGCCACCAGTTCCGCGGGCGTGTCGGTGCCGTCGGACTCGGTCGAGTGGGTGTGCAGGTCGATGCGCACCCACCCAGTCTGACCTACGGGACCATCTTCTTCCCGCGGGCCGCCCGCTGCGCCTTGATCATCGAGAACCTCTCGGCCTGTGCCTTCTTGTCGCCGAAGGTCAGCTCCGAGATGGCGTCGTAGACCTCCTCGGGGTTCGGCAGGTACTCGATCCGGTTGAGGGCCTGGATCTGACCGGCCGACTCCACGACCAGGGTGCCGAAGCCGAACATGCGGCCCAGCACCGTCCGCTCGTAGGTGAGGTCGGTGACCTTGCTGATCGGCATCATGGCCACCTTGGTCTCGAACACCCCCGACGAGATCATGAACCTCTTGTCGGTGACGACGATCCGCTCCACCCACCACTCCATGACGAAGTACGCCAGCCTGAGCAGCACGAACAGGGCCGCGTACCAGAGGATGTTCTGGACCACGCCGGCGTTCTCGGGCAGCAGGTACGAGATCATCATGGCACCGGCCAACAGGGCCGCCGCCTCCAGGAGATCCCAGAGCAGGCTGCTCCAGTGCCGGCGGACCCGGATGACCCGGCGCTCCGTGGGGAGCAGGTACTCGTCGGGGTCCCTAGGTGCGAACATGCCTCAGACCTGACCCTTCGCCGTGGGAGCGGAGCCGGGCGACTCAGAACAATTGTTTCACGAAGGTGATGAGCGCCTCAGCGGCTCCCTTCAGCGTGTTCAGCACGTTCTGGACGAGCTGAGCCGCTTGTGAGGGTTCCGCGATGAGGAAGAACAGGACCAAGCCGACCCCGGCGAAAGTGAGAATCTTCTTCAGATTCACGGTGATCAACCCCGTTCGCTACCCGCACCCGTGTGGCGCCAGTGAAAACCGTTGTACCGCACGGCGCGGCACCTTGGGAGTTTTGTACCGCACCTGGGGTAGCGAGCTGCACCGCCGTTCCGGTGTGACTACGCTTGGTCACCGTGACGGCCGAACGCGTCCGCTTGATCCGCTGTGTCGGCGGCGTCGTCCATGACTCGACCGGGCGACTACTACTCGTGCGGAGGGCGAATCACCCAGGTGAGGGACGGTGGTCGGTACCGGGTGGACGAGTCGCCCCCGGTGAGGGAGATGCGGAGGCCCTGAGCCGCGAAATTCGGGAAGAGACCGGACTCTCCGTAACCGTCGGGGCGTTGCTGGGAAGTGTCACCCGACCGGCCGAAGACGGCCTCTACGACATCCACGACTACGTCTGCCAGGTGCGATCGGGTGTGCTCCGAGCGGGGGACGACGCTTCGGAAGCCCGGTGGGCGACCGCTGCGATCTTGGACACACTTCCGCTCACCGACGGTCTCCACGACACGCTCCGGGCGTGGGGTCAGCTCCCCCGGAGGTGATCGACTTCGCCCGATAGTGGCAGGTCGGGCCCCCGGTCACGCACTGCGGTCAGGGCAGCCAGACCAGCCGCTGGCCGTGCTGGGCGGTCAGCGCGAGCGCCTTGGCCGACACCACCTCGCCGCCCTCGAACTTCGTCAGCCCGAGCACCCCGACCGCCTCGTGCGGTGCCTCCAGGTCGGACCGCCCCGGCAGCACGTGCACCAGGGCCGCCGCGTAGGACTCGTGGCTGACCCACCAGGCCGGCCGGTCCAGCTCCCGCAGCGCGCGGACGAACTCGTCACCCGGCAGGTGGTGCAACGTGTTGCTGGTGATGACCACGAGTGGCAGGTCGGCGGGCACCCGGGCAGCGGCGGCGGCCAGGTCGGCCACCGCGTCGCCGGTGACGAACTCGGGCGGCGCTTTGCGCTGCACGGCGGCGGCCACCCCGAACAGCCGGAGCCGCTCCGGTTGGTCGGCCCACACGCACGCCTCCAGCCACGCGTAGGTGTCCTCGTCGGTCAGGTCGGCGGGCGCGCGGTCCAGGCCGACCTTCGCCGCCACCTTCACGGTCTTCGGAATCCTGGGCAGCTCCGCGCCGGGGGCGAGCTCCAGCGCGCAGTGCAGCCCGAGCGCGGCCTTGGCCGGGCCGGCGACGAGCTGCCCGGCCTGCTCGGTCTGGTACCGGTAGCCGTACTGGTCCAAGCCGAGCAGCAGCCCGCCCGAGCAGCCGACCTCCAGCAGGCCCACCGGACCCTTCACCATCGCCACCGCCGGGTACAGCAGGGCGGCCCGGCGCACCTCGTTGGTCTGGGTGGACCGGGACGCGATCAGCGCGCGCATCCGGTCGGCCCGCTCCAGCACGAACGCCCGGAACAGCGACCAGGTGCGCTCGTCCGCGCCGTAGGTGCCGCCCAGCGACGGGTAGTAGTTCGACAGCTCGTGGAACGGCTCGGCCTGCACCAGCCGGTGCGCCGCCGCCAGGAGCAGCGTCGGCTGCGCGAAGTGCTCCGGGGCGGCGGTCAGCAGCCCGGCGACCTCCGGGTCCTCGGCGGCGCGGGACGCCAGGTGCTCGTAGAGCGGGGACAGGCCGTGCGCGCCCCGCTGCGCGAACCCCGCGAGTCGCTGCCGCACCAGGTCCAGAGCAGTCACGTCACTCCTTCGTCCTCGTCGCGGCTCAGCCGGTGACGGGCTCGGGCCGACCGGGCTGCTCGCCGCCGCGACTGTCGCTGTACGAGCGCTTGGGCACCATCACCTTGCGTCGGAACACGCAGACGACCGTGCCGTCCTGCTTGTACCCGCGCGTCTCGACGGAGACAACACCCCGGTCGTCTTTCGACTTCGACGGCGTCTTGTCGAGCACCTCGGTCTCACCGTAGATGGTGTCGCCGTGGCAGGTGGGTTTGACGTGCTTCAACGTCTCCACCTCCAGGTTCGCGACCGCCTTGCCCGACACGGCCGGCACGGACATGCCCAGCAGCAGCGAGTAGACGTAGTTGCCGACCACCACGTTCTTCCCGGAGTCCGTGGTCTCCGCCGCGCAGTGCGCGTCCGGGTGCAGCGGGTGGTGGTTCATGGTCGACAGGCAGAACAGGTGGTCGTCGTACTCGGTGACGGTCTTGCCCGGCCAGTGCTCGTAGACCGCGCCGACTTCGAACTCCTCGTGGTAACGCCCGAACCGCACGGCACGCCTCCGTTGGCTCGCGGCGGGGGCGTGCGATCGAGCGCCCTCACGACCGGGACGACAGTGTGAGCGCGGGGGGAGTACCCTCGGCAACTGGTCTGTGAGCGACTCCACCGCCGCGACCGGCCGACCCGAGGAGGTGAGGACCGCCGATGAGCAACGATCCCCATCCTGCGAGTACCTCGCGCGTCCTCCCCGGAGGGTCGGCTTCCCACAGCTAGGCCCAGCGCTGTCCGGTCGGGGACGTGCCGTCGTCATCTTTCTTCGCGAGTCGACGCTCCCCGTCTGGAGGACCCGTGCCCAGTTTGCCCTCGCTCGGCGGCCTGAGAGGCCGCGTGCCCGACCGCGACCGGCCCGCGATCCCCGTCCCGGTGCCGTTGTCGGCCTACGTGGTCGACTGCGGCGTGTACGTCGACGGTGAGCGGCTGCCCGGCCGGTGGTCGCACACCCACGCCGTGGACGAGGTGCGCCGGCGCGGCGACGGGTTCGTGTGGATCGGCTTGCACGAGCCGGACGAAGAGCAGATCCAGGGCGTCGCGGAGACGTTCGGGCTGCACGAACTCGCGGTCGAGGACGCGGTGCACGCGCACCAGCGGCCGAAGCTGGAGCGTTACGACAACACGCTGTTCATGGTGCTCAAGACCGTGCGGTACGTGCAGAACGCGTCCCCGGACACGGCCAACGAGATCGTGGAGAGCGGCGAGATCATGGTCTTCCTCGGCCGCGACTTCGTGGTCACGGTCCGGCACGGCAACCACTCCGGCCTGGCCGCCGTGCGGCGGGAGCTGGAGACGGACTCGGAGAAGCTGCGGGTCGGCCCGGCCGCGGTGCTGTACACGATCGCGGACCACGTCGTGGACAACTACCTCGAGGTGACCGACCACATCGAGGACGACATCGACCAGATGGAAGCGCTGGTCTTCGCGCCGCGCAGCCGGATCAGCGCGGACCAGATCTACCTGATGAAGCGCGAGGTCCTGGAGCTGCGCCGCGCGGTGATGCCGCTGGCGGTGCCGCTGCGCAGGCTGGCCGAGGGCTACACGCCGCTGATCCCGGAGCAGGTGCGCTCGTACTTCCGCGACGTCGACGACCACCTCACCGAGGTGTCGGAGCGGGTGATGAACTTCGACGAGCTGCTGACCACGCTGGTCGACGCGACGCTCGCGAAGATCACGCTCCAGCAGAACTCGGACATGCGCAAGATCTCGTCGTGGGTCGCGATCATCTCGGTGCCGACCATGGTCGTCGGCGTCTACGGGATGAACTTCGACTTCATGCCGGAGCTGCACTGGCGCTACGGCTACCCCATGGTGATCACGATCATCCTGGTCGCCTGCCTCACCCTGTACCGAATATTCCGTCGGAACCGCTGGCTGTAGCCCCCTCCCACCCCGACCCGACGGGATGTCCCACCCATGACCAGAATGCTCACCAACCTGCGGTTCTGGATTCTCGCCTTCCTCATCGGCTGGCTGACCACGGTGACCCTGCTGATCGCCACCGGCAACTAGGGGAGGTCTTCCCCGCGCGGTCGGTGGTCGTGTCCGACGTGGCCGGTCGGGTCCGAAGTCAGTTCCAGGGCCGGGTGTGCCAGACGAACGGGACGCCGTGGCCCGCGCCCGACCCCAGGCGCAGCGAGATCCCGCTCGGCCACAGCTTCAGCAGGAGCTGGAAGTCGTAGCGGGTCGTCTCGTGGGTCCGGCGCGGCTCGAACACGAGCAGGGCCAGCGGTGCCATCGGCGTCGCGCGGGCCGCCGCGTCGGCGAGGATGGCCCGGCCCATGGCGCGGTCGGCCGGCGACACGTACTGCCACACCACCGAGTGCCACACGACCGTGAGCACGTCCCGCTCCGGCCGCGCGAGCTGCTCCGCGAGCCACTCCGGCCCGGTCGCCCGGTCCACCGGCACCGGGTCGAGCCCGGCCAGGTCCAACGCGGCCTGGAGGCGTTCCCACCGCCACCGCTGGTCGGCCCACACGAACGACGACAGGTGCAGCCGGCCGTCGTCGGTGCACACGTCGACCGGGTTCAGGTCGCAGCCGGCCCGGCGCACCAGCCGGAGGTTGTGCGCCAGGTCCACCCCGGGACGGCCGGTCCACCCGGTGTCGAGCACGAACGGGCTGCCGACGTCGCCGAACACCTCGTCACCCACCCGGTACGCGATCCGGTGCGGGCGCAGGTTCAGGCCGCCCGACGCGCCCACCTCCAGCAGCCGCACCGGGAACGGGGTGCGCCGGCCGACCGCGTCGGCGGCCAGGTGCGTGGCGGTTTGCAGGCCGCCGAACAGCGGGGCGTTGCGGCCGGGCTCGTTGGTCTGCACGACGGTCGCCTTGACCAGTGCGCGGAGCTCGTCCAGGTGGTCGTGCAGGACCGGCACCGCGTCGGCCCACAGGCTGCCCAGGCGCGGCTCGCCGCCCGCGGTCGGGTAGTGCGCGGCCAGGCAGGGCGCGCGGCCCTCCAAAACCAGCCGGTGCAGCGCGCCCGCGAACCGCAGGCCCGGGACGGTGCCCTTGCGGTCGCACTCGGCACCCGCCATCACCCGCGCGGTGATCCCACCGCGCGCGAGATCGCCCGCCGCCGACACCAGGAGGGTGTGGGTGAGCGGGCTGTGGTCACGACAGCCGTGAGCCGCGTCGAGGAACATCTCGGCGAGCACACCCGGGACGCTAGTCCGATTGTTGCCGTGCGGCAGCGGGCGAATCCCGCTTTTCACCCTTTTCACCGGCGAGGTGTCGTCCGCCGGCACCGGCTCTAGGCTCGACGGATGCCGAAGGTGCTCGCGGTGGCGGACGAGGTGGTCGAGCGGCTGTGGACCGAGCAGGTCCGCCGGCACGAGGTCGACCTGGTCGTCGCGGCGGGCGACCTGCCGTTCGACTACCTGGAGTTCCTGACGTCCGCGCTGGACCGGCCGTGCGTGTTCGTCCCCGGCAACCACGACCCGGACCTGAGCGGCTACTCGAACGTGCGCGGCCTGTGGACCAGGGCCGGCATCCCGTCCCGCTGGCCCGGCCCGGCGGGCGGGGTGAACGCGGACGGGCGGGTGGTGGACGTGGCGGGGTTGCGGATCGCCGGGCTGGGCGGCTCGATCCGCTACAACGACGGGCCCAACCAGTGGACCGAGCGCCACCAGGCGCGCCGGGTGCGCCGGCTGGCGCGGCTGGCCGCGTGGCGCGGCCTGCGCGACGGGCGCGGCGTGGACGTCCTGCTCACCCACTCGCCGCCGCTGGGCTGCGGCGACGAACCGGACCCGCCGCACCGGGGCTTCGCGTGCCTGCACGAGGCCGTGCACCGCCTCCGCCCGCCGCTGCTGCTGCACGGCCACATCCACCCGCACGGCGCGCCCAAGCCCGACCGCCTGCTGGAGGGCACGCGGGTGGTCAACGTGGTGGGCTACAAGGTGCTGGACGTGCCCGGACGAGCCCCGGGCGGTCCGGTTCGAGAGGAGGACGGCTGATGCGCCGCGACACCGGTTTCCCCGCCGCCGACGCGGAGAACGACTTCCTGCGCGCCCGGCGCGGCCAGGTGATGTCCCGCCTGGCCACGTGGCTGCGGCGCGAGCCCGACGACGTCAACATCATGCTGCCGTTCCACGAGGTGGTGGAGGCCCTGGGGATGCTCGGCGAACGCCGGCTGGGCCTCCAGACCGTCCGGTTGGACTCGATCGTGGGCAGCGTCGACCGCACCCGCGACTTCGACCGGCGGTTCCGGCCGACGTCCGCGCGCGTGCGGGAGCGCTGGCAGCGCCTCGCGCTGGCCGCCCGCCGGGGCGAGGCGGTGCCGCCGATCGAGGTGTACCGGGTGGGCGACCTGCACTTCGTCCAGGACGGCCACCACCGGGTGTCCGTCGCCCACGCGCTCGGCCTGGTCGTGATCGACGCGTACGTGACGGAGGTCGTGACCCGGATCGCGGCGCACGGCATCCGCCACCGGGGCGACCTGATCGTCAAGGACTACCGGCGGCTGTTCCTGGAGCGCGTGCCCCTGGCCGGCGAGGCCCGCACGGCCGTGCTGCTGTCCGACCCGTGGGAGTACGCCGAACTCGGCGAGCACGTCGAGGCCTGGGGCTTCCGGCTGATGCAGGACGAGGGCACCTTCCTGGACCGCCCGACCGTCGCCCACCGCTGGTACGCCGAGGAGTACGTGCCGGTGGTCGGGATGCTGCGCCAGGCGGAACTCGTCGGCGACCGCACGGAGACCGAGGCCTACCTGTGGGTGGCCGCCGAGCGCTACCGCCTGATCCGCACCCACCGCTGGGACCAGGACGTGATCGACACCATCCGCTCCACCCGCCACGGCTAGCCGGCCAGGGCACCGCCGGCTCCCCCCGCAGAGGGACGCCTCAGAGGGACGCCGCCGCGCACCCGCGACCTCCCGGAGCGGCCCCGCCGTCCGCCGGTGGCCGGGGTTCACCGCTGCCTCTCGAACCTGGGCATCGGACGCGCCTGGTCCATCACCCGGTCGGCGTAGCTGTCCAGCAGGCGGGTCGCCACCTGCTGCGAGTACCCCAGGATCACGGCCCACAGCAGCAGCGCCGCCTGCGACGCCACGCCGATCAGCCCCGTGGTCACGCCCGCGCCCAGGGCCAGGATGCCGATCACCGCGAGCGCCGACCCGAGCAGGATCTTGATGGTGGCCTGGTAGCCGATCATCACGTACGGCGACAAGCTCGGCCGGCGGCGCAGCAGCAGCACCACCGCCGACAGGATCGCCCCGAACGCGCCCAGCACCTGGATCAGCCACACGTCCACCCCGGCCGCGTTCTTGCCCGACGGGCAGACGGTCGGCAGGCGCTCCGACCCCACGCACATCGGGATCATCCCCGGGTGGGCCAGCCCGATGACCCCGAGCAGCGTGTTGGCCGCGAGCAGCGCCACCGACGCCGCGATCAGCTTGTTCCGCAGGGCCCGCGACCCGACGTGGGCGAAGTCGGACTTGTCGAACGACGCCCGCAGCGCGTCGACCACCAGTTCCCGCTCCACCACCAGCGGGAACTCACCGGGCCGCAGCTCCTCCAGCGCGAGCCGCCGGGGGTCGTCGTCGTCCAGGTTCTCCGCGACCCGCGCCCGCAACCCCGGTAACCGCCCCAGGAAACCGGGACCGGCCGCGACGACCGCGATCTCCGCCTCGTGCAGCGAGCGCCACGCGCGCTCGATGTGCCACCCCGACCACCACGACGCCACCGACCGCCACCGCGACTCGTGGCGGGTGATCACGTCCTCCACGACGGCCGCCTCCTGCTCGGCCACGGACCGCCACTGCGCGCTCTCCGGGTCGAGCGGGTCGGGCGGCCCCAGCGCGGCCAGGTCCGCCCGGACGCGGTCCAACCGCGACTGGACCACCAGCCGCCAATCGGTGACCCTCGGCCTGCGCGTGGGCATGGGTCGATGGTGACAGGGGGGTACGACAATCCGACGATCACCCGTCCGAGTGATCGAGCGCCTTTTCCCGGCCCTCGGCCGGAATTCACCCGACTACCGACCCCCACGACTGTCCCCGGAGCCTTCGCGGGACACCGGCGGCGCGCCGGTACCGACCACACCCCTCACGCGGTCGGCACCTGGCCGGGGGGAAGTGCCGCCGCGCGGGGGGCACTTCCCGGTCACCTCAGGCCGTCTGGCCCGGTTCCACCAGCTCCCGCAGGCGCGGCGGCATCCGCTTCTCCAGGCCGAACGGTTCCAGGTGTGCCTGGAGCACCCCGTCGAACGCCCGCTTCACCGAGGTGGTGTCCCAGGAGTCGCTCTCCAGGATCGGTTGCTTGAAGTACGGGTGCCCCACGAGGTGGAGCTGCCGGCCGTTGCACCGGACGATCTGCCCGGTGATGCCTTCGGCGGCGTCGCTGAGCAGGAACAGCACCAGCGGCGCGACCTTGCCGGGGGTGCGGTCGGCGGGGATCGCCCGCAACGACCGCTCGGACTTCCAGACCATGCGGGTGTGGGCCACCGGGCAGACCGCGTTGACCCGGATTCCCTCGCTCTCCAGATCCAGTGCCCACGACGCGCTCAGGGACGCCACCGCGCCCTTGGTCGCCGCGTAGGTGGCCAGTTTGCGCTGCCCGAAGAACGCCCCGGACGAAATGTTGACGATCGAGCCGCCGCCCTGTTCGCGCATCGCGCGCATCGCGGCGATTCCGGTGTATATGACACCCAACAGGTTGACCTCGATCGTGCGGCGCACCGATTCGGGGTCGTCGTCCCACGGCGGGGTCTCGTAGTTCAGCCCCGCGTTGTTCACCAAGCCGTCCAGCCGACCGAACTCGGTCAGGCACATTCCGACGATCTTCTCCGCTTCGGTGGGATCGGCCACCGTGTGCGTGCTGGCGACCGCCCGTCCGCCGTACCCCCGGATGTGCTCCGCGACCTGTTCGGCCAGGTCGGCGTCGATGTCGTTGACCACCACCGCGGCACCCGACTGCGCCGCGTGCATCGCGTAGGCCTCACCCAGCCCCCGCCCCGCACCGGTGATGACGACCGCTTTTCCGTCAAGAATCCCCATCGCGCGCTCTCTTCTGTGCTCGGCGGTCTCCCCTGCCCCGACGTGTCGATCGGGGTCATCCCCGCCTTCGACCAGCGTGGGGACGGACAGGAGCGAATGCCGTACAAAAGCGGCGAGATGCGGCTTTGCTGCGCTGAATGGCCTATGGAGTTCGTCCCTGCCGATGATCCGGACTGGTCAGTAACTCCCCGTGACTTACGCTTGAGGGGGCCGTCCGCGCACGTCGGACGGCCCCCGCAGCCGCTCAATCGCCGGAATAGGTGAGGTTGCGCCCGGTGCCGGGATCGAACAACTGGACCTTGTCGGCGTCGAACCAGATCTCGGCCTGCTCACCCTCGGTGGCCGTCGACGCGGTGGACAACCGGGTGACCAGCGAGACGCCGTCGCCGGGCACGTCCGACGCGCCCATGTCGGCGGCCAGCTCGGCGAGTTCC
Organism: Actinosynnema sp. NPDC023587; assembly: GCF_040640215.1. Lineage (NCBI taxonomy): Bacteria > Bacillati > Actinomycetota > Actinomycetes > Pseudonocardiales > Pseudonocardiaceae > Actinosynnema > Actinosynnema sp. NPDC023587. The sequence goes on along the minus strand of NZ_JBFABG010000021.1, from coordinate 47,840 downwards.
GCCGACGTGGCCTGCTCACCCGAGAGGCTGAAGTAGGCGTACTTGTCGGAGCCCATCGACTCCAGCACGTCCACGTGGCTGGAGAAGGTCACGCCGTGCGCGCGCACCGCGTCGTCCACCAGGCGGGCGTCCTCGAAGTGCTCGGGCCGCACCCCCACGATGACCTCGCGCGGCGCGTCGGCGGCGGACAGCAGCCCGCGCACCCGGTCGGTCAGCGGGATGTCGCCCAGCGGTGAGCGCACCGCGCCGCCCTCCAGCCCGCCCGGCACGAAGTTCATCGACGGCGAGCCGATGAACCCCGCCACGAACAGGTTCGCCGGGTGGTCGTAGAGGTGCTGCGGCGCGCCGATCTGCTGCACCGCGCCGCCCCGCATCACCACCACCCGGTCGCCGAGGGTCATCGCCTCGGTCTGGTCGTGCGTGACGTACACCATCGTGGTGCCCAACTGCTTCTGGAGGCGGGACACCGAGGTCCGCATCTGCACCCGCAGCTTGGCGTCCAGGTTGGACAGCGGCTCGTCCATCAGGAACGCCTTGGGGCTGCGCACGATCGCCCGCCCCATGGCCACCCGCTGGCGCTGACCGCCGGACAGGTTGGACGGCTTCCGGTCCAGGTGCTGGGTCAGGTCGAGGATCTCGGCCGCGTCCTTGACCTTCTTCTCCACCGTCGCGTCGTCGACCTTCGCCAACCGCAGCGGGAAGGCCATGTTCTCCTTCACCGTCATGTGCGGGTACAGCGCGTAGGACTGGAACACCATCGCGATGTCGCGGTCCTTGGGGGCGCGCTCGTTGACCCGCTCGCCGCCGATGCGCAGCTCGCCGGACGTGATGTCCTCCAGCCCCGCGATCATGTTCAGCGTCGTGGACTTCCCGCAGCCCGACGGCCCCACCAGGATGATGAACTCGCCGTCGGCGATCTCGATGTCCACGTCCCGCACGGCCACTGCACCGTCGGGGTACTGCTTGCTCACCTTGTCGAGCACGATCTCGGCCATTGCTTCACCCCTTGACGGCACCGGAGGTCAACCCGGCGACGATCCGACGCTGGAAGAACAACACGAACAGGATGATCGGGATCGTGATCACCACCGCGGCGGCGGCGATCGACCCGGTCGGGTCCTCGAACTGGGAACTGCCGGTGAAGAACGACAGCGCCACCGGGACCGTGCGCGAGTTCTCGGTGGAGGTCAGCGAGATCGCGAACAGGAAGTCGTTCCAGCAGAAGATGAACACCAGGATGGCCGTGGTGAACACGCCCGGCGCGGCCAGCGGCGCGATGACCCGGCGGAACGCCTGACCGGGCGTCGCACCGTCCATCTTGGCCGCTTTCTCCAGCTCCCACGGGATTTCCCGGAAGAACGCCGACAGCGTGTAGATCGCCAGCGGCAGCCCGAACGTGATGTAGGGCAGGATCAGGCCCGGCCAGGTGTCGAACAGCCCGAGCGTCCGCTCGATCTCGAACAGCGGCGAGATCAGCGAGATCTGCGGGAACATCGACACCAGCAGGGAGATCCCGACCAGCACCCGCTTGCCGGGGAAGTCCAGCCGGGCGATCGCGTACGCGGCCATCGTGCCGAACACCACCGCGATGGCGGTGGCGATGAGCGCGATGCCGATCGAGTTCACCAGCGCCCGCACGAACTCCGTGGTGGAGAAGATCGACGTGTAGTTCTCCAGCGTCCACTCGCGCGGGATGAAGTTGCCGTCGGCCAGCGTCTCCTTCGTCTTGAAGGACAACGACACGATCCACAGCACGGGGAACAGCGCGTACGCCACCACCAGGACGTTGAGCACCGCCCAGCGGGCCTTGCGCCCGGTGGTCTCGGCACCGCCGATGCCCGCCATCAGCGCCTCCCCCCGTTGTCGCTGCCGGGAGCAGCGGTGCCGAACAGCTTGATGAAGACGAACGCGATCAGCGCCACCATCAGGAAGATCAGCACCGACATGGTCGAGCCGATGCCGAGGTTGAGGCCCTTGATCAGGTTGTTGTAGGCGATCATCGACACCGACGTCGTGCCTTGCGAACCACCGGTCAGCACGAACAGGTTGTCGAACACCCGGAACGCGTCGAGCGTGCGGAACAGCAGCGCCACCAGGATCGCCGGCTTCATCACCGGCACCATCACCTTGGTGAACCGCTGCCACCCGTTCGCGCCGTCCATCGCCGCCGCCTTGAGCAGGTCCTCCGGCACCAGGGCCAGGCCCGCCATCAGCAGCAGCGCCATGAACGGCGTGGTCTTCCAGATCTCGGCCAGGATGACCACCATCAGCGCCGGGATCTTCTGGGTCAGCACCGGTTCGCCGCCGGCCACCAGTTCGGAGAGGTAGCCGGTGCCCGGTGTCCAGGCGTAGCGCCAGGAGAACGCGGCCACCACCGTGACGATGCCGTACGGGATCAGCGTCGACGTGCGCACGATGCCGCGCCCGACCAGCGTGCGGTGCATGATCAGCGCCAGGGCCATGCCCAGCACCAGCTCGATCACCACGGACACGACGGTGATCACGACCGTGATCCACACCGCGTTCCACCAGTACGAGTTCGACAGCACGGTGACGTAGTTGTCGAACCAGACGAATTCCTTGCGGTCCGGGAACTTCAGGTCGTACCGCTGGAGGGACAGCCACAGCGAGTAGAGGATCGGCCAGCCGGCCACCCCCGCCATCACCAGCACGGCCGGCGCGCACAGCAGCAACCCGAGCCGGCGCTCGGCCTTCTTGCCCTCGCTCAGCGCGGCTTTCGCCTTCTGCCGCCCCTCCGAGGCCCGCTCGCCCTCTTCGGTCGTCAACGCGTGGCTCACGGCAGCACCCCCTTGGAGTCGAGCGCGTCCTGCAACTCGGTGCGCAACCGGTCCGCCGTGGCCTGGGGGTCGATCGCGCCGGGCGGCGACAGGATCGTGGAGATCACCGTCGACACGTTCTGGTACGCCGGGGTGCGCGGGCGGACGCTCGCGTTCTTCAGCGTGTCCAGGATGGCTTCCTTCATGGGGTACGGCTTGGCCATCTCCGGGTCGTCGTAGACCGCTTCGATGGTCGGTGGCACACCGTCGTTGATGGCCGCGAACTTCTGGTTCTCGGCGCTGCGCAGGCACGTCACCGCGTCGAAGGACTGCTCGGCGTGCGGGGTGAAGGCGCTCACCGCGTAGTTGACGCCGCCGACCGTGACCTTGGCGTCCTGGCCGTCGATGGACGGGAACGGGGCCCACTTGAAGTTCGCCGCGAAGTCGGGCAGCTTCTGCGCGGCGGCGTAGACGTAGGGCCAGTTCAGCATGAACGCGGCTTTGCCGCCCTCCATGGCCAGGCGCGCGTCGTCCTCGGCGAAGTTCGAGAACGACGGGTCTGCCACGTCCGAGGTGGCGAACTTCTTCAGGACTTCGAGCGCTTTGACGGACTTGTCGTCCACCACGGCCTTGGTGCCGTTCTCGTTCAGGATCTCGCCGCCCGCGGAGCTGACCAGCGTGTTGAACAGGACGACCAGGCCCTCGTACTGCTTGCCCTGCGCCTCGACCAGGCCGGGCTTGTTCTCGGCCTTGAGCCGGGAACCCATCTCGATCATCTCGTCCCAGGTCTTGGGCGGAGTGGGGACGAGGTCACTGCGGTACCAGAGGAGCTGGACGTTGGTGTTGTCCGGAGCGCCGTACAGCTTGCCCTCGTAGCGGGCGGTCTCCAGCGGGGTCGACAGCGTGCCCTTCTCGACCTCGGACTTGGCGGAGCCGGTGAACTCCTTGATCCAGCCGGCCTTGGCCAGCTCGGCGGTCCACGTCACGTCCAGCCCGAGGACGTCCATCCCGTCGTCCTCGGCGGCGAGCCGGCGGACGAGCTGCTCCCGCTGGCCGTCGGCCTCGCGCGGGAGCTTGTGGTAGACGATCCGGTAGCCGTTCGCGGTCTCGTTGCACCGGTCGACGATCTTCTGGAAGCTCTCCTGCGGGTACTTGTAGACGTTGATGGTGATCCCGCCGTCACCCGAGCCACACCCCGCCAGCCCGGACGCCGCGACCAGCGCGGCGCACCCGACGGCGGCCAACCGATGTCGTGTCATCGGCCCAGCCTCCTTCTTGACAGCGGAGGAGCCAGACCGCAGCGCCCGGCACCTCGTCGTGCCCCACCGGCGGGCCGCGAGGCCGACCGGTGGAACGAACGTAGGCCCGGTGATCAGGTGCCGCAACCACCGGAGCCCGGAAGGGCACTACCCGGTGATCAACGGGGTGAAACCTCTACTCCTTCGGCGCGTCGCCCGGACGCATGGCCAGCTTGGCGAGCTGGTCCCGCCCGCGCTCGGCGCTGCGGGGCTGGCACAGCACGTCGTAGCGCCCGGCCACCAACTGGCTGGCGGACTGGAAGTCGCGCTTGCCCCGGGCGGACCCGTACCCGACGGCGGCGAAGATCAACCCGAACCCGATGCCGACGACCAGCCCGACGAGGATCGGCCCGAAGCTCGCCCCGGTGTTCGTGTTGAACAAGGACAGCAACACGCCGACGAACAACCCGAACCAGGCCCCGGAGGCAGCACCGGTACCCAGCACCCGCCCCCACGTGAGACGCCCGGTGACCCGCTCGACGAGCATCAGGTCCACGCCCACGATGGTCACCTCCTGCACGGGGAAGTCACCGTCGGCGAGGAAGTCGACCGCCCGCTGGGCCTCCTCGTAGGTGCCGTAGGAGCCGATCGGCCACCCGGTGGGCGGCGTCGGCAGTCGCGGCGGCACACCTGGCCGGCTCTGACCGGAGAAGGAACTCGTCACGGAGACCACCTCTTCTGCTGATCACCCCCATCCTGCCAAGGGCGGGCGAACAGCGCGAAACGGGTGACCAGGAACTCCACGCTTCCGTGACCTCGATCGGCCCACCACCGCCCTCGAACGATCACCCAGTAGCGCGTCGACCAGCCAAAACACCCCTCAAAGGCCCCCGGAACACCCAGGTCGGAAGAGACGCGCCCGCCAGGCCCCCACCAGCCCCGCCCCGACGCGCGGCCCACCCCACGCTCTTGAACCCCTCAAGCTGGAACCAGCACGAGCCGGCAGGTCAGCCCCGCGACCGGTAGTCGCGCAGCAGCCCCCGGCTGATGGCGGTCTTCTGGATCTCGCCGGTCCCCTCGCCGATCAGCAGGAACGGGGCCTCGCGCATCAGCCGCTCGATCTCGTACTCCTTCGAGTACCCGTACCCGCCGTTGATCCGGACTCGATCGCCAGGTCGATCTTGCCCGGGATGGTGAGGCCGGCAGGACCTCCCCGTACCCCTCGGGCTTCTCGACCAGGAACGCCGTCAGGTTCCGGTGGGCCTTCTCCACCCTCTCGTCCGTCTTCACCAGGACCGCGGTGAGGTTGGACGTGCCGCCGTTGGTCAGCCACATCGTCTGGCCGTCGATCAGGTACCCGGACCTGGGGCGCGTCGCGCGCGTCCGGATCGCCGCGACGTCCGACCCCAGCTCCGGCTCGGACAGGGAGAACGACCCGCGCACCTCGCCGGTGGCCATGCGCGGCAGGTACTCCCACTTCTCCTCGGGCGTCCCGTGCCGCGCGAGCGTGTGGGCGACGATGAAGTGGGTGTTGATCACGCCCGACACCGACATCCAGCCGCGCGCGATCTGCTCGACCACCAGCGCGCAGGTCAGCGGCGACTCGCCGAGACCGCCGAACTCCTCGGGGACGGTGAGCCCGAACAGGCCCATCTCCTTCATGCCGTCGACGATGTCCTGCGGGTAGGTGTCGCCGTGCTCCAGCGCCCGCGCGTGCGGGATGATCTCCTTGTCCACGAAGGAGCGGACCGTGGAGAGGATCTCCTCCTGGACGTCGGTGAGTCCGGCGGTCCGGGCCAGGCGCGCCATGGCACGATCCCTTCGCAGCTCCCGAGGTTACCGGCGAGTATGGGACGGTTGACGAGCGTTCACGTCACGAAGGTGCTCACCACCACGCGCTGAACCGAAACAGCGGGTTACCGTGTGCGCCCACTGCCCAGAGGGGGAAGCTCCATGGCCTACTACCCGCAGGGTGGCTACCACCCGCCGCCCAGACGTACCAACGGGATGGCGATCGCGGCGCTGATCTGCGCGTTCGTCTTCGCACCCGCCGGGATCGCGCTGGGCGTCATCGCCCGGAACCAGATCAAGCGGACCGGCGAGGACGGACGCGGCCTGGCCACCGCGGGCCTCGTCCTCGGGGTGGTGTTCACGGTGCTCGGCGTGATCGCGGTGATCCTGTGGGTCGCGGCCTTCTACTGGCTCGTGAAGAACGGCAACGACATCGTCTCGACGATCACGTTCACCACCTGACCCGACCCGGCGCGATCCGGCGCGACCGAGTCCGAGCCCGGACGAGCAGCGCCGGTCACGCCCGGAGCAGCTCCAGCGCCCCGCCGCAGTGCCGGCAGACCTCCGCGAACACGTGGACGTCGGCCGCGCAGCCGGGGCAGGTCCGGAAGCTGCGCTGGAGCAGGTCGTCGGCCGACCGCCGGCGGAACAGCCGCATCCGGGGCCTCGCGTGACGGGAACGTGACATGGGCTCACCATGCACCGGCCGCACCCCTTGATCGCCACTCCCACCGGCGATTTGTCAGAATGCTCACCGGGGAGGTCACCTCACCGTGACTTCCCCGGCACCGGAGGTCACGCTTCGGGCGGTGTCCAGACGTCGGTGCGCGCCAGGCCGGCCGCCCGTCCCTTGGACGAGATCACCAGCGCCATCTTCCGCGACGCCTCGTCGATCATCTCGTCGCCGAGCATGACCGCGCCGCGCCGCCCACCCGCCTCGGACGTGTAGTGGTCGTACGCGTCGAGGATGTTCTCGGCGTGGTCGTAGTCCTCCTGCTTGGGGCTGAACACCTCGTTCGCCGCGCCGATCTGACCGGGGTGCAGCACCCACTTGCCGTCGAAGCCCAGCGCGGCCGACCGGCCCGCGACCCGCTTGAAGCCGTCCACGTCGCGGATCTGGAGGTACGGGCCGTCGATGGCCTGCTTGTCGTGGGCGCGGGCCGCCATCAGGATCTGCATGAGGATGTAGTGGTAGGCGTCGCCGACGTCGTAGCCGGGCGGCTGCTCGCCGACCACCAGGGACTTCATGTTGATCGACGCCATGAAGTCGGCCGGGCCGAAGACGATGGTCTCGACGCGCGGCGACGCGGTGGCGATCGCGTTGACGTTGACCAGGCCCAGCGCGTTCTCGATCTGCGCCTCGATGCCGATCCGGCCGACCTCGAAGCCCATGGTCTTCTCGATCTGGGTCAGCAGCAGGTCCAGCGCGTGCACCTGCTCCGCGGTCTGCACCTTGGGCAGCATGACGCAGTCCAGGTTCGCGCCCGCGCCCTCCACGACCTCGGTGACGTCGCGGTAGGTCCACTCGGTGGTCCAGTCGTTGACCCGGACGACCCTGGTCCGAGATCCCCAGCCGCCCTCGTTCAGCGACGCCACGACGGTCTTGCGGGCACCGGGCTTGGCCAGCGGCGCGCAGGCGTCCTCCAGGTCCAGGAACACCTGGTCGGCGGGCAGCGTGCGGGCCTTGTCGATCATCTTCTGGCTCGACCCGGGCACGGCGAGGCACGAGCGACGGGGACGCTGCTGGTCGACCACTGGGGGTACCTCCTCGTACCGACCGGTGACTCTCGTCCGCGAAGGGTGGCACGCGGGGTGATCGGCCGCTATTTCGTGAGTCCCGGCTCACAGGCCGTGGCACGCTGAACCGGTGGAGATCACGCGACTGCTGGACAACGCCCTGCGGAAGGCGGCGGCGGTGTGGGTCGAGCCGGCCGGGCACGGCGCGCGCCTGGTGTGGGCGCTGTGGCGGGACGACACCGTGCTGATCGCGGTCGGCGGCACCGAGCAACAGGTGCCCGGCCTCGCCGACGGCGCGCGCTGCACGCTCACCGTGCGCTCGCCGTCGACCCACTCCCACCTGGTCACCGTGGCCACCACCGCCCGTTTGACCACCCCCGACGACGACACCGCCGCCGCGCTGCGCACCGCCCGGTTGAACGCGACACCGGCCTGGGATTCGGTCTACCGCTTGGAGTTCACGTGATCACGGTTCCCCCGGACTTCGCCGTCGACCACGGCGACGACGTGCTGGCGTGGCGGGACACCCTGCCCGCACTGGCCACGAAGTTCTGCGCCCGCTGGGAATTGGCCCCGGACGGCGACCTGATGAACGGCTACGTCGCCGTGGTGCTCCCGGTGCGCCGCGCGGACGGCAGCGGCGCGGTGCTCAAGCTGACCTGGCTGGACGACGAGACGCGGCAGGAACCGTTGGCGCTCAGGGCGTGGGACGGCGACGGCGTGGTGCGCCTGCTGGACAGCGACGACGAGCACGGTGCGCTGCTGCTGGAACGCCTCGACCACCGCCGGTCGTTGCGGGACACGTGCATCGAGGAGGCGTTGGAGGTCACCGGCGGCCTGCTGCGGCGGCTGCGGCTGCCCGCCGGGCCGGAGTTCCGCCGCGTCGAGGTGGCGGACCTCGCCGAGGGGAACGCGAACCTGGGCGGCGTCGTCCCGGAGCGGTTCATCCGCCTGGCCGGCGAACTGGGCCGCGAGCTCGCCGCCACCGCCGGGAACACGCTGGCCAACCAGGACCTGCACTACGAGAACGTGCTCCGCGCCGACCGCGAGCCGTGGCTGATGATCGACCCGAAACCGATCGCCGGAGACCGCGAGTTCGGCGTGATCCCGTTGCTGTGGAACCGGTCCGCCGAGCTGGACGGTGAGCGCGGCGTGCTGGAGCGGCTGGCGGCGTTGTGCGACCTCGGCGAGCTGGACGCCGAGCGCGCCCGGCTGTGGACGTTGTACCGGGCCGTCGACAACTGGTTGTGGTGCACGGAGGCCGGCGAGACCGGGACAGCGGAGTTCTGCGAGTCGGTGGCGCGGTTGTTGGCCGTCAAGGAGCCCTGATCCGGCTTTCGGCGACCCAGCGCGTCCGTCAGCGGAGCCGGGGCGAAGGCAGTCGCCGACAGCGGCGCGGTCCGTGAACGCGTCCAGCACGTCGTATCCGCGCACGCGACCGACCCGGGAACCGGCGCGTCGGCATCATCGGGATGTGGACTCCGTCGAGATCGTGACTGCCGGACCGGACTGGATGCGCGCCGTGGCCGAGCTGCGGTGGCATTGGGCGGAAGAGGTGCACGGACCGCCGCCGATGGCGTTGGACGAGTTCGTGAACCGGTTCACGACGTGGGCCGCGGAGCACGTCGATTCGCACCGCTGCGCCGTGGCGGTGCGGGACGGGCGGGCGGTGGGGATGGCGTGGCTCGCGGTTCTGCCTCGGGTGCCGCATCCCCTGGCGTTCGAGCGGACGTCGGCGGACGTGCAGTGCGTGTACGTGGTGCCGGAGGAGCGCTCCGGTGGGATCGGAGGTCGGTTGATCGACGCCGTGCTCGCGAAGGCGACCGAGATCGCAGCGGAACGGGTGACCGTGCACTCCAGCACGAGGGCGGTGGCGGCGTACCGGCGGCACGGGTTCGCGGTGTCGCCGGTGTTGCTCCAGGCCGTGCCGGGTGTGCCGGGAAACGAGGGTCGTTCGGTTCGGCGTGAGGCGGGCGGACCTGACCTTGGTTAGCCTGGCCCAGCGGAACGGGTGACCGTGCACTCCAGCACGAGGGCGGTGGCGGCGTACCGGCGGCACGGGTTCGCGGTGTCGCCGGTGTTGCTCCAGGCCGTGC
>NZ_JBFABG010000021.1:0-38103 GCF_040640215.1 Actinosynnema sp. NPDC023587 | reverse complement strand
GCCGGGTGTGCCGGGAAACGAGGGTCGTTCGGTTCGGCGTGAGGCGGGCGGACCTGACCTTGGTTAGCCTGGCCCAGTGGTCGCCGTGAACCGGGTTTTCGCCGCTCAGCTCGCCGGATTGCCCGTGTTCGGGCCCGACGGGGAATCCATCGGCAAGGTGCGTGACCTGGTGATCGGGTTGCGCGTGGACCGACAACCGCCGCGCGTGCTCGGTCTGGTGCTGGAACTGGCCACCCGGCGGCGGATCTTCGTGCCGATGCTGCGGGTCACCTCGATCGAGCCGAACGCCGTGACGCTCGCCACCGGGTCGGTCAACCTGCGGCACTTCCACCAGCGCACCAACGAGGTGCTGGTGGTGGGCGAAATGCTGGACGCCCGCGTGCGCACCGACGCCGGAGCCGATGCGGTGCTGGTGGACGCGGCCATGGAGCCGACCAGGACCCGGGACTGGCGGATGACGCGGGTCGCCGTGCGCGAGCGCACCGGGCGGCTCGCGCGACGCGGCCCCGTGCAGGTGCTGCGGTGGGAGGAGCTGACCGGGCTGTCGGTGACCGAGATCGCCGGGCAGCCGCAGGGCGCGCAGCACCTCGTCGCGATCTTCGAGACGATGCGCGCGGCGGACGTGGCCCTGGCGCTGCACAGCCTGCCGGTGAAGCGGCGGTACGAGGTGGCCGAGGCACTGGACGACGAACGCCTGGCCGACGTGATCGAGGAGCTGCCCGACGACGACCAGAAGGACCTGCTGGCGCACCTGGACGAGGAGCGCGCCGCGGACGTGCTGGAGGCGATGAACCCGGACGACGCGGCGGACCTGCTGGCCGAGCTGCCCGAGCGGGACAAGGACCGGCTGCTGGAGCTGATGGGGCCGGAGGAGTCGGCCCCGGTGAAACGCCTGCTGGAGTACAACTTCGACACCGCGGGTGGGCTGATGACGCCGGAGCCGGTGGTGCTGGCCCCGGACTCCACGGTGGCCGAGGCGCTGGCGCACGTGCGCAACCCGGACCTGACGCCCGCGCTGGCCAGCATGGTGTTCGTGTGCCGCGCGCCGACCGCCACGCCCACCGGGCGGTACCTGGGGTGCGTGCACATCCAGCGGTTGCTCCGGGAACCTCCGTCCGACCTGGTGGCGGGGGTGTTGGACACCGACCTGGCGACGTTGTCCGCGGATGCCTCGCTGAGCGACGTGACCAGGTACTTCGCCGCGTACAACCTGGTGTGCGGACCGGTCGTCGACGAGTCCGACCACCTGCTCGGCGCGGTGACCGTGGACGACGTGCTGGACCACCTGCTGCCCGACAACTGGCGGGAAACGGGGCTGTCCCATGCCTGAACTGCCGCGCCGCCGGTTGGATCAGCCGCGCACCCCGGGCCGGTTCCGGTTCGAGCTCGACCGGGAGGCGTTCGGGCGGTTCTCCGAACGCCTGGCCCGGTTCCTCGGCACCGGCAAGTTCCTGTTCTGGCAGACGCTGCTCGTGATCGTGTGGATCACGCTGAACCTGGTCGCGGTCTCGCTCCAGTGGGACCCGTACCCGTTCATCCTGCTCAACCTGGCGTTCTCCACGCAGGCCGCGTACGCCGCGCCGTTGATCCTGCTGGCCCAGAACCGGCAGGACGACCGGGACCGGGTGTCGTTGGAGGAGGACCGCTCGCGGGCCGCCCAGACCAAGGCCGACACCGAGTACCTGGCGCGTGAGCTGGCCGCGCTGCGGATCGCGGTCGGGGAGGTCGCTACGCGGGACTTCCTGCGCAGTGAACTCGACCGGGTGTTCCGGGAGCAGCGCCGCAAGGCGGCCAAGGACGATCCGCGGTGGGACGACGTGCCGTCCTGAGGTCTTCTGGCTCGATTGTTTGTCGGGTGCGGGTGTGCGAGCGGTTGGTGGTTGGGTGGGTTGGGGGCGGTCTGCCGGCGCGACTGGCCGGAGGTCAGCGGTCTTCGGAGGCCAGCCGCTCGCAGGACCGGCCGAACGCCTCCAGTTCGGCCAGGCTGAACACCTCGGCGAAGTGCCGCGTCACACCGGTCAGGTGGGTGCCCGACGCGATGCGCAGCCGGTCGAGGCCGAGGGGGGTCAGCACCGCGACCACGCCGCGGCCGTCGCCGTCGGCGCGTTCCCGGAGCACGAGACCGGCGCGCTCCAACCGGTCGACCAGTCGGGTCACGCCGGAGCGCGACAGCAGGACGGCATCCGCCAGTTCGGTCATCCGCAGTCGGTACTGCGGAGCCTCGGCGAGCTGCACGAGGACGTCGTAGGCCGCGAGCGACAGGCGCTGCTCGGCGATCAGTTCGGCTTCCATGATCCGAGTGAGCCGCGCATGGGCCCGGAGGAAGGATCGCCACACACCGAGCTCGGTTCGGGTGGGCAACCGGGCACTTCCGGTTTCCGGCACAGGCGGCAATGTTACGGAAAGCACGCGACCGGCTTCGCGCTGGCCCCGGATTCCAGGTGACCTACCGGTAGCTTGGAGGTACGCCGCGCCGCCGTAGCATGGCGTTCTCCTCTGTAGGCGATCGAAGGCGATCCAGTGACGCAGACCCTTACCACCGTTGACGACGTGCACAAGGTGCTGGCGACCGTCCAGGACCCCGAAATCCGGCGGCCCATCACGGACCTCGGCATGGTGAAGTCGGTGACGGTGACCGACGGGGTCGTCGACGTCGAGGTCTACCTGACCGTCGCCGGCTGCCCGATGCGCGACAAGATCACCGCGGATGTGACGGCAGCCGTGTCGACGTTGGACGGCGTGACGGCGGTCCGGGTGGTGCTGGACGTGATGAGCGACGCCCAGCGGACCGAGCTCCGGAAGTCGCTGCGCGGCGGGGTGGAGGAGCCGGTCATCCCGTTCGCCCAGCCGGGTTCGCTGACGCGGGTCTACTGCGTCGCGTCCGGCAAGGGCGGCGTCGGCAAGTCGAGCGTGACGGTGAACCTGGCCGTGGCGATGGCGGCGCGCGGCCTGTCGGTCGGCGTCGTGGACGCGGACATCTACGGGCACTCGATCCCCCGGATGCTGGGTACGGACGCGCGTCCGACGCAGGTCGAAAAGATGATCATGCCGCCGCAGTCGCACGGCGTGAAGCTGATCTCGATCGGGATGTTCACGCCGGGCAACACGCCCGTGGTGTGGCGCGGACCGATGCTGCACCGGGCGTTGCAGCAGTTCCTGGCGGACGTGTTCTGGGGCGACCTCGACGTGCTGCTGATGGACCTGCCGCCGGGCACCGGCGACGTCGCGATCTCGGTGGCGCAGTTGGTGCCGAACGCGGAGATCCTGGTGGTGACCACGCCGCAGCAGGCCGCCGCCGAGGTGGCCGAGCGGGCCGGGTCGATCGCGTTGCAGACGCGTCAGCGGGTGGCCGGGGTCATCGAGAACATGTCCTGGCTGGAACTGCCGGACGGGTCGCGGATGGACGTGTTCGGCAGTGGCGGTGGCGCGGCCGTGGCCGCGTCGCTGACCCAGGCCGTGGGTGCCGACGTGCCACTGCTCGGCCAGGTGCCGCTGGACCCCCGGGTCCGGGAGCAGGGCGACTCGGGGACGCCGATCGTGCTGGCGTCGCCGACTTCGATCGCGGCTCAGGTGCTCACCGCGGTGGCGGACAGGTTGTCGGTTCGCTCGCGCGGTCTGGCCGGGCGGCTGCTGAACGTGTCCCCGGCTGGGCGTTGAGCTGCCGAGTGGGTTTTTGAGGGGCTGCGCGCTCGTTTAGCGGTGAAAGGCGGGCGCGCTCATACCGCGTGTTGTTTACCGGCGTGGCGTGGCGTGGCGTGGAATGGCGTAAGCCGTAAGCGGTGAGCGTGGGCGGTGAGCGTGAGACTAGGGAAAGCGTCCTCGCCGGACGGGCGAGCCGCCAAGGATGACGGAAAAGCGGTGGTTCGTCGTGTCATCCCCGTGTGGCCCGGTCTGAGACAACCACCCTTGAGCTGGGAGTGCAAGCGAAAAGCGTGCTTGCACTCCCAGCTCAAGCGCGGTTCGCTGCGCGCGGGCCACACGGGGATGACACGACTCTTCGGGCGCTTTGTGTTGAGCACAAAAAGGGCGCGCACCTCGCGGTGCGCGCCCTTTTTGTGCTCAGGTGGCGTCTGGGTCGTATGGGGGGCGTTCGCCTTGTTGCAGTGGGCGTTCGCGTTCCCGCTCCCGTGCGCCTGTCGGTCCCTGGGGGGTCGTCGTATGAAGACCCGGGAAGTTGTTCGGCTTCGTGGTGTTGCCGTTCGTCGGTACGTCGTCCCACAGGTGTTTGGTGATGGCGCGTTTCGGGTCGAAGTTGCGTAGTTCCCGGAGGTCTTCCAGGGGCTTGCGCAACTGCTCGAACTCCGGGCCCATCTCCTGCTTCAGTTGATCACGTGCGCCCGTCGCGTAGTCGCGGGCCTGACGCACGGTCTTGCCCACCCACGCGGCGGCTGAGGGTAGGCGTTCAGGGCCCAGGATGAAGAGGCCCGCGACCACGATGATGAGGACCTCTACCCAGCCGATGCTGTCGAACACTCGTCTGCCCCCTCCGCCGACTGCCGCCCTTGGCCAGACTAGCCGTCAGTCCGACCGGAGCGTCACCTCCACGGTGAGCTCCCGCCCCTGCCTGGCCAGCACGACCGGCACCGTTTCCCCGATTTCGTGGTTCCGCACGGCCACGGTCAGCTCTGCGGCGTTGCGGATCATGCGGTCACCGACCTTGGTGATGACGTCCTCCTCCTGGATGCCGGCGGTTGCCGCCGCTCCGCCTTCCTGGACGTTCTGGACCTTCGCGCCCTCCGCCGTCTCCGCCGAGACGGAGCGGGCGTTGAGGTTCATGTCCGCGTGCTTCACCTGGCCGTCGCGGATGAGGGCCTGGGAGACCTTGCGGGCGTAGTTGCCGGAGATCGCGAAACCGAGGCCCACCGAGCCGCCGGTCTCCGAGCGGATGGACGAGTTGATGCCGACCAGCGTGCCGGACGAGTCGACCAGCGCGCCGCCCGAGTTGCCCGGGTTGATGGCGGCGTCGGTCTGGATCGCGTCGTAGGTGACCTGGGGGCCGCCGTTCTCGCCCGACGCCGTGACCGGGCGGTGCAGGGCGCTGACGATGCCCTCGGTGACGGTGTTCGACAGCGACAGCGGCGAGCCGATGGCCAGCACCGCGTCCCCCACGGCCAGGTCGTCGGAGTTGCCGAACTGGAGGACGGTGGGGTTGTCGACCTGCACCTTGATCACGGCCAGGTCGGTCTTCGGGTCGCGGCCCACGACCTGGGCGATGGCCCGCTTGCCGTCGGTGAAGACGACGGCGAGCTTCGCGGACGTGTCCTGCACGGCCGGGGCGACCACGTGGTCGTTGGTGAGGACGTAGCCGCCACCCTCGATGACGACGCCCGAACCGACGCCGGCCACGTTCGCGCCCTTGAACTCGATGGACACGACGCTGGGGGCGACCCGCTTGGCGATGTCGGCCACCGAGCCCACGGGGCGTTCCTTGCCGGGGAGCACCTCGGCGAGCGTGACACCGCCGTCGGTCAGCGGGTTGCCGACCTTGCCGGCCAGCCAGCCGACCACCCCGCCGGCCGCGCCGACCAGCAGGGCCGCGACCATCAGCAGGATCAGCCCGCTGGGCTTGACCCGCCTGCCGAAGAGGAGTTCGGGGACGCTGAGCTGCGGGCCGGGGGTCGTGGCGGTGGTCGTGGCGGCCTTCGCGGGCTCCTCGGTCACGGCCGGGGGGCCGATCACGGCACCGGCGGTCGGGTCGCGCCACGAGTCGCCCGCCGGCTTGCCCTCCCAGAACACCGGCTCGACCTCGGGTTCGCCGTTGAGGTCGAGGGGCGGGCGCTGGAGGAGTTCGGAGGTGCCCTGGGGGCGGCCGAACGCGGTGGTCAGGGCCTCGGGCGGGGGCGGGGCGAGGTGCGTGGCGGTGGGGGGCGTGCCGTTGCCGTTGCCGTTGTGGCGGTCCCCGAACGCGCCGCCCACGCCGGGCGGGCGGCCGAACACGGCCGTCTGGCCCGGGTCCACGGCGGGACGGTTCAGGGGGCGCGGAGCCAGCCTGCGGTGGGCCCCGTCGTCCACGCCGGACCTGGGGGTTCCGTTGCCCTGCTGTGGCTCGCTCATCGCTCCCCGCACGTCGGTGTTGCCTGACTGCTCGACCTGGCCACGAAGGCGGCCCGGTCGCACGAATGGCTCCCGGGGCGGTCTGAGTCGCCGGCCGCCCGGTGCTGCCGGGTCAATCGTGCCGGGTGATCGGTGAAGTTGTCGTCAGTGGGGGTGGGGGCACGCGTGCGCGGCTCACGGTGGGCGGGCGCGTGCGCGGCTCACGGTGGGGGTGGGGCGGGCGCGGGCGGCTCTCGACGGGGCCGGAGGGGGTGTTGCGGGGCCGGGCCGGGACCTGGGGGCCGAATTGGGGGTGTGTCAGCGGTGGAGGAGGGCGTTGGCGGCTGGTCTGCCTGCCTTGGCCGCCCTGGGGCCTGCCGCGTCGGTGTTCGCGACGGGGCGGAAGGTGTCGCCCAGGCGTGCGCCGTCGCCGACCAGGGAGGGCGCTACCGCCGGGTACGGAGCCGGGGTGCTGCCTTGAGCCGGGGTGGAGGCCGGGTCTTCGCTGCCCGGGACCACCAGGGCGAGTGCTCCCAGCATGAGGCCCGAGACGACCACGCCCGCTCCCTGGCGGGCTCGGCTGCCGAAGCGGCTGCCGGTGCCGAAGGGGCGGCTCTGGCCCAGGACCGGGCCGGTGCCGAAGGCCGCGCGGTCGGGGCGCTGCACGGTCACCAGTTGGCCGTCCTCGGTGACCGCCAGGCCGTCGGGGGCGCTGGGGAGGTCGACTTCCTGCGGGATCGCGCCGAGCTTGGCCAGCAGGCCCGCCGGGGCGCACGGGGTTTCCGCCGTGCGGACGGCCGACCTCGCCTGTTGCTGCGAGTAGGCCTCCGCCGCGCAGAACGGGCAGCGCGCCAGGTGCGCGGACGCACGGCCGTGCGCCGACCTCGACAGCTCGCCGTCGACGAAGGCGACGACCGCGTCGGGCAGCAGGTGCTGCTCGGACAGTCCCCAACCTCGCAGATCGGTCATGCAGAGTCCTCCCGGACGAGACCCCGACGGCGTTCCAATGAGGCGCGCAGGGCCTGGCGGCCCCGGTGGATCCTGCTCCTCACGGTACCCAGCTTCACGCCGAGGGTCGCGCCGATCTCTTCGTACGACAGACCTTCGACATCACACAACACTACTGCGGCGCGGAAGTCCGGGGGCAACTCGTCGAGCGCGGCCTGGAGGTCGGGGTCCAGGTGGGTGTCGGTGTATACCTGTTCGGGTGACGGGTCGTCGCCGGCGACGCGGTCGGCGTCGTCGGGCAGCCCCTCCATGCGGAACTTGGAGCGGCGGCGGACCATGTCCAGGAACAGGTTCGTGGTGATGCGGTGCAACCAGCCCTCGAACGTGCCGGGCTGGTAGGACGCGAGGGAGCGGAACACCCGGATGAAGGTTTCCTGGGTGAGGTCCTCGGCGTCGTGCTGGTTCCCGGTCAGGCGGTAGGCCAGCCGGTACACCCGGTCGGCGTGGTCGCGGACGACCTGGTCCCACGTCGGCACGATCCACTCCGTGTCGTCGATGGGAGCTGTGGCGGTATACGGCTGGGTTGGCATCGGGCGGTGAAGCACCTCCAGTGGGCTGGCTGCCCTGCTGCACGGATCAACGTTCGCTGCGGTTCACGTGTTCCCCGTGGGTCCTGCGCCGGAACCTGTTCCCCGCGGGTTCCCGGCTGGGACCCAGCGTGACCGGCTCCCTTATAACGATGGTGAGAGTCGGCTGAGAGCTGGCTGAGAATTCCGGTGCGCGGGAGATTCACCCGATCCGCCGCGTCCGGCGTTAACCTCTCGCTGTGGATGCGCCGCTGCGCGAGTACGTGGAGGGCTACCTGCCCG
This sequence comes from Actinosynnema sp. NPDC023587, assembly GCF_040640215.1. Lineage (NCBI taxonomy): Bacteria > Bacillati > Actinomycetota > Actinomycetes > Pseudonocardiales > Pseudonocardiaceae > Actinosynnema > Actinosynnema sp. NPDC023587. The sequence continues at coordinate 30,253 of NZ_JBFABG010000021.1, read as the reverse complement.
AGGACGCCGTGATCACGGCCGCTCGGGCACGGGGAGCCGACCTGGGCTGCGTGCCGATCGGGGCCGGCGGCGGCGCGGCGCTGCGGTTCCTGGCCGCCGCGTTGCAGGCCAAGGCCGTGGTGGAGGTGGGCACGGGCGCGGGTGTCGGCTCGCTCTACCTGCTCGGCGGGATGCCGGCGGCGGGCGTGCTGACCTCGATCGACGCCGAGCCCGAGCACCAGCGGGCGGCGCGGGTGGCGTTCGCCGAAGCGGGTGTCGCGGTGTCCCGGACCCGGCTGATCATGGGTCAGGCGCTGGACGTGCTGCCCCGGCTCACCGACGACGCCTACGACCTGGTGTTCGTGGACGCGGTGAAGACCGAGTACCCGAAGTACCTGGAAGAAGGCGTGCGGCTGCTGCGCACCGGTGGCGTGATCGCGTTCGACAACGTGCTCTGGGAGGGGCGGGTGGCCGACGCCTCCCACCGCGACCCCGCGACCTCGGCGATGCGGGAGGTGGCGCGGTCGGTGCGGGACGACGACCGGCTCGCGCCGGTCATCCTGCCCCTGGGTGACGGGCTGCTGGTCGCCGCGAAGGTGGAGTGAGGCGGCGCGGACCGCGCGGGTGGGAGCGGGCCGGTCCACTCGTTCGGCGGTCAGCCAGGTGAGTGGAGTCGGCCGGCCGAGCGGGCGGGCGGCGGCCGATCAGGTGCGGGGAAGTGCGGCGAGCTGCGGACGGGGACCCCGGTCGAGGGGTCCCCGTCTCGTTCGCGCGGTCGTCGGGGTGCGGCCTCAGGCCGCCGTGACGCCCTTGCCCAGCACGGTCACACCACCGGCCGAGATGCTGTAGCGCTGCCGGTCGGTGGCGTGGTCGACGCCGATCAGCGCGCCGTCCGGGACCACCACGTTCTTGTCCAGGATCGCGCGGCGCACCACGGCCCCCCGGCCGATGCGGACGCCGGGCAGCAGGACCGAGCCCTGGACCACCGAGCCGCTCTCCACCACGACGTCGGAGGAGACGACCGAGCCGTGGATGGTGCCGGAGATGATCGACCCCGGGCCGACCATCGAGTCCTCGGCGCTGCCGCCCGCGATGAACTTCGCCGGCGGTAGCGGCGGGGTCGCGGTGCGGATCGGCCAGGCCTGGTTGTAGAGGTTGAACACCGGGTTCACCGAGACCAGGTCCATGTGCGCCTCGTAGTAGGCGTCGATGGTCCCCACGTCGCGCCAGTAGCCGCGATCGCGGTCGGTCTCCCCCGGCACCGCGTTGTCGGCGAAGTCGTAGACGTGCGCCCGCCCCTGGTCGACCAGCATGGGGATGATGTCGCCGCCCATGTCGTGGTCCGAGTCGGGGTTGGCGGCGTCCGCGCGCAGCGCCTCGATCAGGGCCTCCGTGGTGAACACGTAGTTGCCCATCGAGGCGAAGGTGACCTCCGGGTCGTCCGGCACGTGCGGCGGGTCCGCCGGTTTCTCCAGGAAGCCGGTGATCAGGCCGGACGCGTCGGAGTCGATGCAGCCGAACGCCCTGGCCTCGGGACGCGGCACCCGGATGCCGGCCACGGTCACGCCCGCGCCGGTCTCGATGTGCCGGTCGACCATCATGCCCGGGTCCATCCGGTAGACGTGGTCCGCGCCGAAGATGACCACGTGGTCCGGTCTCTCGTCGTTGACGAGGTTGAGGCTCTGGAAGATCGCGTCGGCGCTGCCGGTGTACCAGCGCGGGCCGAGGCGCTGCTGGGCGGGTACCGGGGTGACGTACTGCCCGAGGACGTTGGACAACCGCCAAGTGGTCGAGATGTGGCGGTCGAGGGAGTGCGATTTGTACTGGGTCAGCACGCAGAGCCGGACGAAACCGGCGTTGACGAGGTTGGACAGCACGAAGTCGACGAGCCGGTAGTTACCGCCGAAGGGCACCGCGGGCTTCGCCCGGTCCGCGGTCAACGGCCACAACCGTTTGCCTTCGCCACCGGCGAGGACAATTCCTAGTACGTGCGGTTGCCCTTTCACGTCAACGACCCTAACCGTGCGGGCACCGGCCCACCAACGCCGGCGGAACGCCGACCCGTCTTGTTCACCCGGGCGGCCGGCCACCCGGGGTTACGGTGGGCGGTGTGCGAATTGGACTGCTGACACGGGAGTACCCGCCGGAGGTCTACGGCGGTGCCGGGGTGCACGTCGGCTCCCTGGTGCCGAAACTGCGCGAACTGGTGGGCGTGGACGTGCACGCGTTCGGCGGACCGCGCCCGGATGCCGTTGCCTACCAACCGGTTCCGGCGCTGGCGGCGGCGAACCCGGCGTTGGGCGTGCTGTCCGCCGACCTGGAGATCGCGGCGGCGCTGGGCGGGGTCGACCTCGCGCACTCGCACACCTGGTACGCCAACCTGGCGGGGCACCTGGCGAAGTTGCTGCACGGCGTGCCGCACGTGGTGACGGCGCACTCGCTGGAACCGCGCCGGCCGTGGAAGGCCGAGCAGCTCGGCGGCGGCTACCGGATCTCGTCCTGGGCGGAGCGGTCGGCGTACGAGGCGGCGGACGCGGTCATCGCGGTGAGCGAGGGGATGCGCGCCGACGTGCTGGCCTGCTACCCGGCGCTGGACCCGGCGCGGGTGCACGTGGTGCGCAACGGGATCGACACCGGGCAGTACCGGCCGGTGACCGAGGTGGACGCGCTGGAGCGGCACGGGATCGACCCGGGCCGGCCGATCGTGGCGTTCGTCGGCCGGATCACCCGCCAGAAGGGCGTCGGGCACCTGGTCGCGGCGGCGCACCGGATCTCGCACGACGCGCAGGTCGTGCTGTGCGCGGGCGCGCCGGACACGCCGGAGATCGCCGAGGAGACGCGGCTGGCGGTGGCGGAGCTCGCGGCGGCCCGGCCGGGGGTGGTGTGGATCCGGGAGATGCTGCCGACGGCGGACGTGCGGCAGGTCCTGAGCCACTCGGCGGTGTTCGTGTGCCCGTCGGTGTACGAGCCGCTGGGGATCGTGAACCTGGAGGCGATGGCGTGCGGGACCGCCGTCGTCGCCTCGGACGTGGGCGGCATCCCGGAGGTCGTGGAGCACGGCCGGACCGGGTTGCTGGTGCACTACGACGAGGCGGACGTGGCGGCGTTCCGGACCGGCCTGGCGGACGCGGTGAACGAGGTGCTGGCCGATCCGGCGCGGGCGCGGGCGTTCGGGGAGGCGGGGCGCGAGCGCGCGGTGCGCGAGTTCTCCTGGGTGCACGTGGCGGCTCGGACGGTCGACGTCTACCGGGCCGCGCTCGAACAGCGCTGAGTGATCACCCAACGCAGTAATGGTGATAACTGTCACACCCATTCGTGACAACCGGACACGACGGTGACCGCCTTTAACCAGTAGGGGATCAACTACTGGGGGTCACATGCGTGCGGTGCTCGCCGTGGTCGTGCTGCTCGTGGCCGGGTGCGGCGCGGCCGTGCCGGATCGGACCGGCGAGCCGGGGCTCACCATCGGCGGGCGCGCGGTGCTCGACCCGCAGGGTTTGCAGGTGGAGGCCGAGGCGCAGCTCAGCTACACGCTGAGCTTCGGCTACGTCGCGCGCGCCGGCCGGGAGGCGGTGAGCTGCTGGTTCGCCCGCGCCGGGGACAGGACCGAGGTGGACACCCGGCTGTGGTGCGGCCCGGTGCAGGTGCCGGGCACCGGGGCGACCGCGGACTGGGTCCCGGTGCCGCTCAAGGAGGTGGAGCGGGGTGCCGCGGGCGTGCGGCTGGAGGTCCAGCCGCCGCAGGTGCCCGGACCGGGCCACCGCAGCACGCCGCTGGGCAGGCTGGTGCGCACCGACGGCCGCGAGGCCGAGGCCGACCAGGGCGTCGGCGCGGCCGGGCCGGACTTCCTCACCGTGCTGCCGGACGACGGCCGCCCGATCGCCGAGGCCGACGGGCTGATCCGCGACGACCAGCTCACGGTCGGGATGACCGGCTACGCGAGCCCGGACTCGTGGCGCACCGACCAGGGCGAGCTGCGCGCCGAGCACGGCGTGCGGCTGCGCGTGCTGCGGCTGGCGGTGGAGCGGCTGACCGAGACCGACACCGCGTTCGGGCAGACCCAGTGGCAGGGCTGGGCACCCCAGCCGCCGGAGCTGTCGCTGCAACTGCCCGGCCGGCGGCACCGGCTGACCGTGGACCGGCTGCCGGAGACGGGCTCGGTGTTCGTCGTCTACACCGTCCCGGACGCCGGCGGGCCGGAGTCGCTGGTGCTGGACACCGTGGGCGCGCTGTCGCTGGAGCAGCGCGTGGCGATCCCCGGCGGCGAGCCGCTCACCGACGTGCCCGCCGTGCTGCGCCGGGCCTCGGGACCGGCGTCGCCCGCTCCGGTCGCCCTGCCGGTGGAGGTGGGTGACCGGCGGGGGTCGCTGGAGGTCCAGCGGGTGCGGCTGGGGCGGCAGCGGCCGGTGAGCTTCGAGGACCGCTACCGGCTCGTCACGACCTCCGCGCCGGACCGGGCGTTGCTGGAGCTGAGGTTGCAGGGGCAGGGGCTGCCCCGGTCGGCGGGCGCGACCATCACCAAGGACCTGGTCGTGGTGACGCTCCCGGACGGCAGCCGCGCGCCGCTGGTGGGCGCGCGGCTGGGTGGCGACACGTTCCCGGTCGCGGTGGTGGTGGAGGTGCCGGCCGACGTGCGGTCGGTGACGGTCGGGGTGACCTCGGGGCCGGTACGGCTGCCGGTGACGGGCGAGACGGTGATCGAAGCGCCCGCGCCGGTCACCGTGCCGCTGGACTTCTGAGGTCGGGCCGGTGCCGGGCCGCCGGTCAGTCCCGGTAGTGCTCGGCGAACTCGACCAGCGTGCGCGCGGCGAACCCGGACGCGCCGGCCACCACCTCGGCGTAGTTCTTGTCCGCGCGGGCCGGGCCGGCGATGTCCAGGTGCGCCCACGGCAGGCCGCCGGTGAACTCGCGCAGGAACAGCGCGGCGGTGATCCCGCCGGGACCGGGCGGGATCTGCCGCAGGTCGGCGACGTCGCTCTTCACCGCGTCGGCGAGGTCGTCCAGCAGCGGCATCCGCCACCACGCCTCACCGGTCCGCTCGCCCGCCCGGGTGATGCGGTCGGCGGTCTCGTCGTCACTGGCGAACAGGCCGCCGATCCGGGTGCCGAGGGTGACCTTCATCGCACCGGTGAGGGTGGCGACGTCGACCAGCGCGTCCGGTTCGAGCTCCCGCACCGCGTAGGCCAGCGCGTCGGCCAGGACCAGGCGGCCCTCGGCGTCGGTGTTCGTGACCTCGGTGGTGGTGCCGCCGTAGTGCCGCACCACGTCACCCGGCCGGTAGGCGGTGCCCGACACGTGGTTCTCCGCGCACGGCACCAGGCCGGTGACCCTGATCGGCAGGCCGCGCCGCGCGATGGCGATCACCGCGCCGATCACCGCCGCACCGCCCGCCATGTCGGTGCGCATGAGGTGCATGCCCTCGGCCGGCTTCACCGAGATCCCGCCGGTGTCGAAAGTGATGCCCTTGCCGACCAGCACCAGGTGCGGTGCGTCCGCCGGGCCGTGCCAGGTCAGGTGGACCAGGCGGGGCGGGCGGGAGGAACCGCCGCCGACCGCGAGCACGCCGCCGAAACCCTCGCGGGCCAGCCACCCCTCGTCCCGGACCACGACCTCCAGGCCGGGCAGGCCGGACGCCGCCTTGACCGCCGCCGACGCCAGCCAGGCGGGGTCCTTCACGTTGGACGGCGCGTTGGTCAGGTCCCGGGCCAGCGAGGTGGCGCGCGCCAGGTCGACGGCGTGACGAACGTCATCCGCCGACACGTCCGGGCCCACCAGGCGCAGCGACTTCACCCGCCGGGGCGGTTCCTCGCCGGTGACCTTGAACCGGTACCCGCCCAGGACCAGGCCCAGCACGAACGCCCGCACGTCGGCGTCCCCGGTCAGCCGCACGTCGAAGGTGAGGCCGCCGTCCCGCTCGGCGTCCGCGTTCAGCGCGCGGGCCAGGGACGCGCCCGCCGTGCGCCAGTCGGACGGGGTCGCCTCGCCGACGCCGAGCACCCAGCCGCCGTCGTGCCGGTGCGTCGCGCCCGCCGCGCCGGAGATCCCGGCGGACGCCTCGACGTCCTCGCCACCCGGTCCGAGCAGCGGCGGTTCACCGGGTGTGGCCAGCACCACCCGGCCCACGCCGCGCCGGAGGGAGCCGGCGGCCTCGACGGCGACGAGCGGAGCGGGCACGGGCAGGCGCACGGGGGACTCCTCGGGGACTCGGGGTTTCAGGACGAAGCGCAGCCCCGGTTCCACAGTGGAAACCGGGGCCTGGACGTTTCTCGCTCCGGCTCAGCCGGCGGCTGCCTTGAGGGCGTCGCCCAGGGCGTTGGCCTCGTCCGCCGACATCTCGACGACTAGACGTCCCCCACCCTCAAGCGGAACGCGCATCACGATGCCACGCCCCTCCTTGGTGACCTCAAGGGGACCGTCGCCGGTCCGGGGCTTCATGGCCGCCATCGCGTGCTCCCTCCGTCAACATCTTCCCCGTCCGACCAGGGCCGGATACTCGCCCCATTCTCCCCTATGCGGACTCACCGGCGAAACCGAACCGATCTTTCCAACCGATCCGTGACTTCCCGACGATCTTCGTCCCCGCGCAGTTCAGCGCCAGGATCGCCGTGCGCCAACGATTTCCGGCCGCGCATTCGCCGTCATCCGGTCGTGACCAATTCCGCGGCCTGTGGCGTGTCGCGGGGTCGCCCTGACAGACTCCGATCTCGTGCGAGCACGTTCCGCGCTCTTCGACGTCTACGGCGGCCACCTCCGCGAGCGGGGTGGTGCCGCGACCATCGCCGCCCTCGTCCGGCTGCTCGAACCACTCGACTTCGCCGCGCCCGCGGTGCGGACGGCGGTGTCCCGGACGGTGCGGCAGGGCTGGTTGGAGCCGGTCCGGCTGGCATCCGGCCCCGGCTACGCGATGACGCCCCGCGCGGAACGCCGGCTGGACGAGGCCGCCGCCCGGATCTACCGGACCCGGCCCTCCACCTGGGACGGTCGCTGGCACGTGGTCGTGCTGGAGGAGCTGCCCGCGCGGGAGTCCCGCGACCGGTTGGCCTCCTCGCTGCAACTGCTCGGCTACGGCGCGCTCGGGCCGGTGACCTGGGTCGCACCGCGCCCGTCGCCGGAGCTGTCCGACGTGCTGGCGGGCGAGCACGTGGCGGCGAGCACGTTCCACGGCGAGCACGAGGGCACCGCCGCCGGACTGGCCGCGCGGGCCTGGGACCTGGACACCCTCGGTGCGGACTACGCCCGGTTCGTCGCCGACTGGGAGCCCGTGGTGTCCGCTGTGGACGGAGCCGACCCGGCGGGCGCGTTCGCCGCGTCCCAGCGGTTCCTGCACGCGTGGCGGAAATTCCTGTTCCGCGACCCCGGGCTGCCCCGCGAGCTGCTGCCGGCCGACTGGCCGGGACGCGCTGCGGCGGAGTTCTTCGACCGGCACACCGCGCGGCTCGCGCCCGCCGTGCGCCGGTTCGTGGACGACAGCCTGGGACCCGACCACACCGGAGGTCATTGACGTGCCCGAACTGCTCATCGACGACGCGGACGGGGTCCGCACCCTCACCCTGAACCGCCCGGAGTCGTTCAACGCGTTCACCTCGGCGCTGAAGGAGCAGCTCCTGGCGGCGGTCGACGAGACCGCGCGGGACGACGCCGTGCGGGCGGTCGTGATCACCGGGGCGGGGCGGGCGTTCTGCGCGGGGCAGGACCTCAAGGAGCACATCGGGCTGCTGGAGGCGGGCGACCCCGCGCCGCTGCGCACCGTGGAGCAGCACTACAACCCGCTGGTCAAGGCGATCGTGGCGATGCCCAAGCCGGTGCTCGCGGCGGTGAACGGCACGGCGGCGGGCGCGGGCGCGTCCCTGGCCTACGCCTGCGACCTGCGGATCGCGGCGACGTCGGCGAAGTTCCTGATGGCGTTCGCCAACGTCGGGCTGACCGCGGACTCCGGCGCGTCCTGGACGCTGCCGAGGCTGATCGGGCACGGCCGGGCGATGGAGATGATGCTGCTGGCCCGGCCGGTCGGTGCCGAGGAGGCGTTGCGGATCGGCATGGTGACCCGGGTCGTGCCCGACGGCGAGGTGCTGGGCACCGCGCTGGAGCTGGCCCGCCGGCTCGCCGCCGGGCCGACCGTCGCCTACGCCAAGATCAAGGAGGCGATGGCGTTCTCCGGCGGGCTGGCGGCGGCGCTGGAGCTGGAGGCGCGCACGCAGGCCGAGGCCGGGGCGACCGCCGACCACCGGGAGGCCGTGGCGGCGTTCGTGGCGAAGCGCCCGGCGGAGTTCACCGGGCGCTGACCGCCGGGCGCGCCCGGAAGCAGGCCGCGATGTGGTCGTCGACCATGCCCGTGGCCTGCATCAACGCGTAGCAGGTGGTGGGGCCGAGGAAGACGAACCCGCGGCGCTTGAGCTCCTTGGCCATCGCCTGGGACTCCGGTGTGACGGCCGGCACGTCGTCGGCGGTCGCCGGGCGCTCGTGGTTCTCGGGCGCGAAGGACCACAGCAGCTCGTCCAGCGGCACGTCGAGCCCGCCGAGGGCGCGGGCGTTGCCGATCGTCGCGTTGATCTTGGCCCGGTTCCGGACGATGCCCGCGTCCGCCATCAGCCGGTCGACGTCGTCCTGGCCGTACTCGGCCACGACGGTCGGCACGAACCCGTCGAACGCCTTCCGGAAGTTCTCGCGCTTGCGCAGGATCGTGATCCACGAGAGGCCGGACTGGAAGGACTCCAGGCACATCCGCTCGAACAGGGCCACGTCGCCGTGCAGCTCGACGCCCCACTCGGTGTCGTGGTAGTCGCGGTAGTCCGGCGTGCTGTCGCCCCACGGGCAGCGGATCATCGGTGGTACTCCCGGGCGAACTCGGCGAACCGGCGCAGCGACCAGCGCACGCCGGGGGCGAACACCAGCCCCAGCAGGGCGGGGATGTCCTCGGACCAGACGAACTCGCTGCGCCCGCCGTGCGGCACGACGCGGAACTCCGCGGTGCCGCGCACGACCCGCCCGGTGTGCCGGACGACGCAGCGGCGCGGCGGGTCCCACTCGGTGACCCGCATGGTGTCGGTGAAGCCGACCGGCCCCAGGCCGGTGAACGCGGACAGCTCGGTGCCCGCGCTCCAGCCGTCGCCGGCGGTCACCCGGACCTCGGTGCCGAGCATCCACTCGCCCTGGCGGGCCCAGTCGGTCACCGCCGCCCAGGTCGTCTCCGCCGGGGCGTCGACCGGCACGGCCAGCTCAAGCCGGGTCACGGGCGGCTTCCAGCTCCGGGTCGCGGGCGGCGGCCGGCTCCGCGTCGCGGGCGGCGGGCTCGGCCCGGTCGCCCTCCAGCTCGTCGACGCGGGCCCGGAGGCGTTCCACCTCCGCCGCGAGGCGGTCCAGGGCCCAGTCGACCTCGGTCATCTTGTAGCCCCGGAAGACCTGCTGGAACCGGAGGCCGCGCACGTCGTCCGGGGCCACCGAGTCGGCGGGCAACCGGGTCGGCGACGCGCCGGGCGGCAGCGGGGCGAGTTCCTCGCCCCGGCCGAACACCAGCGAGGCCAGCAGGAACACCACGGCCGCCACGAGGACCATGACGACGAGGTAGATGAGCGCGGTGGTCACGGGACGATCGTGGCACACGCCGTGTGGGGTGGGCGCGCGGAACGGCGAACCGCCGTCAGCCGGCCGCGAAGACCAGGCACCGCCGGGCCAGCACGGCCAGCCGGGCCATGACGGCCAGCGACACCGCCGTGGCCGCCGCGACCGGCGGGGATGTCAACAGCCGGCCCAGGTCGACGTGGGCGGTGGCGACCGTGATCGCCAGGGTGGCGACCAGGTTGACGCCGATCGCGACCCCGGCCACCGCGCCGGCCAGCCGGGCGAGGGTCACCGCGCTGGTGCCGCGCCGGGCCAGCAGCCGGCCGACCGGCAGGGCGCACAGGGCCGCGCCGGCGACCACCCAGCCGGCGGAGTCGTTGGCCCTGGCGATCGCGAGGTACCAGGCGGGCGGCGGGCCGGCGTGGTCGAACGCGGACCAGGAGCCGATCCAGAAGCTCCGGTTGAGCTCCCACAGCACGTGGGCCAGCGGGAGGACCAGGATCACCGTCCACAGGGTGCGCACGCCGTGCGCGAGCGCGAGCAGGCCCTGGTAGTCCCGGGCGATCAGGGTGACCGGCCCGAACTCGGCCACCGCGCGGCGCTGGGCCTCCTCGGCGTCCAGGCCGCCGGCCGCGTGGGCCGCGGCGGCGTCGTCGAGGCTGTCCCGGGCTTCGGCGAGCAGGTCGTCCTTCACCTGCTCCGGGCCGCGCAACCGGCGGTCGAGGCTGGTCAGGTACTCGTCGATCACGCCTGCGCGGGCCACGGGCCACCTCCCAGCACGCCTTCGATCGCGGTGGTGAACTCGCGCCACGCGGTGCGCTCGGCGGCGAGCGCCCGGTGGCCCGCCTTGGTCAGCCGGTAGGTGCGCCGCCTGCGCCCGCCGACCGTGCTCCACTCACTGGCCACCAGCCCGGCGGTCTCCAGCCGGCGCAGCGCCGGGTAGACGGTGCCGGTGGGCAGGTCCAGCGCGCCGCCGCTGCGCAGTTGCAGCGCCTCGATGATCGCGTAGCCGTGGAGTTGCCCGCCGTCCAGCGTGGCCAGCAGCAGCCCGTCGAGGTGGCCGCGCAACGCGTCCGACTTCACAGGTAGGCACTCTACGGGTCGCGGGATCGGGGTGACATCGGGGAGATCCCCGATTCACAGGTAGCGCGGCTACGCATAATTTGGCTACCCATGGACGCTCTCGGTCTCGCCCGGCTCCAGTTCGCCGTCACCACGTCGTTCCACTTCCTGTTCGTGCTGCTGACGCTCGGACTGGTGACGCTGGTCGCGGTGACCCAGACCCGGGCCGCGCTGTCCGGCGACCCGGTGCACGCGCGGATGACGCGGTTCTGGGGTCGGATCTACGTGGTCAACTACGCGTTGGGCATCGCGACCGGGATCGTGGTGGAGTTCCAGTTCGGGCTGAACTGGTCCGGCCTGTCGCACTACGCGGGCGACGTGTTCGGCGCGCCGCTGGCGATCGAGACGCTGGTGGCGTTCTTCCTGGAATCCACCTTCCTCGGCCTGTGGATCTTCGGCTGGGACCGGCTCAACCGGTGGGTGCACCTGGCGCTGATCTGGCTGACCGCGCTCACCGCGTACGCGTCCGCGCTGTGGATCATGGTCGCGAACGCGTTCCTCCAGCACCCCGTCGGGCACGAGGAGCGCGACGGGGTGCTGCGCCTGGTGGACTTCTCGGCGCTGGTGGCCAACCCGCTGTTCACGACCGCGTTCGGGCACGTCGTGCTCGCCGCGCTGACCGTCGGCGGGGTGTTCGTCACCGGGGTCAGCGCGTACCACTTCGTCAAGCGCACCACCGAGGTCGACTTCTTCCGGCGGTCGCTGCGGCTGGGTGTGGTGGTCACCGCGCTGGCCACGCCCGCGCTGACCGGCCTGGGCTTCGCCCAGTTCCCGGTGCTCGCGCGGTTCCAGCCGACCAAGGTCGCCGACGCGGGCGCGGGCGCGGTCGGACTCGGGTTCATGGTCCAGATCGGGTTCCTGCTGACGCTGGTGAGCTGGGCGACCCTGCCGCTGCTGTTCCGCGACTGGGTCGTGAGGCTGCGGTTCCCGCTCTACCTGATGGTGATCGGCATCCCGCTGCCGTTCGTGGCGGCCGTCGGTGGGTGGGTGTTCCGGGAGATGGGGCGGCAACCGTGGCTGGTCTACGGGCTGCTGCGGACCGAGGACGCCGTGTCGGCCGTGAGCCGGGACGCGATGTTGTTCTCCTTCGTCGCGTTCACGGCCGTGTTCGTCGTGCTGGCGGTCGCCGACTGGGTGCTGATCGCGCGGCTGGTCCGACGCGGGCCGGTGGACGAACCCGTCCCGGTGTCCCCGCTCGTGCCGGCCCTCTGAGGACGGGGAGGGGAAGTCGTCGTGGAAGGCTTGTGGATCGTCCTGCTCGGGCTGCTGACGGCGGGGTACTTCGCGTTGGCGGGCTTCGACTACGGCGTCGGGCTGCTGTTCCGGTTCGTCGGCCGGGACGAGGCCGAACGGGCGCGGGTGCTGCGCGCGATGACGCCGTTCTTCCTGGGCAACGAGGTGTGGCTGGTCGCCGCCGTGGGCGTGCTGTTCGGCGCGTTCCCGCGCCTGGAGGGGGAGTTGCTGTCCGGCCACCACGGGGCGTTCGTCACGATCCTGGTCGGCCTGGTGCTGGTCACCTCGGCCGTGCAGTTGCGGGTGAGCCCGTGGTGGGACGTGCCCCTCGTCGGCGGCGCGCTGATCGTCCCGGTCGGCTGGGGCGTGCTGCTGGGCGATGTCCTGGGCGGTCCGGTGGTGCTGTGGGCGCTCGGCATCCCGGTGCTGTTCCTGTTGCACGGCGCGGTGTTCCTGGCTTGGCGCTTGCACGGGCCGCTGCGGGAACGGGCGGTGCGGACGGCACGGGCGTTGGTCTGGCCGGCGGCCGGGTTCGTGGTCGCGGCGGTGGCGTCCGGCGGATCGGTGCGGGTGCCGGCGTACGGCTGGGTGGGTGCGGCGGTCGCGCTGGCCCTGGTGGGCGGGGCCTGGACGGCCCTGCGCTCGGCGCGGTCCGGGCCGGCTTTCCTCTGCACCGCAGGGTTGTGCGTGGTGCCGGTGGTGGCCGTGTTCGGGGCGCGGGCCGTGGTGGACGTCGCGACGATGGCGCACACGCCGACGTTGCGGGCGTTGAGCTGGGTGGCGTTGGTGGTGCTGCCGCTGGTCGGGGTGTTCCAGTGGGCGACGTGGTGGATGTCCCGTGCGGCACGTTGAGCGGCGGTACGTCGTCCTGCTCTCGGTGCTGGGGGTGGTCACGGCCGTCCTGGTGCTGGCGCAGGCGGAACTGCTCGCGTCCGTGCTGAGCGGCGGGGCCGGGGCGGGGGCGCTGATCGGCGTGGTCGCGGTGCGGGCCGTCGTGGTGTGGGTCGGACGTGCTGCCACGCAACGGGAAGCCGCCTCGGTGAAGGCCGCGCTGCGCAAGCGCGTGCTGCGGGACGCGCCGGGGTCGACCGGCGAGGTGACCACGCTCGTGGTCAAGGGCCTGGACGCCGTCGAGCCCTACCTGGCGGGCTACCTGCCGCAGTTGGTGGTGTCGGTGACCGTCCCGGTGGCGGTGCTGGCGCGGTTGTCGTTCGCGGACTGGGGCGCGGCGGTGACCATCGCGCTGACGCTGCCGCTGGTGCCGGTGTTCGCGGCGCTGGTCGGGCTGCACACCCGGGACCGCACTCGCCGGCAGTGGGCGGCGCTGGCGGCGGTGGGCGGGCACTTCCTCGACGTCGTGCGGGGTTCGGGCACCCTGACCCTGTTCGGGCGGGCCGCCGCGCAGGCGCGGACCGTGCGGGCGGTGTCGCACGCGCACGCGTCCGAGACGATGCGGGCGCTGCGGGTCGCGTTCCTGTCGGCGTTGGTGCTCGAACTCGTCGCCACGCTGTCCGTGGCGCTGGTGGCGGTGCCGGTGGGCCTGCGGCTGCTGCACGGCGGCGTGACGCTGCACGTGGCGTTGCTGGTGCTGCTGCTCGCGCCCGAGGCGTACTTGCCGTTGCGGGCAGCCGGGTCCCGGTTCCACGCCGCTGCCGAAGGGCTCGCGGTCCTGGAGCAGACCTCCGCGATCACGCCCGGTGTGCGGGCGGTCCGGCGCAGGCCGCCGGACCTGCGGGTGGCGTCCGTGGTGTGCGAGGGGGTCGAGGTCCGCTACCCCGGGCGGGACGCGCCCGCGCTGACCGGCTTCGACCTGCGGATCGACCCCGGCGAGCGGATCGCGCTGGTCGGGCCCAGCGGCGGCGGCAAGAGCACCGTGCTGGCCGTGCTGCTGGGCGCGGTCGAGCCGGCTGCCGGGCGGGTCCTGGTGGACGGGGTGGACCTGCGCGAGTTCGACCGCGCCGAGTGGCTGCGGCAGCTCGCGTGGGTGCCGCAGCGGCCGACGCTGTTCCTCGGGACCGTCGGCGAGAACATCGCGCTGGGCGCGCCGGGCGCGGACGTGCGCGCGGCGGCGCGGGCCGTGGGTGTCGCGGACCTGCTGGACGCCCGGCACGAGCTGTCCTCGGGCGAACGCCAGCGCGTCGCGGTGGCCCGCGCCCTGGTCCGGGACTCGGCGCGGGTGCTGCTGCTGGACGAGCCGACCTCGCGGCTGGACAACCGGACCGAGGAAACCGTGCTGCGGGCGACCCGGGCGTGGGGCGGCGCGGCGGTAATCGTGGCGCACCGGCCGGTGCTGCTGGGCGAGGTCGACCGGGTGGTGGAGGTCCGATGAGGCGGGTGGTGCTCGCGGTGGTCGTCGGCGTGGCGGCGGAACTGGCCGGGATCGGTCTGGTGGTCACGGCGGTGTGGCTGGTGATGCGGGCCGCCGAGCAGCCGCCGATGTCGGCGTTGACGGTGGCGATCGTGGCCGTGCGCACGCTGGCCCTCGCCCGGGGCGGGCTGCGGTACGCGGAACGGCTCGCCGGGCACGGCGCGGTGCTGCGGGCGGTGGCCGAGTTGCGCGGCCGGGTCTACGACGCGCTGGTGCGCCGCCCGTTGGCCGGCGGTGACGCGCTGACCAGGCTCGTTTCCGACGTCGACGCGGTGCAGGACGCGGTGTTGCGGTGCCTGCTGCCAGCCTGCGTGGCGGCGCTGGTGGGTGTCGTCGTGGTGGTGGCGACGGGGTTCGCGTGGCCGTTGACCGCCGGGTTCCTCGTGGTCGGCCTGGTGGTGCCGCTGGTCGCCTACCTGGTGGCGGACCGCCACCTCCGCGCGCTCGCCCCGCTGCGCGCGGACCTGGCCGACCGCGCGGTGGTGCTGCGCGAGGGGGCGGCCGAGCTGACCGCCTTCGGTGCGGCGGAACGGGAACTGGCCAAGGCCGGCGACGTGGTGGACGAGTTGGCGGCCCGGGAGCGGCGGGGCTCGACCGGCGCGGCGGCACTGGCCGGGCTCGCCGTGGCCGTGCAGTTCGGGACGGCGCTGGTCCTCCTCGCGCACGGCGGACCCGCGTACGTCGTGCTGGGCGCGGTGGCCGCGCTGGAGGTCGCCGTCCCGCTGACCACCGCCGCGCAGCGCTGGGCCGAGGCGCGCGGGTCGCTGACCCGGCTCCGGGAGGTCCTGGCCGCCCGGCCGGAACCGCCGCGACCACCGCTGGTCGAGGTGACCGCGCGGCGCACGGGCGTGGTCGGGCCGAGCGGCGCGGGCAAGAGCACCCTGCTGCGCGCCCTCGCGGCGGCCCGCCCCGGCCGGGCCTCGGGCGCGCTCGCCGACGCGCACGTGTTCCACCGGACCGTGCGCGCGAACGTCCAGTTCGCGAACCCCGCAGCCGGGCAACCGGAGCTGGACCGGGTCGCCCGGATCGCCGACCTCGACGTCGACTGGGACACCGTCGTCGGCGAGCACGGCGCGGAGCTGTCCGGCGGCCAGCGCCAGCGCCTGCTGCTGGCCCGCGCGCTGCTCGCCGACCCGGAGATCCTGCTCCTGGACGAACCCGTCGAAGGGCTGTCGACGCGGCACGGCGACGAGGTCCTGGCGTCCGTGCTGGCCGCCGCGCGCGGTGCGGTCGTGCTGGTCACGCACCGCCTGGCACCGCTGGTGGACTTCGACGACATCGTCGTCGTCGAGGACGGCCGGGTCACCCGGCGCGGCACGCACGCCGAACTCGTCGCGGCCCCCGGCTACTACCGCGACCGGTGGACCGCCGAGCACCGCCCGGTCGGCGGCAGCCGGCCGGCGGCGGATCAGGCCAGCGCCCGCAGCACCTTCGCCGGCGGGCGGGTGCCCGCGATGCCGGCCACCATCTCCACCACCTGACGGGTCCGCCGGACCTCGTGCGCCCGGAACACCTTCGCGCCCTGCCAGGCCGCCACGGACGTCGCGGCCAGCGTCCCGTCGACCCGGTCGGTGAGGTCCGCGCCGAGCGTCTCACCGATGAAGTCCTTGTTGGACAGGGCCATCAGCACCGGCCACCCGGTCTCGACCAGCTCGCCCAGCCGGCGCAGCAGCTCCAGGCCGTGCCAGGTGTTCTTGCCGAAGTCGTGGGTCGGGTCGATCAGCACGCCGGCGCGCGGCACGCCCAGCGCGACCATCCGCTCCGCCCGTGCCACCAGTTCGGCGGCCACCGCCGCCACGACGTCCTCGTACCGGACCCGGTGCGGGTCGGTGCGCGGCGGCAGCCCGCCGGTGTGCGAGCACACGATGCCCACCCCGAACTCGGCCGCGACCTCGGCCAACCGGGGGTCCGCACCCGCCCAGGTGTCGTTGATCAGGTCCGCGCCGACCTCGCACACCGCGCGCCCCACCTCGTGCCGCCAGGTGTCGACGCTGATCACCAGGGACGGGTGGCGCTCGCGCACGGCGGCCACGAACGGCACCACCCGGCGGGCCTCCTCGACGGCGTCCACCACCTCACCCCGGGACCCGGCCTTCACCCCGCCGACGTCGACGATGTCCGCGCCCTCGGCCACCACCCGGTCGACGGCCGCCATGGCGGCCTCGTCGCTGAAGGTGGCCCCCTGGTCGTAGAAGGAATCCCGCGTCCGGTTGACGATCGCCATCACCAGAGCGCGATCTGGGGGCACGTCGCGCTCGCCGAACCGCATGGCGGCCATCGTGCCACGTCCTCCGCCGGGGTGGACCGCGTCGCAGCGCGGCCCTGCCCGCCGGCAAAGCTGACAGCAGCCGGCAGGTATCCGTGCCAGGCTCCACGGCATGGAATCGAAGTTCACCATCACCCGCTGGGACGAGACCGTCGTGGACGAGACCGAGCCCCGGCTCGGCCGCGTCCAGGTCGACAAGACCTACACGGGCGCTCTCGACGGCACGAGCACCGCCGAGCTGACCACCTGCCAGCCGGTCGAGGGCTCGGCCGGTTACGTGGCCGTCGAGAAGTTCCAGGGCGTGCTCGACGGCCGGGCGGGCACGTTCGTGTTCCAGCACGCCGCGACCGTCTCACCCGCCGGCCAGGCCTTCTACGGCGTGATCGTCCCCGGCTCGGGCACCGGCGAGCTCACCGGGCTCACCGGCACGGTGGAGGTGCGGCACGAGCTGATCACCCTGGAGTACGACCTTGGCTGACCGCGACCGGGTGCTCGCCTACCGGGTGGCGGCCCACCAGCTCGACCGGACCGCCGCCGGGCCCGCCGCGCTGCGGGTCTTCGACCTGGGCGTGCAGGACTCGGAGCGGTCCGCCCGGACCGCGCTCGCCGCCCGCCTGGACACCCCCGCCGACCTGTCGGACTTCGTGCTGACCTGGTCGGTGCGGGGTGCGCCGCACTGGCACCGGCCGGGCGCGCTGCCCGCGCTCGCGGACGCGCTGTGGCCGTTGACCGACGCCGACGCCGTCACCCGGATGAACCGCCCGCCGGTGACCGCCGGGCTCGCCGCGCTGCGGCAGGTCGTCGAAGCCCTCAAGGCCGTCGTGGACCGGCCGATGACCAAGGGCGAGGCGTCCGCCGAGCTCACCCCGCTGGTGCCGGTCGAGCTGACCGCGTGGTGCCGGGGCTGCGCGGCCACGCACGTGCTCGACCCGGTCTTCCGCCTCGCCGTGCTGCCCGCCGGCCTGCGGTTCGACCCGACCGCCCGCACGGTCACGTTCGTGCCCACCGGCGAGAGCCGGGTCCCCCGGCGCAACGCCGGCTTCGCCGACCTGGCCCGCGACTACCTGCGCCTGCACGGCCCGGCCGGCCCCCGCGAGGTCGCGGGCTACTTCGGCGCGCCGGTCGGCGAGGTCGAGGCGCGGTGGCCGGAGGACCTGGTGGCGGTCGAGCCCGGGGCGTGGCTGCCGGCGGACCGGGTGGCCGCGTTCGAGAACGCGGCGGAACCCGACCTGGTCCGGCTGCTGCCGCCGCTGGACCCGTACCTCAACGCCCGCGACCGCGAGCTGCTGGTGCCCGACGCGGCGCGGCGGAAGGACGTGTGGAAGGTCCTCGGCCGACCCGGCGCGATCCTGGTCGACGGCGAGATCGCCGGGACCTGGCGGGCCAGGACGGCCGGCCGGCGGCTCGACGTGGCGTTGGCACCGTTCGCGCCGCTGGACCTCGACCGCCTCCGGGCCGAGGCGGACCGCGTCGCCACCGCACGCGGCCTGGGCACCGCCCGGATCAGCTAGCGCACGCGTCCAGCGCCGCCCGCACGTCGCCGGTCACCACCCGCGCCGTCCACACCTCGAACAGCTCTTCGGCGGTGCCGATCCCGCCCGGGAGCGCCGGAAACGCGTCCCCGTGCGCCTCCATCAGCGCCTTGCGGTCGCGCATGGTGTCCACCCGCAGCAGGTCGTCCGCCGCCTCGGCGACCGCGCCCACCTCGGCCGCCGACGCCCGGTAGGACTCCGGCACCCCGCGCCGTGAGCCGCGGTAGACCGCGACAGCGGTCAATGCGCGCTCCCCCACGCCTGGTGCGCCTCCTGGACCACCCGCACGGCGTCGTCGATGTCGTCGGTCAGGTGCAGCAGCGACAGGTCCTTGTCGCCGACCTTGCCGCCGGTCATCACCGAGTCCCTCACCCAGTCGTACAGGCCCTGCCAGTAGTCCTTGCCGAACAGCACCACCGGGAACTTGGTGACCTTCTTGGTCTGCACCAGGGTCAGCGCCTCGAACAGCTCGTCGAGGGTGCCGAACCCGCCCGGCAGGCAGATGAACGCCTGCGAGTACTTGATGAACATGGTCTTGCGGACGAAGAAGTAGCGGAAGTTCACGCCGAGGTCGACCCAGGGGTTGAGGCCCTGCTCGAACGGCAGCTCGATGCCCAGCCCGACGGAGTACCCGCCCGCCTCGGAACACCCCCGGTTGACCGCCTCCATCGCGCCCGGACCGCCGCCGGTGATCACCGCGAACCCGGCCTCGGCCAGCGCGCCGCCGAGCTTGCGCCCCGTCTCGTACTCGGGGTGGTCGCGGCCGGTGCGGGCGGAGCCGAACACGGTCACCGCGCTGGGCACCTCGGCCAGCGCGCCGAAGCCCTCCACGAACTCGGCCTGGATCCGCAGCACCCGCCACGGGTCGGTGTGCACCCAGTCCGTCGGGCCGCGCGAGTCGAGCAGCCGCTGGTCGGTGGTGGTCAGCTCCGCACGGCGCTCGCGGCGCAGGACGACCGGTCCGCGCTGCTTCTCCCTGGGGTGCTCGTCGACGCCGTTCTGGTCACTCATTGGCGCGAGTCTATCCCCGGTGTCAGTCCTCGTTGAGGAAGCGGTGCAACACTTCCCGGCACTGTCGGATCTGGTTCACCGGGACGTTCTCCTGCCGGGTGTGGGCCAGCGTCGGATCGCCCGGACCGAAGTTCACCGCCGGCATCCCGAGCGCCGCGAACCGGGCCACGTCGGTCCAGCCGAGCTTGGCCACCGGCGTGCCGCCGGCGGCCCGCACCAGCTCCTGCGCGGCCTCCGCGCCCAGGCCCGGCAGCGCGCCCGGGGCGCGGTCCGTGACGGTCAGCTCGAAACCGGAGAACACCTCGCGGAGGTGCTGCTCGGCCTGCTCGGGCGTGCGGTCCGGCGCGAACCGGTGGTTGACCGAGAGCACGCACGAGTCCGGCACCACGTTCCCGGCGACCCCGCCCGCGATCTTCACCGCCTGCAAGCCCTCCCGGTACACGCAGCCGTCGATGTCCACGGTCCGCGGCGAGTACGCCTCCAGCCGCCGCAGCGCCTCCCCCACGGCGTGGATCGCGTTGACCCCCATCCAGCCGCGCGCGGTGTGCGCCCGCACGCCCGAGGCCCGCAGCTCGACCCGCATGGTGCCCTGGCAGCCCGCCTCGACGGCGGCGTTGGACGGCTCGCACACGATCGCCAGGTCGGCGTCCAGCCAGGAGCGCAACTCCCGCTCGATCCGCTCCAGCCCGTTGCGGGAGGCCTCGACCTCCTCGCAGTCGTAGAACACGAAGGTCAGGTCGTGCCGGGGCCGCGCGACGGTCGCGGCGAGGTTGAGCATCACCGCGTCGCCGCCCTTCATGTCGCACGTGCCGAGCCCGTGCAGGACACCGTCCGCCAGGCGGGAGGGCAGGTTGTCGTTCACCGGCACGGTGTCCAGGTGCCCGGCCAGGATCACCCGCTTGGCCAGACCGAGGTTGGTGCGCGCCAGCACCGAGTTCCCCGACCGGACCACCTCCAGGGCGGTCTGCTCGCGCAACGAGCGCTCCACCAGCGCGGCGAGCTCGGCTTCCTCGCCGGAGACGCTGGGCACGTCCACCAGCGCGGCGGTCAGCTCGACGGGATCGGCAGCGAGGTGCAAGGTGTCGGCCACGCGCGGCACGTTACCGTTCCCTCCCGTGAGCACCGCAAACCCCACCGGCGCGTACGGCGTCGGCCTCGCCACCGTCACCTCCACCGGCGTCGTGCTGGACACCTGGTTCCCGTCACCGGAGCTGGGCGCGGCGGACCCGGGCACGGTCCGCCTGTCCGCCACCGAGGTCGCCGCCGCACTGGGCGAAGCCGCCGCCAAGCAGCTCGGCACCGACGACGACCGCGACGTCGAGGTGATCGGCGTCCGGGTGGGCATCGCCGAGCTGACCGACGCGCCCGCGGACACCTACGACGTCTTCCTGCGCCTGCACCTGCTGTCGACGCGGCTGGTCCGCCCGCACGGCCAGAACCTCGACGGGCTGTTCGGCCTGCTGAACAACGTCGTGTGGACCAACTTCGGCCCGTGCGCCGTGGACCGCTTCGAGGAGACCCGCCTCAAGCTGCGCGCACGGGGCGCGGTGACCGTCTACGGCGTGGACAAGTTCCCGCGCATGGTGGACTACGTGGTGCCGTCGGGCGTCCGCATCGCCGACGCCGACCGCGTGCGCCTGGGCGCGCACCTGGCGTCCGGCACGACGGTCATGCACGAGGGTTTCGTGAACTTCAACGCGGGCACGCTCGGCGCGTCCATGGTCGAGGGCCGCATCTCGGCGGGCGTGCTCGTGGGCGACGGCTCGGACATCGGCGGCGGCGCGTCCGTGATGGGCACCCTGTCCGGCGGCGGCAAGCAGGTCATTTCCATCGGTGAGCGCTGCCTGATCGGCGCGAACGGCGGCGTGGGCATCTCGCTGGGCGACGACACCGTGGTGGAGGCGGGCCTCTACATCACGGCGGGCACCAAGATCACCGCCGAGGACGGCACGGTGGTGAAGGCGGCGTCCCTGTCGGGCGTGCCGAACCTGCTGTTCATCCGCGACTCGACCACCGGTGTGATCAAGGTCAAGCCCCGCAAGGGCACCGGCGTGGAGCTCAACGCGGCCCTGCACTCGAACGACTAGCGCGTGTCATCCCCGTATGGCCTGCTCGCAGGCCGTACGGGGAGCGTCGCTTTGCGGCACCGGCCGCACGTACCCGCCGACGCGCGAACGCCTCAGGCCAGCCGCTCGACCGCAGCCGCGACCCGTTCGTCCGACGCCGTCAGCGCGACCCGGACGTGCCGATCACCGGCAGGCCCGTAGAACGTGCCCGGAGCCGCCAGGATGCCGCGCTCGGCGAGCCAGCCCACGGTGTCCCAGGCGTCCTCGTCCCGCGTGGACCACAGGTACAGGCCGGCCTCCGAGTGGTCCACCGCGAACCCGGCCGCCCGCAACGCCGGCAGCAGCAGTTCCCGCCGACGCCCGTACCGGGCCCGCTGCGCCGCCACGTGCGCGTCGTCACCCAACGCCACCGTGATCGCCGCCTGCACGGGCCGGGGCACGATCATCCCGGCGTGCTTGCGCACCTCCAGCAGCGTCGCCACCAGGCTCGGGTCGCCGGTGACGAACCCGGCCCGGTAGCCGGCGAGGCTGGACGACTTGGACAGCGAGTGGACCGCCAGCAGCCCGTCGAGCGACCCGCCGTGCACGGACTCGCGCAGCACCGAGACCGGTGCCGAGTCCCACGGCAGGGCCAGGTAGCACTCGTCCGACGCGACCACCGCGCCGACCGCGCGGGCGTCCGCCACGGCCTGCGCCAACGCGGCGGGCGACTGCACCCGCCCGGTCGGGTTCGACGGTGAGTTCAACCACAGCAGCTTCGTGCCGGCCGGCGGCGGTTCCCCGTCCGCGAGGCGCACCACGGTCGCGCCGGCCAGCCGTGCGCCGACCTCGTAGGTCGGGTAGGCCAGCGCCGGGATGGCCACCACGTCACCCGGACCGAGTCCGAGCAGGGTGGGCAGCCAGGCGACGAACTCCTTCGAACCGATGGTCGGCAGCACGGCCCGGGGGTCGAGCCCGGTCACGCCGTGCCGGCGGGCCAGCGCCGCCACCACGGCCTCGCGGAGGTCCGGCGTGCCGTGCGTGGTCGGGTAGCCCGGTTCGGCCGCGACCGAGGACAGGGCGGCCTGGACGACCTCCGGCACCGGGTCGACCGGCGTGCCGACGGACAGGTCGACCACGCCACCGGGGTGCGTGCGCGCCTTGGCGGCGTGGTCGGC
The DNA here is from genome assembly GCF_040640215.1 of Actinosynnema sp. NPDC023587. Classification (NCBI taxonomy): domain Bacteria; kingdom Bacillati; phylum Actinomycetota; class Actinomycetes; order Pseudonocardiales; family Pseudonocardiaceae; genus Actinosynnema; species Actinosynnema sp. NPDC023587. The sequence continues at coordinate 7,961 of NZ_JBFABG010000021.1, read as the reverse complement.
CAGGAGGTCCCAGGGGAAGTCCGGGAGCCGCTGCGTCACTCGTGCGACGCCTGCGGCGGGAGAGCCTTCACGAAGTCCGGGTCCGCGCTGACCTTGCCCACCTTGGACGCGCCACCGGGGGAGCCGAGCTCGTTGAAGAAGTCCACATTCGCCTTCGTGTACTCCTTCCACTCGTCCGGGACGTCGTCCTCGTAGTAGATGGCTTCGACAGGGCACACCGGCTCACAAGCACCGCAGTCGACGCACTCATCCGGGTGGATGTAGAGCATCCGGTCGCCTTCGTAGATGCAGTCGACGGGGCACTCTTCGATGCAGGCCTTGTCGAGCACGTCCACGCACGGCTGGGCGATCACATAGGTCACTGCTGCTCTCCTGCTCTTGTTCTGGTCCACACCGCGCAAGCCGGAGAGTACGCGGCGAGTCCGATTGTCCACCGGTCAGGCTTGCCTTATCCGCACCGTGCTCCACCTCACAGGACACCCTCCGGCAGCGCGGAGGACGATGCGCGGGTGGATCGGGTCGTCGAGGTGGAGCAGCGCTGCGCCGACGCCTGGCCGGCCCTGCGGGACGTGCCGCTCGGCGAGTGGCGGTTGCGCGCCGCCGGCGGCTTCACCGGGCGCGCGAACAGCGCGCTGACCACCGGTTCCCCGGGTTGTCCGGTGCCCTGGGCGTTGCGGCTGGTCCGCGCTTTCGCGGCCCGGAACGCCATCGCGCCGACCGCCCACGTGGTCGTCGGCTCGCGTTCGGAGGAGGCGGTGTCGGCCGCCGGGTGGCGGGTCGACGCGGCCCACCCGGGCGGTGCCGAGTCGCTGGTCCTGACCGGCAGACCGGAATCCTTCGCCTCCCCGAAGGGCGACGGGGTGGGCGTTTCAGCGGTGCCGACGTCCGCATGGTGGGAACTCACGGCCCAGGACAACCCGACACCCGCCCAGCGGCATGTACTGGGTAGCGGGTTCATCGTCGGGTTCGGGTCGGTGGTGCGCGGCGGGCGGGTCGTGGCGGCGGTGCGCGGTGCGGTGGTGGGCGATCTGCTGCACATCGCACGGCTGGTCGTGCGGCCGGAGGTGCGTCGGGGAGGGGTGGCGCGTGCGCTGATGGGCGGGCTGGCGTCGTGGGGCGTGGCGAACGGGGCGACGCGCTGCGCGCTCCAGGTCGCCGAGCACAACACGGCGGCGCTCACGCTGTACGCGTCCCTGGGCTGCACCGAACACCACCGCTACCGGTACTGGATTCCGTGAGGGGCGATCCCCCCGAGGGCACCAGCCGCGCCGACTAGACCGGCGGCTCCGGGTCGGGCCGTGTGCCGGGGTCAGGCCGCGAGTCGGCGCTGGTCTGCGGGTCGGTGCCGGTCTGCGGGTCGGCGCTGGTCCGGGCGTCGGCCGAAGCCGGTCCACCAGCCTCGGCCAGGGCATCAGCCGCGCCGGGCGGGGGTTGGGCCGCGAACCACTCGTACGCCGCCGACCGCACCCGCCGCAGCGCCGACCGTTCCCCCAGGTAGTCCCCCACCACCCCGACCAGCGGCAACATCCCCAGGGCCTGGTGGTAGAACCGCCCCTGGGGCCGCTTGTCCAGCTCGCCCTCCAGGCTCCACAGCACCCTGGCGAGCTTCCACACCGTCCGCCCGATGGCCCGGAACGTGGACCGCTGCCCCAACTCCGAGGTCAGCTCCTCCGTAGCCCGGTCCTCCGCGTGCATCTCCTCCGCGTGCGACTTGTCCGTGCGCGTCTTGTCCGTGCGCGCTCCTACCGGCCGCCCGTCCACGTCGCGCTGGAACAGCACCCGGGCCAGCAGCCGCACCCGGTCCTCGGTGGAGGTGAAGCCGTGCTCCCCCGCCATCGCCGACAGCAGCAGCCCCTGGCCGGCGGTACCCAGCGTCGACTGGATCGGCAGCCGGTCGGCCAGCGCCCCGCCCACCCCGGGCAGCGCCGCGAGCAGCGACAGCAGCCGCCCCACCCGGTTCAGCCACCACGAGTCGCGCTGTTCGACGGTCATCCCGGCCCACGCCGCCGTGCCCGGCACCTTCACCTTCGCCACCTGGTCCCACAGCCGCTCGACCACCTGCCGGTCCACGCCGACTTCCGCCGACCGGTCCCGCAGCCCGAGCAGGTTGGCTTCCCGCAACGCGTCCAACAGCGGTCCGGTCGCCCGCACGAACGGGCGCAGCGCCCGCACCACGTCCCGATCAGTGATCGCCGGCACGGGTCCGCCTCCCCAGGAACGCCCCGAGCGCCACCGCCCCCGGCAGCGCGCCGCTCGCGAACAGCACCAACGTCCGCCAATCGTTCACCAGCACCACGTCCCCACCCGGACCGAACAAGCCGAAGAGCAGCAGTGTCCCGAACCAGACCAGCAACGGCGCGGCGGCGGACAGCGCCCGGTCCGCGTACCGGGACGCCAGGACCACCAGCAGCGGCGTCGTCACGATCGCCAGCAGCACCGTGACCGGGAACTGGTAGTCGGAGACCCGGGGCAGCACCGTGCCGTCGAAGCGCAGCGGCAGGAAGAACAGCTCCACCACCGCCAGCACGAACGCCTCGACCATCAGCACCCCGATCGCCAACCGCTCCCTCAATCGAGCCCTCCGAACAGGTCGGTCCGGGCCCCGTCCGCCGAGCCCCGCGCGAGCACGTAGTACTCGGCCCGCACGACGGGTTGCGCGATGCCGTTGGACAGGGCGTAGGCGGCCCGCGCGCCGTCCTGCCACACGCCGACCTGCGTCGAGTGCGCCCGCAGCGCCCGCAGCTTCGCGACCAGGTGCTCGGACACGTCGACCACGGTGGTGATCTCGTCGTCGTCGGTGACCGGCAGCTCACCGGGCTCGGGCAGCCGCCAGGGCAGGTCGTCCCACGTCGCCAGCTCCGCCGCGCCCGCCTCCGTCGCCGACCGCGACGTCACGGCGTGGAAGACCCGGTCCACGTCGCCGGCCGCCGCCGTGGTGATCTCGTGCGCCCGGACGTGGTCCGGGTGGCCGTACCCCCCGAACGCGTCGTAGGTGACGACGACCTGCGGCTTCACCGACGCGATGATGGCCGACAGCGCGGCGGCCTGCTCGTCGAGCGAACCCCGGGTGAAGGCGCGGGGGTGGTCGTTCGCGGGTACGCCGGCCATGCCGGAGTCCCGCCAGCGGCCGATGCCGCCGAGGAACCGGTGGTCGGTCACGCCCAGGGCGGCGCACGCGGACCTGAGCTCGGCGACCCGGTAGCCGCCCAACTGGTCCGCCGCGCCGGCGGCCAGTTCGCCCAGTGCGGGCGGGATGATCTCGCCCTCCTCGCCGAGGGTGCAGGTGACCACGGTGACGTGCACGCCGCTCGCCGCGTACCGGGCGATGGTGCCGCCGGTCCACAGGCTCTCGTCGTCGGGGTGTGCGTGTACCAGCAGCAGCCGTGGTGGAGCAGTCAGCGTCACCGGATCAGCGTAGAGACCTGGTCCGACAACGACATCGGGGCCACCGCCAAAGGCGGTGACCCCGACGACGGCCACGGTGGATCAGCCCACCACGGAGCGGACCTCGGCGAAGTGGCACGCGGACAGCGTGCCCAGGCCGTCGCCCCGCGCCTCCAGCTTCGGCTCCTCGACGGCGCAGATGTCCTGCGCCTTCCAGCAGCGGGTGCGGAAGCGGCAGCCCGAGGGCGGGTTCACCGGCGACGGCACGTCACCGGTGAGCACGATCCGCTGGCGGCGGCGCTCCAGCTTGGGGTCCGGCACCGGCACCGCGGACAGCAGGGCCTGCGTGTACGGGTGCATCGGCCGGGCGTAGATGTCCTCGCGCTCACCGAGTTCGATGATCTTGCCGAGGTACATCACGGCCACCCGGTCGGAGATGTGCCGGACCACGGACAGGTCGTGCGCCACGAACAGGTAGGCCAGGCCCAGCCGCTCCTGGAGCTCTTCGAGCAGGTTGACCACGCCGGCCTGCACGGACACGTCCAGCGCGGACACCGGCTCGTCGAGCACGATGAGCTTCGGGTTCAGCGCCAGCGCGCGGGCGATGCCGATGCGCTGCCGCTGGCCGCCGGAGAACTCGTGCGCGTACCGGTTGCGGTGCTCGGGGTTGAGGCCCACGAGCTCCATCAGCTCGTTCACCCGGTGCTGGACGTTCTGGCCGCGCTCCGTGCCGTGGATCTTGAACGGCTCGGAGATCAGCTCGTTGATCTGCCAGCGCGGGTTGAGCGACGCGTACGGGTCCTGGAACACGATCTGCATGTCCCGGCGCACGTTGCGCAGGCTCCGACCGCCGAGCTTGGTCAGCTCCTGGCCCTCGAACTTGACCGAGCCGGAGGTCGGCTTGTGGAGCTGGAGGATCGCGCGACCGGTCGTGGACTTGCCGCAACCGGACTCGCCGACCAGGCCGAGCGTCTCGCCGGCCCGCAGCTCGAACGACAGGCCGGACACCGCCTGCACCTGGCCCACCGTGCGCGGGATGATGCCGCCGCCGCGCACCGGGAAGGACTTGACCAGGTCCTTGACCGCCAGCAGCGGCACGCCGCCGTCCCCGGCCGGTGCACCGCCGGCCCGCGGGTTCGTTTCCGTGGTGGTCATGAGGTCCGGTTCTCCCCTTCGTGCAACCGCGCCTCCACGACGCCGAGGTCCTCGGCGACGGGGATGTCCGGGTTGGCCATGGTGAGCGACGCGGGGTTCTCCACCACGCCGATCTCCTCGGTCGCGAACAGCCGCTGCGGGTACTCGATGGTGGCGAGGTGCGCGGACCGGTGGCAGCGCGCGAAGTGCCCGCGCCGGTCGGTCTCCAACAGCAGCGGCTCGGACTCGCGGCACTCGTCCACCGCGAGCGGGCACCGGGGCGAGAACGAGCACCCCTTCGGCAGGTTCATCAGCGAGGGCGGCGCGCCCTTGATCGGGGTGAGCCGCTTGCCGAGCAGTTGCGGGTTCGGGATCGACCCGAGCAGGCCGACGGTGTAGGGCATCCGCTGGGCTTCGAAGACCTCGTCCACGCCGCCCTGCTCGACGACCGTGCCGCCGTACATGACCTGGACGCGGTCGACCATGCCCGCCACGACGCCGAGGTCGTGGGTGATGATCATGATGCCCGCGCTCGTCTCGTCCCGGATGCGCAGCAGCGTGTCCAGGATCTGCGCCTGCACGGTCACGTCCAGCGCCGTGGTCGGCTCGTCCGCGATGATCACGTCCGGGTCGTTGATGATCGCCATGGCGATCATCGCGCGCTGCCGCATGCCGCCGGAGAACTCGTGCGGGTACTGCGCCGCACGGCGGTCCGGCTGCGGGATGCCGACCAGTTCGAGCGATTCGACCGCCTTGGCGAACGCGGCCTTCTTCGACACGTTGTGGTGCGCCAGGTAGGCCTCGGCGAGCTGCCACCCCACCGTGTACACGGGGTTCAGCGACGTCATCGGGTCCTGGAAGATCATCGAGATGCCGTTGCCGCGCACCGGCTGCATCTGCTTGTAGCTCAGGCCGACCAGCTCGCGGCCCTTGAACCGGATCGAGCCGCCGATCTGCGCGGTCTTGGGCAGCAGGCCCATGATCGCCATCGACGACACGGACTTGCCGGAGCCGGACTCGCCGACGATGCCCAGCACCTCGCCCGCGCCGAGGGAGAACGACACGTCGCGCACCGCGTGCACCACGCCGTCGTCGGTGGGGAAGTCCACCGACAGGCCCTCGACCTTGATGAGCTTGTCGCCGCCGCCGCGCTCGGTGGCGGACTCGGGCTCGTTCATGACATCAACCCCACTCATGCCTTCACCCTCTTCTGGCGCGGGTCGAAGGCGTCCCGCAGACCGTCGCCGATGAAGTTGACCGACAGCGAGATCAGCACGATGAACACGAACGTGGCGAGGAACAGCCACGGGTGCAACGTCAGCTCGTTCTTGTTCTGGCTGATCATCAGGCCGAGCGAGGTGTCCGGCGACTGGACGCCGAGGCCGATGAACGACAGCGCGGCCTCCAGCAGCACCGCCTGGGCGATGGCCAGCGTCGCGTTGACGATGATCACGTCGACCGTGTTGGGCAGGATGTGCCGGAAGACGATCCGGAACGTGGACGCGCCCAGTGCGCGGGCGGCCTCCACGAACTCCTTCTCGCGCAGCGAGAGCACCATGCCGCGGATGACGCGGGCGATCGACAGCCACCCGATGAGGCCCAGGTAGAGGGCGACGATCATCCAGTTGGACGAGCCGCCGTTGCCGGCCACGGAGACCACGAAGCTGTTGCGGACCAGCACGGCCGCGATGACCAGGCTGGGGATGACCAGCAGCAGGTCGATGAACCGGCTGATGACCGCGTCGACCCAGCCCTTGAGGTAGCCGGACAGCGCGCCGAGCACGACGCCGATCACGGTCGACAGCACGGCGACCACGAGGGCGATCTGCAAGGAGAACTGGGTGCCGCGGATGAGCTGGGCGACCATGTCGCCACCGAGCCGGTCGGTGCCGAACGGGTGGTCGAGGCTGGGCGGCAGGTACCGGCGGAAGCTCAGGTCGGTGTAGGAGTACTTCCAGATCGCGCTGCCGAGGAACGCGAACAGCGCCAGGATGACGAACAGCACCAGCCCGAACACCGCGGCCTTGTGCCGCAGGAACCGGCGCAGGATGACCGTGGACTGCTTGCGGGCGGCCGTGTTGTCGAACTGGCTCGCCTCGCCCGAGGTGGGCGCGGGTGCCTGCGCCACGGGGGAACCGATCTCAGTCAAGGCGGATCCTCGGGTCCAGGACCGCGTACATGATGTCCGCGATCAGGTTGAACACGATGATGAACACGGCGGTCACCATCATGAATCCGAGCACCTGGTAGGGCTCGATCTTCGTGATGGCCTCGATCAGGAACTTGCCCATTCCCGACCAGCCGAAGACCGTTTCGGTGATCACCGCGCCGCCGAACTGGGCACCGATGTTGAGCGAGGACACCGTGACGATCGGGATCAGCGCGTTGCGGAAGGCGTGGCGGAAGATGGCGCGGCTCTCGGAGACGCCCTTCGCCTGTGCGGTGCGCACGTAGTCGGCGTTCAGGGTGTCCAGCATCGAGGCTCGCTGGAAACGGCTGTACAACGCGAACTGGATGGCGACCAGGCAGATCGTCGGGAGGATGAACGCGCCGGTGTACTGGTAGATCTGCTCACCGATGTTGCCCTTGAACCCGTCGCCGGGTGGACCCGCCATGGTGAGCCACCGGCCCGCGCCGATGTTCTCCAACCAGTCGTTGAACTTGATACCACCCGCCTTGATGATGAGCGCCACGCAGAACAACGGCATGGAGAACATCGCGAAGGCTATGCCGGTCGCTGTGTAGTCGAATATCGAATACTGTCTGACCGCGCCGATGACACCGACGGCCATACCCAGCACCAACGCGACGATCTCGGCGATCAAGATCAGCCGGAGGGTGATGCCGAAGGCCGTGATCAGCTCTTCCTTGACCGGCTTGCCCGCGTTGCCGGGCACGACCGACTCGCCCCAGTCGCCGGTCACGAAGTCGCCCGCCCAGTTGACGTAGCGCTCGAAGAACGGCTTGTTGTAGCCGGTCCGATCGTAGGCGGCGGAGATCTCGGCCGCGGTCCGCGGCTTCTGGAGCTTCCACTCGCCCAGGGGGTCGCCCATGGCGTTGACGAGTCCGAAGCACAGGAATGAAGCGACGATCAACAGCGGAATCGAGATCAACAACCGCCGGATTATGTAACGGAACATGACAAGTCTCTAGTCTCCCCTAGGCACCCCCGCCGTCAAGCGGGCCAGCCTACCCGACGCGGACACCGTCCGGGGGGCCGGTGCTTGTGGCACCGGCCCCCCGGTCGGATCAATCAGTTTGGCGTCGCGAGCTGGTGGCAGCTCGACTTACTTCTTGATCTGCCAGGCGTACAGGTTCCAGGTCACGCCACCACCGACACCGATGTACGAGATCGGGGAGATGTCGGCCGTGCTGGCCGCGAAGTCGGTGAGCTGGAACAGCGGGACGCTGTGCAGGTCGTTGCGCATCTCCTTGTCGATGTC